>JBBCGZ010000011.1:0-104263 GCA_037200305.1 Bacteroidota bacterium
ATGAAGTCTTTTTTTACGCATGGCAAAAGGACGGATATAGTTGAGTACTTCGAACCAGTAACGAAGTCGCGAATTCTTTTCCCGGAATTTTTCTTCCAGGTCGCCAAGAACTTCTTCGTTCAAGTCATCTCGAAGGAAGAACAAGAGCAACCATTTGGCGAGCTTTGGTGGTTTCAAAACTATTCTGATTTCAGATTAGCCACCGGGGTTCGTCAATGAAGCTTTTAATGACCTGATAACCGATCGTCAGCAGGGCAATCGCCAACGCGGTAATTCCCGTTACCACAAACACATCCCATGTGATATCGATCTTATAAGCATAGTCTTGCAGCCATTGGTCCATCAGGTACCAGGCTATCGGTGTTGCGAGGACAAATGAGATCGACACAAGCATGACAAAGTTTTGCGAGAGAATTCGAAGAATGTTGGCTATCGGTGCTCCCAACACCATTCGGATGCTGATCTCTTTGCCACGTTGCTCGATCATGAAAGCCGAAAGTGCAAACAATCCGAGACACGCCACGAGTGATCGCCAGTGACGTGAATATTTTCACGATCAAGCCGAAGCGTTTCACATCGTTGTAAGTATGCTCATATCGGTCGCCGAGGAACTCATAGCGGATCGGCTGATTGGGCGAGAACTTTTGCCACGTGCGTGAGACCGATTCGATCGCAGCGGGAATGTCGTTCGAAGAAAGTTTAACGGAAATGACGTTCGGAACGCGCTTAGTCACAAACATCGTAACAGGTGCTATCCGTTGGGTAAGGGCGTCGAAGTGGAAGTCTTCAACAATACCAATGATGTTCAATTTGCCTGAATAGTTAGTAACGTTCTTTCCAATCGGATCATTTATGTTGAATTGTTTGGCCATCGACTGGTTGATGATCATGGCCGATGAATCGGAAGCGATTTTCGGATCGAAGTCCCGGCCGGCAATTATCTTAAAGCCCATTGTCCTGATGTATTCCGAATCGACTTCCCACTGCTGGCTGGTAAAGTCAACTCCGGGCATTCCTTCAATGTTTGTTGAACCGCCGTCGCGTTTGCCGTCGTTAACGGGCAGGTAATTGCTGCCGGACACGGATTTCACATCGGCGAGGTTTTTCAATTCTTCCTTGAACGCATTGATCTGGTTGCCGAGTGTGATCGTCCCTTGAAGGACCATTACGTTGTTTCTATCGAATCCAAGGTCTTTGTTCAATGCATATTGCATTTGTCGCTCGATGATGATTGTGCCAACAATCAACATGATCGAGATCGTAAACTGGAAGATCACCAGCACGCTGCGAACGGTGGTATTGCGCGCACCGGTAGAGACGCCTCCCTTTAGCACTTTCGCGGGACGGAATGCCGATAGATAGAACGCAGGATAGACTCCCGCAATAAATCCGATCAAAATTGCAGCAGCGAGCAAACACGGAGTGATCCACCATTGCGCCCAGGGAAATGAAATTGACTTGCCAACGAGATTGTTGAAGATGGGTATCATTAGTTGCGCGAGCACAATACCGATTGCCAGCGCTATGATGCTGAACATGAACGACTCTGCCAGGAACTGCCTTACTATGGAAGCACGGAGTGAGCCGATCGCTTTGCGAATTCCAACTTCCTTCGCCCGGTTAGCCGAACGTGCTGTCGAGAGATTGATGAAGTTGATACAAGCAAGAAAGAGGATCAGCATCGCAATGCTGCCGAACAACCAAATGAAACGAATGTCGCCGTGAGAGACATCATCATGAATCTGATCTACATTAAGATAGACCTCATCGACCGGTTGCAGATGATATCGGAAACTTTTTACCCAATCAAGTTCAAGCTTGCCGGCGTTGCGCTTCAGCGCCTGGGGTAACATGTACGATTTGGTGATACCCTGGAATTTTTTCTTCAAGCGCAGCGATATCAGTTCCTGGTTTTACCCGAACATAATTCATCCAGTTGTTGCAACACCAGCTTGTTCTTTCTCCATCAAACAGGATGTCATCTTCCGAAGAGATCATGAAGTCAAACCGGATGTGTGAGTTCGACGGAAAATCTTTGACGACTCCTGTGATCGCATAGACTTTCTTCTTATCATCATTCAGGATCAAAGACTTTCCAATCGGATCTTCATCGTCGCTAAAATATTTCTCTGCGATACTCTGCGTGATAACAATCGTGTTTCGTTCATCGAGCGCCTTGTGAGGATTACCTCTGACAAATTGCATGTCCAGAACATCCAGAAGTCCCTGGTTGGCAAACACGATCTTGTCTTCGTATGTGTTGTTAACGCGATCGGTGCGACGAACCTCGTTACTCGCTGCTCCAAAGTTTGCGTTGTCGTTGTAGTATCCAACCTGTTCCAGATCTGGATACAGTTCTTTCAAAGCATCGCCAAACGGATGAGCCATGTGCACGCCGGTATAGCGCTGGCCGCTATACTCATGATTCTCAACCACACGGTAGATGCGATCCTGGTTCACATAAAACTTGTCGTAATTGAGCTCACCATAGATATAGATGGCGAGCAATAAACAGGCTGCGATCCCAACAGCAAAAACCGCCGATGTTGATCGACGAGTACATCTTGTTCTTCGCCATCTGGCGGAGTCCGATCTTGAAATAATTCTTGAACATACCGATATGTGTTGCTGGATGAAATCTTTTTTACGCATCGCGAAAGGGCGGAGGTAATTGATCACCTGGGGTACCAATAATTGAGACGAGACGGGTTTTCACGAAATTTTTCGTCTAGGTCGCCCACAACCTCTTCAACAAGGTCGTCGCGAAGGAATTTTAACAGAAGCCATGTTGCAAATTCTGGCGGTGTCTTGCTCATTTATGTTACTAAATTGTAGAACAAATACGAAAAAATCTAGCGGGGGTTGTAAAAAGTTGTAACGCGGCACCGAAATATGCCGTTTACACTCAATCTAACCGCGCCACCTTATGCTTCGAAACAATCTCAAAATGATGCTTCGCAACATGCGTAAGCATCTCTCACACTCAATTATCAACATCGCTGGCCTCTCTGTAGGCCTTTCGTGTTTTATAGTGATCGCACTTTTCGTGCGTCCATGAGTTGAGCTACGATAAGATGTTCACCAATTCGAAGTCGATCTATAGGATCACCGCGTCGTCTACGGTAGGCGGTACAAACAATCACATACCATAAAGGAGCGGTTTCCATCAGTCGGCAAGTATACTCGCATCTATAATTTCAAATATTCACGACTCGAGCCGACATTCCGCTACGGCGATAAAGTTCACTACGAACAGAAGGTAATTTTCGGAGACTCAACGTTCTTCGATCTCTTCAACTTCGAATTCACAGCAGGTGATCCAACGAAAGCGTTGTCGAACACTAACTCGGTTGTAATTACCGAATCGGTTGCCAAAAAATATTTCGGAGAAGATCAGGCGCTTGGTAAACTAATGAACTTCAATGGCAAGGCCGATCTCGAAGTAACAGGTGTTTTGAAAGATCTTCCTTCGAACACACACATTCAGTTCGAGTTCTTAATTCCGATGGCTTTTCAGAATCCCAAAATGCTCGAGAGCTGGAACATCGACTGGTTCTGGACTTACATGACGATCAACGATCCTGGACAGGTGGCCGTAGTTGAAAAAGGACTGAATGATCTCGCAATCGAGAAGATCCCCAGCGAACAAAAAGAATTCAACATGCAATTCTTCCTCCAGCCCATGGAGAAGGTGCATCTCTATTCAACATTCGACTACAACACCGATCTCATTCAGAATGGTGACATTGGCAACTTATATATTTTTATTTCCGTAGGCGTCCTGGTTCTGCTGATCTCTGCATCAACTTCATCAACATCTCCATGGCGATGGCATCGGGACGATTCAAAGAGATCGGTATCAGTAAAGTGCTCGGTGCATTAAAGTCACAACTGCGCTGGCAGTTCCTCATGGAAGCGATAGCGATTTGTTTGTTGTCGCTCGTGATTGCATTCTTATTGCTCCAGATCTCGCTGCCGTTGTTCAGTGCATTACTCGATGCTCCATTAAGCAATCGTTATTAGCCGTGACATCTGGTTGTTAGGTGGCATTATACTTTTTACGATCGTTACCGGGTTGATCTCCGGCGTTTTCCCAGCGTTGTTCATTTCATCGCTTGAACCACAACGAGTATTGAAAGGCATCTGGAAACAAGGACAGGGCGGAGCCAGGTTCAGAAAGGCATTGGTGGGAATGCAGATTGCGATAGCCATCTTCCTTGTCATAGGTACCGTGGTAATCTTCGAACAGTTGAGATATATTCAGGACAGGCCACTCGGCTACGAAAAAGACCAGGTTGTATTGCTCACGGTGCGTGATACCAAGATCGTGAAGTCGTACTACGCATTTAAGAATGCGATGCTGGCAGAGAGTTCCATTCGCAACGTGTCGTCGGTTTCGGAGCCCATCGGTCGCGAGGTGCAGTTTATGTCATTCGACGTGGAAGGTCATGAGGCCACCCAGTTTGTGAAGATCCTGAATGTAACACACGACTTCGTGAATACTATGGGGCTGGAGATTGTTAAAGGTCGCGACTTCTCAAGAGATGTGTCGACCGATTCGATCTCGGGTTTCATTATCAACGAAGCTGCTGCGAAAACATTCGGTTGGGAAGATCCTATCGGTAAGGCGATCGACCATTCATTCCGTCCAAATAAACAGGGACGAGTGATTGGTGTTGTGAAAGATTTCAACTTCGAACCACTGCAGAAACAGATTGACCCCATCGTAATATGGTTTGGTGGTCCATACTGGTATTTGGCGATCAATGTTCAACAGGGAAAAACTGCCGATGCGCTCGTAGCAATGGAACGTGAGTGGAAAAAGATCGAACCTGAAAAGCCTTTCCAATTCCAGTTCCTCGATCAGGCTATTCAACATGTTTACGATAAGGAGCAACGATTGGGCAAAGTGTTCCTCGTGTTCTCGATTCTCTCGATAGCGACGGCCGTGATCGGTCTTTGGGGATTGATATCTTTCATCGCCGGGCAACGAATGAGTGAGATTGGTATCCGGAAAGTCTTGGGTGCGTCGGTGAGGAATATTCTTTATTTATTGTCGAAAGAATACCTCGTGCTGGTAAGCATTGCTTTTGTGATAGCGGCGCCGCTTACGTGGGTTATTATTAGCCAGTGGCTGCAAGGGTTTGCTTATAAAATCGAGTGGAATGCAATCTATTTTGTGATTGGACTCGGTGTTACGATGTTGATTGTGCTATCGACGGTAATGTCGAAGGGTTTCGGAGCCGCGAAAGCAAACCCGGTTGATGTGTTGAAAGCCGAATAATGAATTAATGTTCTATCGGCTTCGGTGTCTGCTGATTCGGTTCTTCCACATCAATCCTCTCCAGATCCTTACTGGCCGGACCATTCAACACCTCTCCGTCGACCGAATATCTTGCACCATGACAAGGACAATCCCAGCTTTGCTCGGCCAGGTTCCATGTCACAGAACAGCCAAGATGTGTACATACGGGTCTCACCGCGTGAAGTCCACCATTCATGTCTTTGTGGATCGCGACGCTTTCGTCATGAAACTTAACGACACGACCTTCACCTGGAGCAAGGTCACTCAACACTTCCAACTCGTCGAGCGGCAGCCATTTATGTGAGTATTGTTTAACAGCATCGGCATTATGCGCGATGAAGTTACTAAAGCCGGCTACCGGTTTGATCCGCGAAGGGTGGAACACGAAGGGTGGAACACACCGTTGTAGGGATCGGGTAGTTTCATGATCAGATGGGCAATAACACGGGCAGCCCACGTGACCATACGTCATTCCGTTTCCACCAAAACCGGTCGCAACATAAACATTCTCTTCTTTGCCGGGCAGGTGACCGATGTACGGAAGCCCATCGACCGATTCGTAGTATTGTGACGACCACTTGTTGTAATCTCCGCAACATCAAACTTCTCGCGAACGTGTGCTTCCAATTGCATGAAGCTCTCGGATGTATTTGATTTATGCGCGGTCTTATGATCGTAACCACCAACGATCAGGTAATTGACCCCGTTGATGATCTGCGTGCGATAATAATGATATGGATCCTTCATGTCGTAGATAAGACCTTCAGGATAATTTCCACTTGCAAGACGTACGCTCGTCACGTAGCTACGATTGGGAACGCAACGCAAGTGCAGTAAGTTTATGCCGGGCGGAATGTGGGTAGCGAACACAAATGATTTCGCTTCGAACATGCCGTCGGTTGTCTCGATATTTAATGGTTCGTTGCCGTTGACGTCGTTCACGCGGCAGTTCTGACGAATAACGCCGCCTGCTTTCTCGAATTCGAGAGCGAGCCATACACGTAATCCAGTGGGCTGAACTTCGCCTGGTGTTTAAACATCAGCACGTTGTCGAACTTGAAATCGATAGGCAATGTGTTGACAAACTCTGTTTCTATGCCCACGTCGCGACATGCTTCGTGAACTGAAAGGAGCTCGTTGTTCTCTTTTCGATTTTGAGAATACAGGTAGCCATTCGCCTCGCTGTATTCACATTGAATATTGAACTTCGACACTTGCTCTGCAACCAGTTGAAGAGCATCTTTCGCAGCCTGGGCTACGAGCCTTTGCCTTCTCCTTACCGAAGTCGTCGATGATCTGCGGATAGGAAGTGTCGAGTAAAGGTGGTTGAGGTGAGCGGTTGTACCGCCTGTTGTTCCGAAGCCGATGTGCCATGAGTCGAATATGATCACGGACTTACCGAGGCGTTGAAGTAAAAGACCGGTGGCCAGGCCGGTGATGCCGGCGCCTGCAATGGCGACGTCAAACTTTCTTTGATCGGAAACGAGTGTTGGTTTGAAACCATTGGCTTGGCCTTGCCATATGCTTATTGTATTACCGTCGCGAGATATCATACGGTTTTGATTCGTGATTAAAAATTGAAAATGTAAGGTGGGAGAGGTTAAAAATTTGGACCGCCCACTGGGAGATGGCGGTCCATTTATAATTTGTTTTGGCGTATGCGGTAGTGATTTTTTGTTTGTCAGGATTATCTATCTACACTTTTCGCCTGCTGATATACCTGTCCAATCGCATACGCCAAAGATTTTCCGCACTTAATGTGCATTTAATATCTTATAAACCCGTGTACACTCTCAATCCCACAATTCACCACCTCTTGTGTACAACGGGATGTCTTAACCCTTATTAAAATGTGTGCCATGTTTTAAAATAGCCGTCGACAACTGATAACCCTTAGATTTCAAAATCTGTTGTTGTATCATTTAAGGCACAACTGTGTGGAATCATGTCGTTCTACTACCACAACGTAACGAAATGACTTTTAGGTTTTGCAATGAGATCAAAACAACAGTATTTATGGACGAGTGAACACAAACTCAGGTTAAGCTGGATTACTGGTTAGAATTTTGTTAGAGATTCAATTATTACTAACCAAAATGAAAGAGCTATGAAACGTATGATAATAAACACCGCGGGTATTCGTGGGGGCAATAATGTTCGTTGCTTCATGTAATATGAAGAATAACGACAATGCTGAAACAAAAGACAGCAAGAAGGCGGCTAATGATCTTAACGAAGAGAAACTTCCCAAGTCGGATGAAAAGGATGCCGAGTTCGCTGTGAAAGCAGCCGATGGTGGTATGCTTGAAGTTCGATTAGGTTGAGCTCGCTCAAACCAAAGGTATCGCGCGAGAGGTGAAAGATCTCGGTAAGATGTTGGTTGAAGACCACTCGAAAGCTAACGAAGAACTGAAAGCTTTCGCGCAAGCGAAAGACATTTCGTTACCCACTACGTTGAGTGATCGCTGCAAAAGATCTACGACAACATCGCTTCGAAAGACGGCAAAGATTTCGACCAGGCTTTTACAGACCACATGGTGAAAGATCATAAAGAAGATATCGATGCTTTTAAGAAGGAAGCCGACAAGGGCAACGATCCTGATTTAAAGCAATGGGCTTCGGGAAAAGTGCCGACCCTCGAACATCACCTGGATATGGCAAGGTCTGCCGAGGATGCTGCCGATAAAGAAGGTAAGTCGACCGGTAAATTGAATTAATAGAAACTTGTAGTTGAATTAATAGAGAGGCCGTCCTTTATCGGGCGGTCTTTTTTTGTGACATCTTTTTACACTGGAAATCGAAGATGATCAGCGATCTTCATTCATGCTCTAGAAACTACCTGAAGACCGCCTACCGCACGTTCCTCAAGAACAAAGTGCACTCGTTTATCAATATCGCAGGCCTTTCCATCGGCATCGTCTGCACAATTGTTATCAGCATCTTTATTCGTTACGAGTCGAGCTTCGACTCATTCCATCGACAGGCTAACATACGTTTCGTATTGTGCAAGACACAAAATATCCCGACCAGGTATTGCACTGGGAATCCACGTGCTATCCGTTGGCGGAAGCGCTTCGCAACGACTTTGGTGATTTTGCACACGTAACACAAGCTGCAGGACCGCACAATCGTTTCTTTGCCACCGATCGTGGTAACGGTGAAGTGGTTCGATTCGAGGAGCGTTATGTCTTATTCGTCGATACTGCCTATACGCACGTGTTCGACATACAATGGCTTGCCGGCAATCCTAACGAAGCGTTTAAGCTTAAAAATTCTGTTGTGCTACTGAGATCACCGCGGAGAAAGCATTTGGAATTAAAGATGGATACGCTTCAGTATTGGAAAGACCATTTCTTTGAATGGCAAAGATCCACTTACAGTAACTGGGGTTGTGAAGAATGCGCCCGGTAACACCACGCTTCGCTACAACATTTTGGTGCCCTATGAATTTTTCAAAGAGAACAATCAATATCAGGCCAACAATTGGGAAGGTAATTATGGTGGAAGCACGTTCGTTGTTTTGAAGGACAATAATGATAAAGTTGGTCTCGAACAAAAAATAGCGGCGTGGAAGAAGAAATACCAGCGACCGGAAGTTGATAGTCGCATCGCTTATTTTTTCCAGCCACTGAAAGAGATCCAATAATGAGACGATGTATGGCAATGCAGGGGGCCTCATACACGATGTCGTTCAAGGTGCTTCGGGCGGCGGGCGCTGTCGGTATCTTTATCCTGATTATTGCCGCGGTAAATTTCATTAACCTGTCGACCGCCAAAGCGATTACTCGTTCGAAGGAAGTTGGAATTCGTAAAATGATGGGAGCTCGCGAATGCGATTGATCGGTCAGTTTGTGTATGAGCACAGCTTGTTGATATTTAATTAACTTTGTTGATATCTGTCGGGTTGAGCCGGTTCGCGCTCAACCAGCTCAACGTATATCTTTCATCCATCAACATGCAGCTCACGTTTCGATTGGAGCGATGCCGGTCTCGTATCGTATCGGCGTGTCTGTAATCATCCTCGCTGCTGTTTATCCTGCTATCGTTCTGTCAACTTTCAAACCGATCGAAGCCATGAAGAATAAGATGTCGCAGGGCCGGCAAAATATTTTCTCATTACGAAGAACGGTTGATTCGTTTTCCAATTTACTGTTGTACAGCTATTGATCATTGCAACGGTCGTCGTCTCCCGGCAAATACATCATTTCAACAACACAGATCTCGGCTTCGAAACAAGCTCCATTCTCTCGATGCCTGTTCCCAGACTATCAGAAGCTCGACGCGTTCAGGAACCGTTTACGCACGAACATGAATGTGAGTGACGTTACTTTCGGATCGAACGCACCCGTCGGCGTAGATGGATCGTACGGTACAAGCTATCGTCTTCCGCAACAAGCTGAGAACGAGAGCCACGAGTCTTTGATGATCGTGACCGATGTCGATTTACATTCCGTTCTTCGATCTTGATATCCTTGCGGGTCGCAACTTCACAGTTGTCAAAGATCGCTTCGATGAGTTTATCATCAATGAAACAGTTGCGAAGTCCATGGGATGGACTCCCGACGAAGCACTGGGTCGCAAGCTCGTGATCAATGAGGGTGAGGCGACGATCGTTGGTGTTGTAAAGATTTTCAAAACCAGTCGCTGCGCTCACAACTCACGCCCGACATCTTAATGAACTGGAATGCCATCCTGGGACGAGTCCTATGTTCGTGTCAATAATATTTTCTCCCGCAACGATAGCCGAGATCGAAGGGGCCTGGAAGAGTTTGCGCCCGAAAAAGTGTTCAACTCGTGGTGCTCACCGACGCCCTCGAGAAGCAGTATGGTATCGAGACGATGGTGTTTCATGGATTTTACGTTGTTCGCATCACTGTCGATCTTCATCGGCTGTCTCGGTTTGTTTGGACTGTCGTCTTTCATGGCTGTTCGTCGCTCGAAGGAGATCGGTAATTCGCAAGGTCCTCGGCGCTTCGTTGACTAACATCCTCGTGCAATTCTCACGCGAGTTCGTGTGGATGGTTGTTATTGGCTTTGCTGTGGCATCGCCATTAGCGTGGTTGCTGATGGACCAGTGGCTGCAGGAGTTTGCCCACCGTATTGATATTGAGTGGTGGATGTTTGCCGGTGGAGGTGTTGTGGCCCTCACAATCGCCGTTGTCACCGTAAGTTTTCATTCTCTACAAGTCGGAACTGCCAATCCTGTAAATTCTTTGAGAAACGAGTAAATCGTTTCTCTGAGTATTTCTTCTTAAAACTAGAAACATTATATTTGTGTATGGGAACCTCCAAAGCTTGCCAAGCGTCTCTTCACATGGTATTGCGGTGCCGCACAGGTCGACGATCTGTTGGGCGACATGGACGAGATATTCGAAAGAAATCTCTTGAGAATGTCGGCATGGCGCGCGAGAAGGCAAGATACTGGAGACAAGTCTTGTCACTCATCGGCTCGTATGCAATCCGGAAACGACAACAGCGCGCTTCATTACATCCACATTCAAACGACTCAATCAATTTTCATATGATAAAGAATTACTTCCTGATCGCGTGGCGAATGATGACAAGGAACAAAGTCTACACTATTATTAATGTGCTGGGACTTACGTTGGGGATTAGCGCGTGTATCATCGCGTTTCTTGTGGTGCGATATGAACTCAGCTTCGACGATTTTCATCCTGATAAGGAAAGGATCTATCGTCTTCGAACATTTGAGCCGTTCCAAAAAATTTTGACAATGGTGCCATTAACGGTCCTGCATTAACGGCGCTTCATGATGACTTTGCCGGTAGTGAAGCATTGACAGGCTACCACGACTTCGATGCGAAGGCGATGGTGATCGAGCAAGGCAGGCATAAAAATTTTGATCGCCACACGACTCAGGTCATCCTTACATACCCGGACTACTTTAAAGTGTTTCAATATCAATGGCTGGCAGGAAAGCCGGAAGTGCTTGCCAAACCGATGCAAGTTGTGTTGACCGAAAATCGCGCCCGCGCTTATTTCGGCTCCATCGATTTGCAAGAGATTATCGGTAAGAATGTTACGTATAATGATTCATTGATAGTTACAATTGCCGGCGTTGTAAGGGATTGGTCTGGTAACTCCGACTTCAAGCATACAGAGTTCATTTCTTATAGCACGATAGAAAATACTTTCCTTCGCAAATTCCTTCACGTCGACGTTTGGGACCGGATGACGCATGGAACGCAGAGCTTTATCAAGTTGAGCCCGGGAGATGATCCGGACGAAATTGCCTCACAACTTACGCGTATCATCGAGAAGCATGGGGCAAAAGGATAAATCTTACAAGCTTCAACCACTCGCAGAACTACATTTCGTTGACGACCATGGTGATAATGGATTGCGAGCCACGTTGTATTCGTTAAGCGGCCTTGCAATATTCATTTTAATGATTGCTTCGATCAACTTCATCAATCTTTCTACCGCTCAATCTGCACGAAGGGCACGCGAGATCGGCATCAGAAAAGGTGGTGGGCAGTTTGAAGCGTCAGATCGTTGTTCAGTTCTTGTCGGAAACATTGGCGCTCGCCGTTATCTCTTTGTGCCTGAGTATCGCGTTGGTGCGACCGTTGTTATGGCTTTTCTCCGACTTCGTTCCAGGGGGTGTTACTTTCGATCCGTTGGCAATTGATACCTGGATGTTCTTCGGAGCGTTAATATTGATTATCTCACTGCTTGCTGGAATGTACCCTGCATTGGTGATGTCGTCGTACCGGCCTGCTGTGGCGCTCTCTGGAAAGAAGATCTCGGCAGGGCGCGCAGGATTCTCGTTGCGGAAGTCGTTGATCGTGCTGCAGTTTTCAGCTTCACTTTTCTTCATCATCGCCACGCTGGTGATCGGAAGTCAGATGGATTTCATAAGGAAAACGGACAGAGGATTCTCTACCAGTAACGTGATAACGTTCCGAACGAATTGGGAAGGTGAGGTGAGTAAAGTGCAAACTCTTGTCGATCGCCTCCGCAATGTCAGGGGACTCGAAGATGTTTCCATGCAGGGATTTCCACCATGGGCTTTGCACAATGGAAGGCTGACGCCGAATTCAACGGAAAAAATGGAACCGGTTAAGATCTTGACCGCCATTAAATCGGGAGACGACCATTACATTCCATTGTATAAGTTACGTCTGATCGCAGGTCGCAATATCATACTTCAAGATACAGTGAGAGAAGTCGTGGTGAATGAAACGTTCGCGAAAGCCCTCGGCTTCGACGATCCACGTGATGCAATAGGCGAACGATTTACGTTGTTTACTGCCGGGTGTTCCCTATCGTGGGCGTCGTCCAGGATTTTCACCAGGAGTCTTTCCGAAACGCGATCGGTTATTGTATCATGGGCGACTTCAAAGACATGCAGCATGAAGTTGCTATTCGTTTGGAGCAATCCTGACATCCTCGCGAACACAAGCAGTCATCGACCGGATTACAATCTGAATTTAAACAAGTTTATCCAGACGAAACATTCAACTACCATTTCATCGAAGGACGAGATCGGCTGGCTCCATGGCGAAGAACAAAAAACTTCGAAGCTCGCCACGATATCAATGGGCATAACAATTTTCATTTCATGCATGGGTGTATTTGGTCTTGCTATGTTCACTGCCAATATGCGCATCAAGGAGATTGGTATCCGCAAAGTGCTCGGCGCAACATCACTGAGCATTGTAAACATGCTGGGCCGCGAATTCATGATACTGATAATAGTGTCGATCGTGATTGCCACGCCGGTCGCCTTGGTACTACATGAACGACTGGCTGCTTGGATTCACGTTTCGAACACCCCTCAACTGGTGGTACTTCGTCGCCGCGGCGCTCATTGCACTGCTCACGGGCCTTGCGACTGTCAGCGTCCAATCGCTAAAAGCAGCGGCCAGCGACCCTGTAAAAACCTTAAGAGCCGAATAAAAAAAGGGCCCCAACACGTAAGTTTTTCCTCAAAAAGCGCTTGTTAGGCGGGAGTTTCATTAATTAACTTAGATATTTCAAAAGTATCCGGGTTAGTGTTTTGAAACAGCTCCTTGTCTTTTACTCCTCATCGCGACAATAAGAACAGAAGCTCACATCGCTTCTTTCACCTGACTTCTACCGACGGGCTCTCGCACGATCACGTGAATATTATTCACAAAGGCAGTCACGGTTTTATGTGGATCGGGACCGATGATGGCCTCAATCGATATATGAGGATACGGGTTCACCATTTATCGCCATGATCGTGATGATCCAAAATCGATTCGGGATAATCTCATCTTCGACATCTATGAACGCGAAGGAAAGTACTATATCGCGACCGGCGCGGGTCTCGATATTCTCGACCGCCGTTATGACACGTTCAGTCATCCAGGCAACGAAGAGTTTGCCATTTACGAACATATTCGACGACTCCGAAGGACGGATGTGGCTCGCAACAAGCAACGGACTTTTATTATTCGACCCCGATACTAAATCATTCACACCTTATGCGTTGACGAACGACGAATCGGCTCCGAAAGATCTTGCGTACGAAGTCACCGAAGATAAGAATGGAGATCTCTGGATCGCGACCAAACAAGGACTCGCCGACTCGCTCGTGAAACATTGAAGCCGGTCGAGATTCACGCCAATGGTATTGAGAACAGTTGGGTAAAGTCGGTTTTCACCGATCGCACCGGAAACGTTTGGATCGGCACGCAAGGAAGAGGCGTGTTCCGTTACAATTCCCGCGAGGGAACTTACACCAACTTTGTAACGAATGGAACGAGCAACAGCATTGCGCATAACGACATACTCACTTTCAACGAAGGTGCCGACGGTAAACTTTGGATCGGTACCGAGAATGGCGGCATCAGCATCTACGACACGCACAAGAATTCATTCACCACCATTAAGAATCTTGAAGGGGACAATTCAAGTCTTTCGAATAACTCCGTGTATTATATTTTCCGCGACGACCACAGAACATGTGGATCGGAACATATTCGGGTGGGCTGAATTTTCTTCCGCGCTACGGTGAAAAGTTTGGGTTGCTAAGGGCAAGCTCCGACGACGAGAACAGTCTCTCCAACAGCATTATTCTCGACGTGATTTCCGACTCCAATGGTTTCATCTGGATAGCAACTGACGGTGGTGGTCTGAATCGATACGATCCCAAAACCAGGCTATTCAAACACTATCGCGCAAGAGACAAAAGCAATCATAGTCCGGGAAGCGATTACGTCCTGTCTCTTGCCGACGTTGCGAGCAACGTATTAGCTGTCGGCTATCACCGGGGTGGACTCGACCTGATGAACACAACAACCGGCGTATTTACGAAGTTGAGTCTCAAATCGAACCCGATAGATCCCTCAGTTGCAAACTGTCAACAAAGTTTACAAAGATCACAACAACAACATTTGGGTTGGTACGTGGGGAGGTGGGCTTGGACTTTACGACGTGAAAGGAAATGCAATTAAATGGATCACTTCCCGGTCAGGACTCACGAATGATTTTGTGCACACGATAGGCGAAGATGCCGATGGACGACTTTGGATTGGGACTGATTCGGGTCTTAACATGATCACTCCCGGTTCCGATAAAGTTGTTCAATACTTCAATGATGAAAGCAACGACAGTAGTATTGCGAATAATGTTGTCGACGACGTCATTTACGATAAAGATGGCACCTCTGGCTTGCGACCGCCGGCGGTCTTTGTCGTTATGAGAAATCTTCGAACTCATTCAAAGTTTATCGCGAAAAAGACGGTCTGCCTAATAACATGATCCGGGCAGTCCTGGAAGATGAGGGTGGGCATCTTTGGATCAGCACCAACAAAGGTCTTTCGAAGTTTAATCCGATTGGCGAAACATTCAGGAACTATACGATGGAAGACGGGTTGCAGGGCAATATTTTCAAACCCGGCGCCGCACATGAAACAAGAGATGGTTGGTTGTACTTCGGTGGAGCGAATGGTCTCAACTCATTTCATCCCGATAGCTTGCGCGACAACACCTTTGTGCCACCGGTGTTCTTTACTGATTTCAAGTTGTTCAATAATTCGGTAAAGGTGAACGGACCCGATTCAATTTTACATGAAACATATCAACATGGCGAATGCGATTGTTCTTCAATACGATCAGTCGGTTTTTACAATCGACTATGCCGCATTGAATTACACGTTCGCGTTGAAGAATCAGTATGCGTATAAGATGGAGGTTTCGATAAAGATTGGAACTACGTTGGCAACAAACGCATGGCAACGTACACCAACCTTGATCCGGGCATTTATACTTTCGTGTGTGAAGGGTTCTAACAACGATGGGTTGTGGAACGAAAGCGGAAGAAGGCTTAAGATCACTATCATTCCACCATTCTGGATGACCTGGTGGTTCCAAATGGTTGTTATCTTCTCATTCGCCGGGTCTTGTTACGTTGGCGATCGCATACAGGTTCAGAAGAATTCAGAAACAGAATAATGCGCTCGAGATCAAAGTTGCCGAACGTACTGCCGATGTCATCGAGCAAAAAAGCATTGGCGGAGTCTGCAAAGAAGAAGCGGAACAAGCCAACCGCGCAAAGAGTACATTCCTTGCGACGATGAGTCACGAGATCCGCACACCCATGAATGGAGTGATCGGCATGGCGGCTATGCTCGAAGAAACACAGTTGAACTCTGAACAGAAGGAATACGCGAGGATCATCCGCAATTCCGGCGAAAGTCTCCTGATCGTTCTCAACGACATCCTCGACTTTTCCAAAATAGAGTCTGGCAAGATGGAACTCGAGCACATCGAATTCGATCTGCGCGATTGTGTGGAAGACGTACTCGATCTGTTCGCCAGTCGCGCTTCGAGTCTCAATCTCGATTTATGTTAACTGGTTCGAGCCGAATGTTCCAGACAAGATTGTTGGCGATCCTCAGCGCTTGCGACAAGTGATGGTGAACCTCGTCGGTAACGCCATCAAGTTCACGAAAGAAGGAGAGATCTATATTCATGTTGAATTGCTTGAAGTGACTGACCGCTCAGTCAGTCTAGGTTTCAAAATCAAAGACAGCGGCATCGGTATCCCTGCCGACAGGGTCGATCGTCTCTTCAAATCATTCTCGCAAGTCGATGCATCAACCTCGCGCAAATTTGGTGGAAACAGGTTTAGGTCTCGCAATCTGTAAAAGACTGGTCGAACTCATGGGCGGCGACATCGGTGTAACCGACACCAGCACTCGCGGTACAACATTCGGCTTCAATATCATTGGCGAAAAAACGAAGACGCAAACAGCCAACGGTGCAGCGAGTATCAACCTGGCCGGCAAAACAATTCTTGTTGTCGACGATAATCCCACACACCTTCAGGCTCTGCGAAATCAGTTGTCCCAGTGGAACGCAATAGTGACAATGGCACTCTCCGCGCGTGAGGCAGAAGGTGTTCTGGCAAATAATAAATTTGGCGTCGTGATCGTCGATCTGAAAATGCCGCACACCGATGGTCAACTGTTTGGTAAGTCCGTTCGTTCGCAGTATCCAGGTGTGCCGGTGATATTGATGATACCAATCGGAGAATCGAGGACGAACATACAGGAAGAAGTATTCGATGGGATACTGGCGAAGCCTGTGAAACAACAAGCGCTCTCTTTGCAAGTAAAACAGGCACTCGATCGGTCCGTTGCAATAAATCACAACGCCTCGGCTCGCAAAAACTTACGGCAGACTTTGCCGCGAAGCATCCACTAAAGATCCTGATCGCCGACGACAATCCCGTGAACCAGATTCTTATCAACCGTGCGTTGACTAAACTCGGTTACAAACCGTCGGTCGTTGGCAATGGACTTGAAGTGATCGACATGTTATCCGCTGCCGATATCGACCTGATATTGATGGATGTTCAGATGCCTGAGATGGATGGCTTCCAGGCTACGAAGGTCATTCGTGATACGATGAAGACACAACCATGGATTATCGCTGTTACCGCTAATGCGATGCAGAATGATCGAAAGGAAGCGATCGAAGGCGGAATGAATGATTACATCAGTAAACCAATCAACTTCGAAGCGTTGGTAAAAGCATTGGAAACTGCATCAAAACAATTGGTGAAATCATAAGCCATAGTTGAGTAATTACTTTCTCAACGCATATCAATTTCCCTGACAATCAGTCGCTTTTCTATTGGCATGATTTTTCCCGACTTTCGCGTGGCCGGAATTAATGACGTATTGGATGAAAAAGTATTTCTTGCTTGCAATCGTGTGTATCACCTTCCAGGCATTCGTGATGTTACCTGGGACCTAAGAAGCCGGCACCGGCTCCAGTTCATGATCTTTCATTTTACTTCAAAGCACCTGCGTTGCCCGATCAATACTGCAACACGTGCAACATCAAGCCAAAGAAAAAAGGAAAGAAGGGAAAGAGAATTCAAGGCACTGCAAGAGCCATTCCGTTACCATTGCTGATGAATCCAGTTGCCGGCGCCACAAAAAAATCCATCATCAGTATTTATGGCGACGCCCGCGACAATGGTCGTAGGCATGAAGGTATCGACATAGTTGCCCCGAGAGGAACTATCGTAGTTGCTCCATCAGAAGGAGAGATCACCGATGTTGGTTATAACTCACTCGGTGGCAAAGTGATCTGGATGAAAGATGCGAAGCAGAAGCGCGCATACTACTTTGCACATCTCGATTCGCAGATCGTAAAGAAAGGAATGATTGTGAAGCAGGGAGATACGTTGGGCACTGTCGGTAATACCGGCAATGCCCGTCGCACTCGTTCACATTTGCATTTTGGAATTTATAAGAAGGATGGAGAACGCCAGTCAATTATATTAAAAGCAGGGAAACAGCTTGTTACGATTTTAGCTGCCCCAGTAATTACTTGGCTTCAGTATTAAACATCCAGTTCACACCAAACTTATCTGTGCACGTCCCAAAGTAAGCACCCCAGAACATCTCTTGCAGCGGACCAGTTACTTGTCCACCATCTGATAATTCTTTAAACAGGCGATCGGTTTCTTTTCTTGAATCAGGACTCAACACAATAGAAAAATTATTTCCCATCACAACGGAATAACCATGTGATTCGGGAGAGTCGGAACCATTGATCGAATGAACGCCTCCGAGTATCGGAAGTTCTACGTGCATCACCTGGTTCATTTCACTTGCAGAAAAGTTGCGGAGCGCCGGGCATCGGCGGTGCTCCAGAGAATTTCATCATTCCCTGTCCGGCGAATTCTCCTCCGAAAACTTTTTTGTAATAGTTGAATGCTTCTTCTGTCTGTCCTTTGAAGTTGAGATAGGTACTTACTTTAGCCATGATGGATTGTTGTTACTTGTTAGGAACCAATTTAACCATTACACCCGGCCCCTCTGTTACCGCATAAAGAATTCCATCGGGACTTTCCTTAACACAACGAACCGTCCCACATCTTGGAGTAATTTTTCTTCGGTCACATACTTTGTTCCGTTGAGTTTGAACACGTGCGATGTGTTGGAACGCGAGTGCTCCCACCAGGATGTTACCTTTCCAATCCGGATATTTCGGACTCGTAACGATTGTGATACCGCAAGGACCGATCGAAGGCACCCAGTAACGAACAGGATTTTCGATACCCGGAAGCTCTTTGTTGGGAGTAAGAATTGTTCCGTCGTAGTTAATGCCATAACATGTTTTCGGCCAACCGTAATTTTTTCCCTTCTCGATAAGATTCAATTCATCTCCACCTTTAGGTCCGTGCTCGGCAGCCCAGATGCGATCTGTTGCTACGTCGTAAACCATTCCTTGTGGATTGCGATGACCTAATGTCCAGATGGTTGGATTGGCACCGGCGGTGCTCACGAATGGATTGTCTTTTGGAACGCGACCGTCGTCGTAGATGCGGTGGATCTTTCCGTGGTCGTTGTTGAGCTCCTGTACTTTTGGTTGAGTTCCACGTTCGCCCGAGCTGAAGAACAGGTAACCGTTCTTATCGAAGATGATGCGGCTGCCGAAGTGATAGTTGGCGGGCAGATATGGCTTGGCTGTGAAGATGTCGGCGAAGTCGGTGATTTGATTACCGTTGAGCTTGAATCTCGCGATAGCAGTGGTTGCTCCACCGTCGACGGGTTTTTCGCGTAGGAGATGTAGATCCACTTAGTCTCATCGTACTTCGGATGAAGAACGATGTCGAGCAGGCCACCCTGGCCGTCGTTAAAAACTTTGGGAACACCCGAGAGTTTTTCGCCGTGAATTTGTCGTTTTTGAAACGAGGATCTCGCCGGCTCTTTCGGTTACGAGCATGCGTCCGTCGGGAAGCCACACCATTCCCCAGGGATTCTTTAGTCCATCATATAATGTTTGGCACGGTGAAGCCCGCTGGTGCATTCGGAGCGTTGGGTAATTTTTCGTCGCCCGATGTGCTTTGTGTGAACAACAAGGCAATCAATGCGAGGGAGGTGATGAGAATGGTGATCTTTTTCATATGGTCAAAAGTACAAATTACTCAGATCGTAAGGTCTTCACGGGATTCATCATTGCAGCCCGCGCTGACTGATACCCGACAGATATCAACGTAATGCCGACCATCAACCCGGTGATACCAATAAACAACCACACACTTATCTCTGTATGAAACTGGTATGATTCCAGGAAATGCATAACTCCCCACCAGCCAAGTGGAAGGCCAATTGCAAGCGCGAATGATATTAGCAGGAGAAAATCTTTTCCCAGCAGTTCAACAATCTGAAATATCGAAGCACCCAGTACTTTGCGAACTCCAATTTCCTTCGTTCGACTTTCCGCGGTGAATGACGCTAGTCCTAACAAACCGAGGACATGAAATGAATATCGCGATCACCGTGAAATACAATGAAAGTTTTTCGATCAAAATTTCATCCTGGTACATATCGCCAAATGGAGCGTCAATGAACTGATACTCGATCGGAATGTTGGGCTCGAATGTTTATAAACCCTTTGGACGGACGTGAGCGCTTCCTGTGCCTGGCCGGGCTGGTAATTCACAAACACAAGGGGATCAGCTTTGGGAGTCATCGCTATGATGACCGGTTGTATTTCGAAGCTCAGCTTCACCGTGTGAAAGTCTTTTACAATTCCGATAATCGTGCCGTAATGTGGTGCTTTAAGTTTCGCGCCTATCGGATCCTTTAAATTTCATTTTCTTACAGCCTCTTCGTTGACGATGAAATTCATGCTGTCGCCGGGATGTTCTTTAGGAGAAATTCCTTCCTTCGACGAATTTAAGGGCCAATGGCAGAAAGGAAGTCCGCATCGCATTGCATCCACGTGAACACGATGTCTTCACCTTTTACTTTTCCAGGCCATCCATCATCACTCAAAACCATTCCGCCAAACACACGCATAGGGTTGTTGTCGGCTTCGGAGATCGAAATAACTTTCGGATCTTTTAATATTTCGCTTTTAAATGCGTCGAGTTTATGGTCTATGCTCCTGGTCGCCGGGAAATACACTATGTTATCGCGATCGAGCCGAGGATCCTTGTCTTTCATATACTTCACCTGAGATGCGCAGCCATTGAACAAACGATCAACACTGTCGAGAGGCTGAATTGGAATACAACTAATCCTTTGCGAATATTTTTTCCACCGACTCCGGTGTACTTGCCTTTCAAAACAAGCACAGGTTTCAATGATGATAACAAGAAAGCCGGGTAGCTTCCGGCAACGATACCCGTTATCAAAGTAATTGAAACAACAGACGCTATAAATACAAGGTTCGAAAAATCGATCTCGAGTGTTTTTTGTGTTAGTGTATTGAAAGCCCGGCAGCAATGTTTGAACAATCAGCAGCGAGATGAGCATGGCTATCGTTGCAAGCAGGATCGACTCCGAAAAGAACTGACGGATCAATGCAGCTTTCGCAGCACCGGAAACTTTTCTCACGCCAATCTCTTTCGATCTATTCACCGATCTTGCTGTCGCAAGGTTCATAAAGTTGATACATGCAACCAGCAGTATGAAGATGCCAACCGCTGCGAATATTCTCACGTAAGAAATGCGTCCGCCTTCCTGCTGTCCATCGTGTTGAAGTTATTTCGAAGTCGTGAATCACGAAATGGAAAAAGAAACATCTCAACATTATCGCCCCACCGAACCCACACGTGAGGTTCGGGTGAACGTTTGCTTGATCTTCCGATCGACTTCCTTGATATCGGTTCCCGGTTGCAGTAATACATAAGTAAAACGCATTTGTAAAGGCACCCCATTCATTATTGAACTGATCCGCCTTTGCAAAGACATTGTAAGGCATCATGAAGTCAAATTTTTGAGTTGAGTTCGAAGGCATATCTTCGAACACGCCACTCACAACAACATCACGCCCCGCGTTGATCCTGAAAGTTTTTCCAACGGCCGACTGTTCGGGGAAATATTTTTGGGCAAGGCTTTAGCGAAAGCATCACCGTATTGTCATCATGAAATGCAACACCTTCCGTTATCGGAATGGTGAACAGTTTGAATACGGTTGTGTCTGCAAATACACCTTGTTCATAAAATGAAAGATCACCCGTTTGCATCAGCAAACGACTGCCGGTATACGAAAGCCTGCACGATTGCTCAACCTCAGGAAGCTCGAGCATGGCAGGGGCAAGGGCACCGGACGTCGCATCGATCGTATTGTTTCCGTCGGGGATACCTGTGAAAACTCTTCACCTGGTAGATCCTGTCGCGAAGCACGTGTTGAGCGTCGAAATGAGTTTCATCCCAAACCCATAGCATGATGACGATTGCACAAGCGAGGCCGACAGCGAGGCCACCGATGTTGATGATTGTGTAGCCGGCATTTCTTGCCGATGTACGTACGAAGATGCTGTATCATATAACCTAAGGTACCGAAAATGCCTACAGAATTCCTCCAAATTCTAACTCCTATCTTTACCCGGTGAAGATCCTTGTTATTGAAGACGAGAAAGACCTCTCTGCAAGCATTGTCCAATTCCTGCAGTCGGAAAGTTTTTCGTGCGAACCCGTTTATGATTACGATTCGGCCCAGGAAAAAATTTCCCTCTACGAATACGACTGTGTTCTCCTCGACATTACGTTGCCGGGTGGTAACGGTCTCGAGCTGCTGAAGCAGATCAAAAAACTTCGAAAAGCAGAAGGTGTCATTATCATCTCCGCAAAAAATTCAATCGACGATCGTGTCGCCGGGTTAGGTATCGGTGCCGACGATTACCTGTCGAAGCCATTTCACCTTGCCGAGTTGGGCGCGCGTGTGAAAGCATTGATCCGCAGAAATAAATTCGACGGCTCCGACATTGTTCGGTTCGGAGATCTTCAGATCGACTTCAACTCACGAACAGTCTCTGTCGGTAAAACCACGCTCGACCTCACGAAGAGCGAGATGGATCTTTTGTTCTTCCTTGTTGCCAACAAGAATCGCGTAGTCTCAAAGAATGCCATCGGCGAACATCTCTCCGGCGACGATGCCGATAACCTGGACAGCTACGACTTTGTTTATTCTCACATCAAGAACCTGAAAAAGAAACTTTCTGAATCAGGATCCGAAGATTTTATTAAAACAGTTTACAGGCTCGGTTATAAATTCGAAGTATGAAGTTGCTGAATCGCACAATACTTGGTTTCCTCGTGTACTCGGTGGCGTTGTTGTTGATCGTAACGCCGGTACTGTACTTTGTTATTAACGGTATTATCACCGCAAGTGTAGATGAAACGCTGCTTCATCATAAACGCGAGATCATAGAACGTCTTCAACATGAAGACATTAGTCATTATGAAGACCTCGACGGAGAAATAGAAGTAAAACCTCTCGAAGGTCCACCTATCAAAGAAAAGATCTATACCAAACACGATCATCGGATCTTGAAAGGCTCCGTAGTAATCAACGGCAAACTTTATAGCATACAGGCTCGAGTGTCGCTCGTTGAAAGCGAAGATCTTATCAGTGCACTCGTGATCACACAAATCGTTGTCCTTTTCCTTTTGGTTACCGGAATGTTGCTGATCAACTACTGGAATTCAAAAACGGTTTGGAAACCATTCTATAACATACTCGGTCAACTGAAATCATTCCAGATAGAAAAGAACAATCCGCTCTCACTGCCTTCGACAAAGATCTCGGAGTTCAACGATCTCAATGTTGCCATCGAAGAGCTTACCAAACGAGATCGGCAAGCTTTCGTAAGTCAACGCGAATTCACGGAGAATGCCGCCCACGAAATGCAAACGCCCCTGGCCGTCTTTCAATCGAAGCTCGACATCCTTCTTCAAACAAAACCCTCGGCAGAACAAGCGCCCATCCTCGAATCGTTATTTGATGCAACGCAACGACTGAACCGATTGAATAAAGGATTGCTGTTGTTGTCGAAGATCGACAATCGACAGTTTCACGAAACCGAGGAGATCGATATGTACCTTGCTACCCTGAGGTTGACGAAAGAGACCACCATCACAATAAAAGGAAAGACCCTGATGGTTTGGTTCAACCCCGGCCTGCTCGATATTCTTCTTTCAAATTTGATCTCTAATTCGCTTCGCTACGCAACTCCAGGCTCGGAAATAGTGATTACGATAACAGAGGAGACATGGTCGATCACCAACATCGGCCAACCGCTAACAATCCCGCAGGACAGGATCTTCGAACGGTTCCAGAAAGGAAACAACAACAAAGAAAGTCTCGGTCTCGGGTTGGCCATCGCAAAGAAAATTTCCGACACAAACGACCTCGTGCTAACGTATGCATTCATGGGCGCCGTTCATCGTTTCGAGATCCGCTTCCCTCACTCCAAAATCTCTACAAAATCCGTCCGTTAATTTACAGGATGAAATTTTTTCTACTCTCCCTGTTGATTGGCATGTCGTTTACAGTCGCCGCGCAAAAGATTACCCTTTCCGGTATCGTAAAAGACAAAGCCTCGCAATCCAACCTTCCGTTCGTCAATATTATCATCAAGAAATTACCCGACAGTACTTTCGTCGCCGGAACGATTTCGGACGACAACGGCCGGTTTACGATAGGAGGGGTGTCGCCCGGCGACCATGTTGTTACATTGACGTTCGTTGGTTATGACGCGATGGTCCAGCCACTACTCGTGGGACGACTCAGCGAATTCCTCGATCTCGGTGTTTATGAAATGACTGAGAGTGCAAAAGCATTGGGTGAGGTTGTCGTTCAAGGTCAACGTGATGCCGTCGCAGAAACGCTGGATCGAAAGACATTCAAAATGGCAGACAACATCAATCAGAGTGGTGGATCATTGTTGGGGGTCATGCAAAATCTTCCCGGCATAACCGTCAGCGATGGTGTTGTAAGATTGAGAGGCAACGATCGCGTTGCTATCCTGATCGACGGAAAGCAGACTGCCCTCACGGGTTTCGGAAATCAAACGAGTCTCGACAACATTCCCGCTTCGGCCATCGATCACATCGATATCATCAACAATCCATCTGCGAAATACGATGCCAACGGCAACGCCGGTATCATCAATATAATTTTTAAAAGGAAGTAGCGGAAGGGTGGAATGGAAAGATTGGGATGGCTGCCGGTCTCGGCGCGTTGTGGATCAAAAAAGGAAACCTGCCCGACATTCGTCCGCAATACCAGGCAACTCCGAAACTCAATCCCAGTATCTCGTTGAACTATAGGAAAAAGAAAATCAATTTTTTCCTCCAGGGAGATAACCTCTACACCCATACGTTGAACAAGAACGAATTCGTTGATCGTTACTATACCACTGGAGATACTGTTCATCAGCAGATTAAACGAAATCGCGATACGAATGTCGTTACCGGTAAAACTGGTTTCGACTGGTACAAAGATTCTCAGAACACGTTTTCATTTTCAGCGCTGTTTAGTTCCGAGAAGATCCTTGATCACGGTGATGAGCCTTTTTACAACGCCAATCTTACAGAGCGTCTTCAGTTGTGGACCTTTCTTGAAGACGAATTGAAGACCACTGTTACCGCGACAGCTTCATGGCAGCATAAATTCACGCAGCCCGGTCGCTTGTTGAACATTGGTTTTAACTACACTTTCCATCGCGAGAACGAGAAATATTATTTCACCAACACTCTACCGACATCAACAGGAACGGATGCCTTCAAACTTCTTTCCGACGAACAGGTTGGAGACCTGAATGTGGATTACATCCAGCCTCTCCGTTACGGACGTTTTGAAACCGGCTTGAAGATGCGGAGGAGATATATTCCCACGAACATGCAGTTCTTCCTGGTGTGAATTCTGTGATCGATGCCATGCGGGTGGTTGGGCAAACTATGGTGAGGTTATTCCTGCAGCTTATGGCAACTATATTTATGAAAGTAAGAAGGTAGAGGTGGAGGCCGGCCTTCGCCTGGAGTACGTACAGGTGAAATACAATGTAAACCCCGAACACCCGGTTTACAAAAGCAGCGGGTATAACTACACACAGCCATTCCCGAACTTACGGTTCGCTTACAAGGTCAATCCTTCGAACACCCTTTCGTTGTTTTACAATCGCCGCGTCGACAGGCCGAATGAAGTCGATATACGGATCTTTCCCAAGTATGACGACGTGGGCACTGTAAAAGTCGGTAACCCTGCGCTACGTCCGCAGTTCACTAACTCATTTGAACTGGGATACAAAGGCAGCTGGTCGAATGGTTATTTGTACACAGCGTTGTACGACAAAGAAATGTATCATACCATCACTCGTATCGGAAGCATCGTTCCCGGGCAGACCACGATTTACAACATCTTTCAGAATGCCGGCTATAGCAGGATGTCGGGAGTGGAGATAATACTCGCACAGAATGTAGGGAAGTGGGCTGTATTGAATTTCAACGTGAATGGTTATCAGAACACCATCGATGCATTTTCGGTGCTGAATAAATATCCGCAGACGAATACTTTCACGGCCGACAAACAACAGATCTTTTCAGGGAGCGTAAAGATTAACGGCCTGTTCCATCTTCCGAAGAAGTGGGACTTGCAGGTTACGGGTGTCTACATGGCGCCTGATATCGTTCCGCAAGGAAAGACCTATTCACGTTTCTATGTCGACATGGGGATAAAGAAATCAGTAGGCAAAAACGAATGGTTCCTGAACGCCACAGATGTTGGCAACTCCTTGAGAATAAAGAGAAGAGTTATCGGCGATGGTTTCTATTACAACAGCACCGATTACTACGAAACACAGGTGGTTAGATTAGGAGTATACTTATAAGTTCTAGATTTGTACCGTGACAACGGTGCTAATTATAGACGACGAACAAACTCTTCGGGGTTTACTTGCCAGGATCATTCAACTGGAAGGCTACACCGTTTTACAGGCAACTACCATTAAAGAAGGTCTCAAGATCCTTTCCCGCGAAACCGTTCATGTTGTTGTTTCAGATGTAAAACTTCCCGACGGAAACGGCGTCGACCTCACTGCAAAGATCCGCGCCGAACATCCCGGTATTGAAGTGATCGTGATCACAGCCTTCGGTACGATCGAAGACGGCGTGAGGGCAATAAAGAATGGTGCATTCGATTATCTCACGAAGGGCGATCACCAGGAAAAGATTATTCCATTGATCAACAAAGCTTCGGAGAAGGCTTTATTGCAAACACAAATCACCAATCTCGAATCACAGATCCAGAAAAAGTTTGGGTTCGAAAAAATTCAAGGAAACAGTCCGGCAATTCGTAGCGCGATTTCTCTCGCGAAGAAAGTTGCCGCTACCGACACCAATGTTCTTTTGTTGGGTGAAACCGGAACCGGCAAGGAAGTTTTTTCGCGCGCCATTCATTACGAGGGCAACCGAAAGACAAAACCTTTCATCGCGTTGAACTGCAGTGCATTTCCAAAAGACCTCCTGGAGAGTGAATTGTTCGGCCACGCCGAAGGTGCATTCACAGGCGCTTCCAGGTTGAAGAAAGGCTTGATCGAAGAAGCACAGGAAGGAACATTGTTCCTCGACGAAATAGGAGAGATGTCGCTCGACCTGCAAGTGAAGCTCCTCCGTGTTGTGGAAAGTCGCGAGTACTATCGCGTGGGAGATCCGAAGCCACGACAAGCGAATGTGAGATTCATTACAGCCACCAATAGAAATCTCGAGAGCGAAGTGAAAGAAGGTCGCTTTCGCGAGGATCTTTTTTATAGACTTTCCGTTTTTGTGATCCAGCTTCCGCCGCTGCGGGAACGCAAGGAGGATATCAGTTTATTCGCGGAGGCATTCTCGCACAAGAAGATCGACAAGGATTTCCTCCAAGCCCTGGAAAAACATTACTGGAAAGGAAATGTTCGCGAGCTGAAAAATGTGATTGAGCGTTGTGAGATCCTTTCAGATTCCGACGTTCTTACGGCAGACCTTCTTCCTTCAGACTTCAATGACGACGAGGGTTCCCTTACCCTCGATTCGGTAGAAAAGCGACACATTCAAAAGGTCCTGAAGATTGCCGACGGCAATAAGACTCAAGCTGCGAAGCTTTTGGGCATCGGTTTAACTACCCTTTATCAGAAGATCAAAGACTACGGAATCTGAAAACACCTTTCGGATTCTGCATGGTTTTCCGGACTCCATTCTTCACAAATCATTAATTATTAGCTAGTTAACTGTTCTGGCTCCGTTTTTCATAATAGCGCACCTATTATGATAGTTCTCCTTTTAGTCTCGATAGCGGTGTTCGCATACCTGCTGTACACCCTCATCTACCCCGAAAAATTCTGACCGTTATGAACACTGACATACTCGGCATCGTCTTCATTTTTTTGATCACAGTCGCACTCGCGATACCACTCGGTAAGTACTGCGCCAAAATTTTCTCCGACGGTAAAACGTGGACCGACTTCATGGCGCCGTTCGAACGACTCATCTATCGCCTCTCTGGTGTCGATCCCGAAAAGAATATGGATTGGAAAGAAAATACGAAAGCGATGTTGATCATCAATGGGATTTTCTTTCTGCTCGCGATGATCATCCTTCTCACTCAATCGTCGCATCCATTCTGGAATCCCGATGGTATTCCATCCATGGAGATCACGCTGGCATTCAATACAGCGATCAGCTTTATGACCAACACCAATCTTCAGCACTACAGTGGCGAGACTGGTGCCAGTTACGCATCGCAATTATTGGTGTTCTGTTTTCTTCAGTTCGTAAGCGCCGGCACAGGTATCGCGGCGATGGCGTTGATCTTCAACGGACTTCAACACGGTTCATCAACGCAGTTAGGAAATTTTTATAAGCTCATGGTGAGGAGTTGCACGAGAATATTGCTTCCGATCTCTATCGTTGTTGCGCTAATACTCATTTGGCAGGGAACACCCTCAACTTTCGAAGGTGCTGCAACTACCTATACGCTTGAGGGAGACACTGTACAAGTTGCTCGTGGTCCCGTAGCACCGATGGTTGCGATTAAACAAGTCGGTACAAACGGTGGTGGTTTCTTTGGACCGAACTCAACCCATCCTTTTGAGAATCCGACATACTTCGCGAATGCTGTCGAAAATTTTGCAATACTCATTATTCCGATCGCGCTGATATTTGCTTTCGGTTACTACATGCACAGGCCGCGAGTGGGTTATGCATTCTTCGCCACGATGACATTCCTGTTCCTGATCTTCGTTTCACTGTCGGTCTACCTGGAAATGCATGGCAATCCGAAGATCACAGAGATGGGGATCGATAATTCCCTCGGAAATATGGAAGGCAAAGAGACACGCATCGGTGCAGCTGCGAGTGCCTTCTGGGGCATTTCCACAACATCTACATCGAACGGATCTGTAAACTCCATGCACGATAGTCATACGCCCCTGGCGGGTGGTCTTTATATGCTGGACATGATGATCAACGCCGTGTATGGTGGTGTTGGCGTCGGCTTCATCAACTTCTTCGTGTTCGTCGTCATTGGCGTGTTTATTTCAGGATTAATGGTGGGACGAACTCCGGAACTGTTTGGTAAAAAAATAGAAGCAAGGGAAGTTAAAATTGCCGCTCTCGTTGCGATAGCACATCCCTTCTTAATACTCGTCAGTACCGCGATATCGTCTTATATATTCGCCAGTCATACCGACATCGGTTGGTTGAACAACCCGTCTTACCACGGTTTCTCAGAAATGCTTTATGAGTTTACTTCTTCGGCAGCTAACAATGGCTCCGGCTTCGAGGGACTCGGCGATAACACACCGTTCTGGAATATCATGTGCGGTATAGTTATGCTACTTGCGAGATTCATTCCCATCGTGGGGCCGCTGGCCATCGCCGGTTCACTGGCTTCAAAAAAATACATACCGGAAAGTGCTGGTACTTTGAAAGTCGAAAGTATGGCGTTTAACGCCGTGTTGTTGTGTGTCATCATCATCATTGCAGCACTGTCATTCTTCCCTGCATTAACACTAGGACCTATTGCTGAATACTTCTCGCTATGAGCAAAAAAATAAAAACTGAAATTCGTTTGTTCGAACCCTCGCTGGTTCAGACGTCCATCAAGGATGCTTTTGTGAAGCTCAATCCGAGACTGATGATGAAGAACCCCCGTCATGTTTTGTGTTGAAATCGGCACAGTGATCATGCTTGGTATCTGTGCCTATTCGTTCACAAATGTCGACCAGGGAACACCTGCTTACAACATCACAATATTTATAGTCTTATTGCTGACTGTTCTTTTCGCAAATTTCGCTGAAGCTCTCGCCGAAGCGCGCGGCAAAGCCCAGGCCGACTCTCTTCGCAAGACCCGCGAAGAAACTCCAGCTCGCGTGTTGGAAGGCGACAAGATTGTAACCCGCAGCTCTTCATCGTTGCAGAAAGGCGACATCTTCGTATGCGAAACAGGCGATATCATTCCATCCGACGGCGAGATTATTGAAGGCATTGCCACGATCGACGAAAGCGCAATCACTGGTGAGTCTGCTCCCGTTATTCGCGAAGCCGGCGGAGATCGTTCGAGTGTTACCGGCGGCACGAAAGTTTTATCCGACAAGATCAAAGTCCAGGTTTACAACACAACCCGGCGAAAGCTTTCTCGATAAAATGATTTCACTTGTAGAAGGTGCATCACGACAAAAAACTCCGAACGAAGTCGCGCTCACAATTTTATTGTCAGGCTTCACAATCGTATTCCTGTTGGTTACCGTAACACTGAAACCATTCGGTGACTACGCACAAACTCCCATCACGATCGGCGCTCTTATCGCATTATTCGTTTGTTTGATTCCGACAACTATCGGCGGACTATTGTCTGCGATTGGCATCGCCGGCATGGACCGCGCCCTTCGTGCGAATGTAATCGCGAAGTCGGGCAAAGCCGTTGAGACCGCCGGCGATCTCGATACCATTCTTCTCGACAAGACCGGAACCATCACCATCGGCAATCGCAAGGCGACACAGTTTCATCCTGCTCCCGGTTTCACCGAAGACGACCTGATGGAATGCGCCACACTCTCTTCGATGGGCGACGAAACACCTGAAGGTAAATCCATCGTCGAGCTTGCAATGAAGAAAGGCTATAAGAATTTATCTTTTGGACTTCCTGGAGTGAAAGTTATTCCTTTCAGTGCCGAAACAAGAACATCAGGAATAGACATCGAGGGTCGCGTGGTCCGCAAAGGTGCTGTCGATTCAATGAGGAAAATTACTGAGCGTGGTGGTAATAAAATTCCCTTCGAGATCCTCAATACTGTAAACTTGATTTCTGGTAATGGCGGCACTCCACTTATCGTCACCGAGAACAACAAAGTCATCGGTGCCGTGGAGTTGCAGGACGTCATCAAACCTGGTATCACCGAACGCTTCGAAAGATTGAGACGAATGGGAGTGAAGACTGTGATGGTCACAGGCGACAATCCCCTCACCGCAAAGTACATCGCCGAGAAAGCCGGGGTTGACGACTTCATCGCCGAAGCAAGTCCCGAAGACAAGCTAAGTTATATCCGCAAAGAACAGTCGGGCGGCAAGCTCGTTGCTATGATGGGTGACGGTACAAACGACGCACCCGCGCTCGCGCAAGCCGATGTTGGTGTTGCGATGAATAGCGGAACCCAGGCTGCGAAAGAAGCCGGCAACATGGTCGACCTCGACAATGATCCAACAAAACTTATCGAAGTTGTTGAGATCGGCAAGCAACTGCTGATCACACGCGGAACATTGACAACATTCTCAATCGCGAATGATGTTGCGAAGTTCTTCGCGATTATTCCCGCGTTGTTTGTTGCATCGATCCCTTCATTGCAGGCATTGAACATTATGCGACTAACAAGTCCGGACAGTGCAATATTGTCTGCCGTTATTTTCAACGCCATTATTATCCCGATACTGATACCGCTAGCGCTGCGTGGTGTTCAATATAAGCCCATTGGTGCTTCGGCCTTGCTTGCGCGAAATCTTTTGATCTATGGCCTCGGTGGCATCGTTGTGCCCTTTATTGGTATTAAACTCATCGACCTCGCAATAACTCCACTGTTATGAAAACCCGCATCGTCACCTCGTCACCTCGGCATCTCGTCACCTCGTTAAGATTGACGTTGGTGACACTGTTAATATTCGGTGTACTGTATCCTCTTCTGATAACAGGTATTGCCTACGTCACTACCCGCAATCACGGAAAGGGCGACATGAGTCTGATCGGTCAGTCATTCAGCTCTGATAAGTATTTCAATGGGCGTCCTTCTGCAGTTGGCTACAATGCAGCTGCCACCGGCGGATCTAACAAAGGCCCGTCGAACCCCGAATACCTCGCGCAGGTCGAGCAACGAATCAATGACTTCATGACTCACAATCCCACGGTGAAGCGTGGAGATATCACCGTTGATCTTGTAACAGCTTCCGGTGGAGGATTGGATCCGCACATTTCAGTAAAGGCTGCCGTCATCCAGGCCGACAGGATTGCGATAGCTCGTGGCCTCATGAAACAGTCGGTGATAGAGGTTATAAATGCAAACATCGAACGGCCACTGCTAGGCCTTTTTGGTTCTGAACGGGTGAATGTTCTTAACTTGAACATCGCACTCGATCAAATCAAAAAATGATGAAAAGACTACTTGTTATCGTATTGGTGTTCGTTTCAACGAATGCTTTAGCGCAAGTTGTAAACACTGGTGTAATGGACACATCCTCGTTTGCATTTAAAGGGAAAGTCACCGTCGAGGGTTATGTGGATGCCTATTATGCGCTTGACTTTAATAAACCGGCTGGCAAAGACCAGCCTTATTTTGTTTCTATGGCGCGCGATCGTGAGATCAATATTAACCTGGCTTATGTAGATGTTAAATACAGCTCGTCGCGCATTCGTGCACGATTTGTTCCCGGCTTCGGAACATATGTGAATTCGAATTATGCTCATGAGCGAGGAACGCTGAAAAACATCATCGAAGGAAGTGTTGGGATAAAGCTCTCGAAGACGAAAAATATTTGGCTCGACGCCGGCGTGTTTGGATCACCATACACCAACGAAAGCGCAATCTCCAAGGACCATCTTGCCTACACGCGATCATTTGCGGCTGAATACGTTCCATTTTATCTCAGTGGCGCAAAGCTTACGCTCCCACTTGCGCCGAAGTTGAGTGCCTATCTTTATTTGTTGAATGGCTGGCAACAGATCTACGACACTAATAGTAAGATGTCTGCCGGCACGCAGCTCGAATATCGTCCCAACAACTTTCTACTTATTAACTGGGATACCTATATAGGACAGGAGCGGTCCGTTGCCGACAGCACATTGGGCCAGCGATATTTTACAGACCTTTACTTCATCTACACCAAAGGAAAATTTTCGGCAACCAGTTGCTTCTATGTAGGTGTGCAGGAACAGGCAGAGTCGAAAAAGGCAACGTGGGTGGCAAGGCAACTTCATCGCACGATATAATTTCACGGAGAAACTTTCGGTAACTGGTCGCGTCGAACACTTTAGCGATCCACGTGCAGTTATGATCGTACCTATAACCTCGGTGAAAGGCTTCAGCGCAAACGGCAGCAGTCTTGGATTAAATTACGCTGTCGCGAGCAATACACTTCTTCGGTTAGAAGGAAGAACATTCTTCTCCGAAAAAGAAATTTTTGTAAGAGACGGTGCGTCTGTAAAGAACAGCAGCACCGTAACAGGCAACATTACAATCTGGTTTTAAAATAATTCCGTGTTTTCCATGGATTCCGTGAGAGACAAAAACGTTCAACACTTCCTCGACCTTATCCGCAAATCGAAGCGCGGTAAGTTCAAGATCTATATTGGAATGAGTGCTGGCGTTGGCAAATCTTATCGCATGCTCACCGAGGCTCACAACATTCTGAAGAACGGTATCAATGTGCAGATCGGTTTCATCGAAACACACGGACGAAAAGAAACCGCTGCGCTGGTTGATGGTCTTCCGATGATCCCACGCCGGAAAGTTTTCTATAAAGGCAAAGAGCTCGATGAGATGGATGTCCAGGCTATAATCAACCTCCACCCCGAGATCGTAATCGTAGATGAATTGGCACACACCAACGTTCCCGGCAGTAAGAACGAAAAACGCTGGCAGGACGTGTTAGAGATTCTCGACGCCGGCATCAACGTCATTAGTGCCGTCAATATCCAGCACATCGAGAGCATCAACGCAGAAGTGCGTACCATTACTGGCATCGAAGTCACCGAACGTATACCTGACAAGATGTTAGCGCTTGCCGATGAAGTCGTGAACATCGACCTCACCGCCGACGAGCTCATTACGCGCCTCCGCGAAGGAAAGATCTACGACGCAGCGAAAGTAGAAACAGCAGTCAAAAATTTTTTCCAACCCGAGAAGATCTTGCAGTTGCGCGAACTCGCTTTGAAAGAAGTTGCTTCGCAGGTCGAACGCAAGGTGGACTCCGAAGTTACAATCAACACCAGGCTTCGTCACGAACGTTTCCTTGCCTGCATCAGCAGCAATCACGAGATCTCCCGAATGATCATTCGTAAGACCGCGAGACTTGCAGGCTATTACAACTCGAAATGGTATGTTCTTTATGTTCAGACTCCGAAAGAGCACGGCGACCGGATTAAACTTTCAGTGCAACGACATCTTATCAACAACTTCAAGATGGCAACCGAAATGGGCGCCGAGGTGATCCAGGTAAAAGACGGCAATGTTCCCGCATCAATCGCCCGTGTAGCTGAGGAAAAGCATATAACAACTGTTTGTATCGGTAAACCTCATTTGCGGCTGTGGCAAGTTATTTTGAATACCAATAAATTTAGCCTGTTACTTCAGGGGCTTTCAAAATCCGATATCGACCTCATCATTTTGTCATGAGACTGAAAAGCAAAATAGCGTTGGCTCTTTCATTCCTGTTCGCGGCGATCGTGGGAATGGCTGTCGTGAGTTTGTTTTATTTACGAGAGTTGTCTACAGATACAGACAATATCCTAAAGTCGAACTACGAATCTCTTCAATACACAAAATCTATTCTCGAAGGCACCGACGTCGAGAAGTATATCGAGTTACAGGAAGCGAACGTTACCGAACCTGGTGAAAGAGAGTTTACCATAAGGCTCCGCCGTGCTTTTGAAAGTCACGATACCGCCGAGGTCCGCAAATATTGCTTCGCACTCCAGGACCTTAACATGAGAGCCATTGTTGCGAAGAGCGACATTGCAACGAACACCGCAAGTAACGCCTCGAACTACCTGTTGATCATTGCCACCATACTCTGCATCATCACCTTCACCTTCATCGTCAACTTTCCCGGTTACATTGCTAACCCCATCACCGCGCTCACGAACAGCATTAAGTCTATTGCCAATAAACAGTACGAAGAACGTCTCAATTTCGACCGCAAAGACGAGTTTAAAGAACTTGCAGATGCGTTCAACCAGATGGCCGAGAAGATGGATGAGTACGAGCACAGTAATCTCGCCAAGATCATCTTCGAAAAGAAACGCATCGAAACGATTATCAATCGCATGTCCGATCCTGTGATCGGTCTCGACGAATTCAAAAGAGTGATTTTTGCGAACGACCAGGCACTCAACCTCCTCAATCTCACACGGGAAAAGATAATCGACCGGTATGCGCCCGATATCGCGGTTGACAATGATCTTTTTCGCAACATCATTCGATTCGACGATTCGGGACTGATCAAGATCGTTATCGATCGCAAGGAAAATTATTTTTCCAGGGAGATCATTGCGGGCGAGCTGATCCTGCTGCGCAACGTCACACCCTTTAAAGAGCTCGATCTTGCAAAGACGAATTTCATTGCTACGATCTCACACGAGCTGAAGACTCCAATCGCCTCGTTACAAATGGGCATCAAGTTGCTCCACGACGATCGCGTGGGCAAAATGAACGAGGAGCAACGTGGTATCATCAACACACTTTCCGACGAAACATCAAGGCTTTCGAACCTCACGCACGAATTGTTAGATCTTGCGCAGGTCGAGACAGGCAACATCAAACTTAATTTTCAAAAAATTGCTCCGCACGATGTGATCGCATTCGCCGTCGAGTCGGTGAAATTCCACGCTGAGAGGAAACACGTGAAGATTGAAGTGGAGGAGGACGAAAATCTACCGCATATTAGGGCAGATAAAGACAAGACGACGTGGGTGCTCGTCAATTTTCTCACTAATGCCATTCGATACAGCCCCGAAAACGAGCGTGTAGTATTGCGTTGCGAGGCTGATGGCGACAGCGTAATCTTTTCCGTAATCGATTTCGGTCCCGGAATTGAGTCGAAATATGTGGGACGTTTATTTGAGAAATTCTTCCAGGTTCCGGGCTCACCATCAGGAACTGGCCTTGGTCTCGCTATCTCAAAAGAGTTTATCGAAGCACAGGGAGGAACCATTGAAGTAAAAAGCGAACCCGGTCACGGCAGCACATTCAGATTCAAAATAGTTTCATTTAAATAGGCCTGTTTCAAGAATATTTTACTGTAAATTTGTCAAGGACCTAAACCATCTGTTGAATGCGATCGAGGAAAACGAGCAAAATCGCTAGCGTCTTTATTGAAGCGATCACTGCCGTTTTCAATTCTTCATCGTCGCGCTTCTTCAAACGTCCTTACCAACATGACATCTTCTATGTGCAGTCAACGGCGGCGGCTCCATAATATAAGTAGTTGTGACTTATAACCCGGTGTATTATTATTACCGCGGTTACCTAACCAGTAAAACAAATTCCTAAGCCTAATTTCCTGAATGGAGCTTTCGATAGTAGCATGTTGTTTTTTAAGAGATCAAAAAAGGGTGCAATAGGACCATTGCTTGTCATTCTATTGCTTACCAGCTATATGGTCTCGGCAATGGATGGAAGTACCACGTCCACGCATAAAGCAGAAAAAGTGTCGAAAGGACGCTTATGCGAGATCGCGGCCACCGCGCTGCCAGATTGCATCAAAGAAGAGGCCCTTCCGCCAGCGATCGCCAAGATGCCGGTATTCCTGAAAGCGATCCTTCCTCCCGCCATTCTCTCAGTAAAAACGGACGGTGAACGTCAATATCACATAACAAAATTGAGGCTGTTGCCGATTGTCTGGAACCCTACGATCCCCATTGCCATGCGAAAATTAACCGTCTGACCGGCTCTGGAGCGTGCCAAGGGAGGCCCAGGGCTTAATTTGGCGGGATATACACTATTTACAATAGGGTTATTTTTCTAAATAGTTTATTTTTAAAAATTCTTAAACACTCAAACGTCAATTTTAGTATGAAAAAGCAGTCTCAAAGTGGAAGTCTTTCCGATAGCTTGAAGTCAGGTTTTGCAGCGGTTGTAATTCCGCTCGAGCTGGTTATCGGCTACTCTATCTATTTCCTTGTATTAGGTAATCCGGCCAACTTCCAAGGCGGTGATCCTCACAACCACCCGCTCGAAGGAAATTTCCTCGGCCTTATTTATAAAGGTGGTTATCTTGTTGTGCCGATCCTGATCACACTGTTGATGCTTGTACTCACGTCTTCTTTGAACGTATGTTCACAATCAGCCGCGCTAAAGGTCGTGGTAGCCTCAACAAATTCGTTAACAAGATCCGCGTTCTCGTTGCCAATGGTGACATCAACAATGCTATCGCAGAATGCGACAAGCAGCGTGGTTCAGTTGCCAGTGTTGTGAAAGCTGGTCTCTCAAAGTATTCTGAGCTGTCTCAAGATAAATCTCTCGACACTGAGAAGAAAGTTCTCCTCATCCAGAAGGACATCGAAGAAACAACCAGTCTCGAAATGCCAATGCTTGAAAGGAACCTCGTTATCATCGCAACTATCGCGTCTATCGCAACCCTGATGGGTCTGCTCGGCACGGTGTTCGGGATGATCAACGCGTTTGCCGCTCTTGCAACTGCTGGTGCGCCAGACGCCGTTGGTCTCGCTAACGGTATCTCTGAGGCCCTTATCAATACCGCCCTCGGTATCGGTACATCAGCCCTTGCAATTGTGTTCTATAACTTGTTCACAACAAGAATCGACGCGCTGACATACAGCATCGATGAAGCTGGTTATAGCATTGTGCAGAACTTTACTGCTCAAAACGAAGCATAATTTTTTTTAAATCTAGTCGTGACTATTTCACGCTAATGTGATTATAGAGACATGGGAAAAATAAAAGTTCATAGATCTGCTCCATCGCTAGATATGACGCCAATGGTGGACCTGGCTTTTCTTCTCGTGACATTCTTCATGCTTACTACCAAGTTTGCACCCGAAGAACCTGTCGCAGTTGATATGCCTAGTTCGACTTCGGAGATCCGACTCCCCGATACGGACATCCTCACCATTACAATTTCGAAAGAAGGCGCCGTATACTTCAACATGGATGGAAAGTATACGAGGGCAACGCTCCTCGGTAAGATGGGTTCTAAGTATGGTGTTGAATTTACACCAGAAGAGACAGCACGCTTTGCACTTTTGCCAAGCTTCGGTCTTCCGATGAATGCCCTCAAAGGATATCTCGACCTCACTCCTGATGAAAGAAAGCTGGTAACAAACCAACCTGGTATTCCCTGCGATTCTGTTCATAACGAACTACAGGATTGGATCGTGATGTCGAGGATATCAAATCCGAAACCGAAACTCCGCATTGCTGTGAAAGGCGACGGAAGCTCCAGTTACCCTGCAGTGAAAGATGTGATAAAAACACTCGTGGATCGCAAGGTGAACAGGTTCAACCTGATTACAAATCTCGAACGGACCGCTAAAGACTAACAACGATGTCAGAAGTACAACAAGGTGGTGGTGGTGGTAAAGGTGACGGTAAAGTCCGGAGTAAGAAGTCGTCGACAAGAATCGACATGACGCCCATGGTTGACCTGGCGTTCCTTCTCCTTACTTTCTTCATGCTTACAACCACCTTCAATAAGCCTCAGACGATGGAGATCATCATGCCTGAGAAGCCCAAAGAGGAAGAAGACCAGCCGTTGGTAAACGAGAAAAAAGTTATCACGCTGTTGCTTAGCAAAGACGATAAGATATACTACTACCAGGGTATTACCGACCCTACCGTGGAAGTGACAGACTTCTCGAAAGATGGTATACGCAAAACTCTGCTGCAGTAACAATGCTGCGATCAAAGACATGACTGTTTTGATTCAAGCCCGCCGATAACTCGCGTTACAAGAACGTTGTCGATATTCTCGATGAGATGAATATCACCAACATCAAACGATACGCGATTGTCGACATCACTCCGGTAGACAAGAATCTGATCAAGAAAAAAGATGGTGGCGAAACCGCAACGAAATGAAAAGTAACCTGATCAATTGGAATGACCTTGTTATTCGCCGGGCGAAACAAGGATTTATGGTGCCTACGAGTTACGGCAGGCATACGGTGGACGAGTGACAGCTGCTTTCATTTGCGGTATCCTTACGCTATCCTTTATATTGGCATTCCCCTACATCAAAAAAACTCCTCACACCAGAGGAGAAAGTTGAAGTAGTGACGAGGACCATTAACTACAACGAGTTGGCGGCACCTCCGCCAATCGACCAGAATCAGCCACCTCCACCAAAGGTCGAACTTCCTCCTCCTGTAAAAGAGGCGATCAAGTTCCTCCCTCCGAAGGTAACTGAGAAAGAAGTGGTTGAAGAAACCCCGACTATTGAAGAGTTGAAGCAGGTCGACATTGCTCCTGAAACTACTGAAGGAACCGGCGAGGTTGTCTTCGATGAACCAGTGGAAGAAGCAACAGCAGAACCGGCCGAAGACCCCTAACAAAGTCTACATGGTAGTTGAACAGCAACCGGAATTTCCCGGTGGTCTCGCTGCAATGATGAAGTTTCTGCAATCAAACATCAAGTATCCTTCACAAGCTCGTCGTATGGGAACTGAAGGCTCGGTGTTCGTGGAATTCGTTGTTGACCAGCAAGGAAACATCGGTGCCCCGCGCGTTATTAAAGGTATCGGCGCAGGTTGCGATGAAGAAGCCGTTCGCGTTATTCAAAAGATGCCCCCATGGAAACCTGGAAAGCAGAATGGTAAAGCGGTTAGAGTTCGCTTCGTTCTTCCAGTGAAATTCATGCTGGGATAGTTAGTAAAGTGGTGAAGTACTTAGTATTCATATTCGGACTTGTTCTCTTCGGTTGCTCTGTCAGTAGCGATAAAAAAGCTCCTATAGACAATGCGACTTCAGGGAAAATAAAAATCTCCGTAGATGAATCGCTGAAGCCACTGATTGATGCAGAGATAAAAGTCTTCGAAGGGATTATATACCAATGCATCGATCACTCCGATATACGTACCCGAAGCGGAAGCCATCCGCTTACTGATACTCGACAGCGTAAGGCTCGCGGTTATAACGCGAGTCCTTAACGCTGATGAAGAAGAGCAAATCAAGAAACAGAAGTATCAAAATCACACTTCACGAGTTGCTCGTGAAGGCATCGCGCTTGTAGTGAATCCCGCCAATCCCGATACACTTTGGGATATGACGAAGCTCACGAATGTATTGAGCGCCCCGAGGCCCGATCAAAAAATTGTATTCGACCACCAGAACTCCGGGATCTCCCGCTTCGTGACCGATTCACTCTTGCATGGTGCCTCGCTGCCCCCCAATATTTATGCTGCCGGAACCAGTGAGGGCGTGATCGACTATGTTTCAAAAGATAAAAAGGCCGTTGGACTGATCGGCGTAAGCTGGATTAGCGACCACGATGACTCCCTGGCGAACCAATTTTCTTGGCTCGATTACTGTAGTAGGGCTCAAAAAGGACGGTCAAAATGAGTATTACAAGCCCTATCAGGCGTATATTGCGCAAAAACTGTATCCACTTACCCGGGATATTGTCATTAATATCCGTGAAGGACGCGCCGGACTCGGCACAGGATTTACTTCCTTTGTGGCCGGCGAAAAAAGGACAGCGAGTAATATTGAAAGCTGGCCTCGTTCCGGCAACGGATGCCTATACGCCTAGTTCAAAATCAGACGTGAATCATTATAAAGCATTTTCAAAATTGTAGTCTTAGTAAATATGAAAACCCAAGGAAGAGTGAAATTTGGATTTTTATCTGTTATGTCTGCGCTGTTCTTAACAGCAACATTAACTAACGCTTTCGCGCAAAACACCAACCGGCAGTGATGCAGGTTTAAAAATGATTGAGCGCGAACAACCTAAAAAAGGTGTTGAGGAGCTTCGTAAGGACCCCAACAATTTCTTTAATCTCGGTACCGGTCTGTTCATCACAGGCAATGTTACCGAGGCCGCTGCGACCTTCGATAAGGGTATCGCCGCGGATCCCAAAAACGCTTTCGTGTTTTGTGGGCAAAGGAAGAGTAGCACTGAAGAATAACAACCTGGCGGATGCCGAAGCTAACTTCCAGAAAGCTCTTGATATGACTAAGAGCAAGAATACTGAAGTACTCGCTGCTATCGGCGAAGCGTGGATGGATAAGCCCGACCTCGCTGCTAAAGCAAAACCGATCCTTGAGCAATCACTGGGAAGAAGCAAGACTTACAAAGCATACATGCTGCTTGGTAATTTCTATGCTAAACAGGGCAACGGCGGTAATGCAATCTCTAACTATGAGAATGCGGCCGGCATGGAATCTAAAGACGGCGCACCCCATTACAAGGTCGGTGTGGTATACACTCGCTCTGGCAACAAAGAAGCTGCGATGGAAGCTCTGACCAAATCGATCACCACAGATCCTACTTTTACTTCTGCCTATAAGGAGCTCGCAGAATTGTATTACAACAATAAGGACGGTGATAACGCCGTTAAGTACCAGGAAGAATATATGAAACGCGCTGAAAGTCCCGACAACGCACTTTCACGTCTTGGCTACTACTACTTCATGAAGAAGGATTTCCCTAAAGCATCACAACTATTTGCACAAGCCGATCAGAAGAATTTGTTGAAAGCAACAGGTATCCGATTCTATGCGCAGTCTTTCGTGCAAGCGCAAGACTGGCCCAGCGCTCAGAAGATGTTCGAAAGATATTTCGCTCTTGATACAGCTGATGATGAAGCCGCATCTGACTGGAGAACTTATGGTGATGTATTGAAGAAACTCGGCGAAGGAAAAACCAAGCCCGAAGAAAGACTATATGACTCTCTTTCGGAGATCGCTTACGAGCACTCATTGACTATAGATCCTAAGCAGACGAAGCTTCAGGAAGCTGTGGCTGATGTTCTCCTTAAGTACAAGCGCAAGGAAGGCCCCGACGCTTTCAAGAAACTGATTGCTTTGCGTGGCAAAGCCATAGCTGGAGACGTCTTCAAACTTGGACAATCTTTTTACTACACAGCCCAATTTGACTCAGCAGCTGTGAGATTCCAGCAGTTGGCAGTAATGCAACCGCAGTTGACCGTTGGACCACTGTGGTCCGGAAGATCACATGCACAGTTAGATCCTGAGAGTACCCAGGGACTTGCAAAGCCTGATTTTGAAAAAGTGATCCAGGTTGGATCTGCTGATCCTGTTAAATACAAAGCAGATTTGATTCAGGCATATTCGTATATGGGCTACTTACTTTTACCTTCAAAAAGACCTCAATGAGTCGTTGAAGAACTGGAGGGACGTTTTGAAGCTCGATCCAAAAAATGAACAAGCAAACACTGCTGTTAATTCGATCGAGAAAATGAAGAAACAAGCACAACCCAAATCATGAACCCCGTACAAATAACGGCGGCACCAGAAGACATCTCGATAATTGACCTGCTTGCTAAGGGCGGTCCGATAATGATACCGATAGCTTTGCTATCGGTATTAACTATTTATTTACTGGTAGAGCGCTGGTTGTATATCAATTCCATAAGCAAACGCAGCCCACAATTTATTGACGGTGGTTGGCGATTATCTTGAAAAAGGTAATGCAAGCGGTGCAATGATATACGCACAGAAAGGACAATTCAGCCCGCCGGCAAGATGATCTATCCCGCTTTAGCTTTCGTAGGAAAGTCGTATCGCGAGATGGAAGCAGTAATGGAAGCAAACGCTGAGATACAGATCGGCCGGATGGAGAAGAACCTCGGTTATCTTGGTGTTATTGCCGGTATCGCTCCATGCTTGGTTTCATCGGTACCATCTCCGGTATCATTCGCATCTTCTACAACATCTCCACATCGAACGATATCAGCATCGGTATCATCGCGGGTGGTTTGTATGAGAAGATGATCACCAGTGGCGCCGGTCTTTTTGTTGGTGCGATAGCGTTTACATGTTATCACCTTCTCAATCTTCGCATTCAAACGGATTTCGTTGAGCCTGCAAGAAGATGCAGCGAACTTCCTGACCCGGATTAACGGACAACTCAAATGAACCTGAGGCGCAGACAATCACAACACGCAGAAGTGATGTCGTCGCCACTGAATGACATCATGTTCTTCCTGATGTTATTCTTTTTGATTGTGTCGACCCTTGCGTCGCCGCACGTGATAAAAGTGTTGCTGCCGCAGGCAAATGCAACGCAGTCTGCCGCCGAAGACCACTCACGCTTACAGTTACAGAGCAGAAAAGATATTTCGTCGACGAGAAAGAGGTCGCTTTCGCGGACCTTGAATCAACGTTGATCAAATCAGTCGGCAATCAGGCCGAAGCCACCATTGTGATTCGCCCCGCACGTGCCCTGCAGATCCAGGACCTGGTGGATGTGCTGGAGATCGGTGTGAAGAATAATATGCGGATGGTCCTCGCTACTTCGAAGAAGTAATCACTCATTTCTTTCATTCATTCCTTAAAGACTCTACCGGATTTCTTGTGGCCACTTTGATCGCATGAAAGCTGATGGTTAAGATCGCCAGCCCGATCGAGATAATTCCCGCTGCAGCAAATAAGCCCCAACCAATGTTGATCTTGTAAGCAAAGTTCTGAAGCCACCCTGTCATGATGTACCACGCAAGAGGAAAGGCAAGAACGAGTGACAGCGATATCATCATCACATATTCTTTTGAAACAAGACCGAGAATATTGACGACTGAAGCGCCCAATATTTTTCTTACACCGATCTCCTTGGTTCTCGCTTCGGCCAAGAATGCTGTGAGACCAAAAAGTCCAAGAGATGCAATGGCAATCGCGAGGCCCGTAAACAATGTGAAAAGTTTTTCGAAACGTTCGTCGTTCATGTGAAGCTGCGCGACATATTGATCCTGGAATGAATAATCGAACGGTTTACCGGGATTGAAAGTGTTCCAAAACACCGGAGATGCCACCGAGCGTTCGCTCGAGATCCGATGAAGCAGTTCGTATAAAGAAATTACTGCCGTTGTTTACCTCGAGTATAAAGCCGAATGGACGAATTGCTGTGTGGAGGTCCGTAAAGTGAAAATCTTTGGCCACGCCCACGATAGTTACGTCGTGTGTGATGCCGGCGTCGTCGTCCCAGGCGAGGCGCTTGCCGAGGATCGGCTCGGTGAGACCGAGTTGTTTCACTGCCTCTTCATTAATGATGATAGCCGTGGTGTCGGAAATGAAGTCGCGGGAAAAATTGCGACCGGCAGCGAGTTGGATTTCGAGGGTCGGAATGAAGTCGTAATCGATACGAATGAAGTTGAGCGAGATCTGTGAATTGGCGGGAGCGTAGCCAACGCCGTTCACAGAATTATTAGAGCCCAGAATTCCGTCTGCCCGGGCGATGCTGACGACGCCAGGCAACTGGCGGACCTCTTCGTCCCACGAGCCTTTTCTGGTCTCAATGCCGATACCACCGCGAACATTAGGTACGAGAAGGACGTTGTCTTTGTTGAATCCCAGGCTTTTCCCCTTCATGAAATCTAACTGGGTGGCGATGATCAACGTTCCCGCGATCAAAGCGGATGACATTGTAAATTGAAATACAACAAGTGCTTTGCGTAACGAAGATCCCTGTTGGCCCGCAATTAAACTTCCACGAAGAGTTTTTAATGGTTGAAATCCCGACAGGTAAAGAGCTGGATACGTCCTGCAATCAATGATATCATCAAAGCAAAGGGAATGCTCCAAATCGCGACCTGGCTTTTGAAAAGAAGCGATGACAAATCCGTTCCGGTGATAGGAGCGAGGAAGGGGAAGGACGGCGAAGAGTATAACCAATGCGAGAGCCAATGATGCGAAGACGGTGATTGTCGATTCTGTGAGAAACTGTTTCACGAGCTGGCCTCTTACGGCCCCGATGGCTTTACGGATGCCCACTTCTTTTGCGCGCTGTGCAGATCTTGCAGTGACGAGATTAATGTAGTTGATGCATGCTATCGCAAGAATAAAAATACCGATCAACAATAGAATTCTCACGTAAGTGATATCGCCATTAGGCAGAGCTCCCACTTTAGATTTGAGTGAAGATGAATATCATCGAGACGTTGTAAGTAGTAGTCATCAATCGAGTTTGGTAAATTCCTGGCAACGAGTTGTTGAATGTTTGCCTGCGACGGTGTTTTCATTGAAGATTGCATAAGTATAGAAACTACTCATTTGCCAATCTGTATCCCAATTGCGACGGCTTTCGTAGGGAATAATTATTTTGAAAGTGAAGTGTGAGTTGTCATGAACATCTTCAACGATACCAGTCACGATGTAATCAGTTCCCCCGTTCAGATTCATCCTAATCGTTTTGCCAATGGCATCTTCACTTCCGAAATATTTTTCAGCGGAGGAACGAGTGAGAATGATGGAGTGAATTTGATCTAAAGATTTTTTCTTTATTACCGGCGAGAAATTTGAAATCGAATACTTTGAAGAACTCTTTGTCGACACTGAGAAGCGTGGTTTCATAAAATTTCTTGTCACCCCTGCTGGAGCAAGTATAACCTGCCCCGGTTGGGGGCGAATCGCGTAACGGTTTCCACGCCGGAAAGCTCCGCAATCATCGCCTTCGCAAGGGCAGGGGGCGTGGTGGCGTCCGGTACGCGAGATCCATCGGCACTCACAAAATCTTTCACTACACGGTAGGTATCCCCGGTGACGGGCATGAAACCTGTCGAAGCTGAACTCGTGCTCTACGTACAACATGATGCATGCGAAGCCAGTAAGTCCGATGGCCAGACCGGCAACGTTGAGTAGCGATGAAAAACTTGTTCTTGAGGAAATAACGAATGGATGCGCGCAGATTATTCATATGATGAATCTAACTATTTTTGGACTAGAAACCTTCGAAGACTATATGCTTAAGACTATCCTTCTGCTCACAGCGTCCAACATCTTCATGACGTTTGCCTGGTACGGCCACTTGAAATTCAAACGACCTTCCATTGTGGAAAGTGATACTCATTAGTTGGCTCATAGCCCTTCTTTGAGTATTGCCTGATGGTACCCTGGCGAACAGATTCGGTTACGCAAATGGCTTCACAGGTTTTCAACTGAAGGTTACACAGGAGGTGATCACGTTAGTTGTATTCGCCTTTTTCGCAATTTTTTATCTCAAAGAACCTTTTCACTGGAGATACCTCGTGAGTTTCGCGTTGTTGATCGCCGCCGTCTATGTGATGTTCAAAAAGTAGAAATAGTTTAACGCAGCACTAACACCCCGTTGATACTGCTTTTTTACTTTCATGAAAAACCAACTTCATGAGTGTAACACGCAGAGAACTCCTCAAAAACGCCGCTCTCGGTGGCATCGTTTCCTCTTTCCTTCCCCTGATCCCCATTCATGCGGAAACTAAGAAAGCTGTAGTCAATCGCGCGCTTCGTATTGCGCACATCACTGATGTTCACATCCTGGATCAAAAAAATGCGGAGGCTTCGTTTGCCCGCGTGATGGCCGAGCTCAACGCGATGAAAGACAAGCCCGATCTCATCATCAACACCGGCGACACGGTGATGGACGAGAACAAACAGACGAAAGAAACCGTTGCGACACGCTGGGGCATGTGGCAGAAGATCATCCAATCTAATAAGATCAAAATGCAGAGCGCACTCGGCAACCACGACGTTTGGTATGGTCCCGACGAAACGCTGGATACCGAATACAAGAAGGAGAAGCGTTATGGAAAACAGTGGGGCCATGGAAATGCTTTCGATGCCAGATCGATACTACTCTTTCGAAATGAAGGGCTGGCATTTTATTGCACTCGACAGCATTAACGGGAACGGCAATTATCAACTCGACGACGCACAGTTTGAATGGTTGCAAGGACAACTTCAATCGATACCCGCTAACCGACCTGTGTTGATCTTCAACCACGTGCCGATTATTTCGGTAGGAGCGGTGATGTATTTAACTCAACGGACACCTGCGTTAGATTCGAAATTCCCCGCAGGTGATATGCACCTCGATCATCAACGGATCAAAAATCTTTTCTTCAAGCATAAGAACGTGAAGGTCTGTTTGAGCGGGCACGTTCATTACCTCGATGCTATCGAATACCTTGGAGTTAAATATCTTTGCAATGGAGCTGTATCGGGTAATTGGTGGAGAGATTCGTTTGTGCTTGACGAGTTTCCGCCCGTGTATTCTATTATCGATCTCTATGATGATGGGACAAGTCACTTGCAAACTGTATACTACAAGTTTGAAGTCTGATCATCTTTAAGGGGTTTTGATCGCCACCATAACGCTAAGGTTGACCCTGTGATGTTCATGACGGGACCAAACACAGCTGCGGCCAATCCAACAGATGCAATCTTGCCCATGGTATTCGCGAGGCCCGATGCCAGGCCGGCATTTTGCAGGCCGACCTCGATGGCGATGGTCCGGCAATCAATTTCCGGCATTCGCAGCAACAGTCGGCTTGACCAATAACCCAGAAAATATCCGCTCAGGTTGTGCATTAAAACTGCAACGAGGAGTAGCGGTCCGACTGTAAGCAGGTTGTCGCGGCCGGTAGCAGTAATGACAACGATGATGAGCATGATGCCGCCCATCGACAGCAACGGCATTATTTTGTCTAACACTTTGAACTTGCCGTGGAGGAAATGATTGAAGATAAGTCCGGCGATAATTGGGATGATGGTGATATAAACGATGTCGAGCAGCATCTTCAGGACATCCACTTCGATGTATTGGCCACCGAGAAGCCTCATGAACATTGGGGTGACGAATGGTGCGAGGAATGTAGAGATGGCGGTGAGTGTTACCGAAAGTGCGAGGTTCGCCTTCGCCAGGTACGTCATCACATTAGAAGCCAGCCCATTGGGACAGCTTCCGACGAGAATGATTCCCCGCGGCGATCTCGGCGGGAAAGGGGAAGAGCAGTGTAATGGTGAAGGCGACCAGGGGCATGATGATGTAGTGACAGAGCACACCGGCGATGACGCCCTTTGGCATGCGTACCACGGCTGAGAAGTCTTTCACGCTGAGCGACGTGCCCATTTCCAAACATGATGATTTGGAGCAATGGCGTAATGAGCTTCGATAGCTTGAAATCGCCTACCGACATAAAGTAGGTAGGGTAGTACATGGAAAGACTTACGGCGGCGAAGATCAGTATCGTGTACGAATAACCTCTCAGCAACTCGATACCACGAAACGCGATGGCAATGGAAACCAGGCTGCCCATTAACAACCAACCGAAGCCAAGAATTATAAATGCAACGAGGAATAAACCTGCAAGCACAAAAAACACCTTCGAAAAACTCTTCATATTAACTGTGCAGGCGATCCCATGATCTGTCTTTATCCCAATTCGGGGTGTTGGGGCAAAATAATTTTGATTCTCTGGATCGAGATGTTTCTTCACCACTTCATCGTTCAGCTCGATGCCAAGGCCCGGAGCTTCGGGAACATTCGCAAATCCTTTCTCGATCATCGGTCCTTTCGTTTTCACCAGGCTTGCCCAGTAATCGACGTCGATCGAATGGTGTTCGAGTGCCATGAAGTTTTGCGTGGCCGCTGCACAATGTACATTCGCCATGAATGAAATGGGTGTGCCTGCGAAGTGCATCGCCATCGCTACACACCTTTCTCTTCAGCGTAGTCGCCGATCTTTTTCGTTTCAAGAAGTCCACCGGCTGTTGCAAGGTCTGGATGAACAATGTCGACTGCGCCGGCATCGATCAACTTGATAAATTCTTCTTTCAGATAAATGTCTTCGCCAGTGCAGAGAGGCGTTTCGATTGCTGTTGAGATCTGTTTGAGCTGATCGGTGAATCTCCACGGGGATCATGTCTTCGAGCCACGCGAGCCTGTACTTTTCAACAGCGCGACCTAAACGAATGGCGTTGTTCAAATCGAAGTGACCATAATGATCGGAGGCAAGCGGGATCTCGTAACCGATCTTCTCGCGCACCCATGGCAACGCGTTGTGTCATGATGTCGAGACCTTTGTCGGTGATCTGTACTTGTGTGAACGGGTGTTCTGTTCCACCATACGTCATTGGTTCGTTAGTCCATTGGCGACTGATGTCCCAGAAGTTGCTATTGGTTGTTGCTACCGGGAATGCCTTTCAGGAGCTCGATCCCGAAGTCCATCTTCATGAACGTGAATCCTTCTTCGCCCATACGTTTGTTGACTTTCGCAACGAAGTCTGCTTCGTTTTCACCTTCGGGTGTGTCGGCGTAGAGACGAACTTTGCTGCGATATTTTCCCCCAAGCAATTGATAAGCGGGTACGTTGTACGCTTTGCCTGCGATATCCCATAGCGCCATTTCAACGGCACACACGCCACCGCCTTGTCGCGCGTGAAATCCAAACTGCTTGATGCGCTTGAAGATCATCTCGACGCTGCAAGGATTCACTCCTAAGATCCTGCTCTTGAGAAACATTGCATAACGCCATGTAGCGCCGTCGCGGACTTCGCCGAGACCGTAGATGCCCTGATTGGTGTCGATGCGGGATCACGGGACATCTTCCGCCACCGTTCATGATCACGCAATAGCGCATATCGGTGATCTTGAGATCGGACGGAGCCGACGCCCTGTTTACGTTGGATGTAGATTGGGCGAGAGTGTCTTCGATGGAACTGAACATCATTCCAGCCAAGGTCATTCCGCCCAAGCGTTGCTTTTTTTTATGAAGTCGCGACGATCGTTGTTTGGTGTTTCCATAACTACCAGTTTCTATCTTTCATATATTTTTCTAGTTCTACTTTCGTCATGGGAAGCTTATCGGGATTCTGATCGAGCCATGCCATGAAATCTTTTTTGATGTCAGCGGTCCATTCCTGATCGATTTGTCCCGGGGTGTATTTGCCCTCGCGGAGTCCGCTGGTGGCCGAATGCATCGCGAAGAGCGATGAACTCTGCATTCAAAACGAGATCTTCCACGAGGTGGGCGGGAATGAAAACGACTCCGCCTTTTTTCGCGAGTACGGCGTCGCCGGTAATACGGTGGCGCGACCGATGCGGATAGGGATATTGATGCCGCCGAGCATCATCTCCTGGATGTAAGATGGATCGTAGCCCTTTCACCCAACCATTGAAACCTGGATCTGTTCGAGTCCTTCTATGTCACGAACGGAGCCGTAGAAGATCACACCGTTTTTTCGATTTGGAATAAATAGAGTTGCCGAGGTTATCACCAATCAAAGTACCGTCGACCACTTTGCCATAGCTATCGGCAACATACACGTCGCCGGGCTTGAGCATATCGATAGGCCATGAGTTGAAATTACCGACACGATTTTCGGTTTTGCCTCTATCGCGAATGGCTTTGTCGTATCCGGCGCGCTTGGGAAGGTATTGAACGGTGAGGGCGCGGCCCGTGAGAACATCCGGAGCACCGACCAGCATCCACTCGCCTTCGAACTGGTTGTTGTATCCTTTGTTGCGGAGGATTCCCCAGGCTTCTTCGAGCGACACTTTTTTGAGACGTTCGAGGATGCGGTCGGGGAATGAGGGGCCGGCCGTCGGCCATGCGTTCGCCTTTCCATTCTGAAGTCAGGGCGATGATCTGGTCTTTAGTGAAGGCTACCTGTTGGCTATACCCCCTGGAGCGAGAGTACGCAGATGAATAGGGTTGCGAGGAATATTCGTGTCATGGGAACTTGGCTGTGATATACAAACTACTAAAAATTTTTCACGCAAAGAACGCAGAGGTTTTGCAAAGGTCGCAAAGTTTTTTGGCGCTCTTTGCGAGGACTTAGCGCACTTTGCGTGAAAAAAAGAGAATGTTGAGCGGCAGTATGAAAGTTTCGCCAGACGCGATTGATCTCGGTAGACTTGTCTGCTGCACTTAAGCCCAATGATGGATAGATCTCGTTGACGATATCCCGGGAAGCTTTGACGAGAGCATGACTGGTTTCGCTACCGGGATGTTCGAAGAAATTTTTTCTATAACTGTCGAGAGGGTTTGTCTTGATGCCAGACAACTCAATAAATCGCAATGCCATTCCGGATAGATTGACAGCAAGGGTTGTCTCCGCAAGTTGAAGGAAAGGATACCTGATAGATCTCATCTTTCAATACTGCATGCTCGGGCTTTATAATGAACTGACGTTCTGTTCCAACCAACTGGTCTGTTACTTCGAAGGAATTACTTCCTGTGGCAACCATACCCATACTGTTCCAGGTATGTTTGATGGTGACTTCATTTGGAAGAAGAAAGAATGACCTGACTTCGTCGGTTCCACGGATCATACAATTAACAGTGAACGCCGTTGCATGAAGAGATCCTGACGCATATTTCCAGGAGCCGTTTATTTTGAAACCATTTGGAGTGGGATCTGCAGTGCCTATCGCACCGCTGCCGGCGACACAAAAGTTGGGATCATCGAGAAGAGATCTCATTAGATCCTGGTTGGCAAAGCCAACAAACCAACCGGCGCCGGCGCAAAGAGTAACGACCCAGGCGAACGCTTCCATCAGTGTATGCAAGGGCTTCCTCTATTTTTAAGACTTCGGGCAGGGTGAGTCCGAGCCCGCCAAGCCTGGCAGGCACAAAAAGCTTGAACCACTTATTAGCGCGAATGATTTCGAGTTGTTTGTCTGTGAGCCGACCCGATCGTTCGGCTACCAGCGCATCGGCACGAAGGGTTGAGATAGTATTGTTATCGAGTAGCATTCGCAAGCTTTCTCCATTCGAAATAGCCAACGCAGGCAACGATGAAAAGGAATGCGGTGAGTCCCGCGAGTATGTTGAGATCTTTGTACATCAACAGTGGAATCGCGAAAGCATTCGAGACGTTCAACAATATCCAGTTCTCGACTTTCCTTCGCGCAAGCAACCACATTCCTGCGCAACCTGTTGCACTCACACCCACGAATCCAATAGTGGTGTTGTCGACGGTGTGAAGTTGGTCAGCAAGAGATAAAAAAAAACAGCCAGCCTCCGAACGAAATGATGAAAGAGATGAGCCATTCTTTCTTCGAACTGAATGTTACGTTCACTCCGCCTTCGTTTCGTTTGCTGGTCCAGTAGATCCAGCCGTATATACTCATCACGAGGTAGTAGAGATGAAGAAGACAATCGGCATACAAGTGAGCGACGACGAGGCTATACGCTGAAAGTAGTATCGAAGCGATCCCAGTGGGATATAACCACACGTTATTGGCGCGGGCCAACAATACTTCGGCAACGCCCAGGGCGAGGGCGGACCATTGTATGATCTCCATGAGAGGCATGTGTTGCGAAAAATTGTACGCGAAGGTAGCTGAAGGAGGTTTCACTTCCTTTTATTATCTTATGACACTACTTAACCTTAAACTTATGACTAACCCCCTTGATTCGATGAGCTCATCGAGCTCTGGTCTTACCGTGAATTTTTTATTGTGAACACTTTCAACAAAGTTGATCTGTTGGTGCTGAATGATGATACGAGTGCACCGGCGGCCGGTAAGGCGCGGGTTCGTTTTTTGAATCTGTCGCCCGATGCTCCGGATGTTGACTTGCAGTTTGCCGATACGGGAGCGCCGGTTGCAACTAATGTGTCGTTCAAAGAACCGACTACTTTCACCGAGCTGGACGCGAATAAGTATGCGTTCCAGGTGAAGACAAGTTCGGGAGGTGCGTTGTTAACGCTGCCGAATGTCGTGCTGCTGGACGGCTGGTCGTATAGCGTTATCGTGAGAGGTTTTAAGAATCCGCCGAGTGGGAGTGAGAGTGTGTTGAGTGCGGAGGTAATTGTTGATTGATGTAAAAATAGAAAGGCCGATCGGGAGACCGGCCTTTTGATTTTACTTGCGATTGTTTCGCAATTCTTCGAGGAGGCGATCAAACTTGTCAGAAAGTTTGTCAACCTTTTCTTCGAGCTTTTCGAATCTCTGCTCTAAAGAGAGGACCCGATCTTCGAGTTTTTCAATCCTGCCATTCAGCAGAACAAGCTCTTTTTCAATTCTGCTGGTCAGCGACAGAATTTCTTTATCAATCCGGCCATTCAGCAACACAATCTCTTTGTCAAACCTGCTTGTTGCTCCACGAATAGTCCAGGCAAGCCACGCAATTACAATAATGATTCCGTTAATGGGTGCATTGGTCATCATCCAACTAATAACCTCATTGCCAATAAAAGTAGTGTATCTAACATAGTACTTTTTTTTATTCCAAAAATACTTTATCAATAAAGCGAAATCCATTTCAAACCTTGAAACCTGTACGGTTAACCTGACAATCGAAGTGAATATATTTCTATTCGCGGGTGATCATATAACTATGCCCCGGCAGAGTCTTCAAGTCATACTCGTAGACCTTCTTCAACTCGGGCATCGTTACCTGCGCATTCGCAGAAACAATCGGCTCATGGATAGCAGCCGACTCATACAACACATTTGGAGTCGGGCCTTTCGCCAAAACAAGTCGCGAGTCATTCAACTCATCATAACTTCTGATGCGCAGCACACCACCAATCTGCGAGTGGATCACCATCAGCTTGATCTTGCCTTCATCCCACGACATGTCTATCGAAAAACCACCGCGTGCACGAAGGCCTTTCACTTTTCCACTCCGCCATTCATCCGGTAATGCCGGAAGCAAATGCAATGCACCATCGTGACTTTGTATCAACATCTCTGCGATTCCCGACGTGCATCCAAAGTTTCCATCGATCTGGAACGGAGGATGAGCATCGAATAAATTCGGATAGGTTCCACCCGAGCCGCTCTCAGCTACCGGAGTGAGTTGATCCTTGATCAGTTTGTATGCTCGATTACCATCCAGAAGACGAGCCCACCAGTTTACTTTCCATCCCATCGACCAGCCGGTAGATTGATCTCCGCGGAACACAAGCGATGTTCGTGCTGCCGAAAATAATTCGGGCGACTTGTATGGCGACACCTGGTTCGAAGGAAACAATCCATATAAATGAGACACGTGCCTGTGCTTGTCTTCAGGTCGATCCCAATCATACATCCATTCTTGTAACTGTGCATGCTGACCGATCATCATCGGCGGAATTTTTTCAAGCTTCGACTGAATGGTGTCGCGAAGATCTTTGTCTTGCCCCAATTTATTGCTGGCCCTAATGAAATTTGAGAACACGTCGAATACCAGTTGGTTGTCCATCGTTGTTCCAGCTGCTAATGAAACACCTTTATGATGTTCATTCTCCGGCGACATCGAAGGCGTTTCCACCATCCAATCTTTATTCGGAACTGGTTGCAGCACGTCGTTGTAAAACAATGCGGCTCCTTTGAGCACCGGGTATGCATCTTTCAGAAATTTTTGATCACCCGAATACAAATAGTGTTGCCAGAGATGTTGCGAAAGCCACGCGCCGCCCATGGGCCACAGTCCATAGTAAGCACCGTCTACCGGGCCGGTGATCCGCCAGATGTCGGTGTTGTGATGAGCATTCCACCCACGGGCGCCATAAAGTTGCTTAGCACTTTCGCGACCCGTTACTTCCAGTTCTTTCAACATTTGAAACAGTGGCTGATGCATTTCCTGTAATGCCGTTGGTTCGGCAGGCCAATAGTTCATCTCTGTGTTGATGTTGATCGTGTACTTGCCGCCCCACGGAGGACTAAGCTTGTCGTTCCATTTGCCTTGCAGTGTTGCCGGTTGATTGCCGGGCTGGGAGGACGAGATCAGTAAGTATCGACCAAACTGAAAGTAGAGGGATACCAGCTGTGGATCGTTGCCGGTCGCGAATTGTCGCAAGCGCGTGTCGGTTGGAAGTGACGATGAGTACGAATTGCCTAGATCAAGACTTACACGATCGAAATATTTTTTATAATGATTGACGTGTGCATGCTTCAATTCTCTCCATGATTTCACGGAAGCACTCTTTAAGAAGTTCGTCGCCGGAACATCTTCGTTTAGGTTGGCGTCGATGTAATCGCGAAAGCTGGTGCCGATAGAAATGAAGAGCGTAACTTCTGTTGCATTCGAGATCACGAGCAGTGAATCCGTTGGCGCCGTAACGTCGCCCTTAACCAACACAGGTTTAACTAACGTGGTGAAGCGAACGCTTCCTTGCTTGTTGTCGCGGTCGCCCGACATTCCTCTCATCTCGAGAACGTTCTGGACAATTCGCACTGCCGGATTTTTTTGAGGACTGCCGATACGCAGCTGGCAATTGATCGATCTTCTCTTGCTTGCAGTGATGTGCATCACGATGACATTATCGGCAAACGATGCAATGACTTCCCGGGTGTATGTGACTTTACCAACAGTATACTTCGTTGTGCTAATGGCGTTGGCGAGGTCGAGCTCCCTTCGGTAGTTTGTTGCTCCATGGTGACTGGGAAAGTCGACGTATAAGTTGCCGACTGTTTGATAAGGCATCCCGTAATTATTTTTCGGACCGGGATTGCCTGGAGACATTTTCATAGCGAGAGCCTGCGCTTCTTCGTATTTGCCGTCGAACAATAACTTGCGGACTTCGGGAAGAGATTCTTTGAAGTGTGTATCCGGAATGTTGTTGCCAGGTCCACCGGCCCAAACTGTTTCTTCATTTAGTTGAAGCGTTTCACCGGTGGGATTTCCAAACACCATCGCGGCAAGTCGTCCGTTTCCGACAGGCAGCGCTTCATTCCAGTTAGCCGCAGGTTGTGAATACCAGAGCTTAAGATCCTGGGCGTTGATATTGCCGGTGATCAGGCAAACAAAAAGATGAACGGCAAGAACTTTAAGAATTCTCATGGGCAAGTTTCAAAAGCGAACGATTATGTTCGAAGTGGAACAAAGTTAATGCAGGGAACTTGAAAACTAACGGTTTTTGACGGGACCTTCCCGGCATAATTGTTGGGTTGACGGGTATCCTTGACCTACCTTTATTATCTATGATCTCCAATTACCTGAAGATTATCATCCGGAATCTTTTCAAGAGCCCCATCTTCTCAGCTATCAACATCGTCGGACTTGCACTCGGACTTTCATGTGGGATCTTCATTCTGCTTTGGGTAACTGATGAGTTGAAGTTTGACTCATTTCATGAAAGTGGCGAACGGCTCTATCGCGTGATGGAGAATCAAACTTATGGCGACGGAAAAGTCGAGAGCCAGCACGCGACGCCGGGATTGCTTGCACAAGCGTTGAGAGATGAAGTTCCAGAAATATAGATCTCGACTGCCGGCACATGGAATATCGACCTTCTTGTAGCGGTGGGAAGTGAATCCACCAAGAAGGCTGGAAAGTATGTAGAGCCCGGTTTCCTCGAGATGTTTTCTTATCCGTTGATCAAAGGCGATGCTTCGAAAGCATTACTGGATCCGAATGGGATTGTGATCTCTGAGTCGATGGCCAAACAGTTTTTCGGTAACGAAGATCCGATGACTCAAACAGTCAGGGTCGACAATCAAACCGATCATCATGTTACTGGTGTGTTCAAAGATATCCCGAAGAACTCGTCGATCATTGTCGATTTCTTTGTGCCTTTCGAAGCGTGGCTGAAGAAAAATGATTGGGCGAAAGATTTCGGCAACACCGGGCCTCGTACATGGGTAATGCTCCGCAAAGGAACTAACGTGGACGAAGTCAATGCGAAGATCAGGAACTTCCTCACGCGCAAAAAATGCGGATCCTGAAATCGGCGATACAAAACTTTCCTTCAGAAATATTCCGAAGCCTATTTGTATTCAAATTTCAAAGATGGAAAGCAGAATGGAGGTCGTATCGACTACGTCAAATCATTTTCGATTGTAGCGGTGGTTGTGTTGCTGATCGCATGTATCAACTTTATGAACATGGCGACAGCACAATCTCTTCGTCGCGCGAAAGAGATCGGGATACGAAAAGTGAACGGTGCTGCGAGAAAGATGCTGATCGCCCAATTCCTCGGAGAAGCATTCGCATTTGTCTTCATCGGTGCATTGTTCGCAATCCTGTTAGTTGAATTGCTCTTGCCAGTATTTCGAGAGCTCACAGGTAAAGAAATATTCCTGCCCTACACCGATCCAACATTCGTCACAATTCTATTGTCAGTCGTTCTTGCCACCGGATTCATCTCGGGCATTTACCCGGCATTCTTCCTTTCATCATTCAGCATCGTAAAAGTTTTGAAGGGCAAGTTCACTCAACAGGCCGGCTCAGTTTCATTACGAAAAGTGTTGGTGGTTGTGCAATTCTGCTTTACGATCACTCTAATCTTCGCTACGATCGTCGTATATCGGCAAATGGGGTACATCCGCGAAAAGAATCTCGGCTTCGATCGCGAAAATCTCATCATTATCCAGCTCGAAGGTGATCTTGGCAAAAAGCATGAAATAGTTGTCGCCGAATCGGCCAAGTTGCCGGGCATTCATTCCGCAACCGTATCAACGTCCAGTCCGCTCGTCGGCGGGCAACTCCACGGTGGGTGTCGAGTGGCCGGGCAAGCTTCCGACAGACAAGGTTTTGTACATACAAAATGGCCGTTGGTTACGACTATGTAGAGACCATGAAACTTACATTACTCGATGGCCGCGATTTTTCGCCCAGCGTTGCATCCGACAGCGCCGGGTATATCATTAACGAAGAGACTGCGCGGAGAATGAACATGACAGATCCGGTAGGACAGGAGATTACATTCTGGGGAATTAAGGGAAAGATTATCGGGTTGGTGAAAGACTATCATCTCAATTCATTACACAATTCTATCGAACCCGTGATCCTTCATCGCCATCCCGAATGGTCGAACGTGATGATCGTGCGCACGGAGCCAGGTGGAACTACAGAAGCGCTGGCTGGTCTTACGAAACTTTGCGCGCAGCTCAATCCCGCCTACCGTTCAACTACGAGTTTGTCGATGATGTCTTCGAATCACAATACAAAAGTGAAACAGTAATCAGCACGCTGGCGAATTACTTTTTCAACTATGGCAATATTTATCTCGTGCCTTGGATTGCTGGGCCTCATAGTCCACACTGCCGAGCAACGCGTTAAAGAATTCGGTATTCGAAAAGTACTCGGAGCTTCGGTAAGAAGCATATTCATGTTGCTCTCGAAAGATTTCGTATTGCTTGTGTTGATTGCCTTCGCGATCTCGTCGCCTTTCGCCTGGTATATGATGAAATAACTGGCTGTTGAACTTCGCTTACCCAACATCCATCGATTGGCAGGTGTTTGCGATCTCGGGGGCCTCGGCGTTATTGATTGCCGTGATCACTGTGACCACGCAAGCCATCAAGGTAGCAGTGCGAAACCCGGTCGATACGCCTAAGAAGTGAGTGACTCCTGACATACTGTTGTCAGTAGACGGGAAACTTTTTTACTTCTTTCTTTCATCTTTTTATAGCTGTTGTCATACTGCTGTCATAGTGTGCCTGTTGATTTGTATCAACAAAAACAAACACAGCTATGAGACTCCATCCAAACCTACAACAGCAACATCCCCGATCACCTCGCTTGTTTACGACTACACACGTGCCAACCAGTGGGCGATCGAAACAATTGTAACATGGCTTAAGTCGAAGCCTGCCGATGCTATCGAAAAAGAGATTGCGTCGAGCTTTCCCGGCATTCGCGGAACACTCGTTCACATTTGGGATACAGAACGCTTCTGGCTTTCGGTGATCAAAAAACAACCGGCTCCTCCGTCATTCCGTTTCGCGGGATTCGATGGCACGCTTGCAGAGGTGTTCGAAGGAATTCAGTCAACTTCGAAAGAGCTCACGGACTTTGTTACCAATCTCACCGAAGAAGAGCTTTGTGAAAACATCACTCTTGAGATGCCCTGGTTCCAGGGAACGAAAACCCGTTATGAGTTCATTCAGCATTGCGTCAATCACAGCAGTTATCATCGCGGACAGGCCGTTACGTTAGGTCACCACGCCGGATTTCATGACGCACCGATGACAGATTTTTCATTTTACCTGATAAGGGTGAAATGATTAACTTGGATTATGAGAAACATAATCCTTCTTATTATTATGATCTCAGCGTCCTCGGTGTATGCCCAGGATGCTGAGGTTGCTAAAGCAGTTGAAACACTCAAGCAGGCTTTGCTCGATGGCAAACGCGAGGCTCTCGAAAAAATCGCTCACGATAACCTGACCTATGGCCACTCGAGTGGTCTCATCGAAGACAAGAAAGCATTTGTTGAGGCTCTGGCCAGTGGTAAGTCTGATTTCGTTTCAATCACCATTACAGAGCAAGTGATCAAAGTAACTGGCAACGTGGCAACGGTTCGTCATAAGCTTGCCGGTGAAACGGTGAACAGCGGAACACAAGCTCCGATCAATCTTTCGGTGTTAACGGTCTGGATCAAAGAGAAGGGTGAATGGAAGTTGTTGGCCAGGCAAGCCGTCAAGATCACTTCTTAAGTTCCACTGAATACATCATCAGCGTCTGGTCTTCGCCAGGAAAATTTACGGTCTTCTCGAAGTTGAAGCCCAGCTTTCGAAGGAGATTGATCGAATGCGAATTATCGACCATCGTTATCGCAACTAATCTTTTTGATTTCACTTTCTTTCTTGCAAGTTCCATCGTCGCTGCACCGGCTTCCTTTGCGTAGCCGTGCCCTGTGTATTGAGGAAGAAAGGCGAAACCGAGATCAACATCGTCCAATGCTTCCCGGCGAACGAGACCGCACATACCAATCGGAGAGTTGAGGTTTCTTTCAACTGCACCATGTACAATCCAAAACCGAAACGTTGATAACTGCTGATAAGGCGATTCGCTGCATACTCGCGTGCGGCATCCAATGTTCTCACATTGCGATCACCAATGAATTAATCCAGTCGGGAGTGTTCAGGAGCTCTAATAAAAACGGTGCGTCCTCCTTTGAAAATTCGCGAAGCTTCAGTCTTTCGGTTTCGGAGACCCATTTCATATCTCCAACAAAATTACCTGTCTGCCGTTACCCTCCAAATTACACCATTCACGTCGTCGGCAATCAAAAGCGATCCGTCGGGCATTACGGCTAATCCAACGGGACGACCACGGACCTTTTCTTTTCGAGGTCTGCAATGAATCCGGTGAGGAAATCTTCCGGTGCACCTGAAGGTTGCCCGTTAACAAATGGAACGAACACAACTTTATATCCAGACAACGTAGAACGATTCCATGATCCGTGTTGTGCGATGAATGCACCGTTGCGATACTTTCCGGAAACGCATCGTTCGTATAAAATACAAGTCCAAGCGATGCTGTGTGTGCTCCAAGTTGCACATCGGGAACAATCGCTTCGCTCACAGCTTCTGGTTTTGGTTCTTTCACGCGTGGATCTTCATGCTTTCCATAATAATTGTAAGGCCATCCATAAAATCCCCCTTCGCGAACGCTTGTGAGATAATCGGGAACGAGATCATCACCTAGCTCATCTCGTTCATTAACAACAGTCCATAATGTTTTCGTACGCGGAGCCCACGCCATGCCCACCGGATTTCGCAAACCGGCGGCATAAACTCTTTCATTGCTGCCATCTGGATCCATTTCGAGAATGTTGGCACGAAGGATCTCATTTTCGATACCATGCTCCGCGATGTTACTTCCCGAGCCAACGGCTACATAAATTTTTTTCTTGTCCTGGCTGCCAATGATATTTCTTGTCCAATGACGATTGTGTTTGCCGGCGGGGTAAATCAGCGATCTTCTGACCATTACCAATAATCCGGGTTTGTCCCGGCTCATAAGGGAATCGCCACAGTGCATCGGTGTTACCAACATAAAGCCACTTGTCGAGCTCCAGCATTCCGAATGGTTGCGATTGCTTGTCTAGAAACACATCGTGTGTTTCGGGGATGCCGTCTTTATCGTGATCACGAAGCAACGTGATCCGGTCGGCACTCTTCGACAGGTTGTTTGATTTCGATGCACCGACGATTGGTGCTCCAACTTTTTCGAGAAACGAATGATTGGAGTTACTTTCAGCTACGAGAAGATCGCCATTGGATGTGACGTACATCCACCGACAGTTGTCGAAGCCATCGGCGAATTTTGTAACGGTAAAACCTTGAGGAGCAGTAGGGGTTTCGTTTTCCTTCCAGCCAATCACATTACTGAAGTTTGTGGCCGACTTAGTGGCATTTGGTGGCGGTTAATGAATCTTGTGAAAACAAGTCATGTGTAATAGCTGTACAAAAGACAAGAATGGTACAATACGTCTGGAGTTTCATAACCCAGGTACAGCTAACAATCATGCCGCCTCGACGAAGCTTTCCCTTCTACTTTTTATTGGCCAATAGTGGGGAAACGTCTACTTCTATGGGACTTTATTTCCTTATCACGAGATTCGCAAATTCACCAGGTCTTTCGCTTCCGTCGACCCAAAGACCGATCATTCCGCTCGACCTGTCGTTGAGCTTGGTAACAGTTAGTGAAGGAGTAGTTGAGTTGTTCACGTATACGTTGATCTCTTTCCCCTTTCACGACGATCTTCGCGTGAAACCAATCGTTCGGTCCGGGCGCTGGAGTAACGGCTTTTTCATACTGACCATTCTTTGTCTCTCTCAAAAATTTCCATGTAAAGTCGGGATGACTCACATATTGAACCGCATGAATTTTCTAACGGGATCTTCGGCCTGGAAATTAAATGGACGGAAATAAACGACGTCGTGTGTCAGCGTGTCGATTGCGTGAAATACGATTCCGGGAAAAGTCTGTTGAAGACCGTCGTTTCCCCGAATGTCGACTTCAATCGTACCTTCGGTGAAGATTACATCTTTCAGCCAGGCAATCCCAAGAACGGATACTACGTGTTTGCTTTCGTCGGAAACGGGACACCAGTTTTGAACGCACTGGAACCAGTTTTCCGTCTTTCAGGTCCTTTGACAAATCAAATTTCTGCCCCGCAGCGTTTGATATTACCAGTACGGCAAGAAAGCCGGCGATTATAAGATTCTTCATAACTGTTTTTTATAATTTCGGAACGTAAAATAAATCAATGAGTACCGAACGAGAGCTAATTCTACTCTGTAGAACCAAAATTGAACAACTTTTGAATTGGGGGCGACAGCAGCCTGTGGACGAATAGCGACTTCGAATTACTCAGTGATAAGATCTTCGAAAAAACCTCAGTTCGTTTGAGTATTTCCACGCTCAAAAGAATTTGGGGTAAAGTAAAATACGATAATTCACCCACCGCCGCAACGCTGAATGCACTCGCGAATTTTCTCGGTTATGCTTCGTGGCGGGATTTTGAATCAGAGCAGGGCAAGGCCGCACCAATACCTGTTGAGCCAGCGGAGGTTGTTAGCCAATCCTCAAAAGGAGTTCGTAGACGATTGGTGATCCGCGTGCCGGTAGTGATTGCAGTTGTACTTGCTTCTGTAGTTGTCGTGTTCTTGTTGGTTAGAGGCCGGTCCCCTCACCGTTTCGATCCGGCGAAAGCTACATTCACTCATCGCGAAGTGACCGATGATCTTCCGAACTCCGTGGTGTTCGATTACGATGTTTCTGCTTACGACGCCGACAGCGCATTCATTCAACAGAACTGGGATCCGATGCGCCGCGAGAAAGTTCCACTCGACGGCAAACAACACACGTCGGTGTATTACGAGCCTGGTTACTTCATGGCAAAACTCATCGTTAACGACACGATTGTAAGAGATGATGTTGTGTGGATTAAAACAAAAGGATGGAAAGGAATATTGGAGACCGGCAAAATTCCGATCTATGTTTCGGACAATGATTTCCGAAATGGGTGACAAGATGGGATTCAAGTCGGAACTGCTTCGTGAGAAATGGGAGACGCCGATATTTACTGGCCACGGCGCAAACACTTCAGAATGTTCGCGACTTCAATGCTGACGTAACTGCCTTTGACTTTGAGGCGTTGTTGAGGAATACATCTACACCGGAAGAATGTGTGTGTCGAAGAGTGATCCTTTACTTACTCACGAGCGAGATGGCGATCATTGTTCCGCTCTCCACAAAAGGATGCAGTTCGGAGCTGAGCATACTGACCACCAATGGATGGAAGTCGGGAAAAGAAAACGACTTCAGCGCCTTTGGCTGCGAGTTCAAGAACATGGAGAAGTTGAATGTGGGAATCAAAGATTCTATTTTGAATATCTCAATCAACGATAAGGTTGTCTTCACCGAGAAGCAAATGCGTCCGAACGGAAAGATTGTCGGCGTACGTGTTGGCTTCGAAGGAGCGGGAGAGTGCAGTATGCGAAATTGAATGGTCAGGTTATTGAGTAGGCGCCGTCCTCTTACTGTTCGACACAAACGCAATCCTCTTGCTATCTGGTGACCATGATGGAACATTAATCGTTCCCTGTCCTCCATATAAATACGCGATCACTTTCGGAGCGCCGCCGGTTGTTAGCGGCATGATACTCAACGTCACTCTTTTATAAGATGGATGCGAGTTCGGTTCGATGTCGGGCGGAAACGAAATGAACGCCATCCACTTTCCATCGGGGGAGATGTGTGGGAACCAGCTATGACCTTCACTGAACGTCATTTGTTCTTTACCGGACCCATCGGGTTTCATTCGCCATACCTGCATCGTGCCCGACTGATTTCCATTGTAATAAATATATTTTCCATCGGGTGAATACTTCTGGCCCATCTACATGACCTGACGTATGCTCCGTGAGCTTCGTTCTGCACCGCCGTTGATCGATGCACGATAGATATGAAAGATCTTCGAAGTATCGCGCTGACCAACGTATAGACTTCTTTGTTGCTGGGAGACCAGCCATGCCAGTACGATGGTGTTGCCTCCGTTATTAATTTCGGAGCACCACCGCCAATCGGCAACACGTACACCGTGGATCCGCCGCCTTTCATTCCCTGTCTACTGCTACTTATTGCAAGCATCTTCCCGTCGAATGATATACCGTGGTCGTTGTTGTTGCGGTCGACTGTTCCTGTGTTGAGCTTTTCTGGTGTGCCTCCGTCGGTTGAGATCTTAAAGATGCCACCGTCCTGGTTGAACAAAAGATTTTTTCCATCGGGCATCCAGTCTCGGAGCTTCGAAGCGACCGTTGGCTTCGTGAATGATCTTTCGCGCCCCGGTTGTTACATCGAGAAGCTCGAGCCGGCAGCCGAGATAATCCATCCTTGCCGGGATTATAGTTCGTTGCAACAGGCTGATCGATGCGGACGTTCCAAACTTTCGCTTCATCGACGAGCTCTGGTTCATGAGAGCAAATGAAAATACCGGCGAGTGCTTCCTCCGGAAGATCGATCATCTCATGTGAGCCGACCAGTTGTAGTGGTTCACCGGGATTGGCGATCCTCATGGTGATAACATTGCCCGCGCGTTCAAGCTGGATCACCTGTGCTTTCTTTTTCTTGAAGAAGACCTCGTCTTCAGGATCGCGCATGAATGCGCCGCGAAGCTCACGCACTGCAACGTGATCAATCCATCGCCATGGATCACTGCACTTGCATGCGATGCATCGGCGTCTGCCGACGAGCGAATCATCCAGCCGATCTTGCGATGACCGTTAGTTCCGGCGCCCGTGAATTCGAAATTCGCAGTAAGAATAAAATCTCCCTTGATCTTGTTGTAAGCAAAATGAAATTCGTCGTGGTTGAACCAGATGTTGGAACCACCTCCTTTGATCGAATACTCTTGCGTCTTTGCATCGTATGCTGAGCTACCGGCGTTCTTCGGATTGCCGATGTCGGTTGATGATTGAAAGATCCCAACTTGCGCTGATGCGTTAAGGGAAATCGTGGAGATTAGAAGGGCTTTAATAAAATACTTCATACATATTTTGCGCTAACTTGCGGGCGGAATGGCCACACCAAGACGTCTAGCTTTAGTTTTATTTTTTTTAACTGGCACTCTGATCTTTTCGTGTTCTTTACGCCTCGACCCCGAGCGCGCTGCTCTCACTCACATTACAGAGAAGAAATGGTCGGCAGCACAGTCGGACCTTCGTAAGGCGTTCAGAAAAGATACACTGAATGTAGAAGCAAAATTTCTTAAGGGAACATTTTTTTTGTCGGACGGTAATCCCGAGTTCAATACGGACTCCGCGCAATTGTACGCAAATAAGGCCCTTGCCGCCTGGCGAATAAGCACTCCCAAGCAAAGACAGAAGGTGGACAGTAGCGCAATATTAACATTGCGCTGGCGCGTAGACAGTGCGGCGTTTGAGAATGCACGGCAGGAGAATACAGTTGAAGCGTACTCATACTACATTAACCAATACCCATTAGCTAACGACCATTCGAAGGCCATAGAACTTCGCGATGAAGTTGCGTATGTCGAAGCGCTTCGGACCAATACACCTGCGGCGTTCAAAAAAATACACCGAAACCTATCCGAATTCACGCAGGGTAAAAGATGCCGATGAGCGTTACGAACAACTCATCTTCAAAGAAAAAACGACATCGGGTAGCGTAGAAAACTACAAGTCATTCCTGTCGCAATTTCCGCAGGCTTGTATCGTGAGCAGGCGGAGAAATTCATCTTCGAAGCAACGACGAGCTCGGGCAACATCGACGATTACCTGAATTTCATTCAACAATATCCTACAGGTTCACAGTCATCGAAAGCAAGGAACATTCTCTATTATCTCATGCGCGACGAAAACCGGCCGCGTCCTGCATCGGTCGACAACGATTCGCTTCGAATGCTCGATGCGCGCAACAAAGGCTACTGGGTTCCCTTCTATAAAATGGACTCTACGGCTTCATGAATGACGATGGCGTGGAGATGATGTCGCCGTCATTTGATTCTATTGACCTACTGCGCTCCGCTTACGAAGGACTTTTTCGCTACATCCCGCGGTTGTCTATTCACGAAGCGGAATTTTACTGCTCAACAAATCAGGCATACCGGCAGCGGACCTGGGCAAGGGATTTCTCAATATCGTTGAAGGCAACTGTCACACTATCGTTCATCAATCCGGTTTCCAGGTTGGCGACAATTGTGTTGACGATGCGCGGATGATTGCCGACAAATTTATTGCTGTGAAGAAACAAAAAAGGATGGAATGTGTATGCCATCAATGGCAAAACACTACTTGCGTCTTTTTACGATGACGTTACGAGTGTCGACAAAGTGATCATTCTCAAACGCTACGGAAAAAATATCGTAGTGAAAGCATCCAACGTCGCTGCAACATCTGCACAGAAGCCACTCGACGAATCGTTGGTATTCGATGACGTTCGGGCGTGGGGCGACGGAAATCTCTGGGTGAAGAATGGAGTACTCGAAGGCGTTATCGGCCAGGACTTGCAATTCATCATCCCTCTCGACAGGCAAATTCTCGTAAAGACATCATTCGGCTTCACAAAATCTAAAGACGGAAAGATCCAGGTGGTTGGAGTAACACCCGAGCTCGAATCGCGATCGTATGACGACGTGCATAACTACGGCGACTGGCTCGAACTGATCTCGAATAAAAAGTCAGTGCTCTACAGAGTTTCCTCATAAGAAGATCGTCGGTACTGGTCTCGACAGCGTTTGGATCAAGAACCGCGTGGCCTTTGGGATGCGAAACGATTCGTTGAACGTTTACGCTGGCAACAACAAACTCGCTTCGTTCGAAAAGTCGGCGCCAGTTACATTCATCAAGAGCAGTGACAGTGTCGTTTATTTTTTCGTTCCTGAAAAGAAAAACAAAACGATTTACGAAGCGAGCCAGGGCAAGAAACTTTTCTCCGGCGAGTTCGACGACATCGAGGTTATTCGAAACTTGTTCGTATTCACAAAGAAGGGAAAGAAGGGGATCCTTCGCCGGGATGGTAAACAATTGCTGGCCGCCGAATACGAAGCTATCATTCCGTCGATACTCGGATACTTGTCTTTGTTGAAAGAAAAGAGGTTTGGTTTGTATGACACAAAGAATCAAAGTTGATCAAACCCCAGTATGAACGAAACGTCTTACCCTATTCGAAAAATTACTTCATTGCTTATAAAGGTGGATACGGGATCATCACCCCTACAGAGGAACCTGTTACGGGCTTCGATTTCGAGGAGATAAAATATTGGAACGACAGCGCGGCGTGGGTGAAGAAAAATTTTTCGTGGTCGATCCTTTCAATTAAAGACAAGAGCATCAAGCTATCGAAGATACGTTCGTTTCAGACGATCAGGGATCACGACAACGAGACCATTGTGCGTGTGCAGCAGGATAACTATTTCGGGATCGTTAGTAACAGGAAAGGTGTCGTAATCACGCCAACGTTTACGGAAGTTATCAACATTGGTTCGGAAGACAAGCCGTTTTACTTCACAGAAAAAAGGGTGGAGGAGGCGGGAATTTATGTTGTAATTTACTACAATTCACTCGGTAAGCTCGTTCGTAAACAAGTTTACGAGGATGAAGAATATGAGAAGATTTTTTGTGAGAATTAAAAGTATATTGACGCCATGAAAGGCATTACTCTTTTGTTACGTCTGTTACGTTAATTTTAATTTCAGTTGTTGGATTTGCTCAACCTACCAACACACCAAAGCTTGTTGTTGGTATCGTGGTCGACCAGATGCGTATGGAATATCTCTATCGCTTCGAACGCAAGTATGGCGACGGTGGATTTAAAAGGTTAATGAGTCAGGGCTATTACCTGAAGAACGCGCATTATAATTATGCTCCGACTGTTACCGGTCCCGGTCACGCTTCGGTTTATACCGGAACAACACCCCGCGATGCACGGCATCATCAGCAACGACTGGTACGATAAGAATTTAAAGAAGAACGTCAATTGCGTTGGCGATGACCGTTACAAACTGTTGGCAGCGAAGCGGGCAACGGTGACGTTTCACCCTTCAGAATGCTGACAACAACAGTCACAGACGAGCTCGAGTTGGCAACGCAGCGTCGTGCGAAAGTTGTAGGTATCTCAATGAAGGATCGCGGCGCGGTATTGCCCGCCGGTCACAATCCAGATGGCGCTTACTGGTTTGATGGAAAAACCGGTAAGTTCATCACGAGCACTTATTACAAACAAGGGTTGCCAACATGGCTCGAGAAGTTCAACGCACAAAATCTTGCAGATAAATATTTGTCGCAGGAATGGAAGACAGCTTTTCCGATCGAACAATATAAAGAGAGCGGACCCGACGATAACGCTTATGAAACAAAAGCAAAGGGCAAAGAAAAACCGACGTTCCCTTACAACCTTCCTTTACTTCGAAAGGACAATGGAGATTTCGAGTACGTAATCGACACACCTTTCGGTAACGACCTGCTCGGAGATCTCGCTACCGCAGGTGATCGATGGTGAGACCATGGGCAAAGACGAATGGACCGACATGCTCACGATCTCTTTCTCGTCTACCGACTACGTTGGTCACGCTATGGGTCCAACTCTGTGGAGATAGAAGATGTTTATATCCGTCTCGATAAAACCATTGAGGCTCTTCTTTCGAAGCTCGACGCAGCTGTCGGTAAGAACCAGTACGTTCTTTTTCTCACGGCCGATCATGCGGTTGCCGACGTGCCTTCGTATATGAAGGATCTTAAGATGCCCGGCGATAATCTGAAGGTGAAGGAACTGAGAGCCGGTCTCACCGATTATTTAAAGCAGTACTTCCCCGACAAGAATGTGATTGAAGAATTTTCAGGCGAACAGATCTTCCTGAACTCGGAAATGTTCGCTGGCGATCCGAGATCTTCCGGTGTCGACTATCTCGTCGCCACTGAGCTCATCCGGAATTATTTGCTGAGACAAGACGGTATTGCCGAAGTGTACACTCGCCAAATGTTGCAATCCGCCGACTTCGGCGAAGCGGGAATCCGCGGATCCATGCGAAGAGGTTTTAATACAAAAAGATCGGGCGACCTGGCGATCGTGCTAGAGTCTGGATGGACGACAGGATCGAATACATTCGGTACTACGCACAGCTCGCCGTATACCTACGACACGCACGTGCCGATACTTTTCTATGGTTTCGGTGTGAAGAGCGGCAGCAGTGTTCATTATCATACCATCACCGACATCGCTCCCACGATGTCAATTCTTATGAAGATCAAATTCCCCAGCGGTTGTACCGGGCAGCCGGTGGCCGAACTGCTTGAGGGCGGGAAATAGAAAAGAAGAAAAAAACTGTTATCATCGCATTTGGTGACTACACTAAATGACGGAAACAACCAGCTCCTCGGAAACTAAATTCAAACCCGTATTCGGATTGTGGGACGGCACTATGATCGTGGCCGGCTCCATGATCGGTTCCGGTATCTTCATCGTCAGCGCCGACATTGTTCGAAACGTTGGAAGCTCAGGCTGGCTGCTTGCCGTTTGGTTGATCACCGGTTTCATGACCATCACCGCGGCCGTTAGCTATGGCGAACTCAGTGGCATGTTTCCGAAGGCCGGCGGACAATACGTTTATCTTCGCGAAGCTTACAATCCGTTGATTGCATTTCTTTATGGATGGTTGTTTTCTTTTCGATCATCCAGACTGGTACGATAGCGGCCGTTGCCGTCGCGTTCTCGAAATTTCTCGCTTACATGGTCCCGTCCATCAGCGAAGATCATGTTCTACTCAATCTTGGTTTTGTCACGATATCGCCAGCCCAGGTCGTCTCGATACTAAGTCTCATTTTACTGACGTACATCAATTCACGCGGCGTACAAAGTGGAAAGATCATTCAGACAACACTGACGGTCGTTAAGATCGCGAGCTTGTTTGGATTGATCGTCTTCGGTTTGTGGTTGATGGATCATGATGTCTGGAATGCCAACTGGACAAATGCGTGGCAACTGTTTGAGCGATCAACCGGGGGATCCATTCAATACCTGACGATGGCCGCGACTTTGGGTGCGATTGCATCCTCGATGATCGGATCGATTTTCAGCAGCGACTCATGGAACAACGTGACGTTCATTGCCGGCGAGATGAAGAACCCGCAGAGAAATATCGGGCTGAGTTTGTTCCTGGGAACATTGATCGTAACGGTCATTTATGTTTCGGCTAACATCATGTACCTGGCCGTTCTTCCAATGGATGAGATCGCGTTTGCTGCGAAAGATCGCGTTGGTGTTGCGGCGGCCGATGTGATCTTCGGGCCGAGTGGTGCAATCATTTATCGCGGTGATGATCGTGATCTCCACGTTTGGTTGTAACAATGGATTGATCTTATCAGGTGCCCGTGTTTACTACACCATGGCGAAAGATGGACTGTTCTTCAAGAAAGCTGCAACGCTCAATCGATTTGCGGTGCCACAGTGGGCATTGGTGGGCGCAGTGTGTGCTGGCATCCGTTTGGTGTTTGAGTGGGAAGTACGGAGACCTCCTTAATATGGTGTCGTTGGTGTGGTGGTGTTTTACATGCTCACGATCGTTGGCATATTTATATTAAGACGCGAACGACCCAAACGCCCGACCGTCCATATAAGGCATTCGGTTACCCGGTTCTTCCTATCATCTACATTATCATGGGGATTATGTTTTGTGGGTTGTTGATTGTTTATGAACCCCGCTATACAATATGGGGCATAGTTATTACGCTTGTTGGTATCCCGATTTATTATTGGTTGAAAAGAAAATAGTTTCTAGTCTCTAGTTTACGGACTTCGATTATATACGGTCCTTGAATTTATTACCGCGAATGGAGGAAGCATTCAAGTATCTGATCAGCCCTGCTATCATTTTGGAAACCTCTTCAGTCTTCGAATAAGCCATATTGAATTCGTCCGCAATTATATGTCCACGATCTAATGCGCGGTAAAGCTGAGATATTGTTTCGGAAGAGGATCCTTCTGAATAGGACAGGAAGTTGACGAATTCGTTTTTGCTGCCGCGGCCATGACCTTCCGCGATATTATCCATGATACTTCCCGTCGCGCGATTGATCTGATCTTTGAGTCCGAAGTCTCGGGCAAAAGTTCCTTTTGTTGTGAGGTCGAAAATTAACTTGGATAGTTCTCTTGCTTTTTGCCAAGCTTGTATTTCAGTAAACGAGTTGAATGTTGCCATACTGCGAATGTCATCTACAACTTCGAACGTGGCAAATTTTCAGAGCAAAGTAAACCTTACAACTTACTGTTATTCGTCAGGCTAACTAGAAAACTAGAGACTAGAGACTAGAAACTAGAGACTAGAAACTAGTAACTACCGATCTGCCTTTGAGATACCTAGTCCATCCCTAAACGAATGCGCTTCGTAGCCCAACTCTCTTTTCGCTTTTTCAATAATTAAACCCCGTCTTCAATCGGTCTCTTCGCCAATTGAACGAAGTCCGTCACCGGGGTTATTAAACTTTTATCAAGTTGAAAGACGTCTGCTGTCGCGATCGCGATGTCATACGGCGTCATCATTTCGTAGCCCGACACATGAAATATACATGTCGATCTTTTCTGTGCCGCAAGCCAGCAACCCATCGCCAGGGTCTTCAGCAAGCGTCGGCGTTCTAAACTGGTCGCTCACTACGTTGATGGCCTTCTTCTCCTCCAGGTTCTTCTTTACCCACAGAACAATATTCGACCGGCTCATATCCGTCGTTACCCCGTACACCAGCACCGTCCTGATGATCGCCGCCGAACATTTACTGTTTAAAATGATCTTTTCGCCTTCGAGCTTACTCTCGCCATAATAATTTACAGGCGATGGCACCGCAGACTCATCAAGTGGCCCGGTCTTCCCCGTCGAATACAAAATCAGTGGATACATGAACAAGATGAATGTCTTCTGTTTGGCAGACCTCAATAAGATTTTGTACGCTGCTTACATTCTGCTTCCAGCATTTTTCTTTATTGAGTTCGCACTCGTCCACTTGTGTCATCGCTGCAGCGTTGATGATCACATCCGGGTTGAATTTCTTCGTAACCGATTGGAGCTGCTCCGGAATAGTAACGTCCAATAATTTTCTATCGGCACTCAATAACTCAACACCGTTTATCCCGCGAAGCAAGTCCACCAGCTTACGGCCGAGCAGTCCGTTAGAACCGGTGACAAGCACTCTCATTTTTTAACTTCAGGATATTTATATCCGTACTTCTTTTCGATCTCCTTCCGCTTCATCTTCTTGGCCGTCAACCGTTATCGAAACGTTTTCTAAAGGTCGCTCTTCGGCTGTTTGAACGGCGGCAATCTTATCAACCACATCCATTCCGCTGATCACCTTTCCAAACACAGTGTATTGATCATCCAAAAATGGAGTACCACCGACTGTCGAATAAGCTTTAAGTCGTTCCTCGGGAACCACACGTGTGATCTTCTTTCCTGAGATCTTTTCAACGCGAGGAATGAGACTCAAAATTCGCGCTTCGAAAGCAGCACGATCGCCGCCTTGTGCCAGGGCCTGCAATGAATCGAACAATGGCTTGTAGTTTCCACTCAGGTACATGGTTTGCATCTCTGCATTCAACACTGCACCATCAATCTCATATTGTTTCTTGTATTCAGCCTCATCAACCTTTGCGCCCTGCACAATATAAAACTGGCTGCCGCTCGACTCCTTGTTGGGATTCACCTCATCGCTTGTTCGCGCTGCGGCTATTGCCCCACGTTCGTGAAAATATTTTGGAACAAACTCTGCAGGAACCGTATAGCCGGGACTGCCTCCTCCAAGACGTTGGCCAGGGAGCTGCCTTCCTCGATTCAGGATCTCCACCCTGGATCATGAAATCTTTGATCACGCGATGAAACAACGTGCTATCGTAAAAATGCTCGTTGACCAGCTTAAGAAAATTCTCTTTGTGTTTCGGAGTTTCATCGTAAAGAATTGCTACGATGTCGCCGTAGGAAGTTTTGATCGTAACGACATCATCGCTTTGACCACAACTACTCAGAATTACTGTTACCAGTAGGATAATTGAAATACTTATTTTTTTCATAATCATTTAAAACATTCTTGAAACTTGTAATGATAGATCGAGGAAGATCATTTTGGCACTTCCATTTCTTTCGAGAAACATGCTCGAGTCGCTGATGAGCCGGCTAGACGCTTCTACTTTGTCTACGGTCATCACCTTGCTGAAGTCTTGTATGAATTTCAATTCACCACCTTTGGCGCGATTGATGGCTGTAGCGCCGGAACGGTGAAGCATCGTCTCACGCAGCATGCACCAGGCTGTATTGCAGGAAATTTCTCTGCATCGTCCTGCTCTGCTTCATGAAATTCATCGGCCAGTGATACCAGTGTGCCGTATTCTTTTTTGAAACATGCTCGCATCCAATCGGCAATCGTTGCTGATGATCGTTTTCTTCTACATCGAGAAGTTTTCTCGCAAGATTGGGATCACCTTCCGAAAACTGAACGGCCTGGTTGAACTTGTGTTTATCACTTTGTGAATTTCTGCAGCCAGCCTTCTACTTCCTCATCGGCCAGTAACGGCACCGTAACGATCTGCACACGCGAGAGAATCGTCGGTAACAATTTTTCCGCCGCGTTGGTAACGAGAATGAAGAATGTATTTGCCGGTGGTTCTTCCAGGATCTTCAGGATACCATTCGATGCCGACGCGTGCATGTATTCTGGCAGCCATATGATCATCACCTTGAATGGACTTTCGAACGATTTCAAGGACAACGTCCGGATGATCTCACGGCTTTCTTCCCTCGATATGATTGCAACTTTGTCTTCACCACCATAAGCTGCCGACCAATCGTCGAGGTTGCCGAAAGGTTGTTTCGAGCAGGAAGGCTCTCCATGTCTTGGTTATGTCGGCCTTGAATCGGTCGTCGTCTTTGTCGCCCTTGATGTTGCCGATCGGAAACACAAAATGCGTGTCGGGATGAATATACTTGGCGCTCTTGCTGCACGCGGGGCAAAGACCACAGGAGTCTTTATCGTCACGGTTCTCGCAATGAAGATAAGTTGTGTATGCAAGTGCCAACGGGAGATTCAATGTTCCGGGTTTGCCGGAAAATAATTGTGCATGAGCAACCTTTCCGTCTTTAACCGAACGGATCAGTCTTTGTTTTACTTCTTCAATTCCTGGTATATCCGCAAACTTCATTTATCTCTTCTTTTCCCACTTCCTGTCTTCGGCCGTTACCCGGAAGACTTCTTCCAGGATCGAGCGATCATCGTCAGTCATCTGTACATTCCTTCTGGACATCGCGCGGTCGGCTGTCGCCAAAGCCTTTTCAATATCGTAAGTATTCTCGCCCGCCCATGAGAACGAAGGAATAAAATTCGGAGGATAACCACCGTTGCTCAACACATTCGAGTTCACACCAACTACAGAGCCAGTATTGAACATCGTGTTAATACCAGCCTTGCTGTGATCACCCATGATCAATCCACAGAAATAAAGTCCGGTGTTCACAAATTCTTTCTTCGAATGACTCCAGAGCTTCACAAAATCATACGTGTTCTTCATGTTCGACGTATTGGTATCTGCGCCAAGATTACACCATTCACCCAATACGGAATTTCCGAGATAACCGTCGTGCGATTTGTTGGTGTTGGCATAAATAACAGAGTTGCTTATTTCGCCGCCAACTTTAGAATCCGGACCAATCGTTGTATCAGCGCGCATCTTCGCGCCCATGTTCACGATCGAGCGATCGCATAATGCAAACGGTCCGCGTATTATCGCACCCTCCATCACCTGTGCGTTCTTGCCGAGATAGATCGGACCATTCTCTGCATTCAGTATCGCCGCCCTCGTGCTAACACCCTCTTCAACAAACACATTCGACTCGTTGTACACGACTGTTGCTTTGTCTGTGATGGGTTGTGATTTTCTTCCCTTCGTTATTTTCTCAAAGTCCATCCGAAGCTGTGCCCCGTTTTGACTAAAGATCTTCCAGGGTTGATCGATGATCGTGAGGTCGGAAGGATAGGAGTGAACTGTTCCTGTAATCACTTCGGGAACTTCATCATCCGCCGTTCGCACAGCGATGATCCGCCCGTTCTTTTCGATAGCATCGTTGAACTTTAAGGCTTTCAAAACGGAGATGAATGCGTCGTCGGGACAAATGCCTCCGTTGATCCAATAGTTATCTGATGTAATTTTCCCTGGAAACCTGGAGCTTAGATAATGCTGAGTTTCAAAAGAGACCTCCCCCAGCACCTCCCATTTTTCTGCGATCGTGAGAATTCCAACGCGTAACGCAGCCACTGGCCGTGTGTACGTCAGGGGAAGTAGCTGACTTCTTAAAACAGGATCATCAAAAAGAATGATGTTCATTTCACAAAAATAAAAAACCCCGTAGCATGGGCTGCGGGGTTACAGTTTAAAACTGCTATGGTTATGATTATTTCTTTTGATACTTCTTCTGGAATTTCTCAACACGTCCAGCAGTGTCAAGAAACATCTTCTTTCCAGTGTAGAAAGGGTGTGATGCCGAGCTAACTTCGACCTTGATAACAGGATATTCCTTGCCATCTTCCCACTTCATCATTTCTTTGGTGTTCAGGGTAGAGCGGCTCATAAACTTGAAATCGCTCGAGGTATCCCAAAAAATCACGTCTTTGTATTCCGGATGTATGCCTTTTTTCATTGTCTTTTCACTTAAAGGACTGCAAAAATAGGGTATTTTTGTAAAAATGCAAAAGAGCATATTCGTTTTTTGTCTGGTGATTATGGCCGGAAACGCCCTCGCCCAGGCCACGAATGCCTCAACCAACGAGGATTATTACCACTGGCTGGACCGCTACGAGGTAAAATCAGGCCGGGTGCTCACCGAGCTCTTCACCAGCGTAAAACCGTACAAAAGAAACACAATTGTGGCCTACGTCGACTCGCTGGAGGCCATTGACCACGTTTTTACATCCCAGGCCGACAAATTCAACTACGAATACTTCCGGAACGACAGCTGGGAATGGAGCCGGCCCACCACAAACGACAGCCGTAAACCCATTTGGAACACCTTCTACAAGAAAAAATCAGACTTCTATAATGTAGACGTTCCCGACTTCGACCTGCACGTAAGCCCCGTTTTGTATGCCGGCGTTGGCTACGACATGGAGCGCGGAGGCACAATAGACGACAACCGGAAAACATTCATCAACACGCGTGGCGTCGAGCTGCGAAGTATGATCGATAAAAAGATCGGTGTCTACGCTTATTTCACCGACAACCAGGCGGTCCTGCCGGGCTACGTAGACCGCACGATGTCGCAAAATCCCGTTGTTCCGCACGAGGGGTTCTGGAAACCATTCAAAACAAACGGTGTCGATTATTTCCAGGCACGCGGGTACATCGACGTCAACATCAGTAAACATGTTTATGCACAGCTCGGTCACGACCGCATGTTTATTGGAAACGGAATCCGTTCGCTGATCTGGTCCGACTACGCGCCTCCGCAATTGTATTTAAGGGCCAATGTGAAAGTCTGGAAGATCAACTACATGTTTCAACTGAACCGGATGACTGCCGATGCTCTCGGGACTTCGAAGGGCCTAATGAATGGAAAATATCCCGAGAAGTATGTTGCATTCCACCACGCAAGCATCAACATAGGCAAGAAGTTCAACCTCGGTTTGTTTGAATCCGTCGTGTTCAGTCCTTACGATTCGGTAAACGGAAAAAAGGTATCGTTCGAAGCGAGCTATATAAATCCCGTAATCTTCTACAGGGCCATTGAACAACAATTCGGGAGCAACGACAATGCAATCATTGGTGGTGATTTTAAATGGAATGCATTCAAAGGAGTATCGTTCTACGGCCAATTCGTGCTGGACGAATTTTTACTGGCACACATAAAGGCTCACGATGGATGGTGGGCGAACAAGTTTGCCCTTCAGGGCGGAGTAAAATATATTGACGCGTTTGGCGTCTCTAACCTGGATCTCCAGGTGGAGGCTAACATTGTGAGGCCTTATACATATTCGCACGGTACACTGTATTCGAACTACACGAATTACAGGCAGGCAATAGCGCACCCGGTAGGTGCTAATTTTAAGGAAGTGATTGGTGTGGTGAAATATCAGCCGTTGCCACGATTGAATCTCACGGGAAAGTTGATCCTCGTTAATGGAGGCTCTGACTTAGGAACTAACTTGAACTACGGCGGCGATCCGCTGAAGAGCAATAATACCCGAGTACAAGAGTTGGGCAACAAGATTGGACAGGGCACGCCGTATACGAGAATGTTGGCGAGTCTTACGGCTTCGTATATGGTGAAGCATAATATTTTTGTTGATCTTCAACTGGTAAAGAGAACGGAGAATTTTACTTATAATCCTGTTGTTGTACCGGCCAATGTGATTCTGCCTGTTAGTACAACATCTTCAATTGCTTCGTTAGCCGTGCGTTGGAATATTGCTCCTCGCAACTATGATTTTTAAAACTGGATGAAATCATTTTTTAGAATACTTCAATATTCAAAGAATCCTGTATCGCGATCAGTGGTTTTTATCCTGTTTGCGACACTCGGTTCATTGTTTACTACGATCACGTACGTTTCGGTAAAGCCGATGATGGATGTGTTGTTCGATAAGGTAGACACAACAACTTCAACGACGATTCCTCCATTTAGCCTTTCGGCGGAATATTTCATTGGTGTGTTCCATCATTACTTTGTTGGTGTGACTGCCGAAAATGGGAAAGTGCAGGCGTTGTTGTTTGTATGCATTTTTATAGCGAGTGTGATGTTGCTTGGAAATACCTTCCGGTACATTGAACGCATCATCGCTTCGAAAATTCGTCTCGATGTCGTGAAGAACCTTCGGTCACACATTTTTGGAAACATCACTAAAATGCAGATAAGCTTCTTCAACGAACAACGAAAGGGCGATCTCATTTCACGATTCACAAACGATGTACAGGAAGTGGAAGCCTCCGTGATGAATGCTTTCAAAGCCGTATTGAAAGAACCGATACAACTGATCATCGCATTTGCTGCGCTATTCTATATCTCGCCGAGATTGACGTTGTTCACGTTGATCGTTGTCCCGATTATTGGCGGTGTGTTAGGAGAAATTGTTCGAAGGCTGAAGAAGCAAGCGAAGCTCAGCCAGGATTCGTTGGGCCGCGTTGTAAACATCCTTGAAGAAACGTTTGGTGGTATGCGTGTTGTGAAGGCATTCAATGCCCGCTCGTACATTCTCGAAAAGATGGAAGACGAGAATGAATTCAACAAGCAGGTAAACATGTCGATGGCATACAAGAATGAGCTTGCATCGCCCGTGTCTGAATTTCTTGGTGTGTGTGTTGTGTCGGTGATCATCTACTTCGGTGGTCGTGTGGCGTTGGAGCCCGGTTCGTCCATCGATGGAGGAACGTTCTTCGCATTTCTTGCTTTGTTCGCGAGTATCATTCAACCAATAAAATCGTTCGCACAAGGTCTCACTCAATTACAAAAGGGAATAGCATCGGCACGAAGGATCTTCGAAGTAACCGATATGCAGCCCGCTATCGAAGACAAACCCGGTGCCGTTGCACTCGACGAGTTTCGCGAAGGCATCGAGTTCAGGCATGTCACCTTTGCTTACGATCAGAAGCCGGTACTAAAAGATATCAATCTCATTATTCCAAAAGGAAAGACCATTGCGCTGGTCGGTCCAAGTGGTGGCGGTAAGTCAACCCTGGCCGACATGGTTCCGCGCTTCTACGATGTTACCGGTGGTGAGATACTTATCGACGGCAAGCCATTGAAAGATTACCAGGTCGAATCACTTCGAAAGCACATGGGCGTCGTTACCCAGGAGTCGATCCTTTTCAATGACACTATTTATAACAACATCTCTTTCGGAATGAGCAATTCCAGGAAAGAGTCTGTTATCGAGGCTGCGAAGATTGCAAACGCCCACGATTTCATCATGCAGACGGAGAAAGGTTACGATACGGTGATCGGCGAACGTGGCTCGAAACTTTCCGGGGGACAACGTCAGCGCTTGAGCATTGCAAGGGCAGTGTTAAAGAACCCGCCGATATTGATCCTCGATGAGGCGACGTCGGCGCTCGATAGCGAGTCGGAGCGACTCGTTCAAGAGGCCCTATTCAACCTCATGAAAAACCGTACGTCGCTGGTGATTGCACACAGGCTAAGCACCATCCAGCATGCCGACGAGATCGTCGTGGTACAAGAGGGCAGAATTGTAGAGCGGGGGAGTCACGGGCAGTTGATCGCAAGCGACGGATTGTATCGCAAGCTGAGTGAAATCCAGAATACCGACCCCCTGTAGCAGTTGTGCTAAAATTGACAGGAAATAGCTAAGTTTGCCCTTCAATTAATTCCTCATGAGCCGCAACAGGATCATCTTCTACAGCATTTTCGGTGTGTACCAGCTCCTTGCGTTCATCTTTACAATCATCATGGATACGACTAATGACACGTCGTTTCTTTTTGGACTGCTGAAGTTCATTGGGTGGTTCAAATACGTCACGTTCCTTGGCGTTGTTCTTATCATCATCGATTTTATCTGGTTGTGGCTTGATGTTCGCAGGCAGAAAAAGGCTGATGAAGAGTTTCGTCACGAGAACAACATCCTGAAGGCGAAGGTGTACGACATGCAGCAGGGTGTGAAGACTGAAGTTCCCAAAGCAAAATAAGATGGACGTGATCGAGATCATCACGAAGGAGCTGACAGAAGCGCAATCAGTTCTTACGGGTTTCATCTCCGATCCGAAGAACATCCAGCAAGTTCAGAAAGCTGCCGACCTGATCATTGAATCTTTTAAAAAAGGAGGGAAAGTGATCTCGTGTGGCAACGGTGGTTCGCATTGCGATGCGATGCATTTTGCCGAAGAGCTTTCGGGTCGGTATCGCGACGACCGCAAGGCGTTGCCGGCCATTTGTATTTCCGATGTGTCGCACATCACTTGCGTGGGAAATGATTACGGTTTCGAATACATTTTCTCCCGATTCATTGAAGGGTTGGGTAATGGCAACGATGTGTTGTTCGCGTTGAGCACGAGTGGCAATTCAGCGAATGTTATTCGCGCTGTCGAAGCAGCGAAGAAGAAGGGCATGAAGGTAATAGCGATGACGGGCAAGGATGGTGGTAAGCTGGGATCGATGGCAGACGTAGAGGTAAGGGTGCCTCATAGCGGCTATGCAGACAGGATACAGGAGGTTCACATTAAGGTGATACATATTTTGATACTGTTGATCGAGAAGAGGATTGCTGAGTTGTGAAAGAACATTGGTAAATAGAATTAATCTTTAACCATTCGCCCAACTCTCCCTATCCAGGCTCCTATACTGTATCGCTTCCGCAAGATGTTCAATTAGTATCTCCTCTGTTCCCGCCAGATCTGCAATAGTTCTCGACACTTTCAATATTCTGTCGTAAGCCCTCGCACTCAACCCGAGTCGTTCCATCGCCGTCTTCAACAACTTGTTTCCCGAGTCACTTATCAAGCAAACTTCTTTCACCATGTTCGGCGCCATCATCGCGTTGGAGTGAATACCCGGGAGATTTCTGAAGCGATGTGCTTGCGCTAGTCTCGCCTGAACCACTCTTTCACGGATCTGTGAGCTTGTCTGTGACTTCTTGCGTGCCACCATCTCATCGAAACCAACGGGTACTACTTCAACATGAAGGTCGATGCGATCGAGCAGCGGTCCGCTGATCCTTGCCAAATATTTCTGAACGACACCCGGTCCACATACACATTCTTTCTCCGGATGATTATAGTATCCGCACGGGCAAGGATTCATGCTTGCTACGAGCATGAAGTTTGCCGGATATTCAATCGATATTTTCGATCGTGAGATTGTAATCCGTCGTTCCTCCATCGGCTGTCGCATTACTTCGAGTACCGTTCTTTTAAACTCGGGAAGCTCATCGAGAAACAACACGCCATTGTGTGCGAGAGAAATTTCTCCGGGTTGAGGATTGCCATGGCCGCCACCGCATAATGCTACATCTGATATGGTGTGGTGCGGGCTACGATACGGCCTGGTAGTCATCAACGTACCATTACTTCCCAGCTTGCCCGCAACGGAATGGATCTTCGTTGTCTCCAAAGCCTCGTTCAACGTGAGCGGAGGAAGAATGCTTGGAAGACTTCGTGCAAGCATGGTCTTGCCCGCTCCCGGCGGACCGATCATGATAACATTGTGTCCTCCCGCCGCGGCAATTTCGAAAGCACGTTTAATATTCTCCTGGCCCTGCACATCTTCGAAGTCGGTAGGATAGTGGTTGGATTGGTCTTCAAATAACTTATCGGCTTCGATGTGAAGTGGCAATACGGCTTTTGTTCCATTGAAAAAGTCAATCGCCTCTTTCAAAGTATCGACACCAATGATATCGAGGCCGTCTACGATGGCCGCTTCGCGTGCGTTTTCACTTGGAAGAACAAGTCCTTTAAAATTTTCGCGAGCGGATGCGATTGCGATAGGCAGAACGCCCTTGATCGGTCTTGTCTTCCCATCGAGCGCGAGCTCACCCATTACTACATATTTACCGAGACTGTCGAACGTTTCTTGTTGCGAGGCGGCGAGTATGGAAATGGCAATGGACAGATCGTACGAAGCACCTTCTTTCCGGATGTCGGCAGGTGCGAGATTGACGACCACTTTGTTCCTTGGGACCAGGTAGCCGAAGCCTTTCAGCGCGGACTCAACCCGATGTATACTTTCTTTTACGGCCAGATCAACCAGTCCGCTGATATGGAGGCCTTTGCCCTGACCTACATTTACTTCTACGGTGATCGTCTTAGCGTTCACACCGTAGACTGCACTACTGAATGTTTTTGCAACCATGCGCGAAAAATACGCGCTGATGTCGCAATGAAGTTGAAATCGTAAGGATGTACGGAAAAGTTGTAAGGTTTTCCGTACATCCGAATATTTAGTTCCTCACAAACTTATAATGCTTCGTCACTCCATTCGCCCTCACCTTCGCAACAAACAATCCCGGACTCAAATTCTCAACGTTCACTCTCGTCTTCCATTCATTGTCGAGATAGTGAATGCCACCAACACCAATCTTTCCGGTCATGTCAATGATGTTGATCTCCACCTGCCCGCTTTCCGGGTAAATGAATTCAGGGTCACGAGCGAAATCCAACGTCAGCCACAAACGAGCCGGGTTCGGATACGCTACTGCATACTGATCACCACCATCTTTATCGACTAATATCGCCTCGGCAAGATCCGATGCCGTCCGTGCACCGCTATTGTTATAGTTCGCGCACGTTACCGCATCAAGGTCGAAACCATTCGATACATCGTTGAACGCGTATCCATTCGCGGCAGCACAAGCTCCATTGAGCAGCAATGCCCATCGTTCCGTAACATCAACCACCTTCACATACCTGCACCACGTCGCCTTCCCCGCAAGATCAAACTCCCAGTCAAGCTTCGAACGACAGTTATTGGTTGGATTGGTCTTACCCAGTGAGATCCAGTTTGCATTGTCGGTCGACACGAACACTTCAGCCTGTTCGGGATATATTCCGAAGTCGGGATCATTCAACGTGTACTCCCAAACTTTGAGGTCGTTACCTGGCTGATCATAAACATTAGCATTCAGTTTCATCGTAATGAAACCATTGTAGCCAAGAGAGAATGCCTTCAAACTACTGGGATTGCCGTCAGCATCAGGAGGACCATTAACAGCTTCGGCATAACTGAGGAGCGGATCCACAGGGCTGCCGTTTCGTTGTCGCCCCTGGTGATAAAAAGTAATACCATCTATGTGCGCACATTCGGGTGGTGAACATAAGTCGTCGTTGGAAGCTTGCACGATAGATCTTTTTACTGCGTTCTGATCATACCAACTTATTACGACGGTGTTCGGCCAACCTTGATTACGAATAGAAAAATTATTGTCGCCAGGTTGAGCAATGAAATCTCCGGAGGTCAAAGGAACGTAGCGTCGCACCCAATCAACATGGATCGCAAATGCATTCGGATTATGAACAACCCAATTGCGAACAGTATCAGCCTGCGCACAAACGGGAGTGATCCACAAAGATTGAACAGGCGCCGATTGATTAATTCGTAGCGTTACATCTGTTGTCGCAGGACAACCACCGACACCATTATATCGCGTGTGAAATGTGAAGTTACCAGAGACAGTCGGTATCCCCGATAATTTTCCGTTGTTGGCCCAATGTTAAGCCAGGTGGAATTGCATCAGTAGTTGTGAAGTTTGAGAAAGGCGGAAATGCTGAAAATTGAACTCCCGAAACCTGCTGATTGTATGGTTGCCCCGTTGTGCCGCTGGTCATTGTTTGCTGCCCCATCGGTTCGGGAACTACACACATTGTGAAAATCGAATAGCTAAGTGAATCGGTACAACCAAACCGGTCTCTCACAACAATTGTGACGTCATAATTTTCGACATGGAATGTAGAGTCGGTATAATGACCTAATGAGTCAAGTCTTGCAGTCGATCGCAGGTTCGGGCTGGAGAACGTGAATGGTGGATCTTCCCCTCCATCGGAAACAAAGAAGGTCATGTTAATCGGAGCGCCCACCCAATGTTCGCTGCCGCTGTTCCAATCGGAACGAATGGTTATCGGTTCGCAAACATGTGTTGGTGATTCGACGTACGTTCGAAAAAATTGAACAGTGTCGGTGCATCCGGTCCGGAACTCGGTAGAGATGAAACTAAACTCGTACGTTCCGGGAGTCAGTACCTCGCCAACTATCTTAGGTCTATCACTGCTATTGTCGTTTACGACATAGCCCGTGGGCAACACGAGATTCGTTAGTTCCATTTGGCGGTCGCCCGCAACGTGGAATCGAAGTGTTTCATGAAGATCAACATACACCGTGTCCGACGTATCGAAGTCCGGTGTCACCTGGTAACTTGCACAAGATGTTTGTGCCAACAGCCGACTTGTGCATATCACACAAAGAGCGGTCAGGAAAACTGTGGTTTTTTGCATAGCGCGAAAAGTTGTTTTAGCAGTTACAACTTCGCTCAATAAGATTGTAAGAAACAAAAAGCCCACCCCCGGCAATTACTTGCTCAAGGGGTGGGCTCTGTCATGAATGTAAGAAAATTATCGGAAGGATTTATATTTTTAGCTCATCTAAAAAGAAATGCGTCGCACAGTTATCATTTATGGCCTCTCTCTCGCTGCACTCATCTTCGTGCTCAAACAATTGCAGTTCCGTTACCTCATGCGCGACCTCTCTATCGAATTTTATATGGGGCTTTTAGCCGTCATCTTCACAGCCGTTGGTATCTGGGCGGGCCTCCGGCTCACCCGTAAGAAGATCGTAACCGTCCCCATTTCAAATTTTCAGTTCGACCCCTCGCGGATCGAAAAGCTTGGAATCAGCAAGCGTGAGCACGAAGTTCTCGAGCTAATGGCACGTGGACTCACCAATCAGGAGATTGCCGACAAGCTTTTTGTGTCCGTGAACACCATTAAGACACACACCGCAAACTTGTTTTCGAAGCTCGATGTGAAGAGGAGGACCCAGGCGGTGCAGAGGGGGGAAAGAATTGATGTTGATTCCATAGTTCTTTCAGGCTATTTTCATGCAAATCACCCATTCGGATGAAAGACTTTCGCACTCTCAAGGCTTGTTTTGAGCAAAAAAACACAACCATGAGAAAAATTGTATTAACCTATGGACTCATCAGTGGAGCGATCATATCGGCCATGATCCTTCTCTCGCTGCCCTTGTGGAACGCGGGTGTCCTCAATCACGGCAACGGCGCGATCGTCGGCTACACCACGATGGTTATCGCCCTTTCGGTGATCTTTTTCGGTGTAAAATCGTATCGCGACAATTACAACAACGGGGCGGTAAGCTTTGGCAGGGCTTTAGCGATTGGCATATTGATAACATTGATCGCCGGTGTGATGTATGAGCTTTCGTGGGAGATCTCGATGTCGCAGATGTCGACCGATTTCATCAACGAAGCTTTCGAACATCAATTCACGGAGATGAAGGCCAACGGTGCCACCGATGCGGCCATCCAGGAGGCGCGTACGAAAAACGATGAATTCCTGGTTTACTACCGGATGTTTCCCATTCGATTCCTGATCACAATCTTCGTCGAGCTCTTCCCGGTAGGATTAGTGATTTCGTTGATCTGTGCCGGCCTGCTTCGTAAAAAAGAATTTCTTCCTGCAACTGAACAAATCTGATACATGAAAAAAGTAACTGGCATTGGTGGCGTCTTCTTCAAGTCTAAAGACGTCCCAAAATTGAGAGAATGGTATAAAGAACATCTTGGCTTTGTTGTAACCGAATGGGGATCGACTATGCCGTGGATCGATCCGCAAACAAAAGCGTTCGGTCAAACCGCGTGGAGTCCATTTAAAGAGACTTCAGATTATTTCGCGCCAAGTACCTTGCCGTACATGATCAACTATCGTGTTCACGACGTCCATGCATTGATCGAAGAGCTTCGAAAGGAAGGAGTGACGATTGCAGGTGGTGTGGATGATACAGACTATGGTAAATTTGCGTGGATCATGGACCCCGAAGGAAGGAAGATAGAGCTGTGGGAAGCGGTTGATGAAGGACTTGGTGATTTACCGGCGGCCTGGAATGACAAAGTGATCAATCTAAGCGGGATCGTTTTTAAGTCCGATAAGCCCGACGAGATGAAGGAGTGGTATGAGAAGCATCTCGAGGTCGACAGGCATACTTCGCCGTTAGTAGCATTTTCGCCGCTCAAGAATAACGATCCGTTTTTTACAGGAACTGAAAAGCCCTATGCTTATAGTTATCGTGTCCGGAATCTGCATGAACTGCTTGGTCAGCTAAAAGGTGCTGGCATCCAGACATCAAGAGATGGAAAGTTGGCGTGGGCAATCGACCCCGAAGGAAACAAAGTAGGTTTATGGCAAGCATAATACTTACATGAAGGTTGGAATAATTGGTTTGGGCGACATAGCGCGTAAGGCATACCTTCCGGTAATCACTACGCGTAACGTCGATCTTCATTTTTGTTCGAGAGATCAAAAGAAACTTGCTGATTTCGGTAGGCAATATCGAATCACTAAGCTCTATCATGACATCGATTCGTTGATTGCCGCTGGTATCGAATTCGCATTCGTGCACACCGCAACATCATCGCATGAAGAAATCATAAGAAAACTGCTCGAGAACAATATTCATGTCTATGTCGACAAACCAGTTACCGACTCATTCAATACAACCTCTCAATTAATTTCCCTCGCCCGGGGCAAAAACTTAATTCTTAAAGCGGGATTCAATCGTCGATTTGCGCCTGCCTATGCGAAACTGAAAGACATCGCAAACCCGAACATGATCGTGATGCAGAAGAACCGGAAGTCGCTGCCTGGCGAGATCCGCACTTTTGTTTTCGATGATTTCATTCACGTTGTCGATACCCTTTTGTTCTTGATGGGGGACGCGCCGCACGATATAGTGGTCAAGCCGAAAATAGTAGACAATAAACTATATCATTTAGTAATAATGTTGAGGTTAGAAAATGGGCGTGACGGCTATTGGAATTATGAATCGCGATGCAGGAACAACAGAAGAAAGGGTTGAAATTTTTTCGCCTGGTGAAAAGCGAGTCGTTGTCGACCTGATCGATCCCAAACAAGATCCATGGCAGTCAACATTAAAGACGCGTGGTTTCGAAGATGTTGTGGATGATTTTCTTAGTCAGAAACCAGGAGATTACGATTCAATCTTGAAGACTCATGAGATCTGTGAGAATATCGTAACTCATTTAATCACGGATCACAAATCCGCAATCAATATCCTATCCACTTCCTGAAGTCGGGCGCCGTTTCTTTCGAAACATGTACATCTTCTTTCATCTCAGGTTTTAAGAAGACCTGGATCTTCCCATTATCAGGTTTAAACTTCTCGATCGCCTTCTGACTCGTCAGGAATTTTCGGTTTATCCTGAAAAAAGATCTCGTACTAAGTTCTGCTTCGAGCTCTGCAAGATTCCGGTCAACTATCATTTGTCGCCCTGCAAAATCGCGAACGAACACAATTTTATGTTCCGTAAAGAAATACGCGACCTCATTCATGTTCAACGCAATGAACTCCGTTCCTTTTCTTGCAACAATCCTGTCTCTTTGCGACCGGTCTTCCCTGATCAGCTTCATGAGGTTGCCCTGCAGAAAATGTTGCTCCAGTCTTTGAACTTTATCCAGTGATCGTCGAAGTTTTTCTTCCGTGATAGGCTTCAGCAAATAGTCAACTGAGTTGAACTCAAAGCTCTCCAGTAAATATTTGTCATATGCTGTCGTGAATATCACCGGGAAGCCAACACGGTGGCGACGGAAGATCTCGAATGAATGATCGTCCGACAGTTGAATGTCCACGAATGCAAGGTCGGGCTCCGAATGACTATGGAGCCACGCGAGAGATTCTTCAACACTTCCAAGCTCCGCAAGGATCTGCATGCCGGGTTGAATGATCGATAGCATCGACTTCAGTTTCGCTCTCGCCGGCAACTCGTCTTCGATGATAACAATGTTCATGAGATCGGTATTAATGGAAGCTGAACTATAAACATCTGGTCATGTTTAGCAGCAATAATCCCTTTGCCCGTCACAAGCTTAAAACGTTCGTCGAGATTTTTCAACCCGATCTTCGATGAATGGACATTCTTTCTCTCGCGAATCGAGTTGCTCACTGATAACATTCCCTCCTTCAAATCCATGTCGATCATCATAGGCGTTCTTTCGCTGATCTCATTGTGCTTCACGGCATTTTCGAATGCAACAAAAACAGAAGTGGGTGGTATCAGGAATTCTTTGCCTGCCGATCCGTTGAAGCGTTTGTTGATGATCAACGAACGACCGAATCGCAAATGCAAAAGATCAGTGTACTTGTGAGTGAAGTCCAGCTCGTCATCGAGCAACACCAATGTTCTGTCTTTTTGTATCAGTATGTACCGATAAACTTCCGCAAGGTTCTCAGTAAACTGCAGTGCTCTCGAAGGATCGACCTTGATCAAATGCGTGAGTGTATTCAACGAGTTGAACATGAAATGCGGATCTACCTGGTTTTTAAGAGCGGCAAGTTCCGCTTCAGCCTTCGCACGTTGCAGCTCCGCATTCTTTATCTGCTCATTCTGCTGTTCCTTCACCATGAACACCGTCTCGTACACATGAGTGATAAACAAAACACAGATCACGTTGATCAACGACACCACTAAAATTGTATCCCACTTTCTATCGAAGCCTGCGATAGCATACCATGTGCACAACCACGCAACAGTGATAGGCGCCGTGTAGAAGATGTTGTTCATGAAAAGCAAAATCAATTTCTCGATAGGCTTATCGAACCAAGTGAAGCGTTGTCGCGTACGGAACAACAAATACCGGTTGCCCCTGCCAGATCGTTGCGGCCAACCCGATGAATAATACATATCCCAGCCAATAACGTGCATCATCCAAACGCAAACCTCCGAACAACCCGGTGAGATTCGGGATAACGATGCCAAAGAATGGAATCCCGATAAGGCGGATCTTTTCATCCTTTAGCTTTACTTCGTTTTTTGTCGTTTCAGACACGTTTTAAAGGCGATTCAGTTAACCGATCAAATTTCGTGTTTTTAAAAGTCGCATATTCACTCACACTTTTCACTATTCACTCTTCACTTTAAACTCTTATTTTATGCCTGCAGTTAATTGGCTCGCTGTTATCGTCGCATCACTCTCTACGTTCCTTATCGGCTTCCTCTGGTATTCGCCTGCAGTATTTGGTAATCCGTGATGAAGGAAAACGGCTTTACCGAAGAAAGCATGAAGAACGCTAACATGATGAAAATATTCGGACTCGCTTTCGTCCTCAGCTTCGTCGCCTCTATTAATCTTGCGATGTTCCTCGGTCCCGATCCTGCAATGGATGCAACTATGGGCGCCTTCTACGGATTCCTGGCTGGCTTCGGCTGGGTTGCCACCTTTGTGGGAACTCACTATCTCTTCGAAAGAAAATCATTCAAGCTGTTTTTGATAAATGCGGGGTACAGCGTTGTATCGTTAACTGTCATGGGGACGATCATTGGTGCCTGGAAGTAATTATTTGTAATTCGTGATTTGTAATTTGTGATTACCTTCGGAGTCAATTACAAATCACGAATTGCGAATTAATTATGTCAGCCTGGGCCGAAGTCTTACTGTTCATTATCGGTGGACTTTTGTTCGTCAGCCTGGCATTACTCGTCTCAAAGATCATCCGCCCCAACCGGCCGAACTCCGAAAAACTTACCAGTTACGAAAGCGGTGAAGAGCCAATCGGTTCTCCGTGGATCCAATATAACGTCAGGTTTTATGTCATCGCCTTGATCTTCATTCTATTCGAAGTGGAGATCGTTTTTCTTTTCCCCTGGGCAACCATTTTTTCCGATAAAGAGTTGATCAGTAAAACCAACGGCTCATGGGGCTGGTTCGCCATGGCCGAGATGATGATATTTGTGGGATTGCTTGCGTTGGGACTTGCCTATGCGTGGAAGAATGGTCACCTGGATTGGATCAAATCAAAGCCAGAGGTAAACGATTTCAAGTCGCCGGTACCGCGCAACCTTTACGATAAGATCAATGAGCGATACAGATAATAGCGAGTTTGCTTACAAAGAGTCTTTTGGCAACAGTGGTATCATTATCACCAAAGCCGATAACTTGTTTAACTGGTCAAGATTGTCTTCACTCTTTCCGATGACATTCGGTATCGCTTGTTGCGCGATTGAATTCATGAGCACCGGCACTGCTCCATACGACATGGATCGGCTGGGCATGGTACCACGTGCTACTCCGCGTCAAAGCGACGTGATGATTGTTGCAGGCACCGTTACATTTAAAATGGCCGACCGCATTCGCAGGCTGTATGAACAAATGGCGGAGCCTCGTTATGTGATCTCGATGGGTTCATGTTCGAATTGTGGAGGACCTTATTGGCAACACGGTTATCATGTTGTGAAGGGCGTCGATAGAATTATTCCCGTCGATATTTATGTACCGGGATGTCCTCCAAGACCGGAAGCACTGATTGGCGGGATATTGAAGCTCCACGAAAAAATTGCAGCTGAAAGTTTATTGAGAGCATGATAGAAATAATTAATAAGATTGATAATAATGCTTCGATTGTACTTAACAGTACGCCGGTAACTATTCTTATTGATGCAAATAAACTATTGAATGTAGCTCATGAATTACATGCGAATAGCAATTGTTTTTTTGATCAGCTTTCATGTGTCACCGGCATCGACACTTTAAATAATTTCGAAGTCATCTATCACCTTTACTCCATTCCATTTAATATTTCCCTTGCGCTCAAAGTCATTCTGCCCCGCGACAAACCCACGCGTTCCAACGCTATCTTCAGTTTGGAAGTCGGCCAACTGGCTCGAGCGCGAAACGTTCGACATGTATGGAATAGTCTTCGAAGAACATCCCGACCTTCGGCGCATCCTCATGCCTGCCGATTGGGAAGGCTACCCGCTTCGAAAAGATTATAAGGAACAAGAAAAGTATCGCGACGTGCAGGTTAAATATTGAGTCATGGCCCTGCATCGAACCGTCACCCAAAATAAAATACAGTATCGCTACGAAAGCGATAACCTCGAGCTCTCGGAACCCAATAAGTTTAAGCAAGACAATCTCCGCTCCGAAGAGATGATCATCAACCTCGGTCCTCAACATCCGTCAACTCACGGTGTGTTGCGACTCGAAGTGATTTCCGACGGCGAAGTGGTCAAAGACATCGTTCCCCCACATCGGCTATCTCCATCGTTGTTTTGAAAAACATGCAGAGAGTCTTCCCTACAACCAGGTGATCCCATTCGTAGACCGGATGGATTACGTTGCTTCTATGAATTCGGAGCACGCGTATGCTATGGGAGTGGAGAGGATGTTAGGCATTACCAATCTTCCAAAGCGCGTAGAGTACATCCGCGTGTTGGTTGCGGAACTCAACAGGATCGCGTCGCATTTGATTGCTATCGGAACGTATGGCCTTGATCTCGGTGCATTCACGCCGATGTTCTGGGCGATGCGCGATCGTGAACACATCCTTCGTATGCTCGAGTGGACTTGCGGAGCACGAATGTTGTACAACTATATCTGGATCGGCGGACTCTATTATGATATCCCCGTTGGCTTCGAGGAAAAGTGCAGTGAGTTCGTTACTTACTTCAAACCCCAAGCTAGCGGAGCTCGAGCAGCTTCTTATTGAAAATAAAATTTTCATCGACCGCACTGCCAATGTCGGCGTGCTGCCCGCTAGACCTGGCAATCAATTGCGGAGCTACCGGCCCGATGCTCAGAGGCTCCGGCTTGCGTTTCGATCTGCGAAAGGTCGATGCATACTCGGTATATCCCGAGATCGAGTTCGACATTCCGATAGGCGAAGGTAAAATGGGAGCGGTAGGCGATTGCTGGGACCGCACCTGGGTTCGCGTTCGCGAAATTCATGAGTCACTTCGGATCATCGAACAGTGTGTTACCAAACTTTCCGGCGAACACAAACGCACTCGTGACTTCGATCCACAGGCGCTTGCACCTAAGAAGATTCGCCCCATTGCGCAGGATTTTTATGTGCGCGCCGAAAATCCGAAAGGCGAGTTGGGATTTTTCTTCCGCGCCGACGGCAAAAGTGATATCCCGTTCCGCTGCAAAGCGCGGTCGTGTTGCTTCGTGAATCTTTCTATACTCCCCGAATTAAGTAAAGGCGTGCTTATTGCTGACCTCATCGCAATAGTAGGATCTCTTGATATCGTATTAGGAGAAGTTGATAGATGATTAAAATATTCAATTCAGCGCAGATACGTGAATGGGATTCGTTCACGATTGCCAATGAACCCATTTCACCGGAAGGTTTGATGGAGCGAGCAAGCAATGCGTTCGTGAATTGGTTTGTCGGCAAGTTCAATACTAAAGAAAGGATCGCGATTGTTTGTGGCAAAGGAAACAATGGTGGCGACGGTGTTGTGATTGGCCGCATCCTTTCAGAAAGAAAATACGACATTAAGATTTTTAAAGCTGATGATCAGTTTAGCCTCGATCCATTTACGGTAATCATCGACGCCATATTCGGAACAGGCCTTTCACGCCCCGTTGAAAGCGACGTCATAAAAAAGATAAATTCTTCTTCCGCAATTAAGATCGCGGTCGATGTTCCTTCAGGGCTTCGCCTCGACACTCACTCAGAAGGCGACATCATTAAAGCAGATTATACTATCACATTCCAAACCCCGAAGCTTGCATTCATGATGCCGGAGAATGCAGAGTACGTTGGCGAGTGGAAGATTGTCGACATCGGTTTGAGCCAGCAATTCAATTCAGACTCAAAGAATTTCTTCATCGATAAGATATCGTTAAAGAAGAGAAGCAAATTTTCCCATAAGGGTGACTTCGGTCGCGCTCTATTGATTGCAGGAAGTCACGGTAAGATGGGTGCATGTGTGTTGGCTGCGCGTGCTGCGTTGCGTAGCGGCGTTGGACTTCTTACCGTTCACATTCCGAAGTGTGGCTACAACATCGTTCAAACTTCGGTGCCCGAAGCGATGGCAACTGTTGATGTGAATGAAGATCACTTCAGCGATGCCGGTGAAGCAAGCAATTACGACGTGATCGGTATCGGGCCCGGCCTGGGTGTTACCGCGTCAACGGTCAGCGGACTTAGAAAGATCTTGCAGGCAGGCAAGCCGATGGTTATCGATGCCGACGCGCTGAATATTCTGAGCAGTGCCCGTGAGCTCTTTCACCTGGTTCCGGCAGGCAGTATCCTCACGCCGCATCCGGGCGAGTTCAAACGCCTTGTTGGTGATTGGAAAGATGACTTCGAACGACTTGAGCTTCAGAAGCAACTGGCTGCCCCAGGCAAAGTGCGTGGTGGTACTTAAGGGTGCTCATTCGTCGATCGCTGCACCCAATGGAGACGTCTATTTTAATAGCACTGGCAACCCCGGTATGGCCAAGGGCGGCAGTGGCGACGTGCTCACGGGCGTGCTCACCGGACTGCTTTCACAAAAGTATTCAGCCCTCGAAACTGCCATCATCGGAGTCTTTACTCATGGTATGGCAGGTGACATCGCAAGGGACAAAATCGGCGAAAACTCGGTCCTCGCGGGAGACATTGTGGAAAATTTGGGGGCAGTCCTTCAGTCATTAGTCTGCGAATTTTGTAGGTCTGTCGATGAATTCTCGAGGCAATTGTGCCATTTCGTAGATTTTTGGATTGAATTTCAAACCTTTGGCTTACAAATTGTATCCAACGGGTACCAATAGACGTAATAAAAGGAAGTGAAGAGCGTTAAGACCATATTTTTCGTACTCGCCCTGGCGGTTATAGGCCTTTCGGCCCATGCCCAGCAAAAGGACGCAGTATCGTCTTCCGGCGCTCCCTCAATCGACCTTCAAAAGTCGGTTTCGATTTTCCCCAATCCAGCAATCGAGTTTCTTAACGTCAAGTTTGAGAATCCTATTGCGAAGACCACTAAGATTACTGTTCATAATGTTATCGGTAATGTTGTGGATGTTGAAAGCGAAACCATCGACGAATATGAAATTCGTCTGAAAGTGCGAGATCTCCCCGTAGGGTATTATCTTTTGGCTGTCAGAGATGAAGAATCCAACAGCCGCAGCACCCTCAAATTCCTCAAAAGGTAAATTCGTTTTAACGATTGACATCGGGACGACGAGTGCGAAAGTACTTATCGTGTCCCACAGCGGCGATGTTATCGTTTCCTCACAAGAATTCTATCCTACTGATTTCCCACAGCCCGGATTCGCCGTACAGGATCCAGACCTGGTTGTTAACGGCGTGCTAAGATCATCCGAGCTGCGACAGATCAGTTTGCGTCGTCACCTCGTCATCTCGTCACCTCTTCACCACGCATTGAAGGCATTGGTGTAAGCTCCGCGATGCACAGCCTGATGGCAATCGATTCTAATAACAAGCCACTCACGCCGCTCATTCTCTGGTCCGACATGCGCAGCACCGGACAAGCGAAGCAACTTCAGAAAAGTGTCGCCGGTGCCGAGATATATCAAAAGACAGGGACACCAATCCATCCCAGCTCGCCATTGTGCAAACTCATGTGGATGCGCGAGAAAACACCGGATCTCATCAAGAAGGCTTCGAAGTTTATTTCAATCAAAGAATATTTATTCCTTATTCTTTGCGTTTATTTCAATCAAAGAATATTTATTCCTTATTCTTTGCGGTGAGACTCTTGTAGACTACTCAGTCGCATCGTCTTCAGGATTATTCGATGTACATAAATTGGATTGGTGTGAGCAAGCGCTCGACGTTGCAGGAATTAAATCTGATAAACTGTCGGTTTGTGTTTCTCCGTACAATCAAAAATTACGAATCACAAATCCTCTCGCTAAATCACTTGGTCTTGAATCCAGTATTCCAATAGTTCCCGGAGCAAGTGATGGTTGCCTCGCCCACCTTGGAAGTAATGCGATGGAGAAAGGAAGATTGTCGCTAACGATTGGTACCAGTGGCGCAGTACGAATGGCTTCGAAGACCTACGCACCCGATCCGAAACAACGAACGTTCAATTATCGCCTCGACGAACACACCTTTATTTCTGGCGGCGCTACCAACAACGGAACAGTGTTACTCAATTGGTTTTGCAAAAACTTTTATTCCGGATCGTCCAGTGTTGTTGACTTCGCTAAAGTTGCGTCGACCGCTGATCCTGGTGCGGGTGGGACTCGTATTTCTTCCGTTTGTTTTTGGTGAACGCGCACCACACTACAATCCCGATCTCCGGGGTGTATTCTTCGGTCTCGCGCAACATCATACGCAAGCGCACCTGATGCGCGCGTTGATCGAGGGCATTTGTCTCGAAGTGCGAAGTATTGTTGAAAGTATTGAGGAATCCATTGAACAAGTAACGGGCATACTGGCCAGCGGCGGTTTTGTAAGATCTCCCGAGTGGTTACAGATGATGGCCAACGTGCTTCAGAAGAGCATTACGTGTGCACGATGTCAATGATGCATCGTCGCTTGGTGCGGCGCTGGGTTGCATTCAGGAGCTTGGGCATTGAAACATCCTTTGATGGCTCCGAAACGAAGCAGGTTTTCGAACCCGATAGCAGCCTGCTACCACTTTATGACGATCTCTACGGAGTGTTTTCAAGATCGACCCAGCTTTTAGAGAAAGAATTTTCGAATATCGTTCGTTTACAGCATTCTTAATCGTAAACTGGCAGCCAAAAGCAGTACAAAAAACCAAGCACAAAAACGTCAACCCCATGCAGATAGGGCTCATTGGATTGGGAAAAGATGGGTTATAACCTCGCCCTCAATTTCAAGAATAAAAACCACCAGGTGGTCGCATTCGACATCAATAAGGCGGCCATGGAGAAGATCGTAACAGAAGGTGTAAACACTGCGCCTTCCGTAAGCGAGCTTACCAACAAAGTAACTGCCCGGTCGTGTTATCTGGATCATGGTGCCGGCCGGCAAAGCTATTGATGTGATCTTATCCAACCTGAAAGAACATCTTAGCGCCGACGATATCGTGATCGATGGTGGCAACTCTCATTTCAAAGGACACTCTTGCACGCGGTCGCGAACTCGAAAAGATAGGTGTTCACTATCTCGACTGTGGTACCAGTGGTGGTGTTGAAGGCGCGCTGAATGGCGTTTGCACTATGATCGGTGGAAAGAAGGAAGTTTTCGATTACTGTGAGCCTCTCTTTAAGTCGATCTCCGTTCCCGACGGTTATCTCTATTGTGGCAAGCTGGGAAGCGGTCACTTTACCAAGATGGTTCACAACGGTATCGAGTATGGTATGATGCAGTCCATTGCCGAAGGCATGGAGGTGTTGCACAAATACAACGACCAGATCGATCTCGCAGCTGTTGCAAAAGTTTGGAACCACGGATCGGTGATCCGGGCCTGGCTGATGGAATTAACAGAGAATGCTCTTTCGAAGGACAAGAATCTCCAGTCTATAAAAGGTATTATGCATTCTTCTGGCGAAGGCAAGTGGACGATCGACACGGCACTGGAATTGGGTGTACCGACCCCGGTGATTACGATGTCGCTCCTAATGCGTTATCGTTCGCAACAGGAAGACACCTTCGCCGGGTAAAGTTGTGGCTGCATTGAGGAACGAATTTGGTGGGCATGCCGTTGAAAAAAAGTGAATACTGAAAAGTTATCTAAGTAACGATTTAACTTTTTCTATAAACTTGTCTACTTCTTCCTGAGTACTATCCCAACTGCACATCAATCTCACTTCATTGATCTTTTCAACCCACGTATAGAACGGATACTCTTTTTGTAACGGTTCGATGATATGTGCGGGCATGATGGCGAACACTCCGTTTGCTTCTATCTTTTGAGTGATCTTAATTCCTTCGATCTTACTTAACTCGTTGCCTAACAACTTTGCAAGTGAATTGGTGTGTGTTGCATTTCTTTTCCAGAGATCATTCGATAACAATGCTTCGAATTGCGCCGAGATGAATCTCATCTTCGAAGCCAGCTGCATTCCCTGCTTTCTTTGATACATGAAATTCTTTGCCAGCTCCGGCTTGAAGAAAACGATGGCTTCGCCAAACATCAACCCGTTCTTGGTGCCTCCGAAAGAAAGAACATCAACATGCTGCGTGATGTCTTTGAAAGGCTTGTTCAAAGTAACAGCCGCATTTGCGATACGCGATCCGTCCATGTGGAGAGAAAGACCTAATTCAGAAAGAGCTTTCAGTTCTTCAAGTTTATAAACGGTCCCATACTCGGTGGCCTGGCTGATTGAAATAACTTGAGCCTGTGGATGATGCTGATCGCCAATACGCTGGATCTTTTCCTGAACCGTCGTTGCAGAGATCTTTCCATCCGGCGAAGGGATCGTTACCAGCTTACATCCGAGAAATTTTTCAGGGGCTGTAGACTCGTCCACATTAATGTGTGCGCCCTCGGCACAAAGGATCGAGTTGAATGATTGTGTAAGAGTTGTTAGTCCGAGTACGTTAGCAGCGGTGCCATTGTAAACGAAGAAGACTTCGACATCATTACCGAAAAATTCTTTGAACTTCTCTACGGCTCGTGCTGTGTACGGATCATTTCCGTAAGAACCTGCATGTGCTTCGTTAGCATTCTGCAATGCTTTTCATGATCTCCGGGTGAACACCGGAGTAGTTGTCGCTTGCAATGCTTTCATGTTAGAAGGTCACGTTCAAGGTCAATACTTCGCCCTTGCGTTTAACTTTCACGGGAACCGTTTGTCCTTTTTCGAATTTCCCTAAAGCCTCCATGTAATTCTGGATATCTTTTACAGCGACATCACCCATCTGAATGATAACATCACCAGTGAGAATGCCGGCCTGCTGTGCGGGCTTTCCGTCCGAAACACCATCCACCTTCAGACCTTCTTCATCGGCGGTGTAGCTGGGCATAATGCCCATAGTAACTTTAAATGACGAGCGATTTGACATCGATTTGCTTTTAGTTGTTAAGAATTGAAGCTTCGGTTGACCATCCAGGTTTTCGACTACCTGCGCGATAATCTTCAACACTTCTACTTCACCTTCATAATTGATCTTATCGAAATCATCCGAAGGCTTGTGATAATCCGAATGTGATCCTGTAAAGAAATGAAGCACAGGAACGTTCTTCAAATAAAAAGATGTATGATCCGAAGGACCTGTTCCTGACGAATCCGTCTTGATCTTGACTTGATCGTTCGAAAGTTTCTGGAGCAACGGTTCCCACACCGGGCTGGTACCAGTGCCCATTACTTCCAATGTTTTCTTATCCGGATTCAGCCGGCCAACCATATCGAGATTGATGTAGAAGTTCGCCTTCGCCAGGTCGATGGTCGGGTGGCTCCGTAAAATACTTCGAGCCATAGAGACCAAGCTCTTCACCCACTGAAGCAGAGGAAGAGAAAGTTGTAATGTTCCTTCTTGCCGTTGTCCTGGAAATAACGGGCGAGCTCGATCACACCAGCGGTGCCCGAGGCATTGTCATCAGCGCCATTATGTATTTTGTTGTTTGGGTTAGCATCGAGTGAGCTGCCGTCGTTGCCAAGACCGAGGTGATCATAATGGGCACCGATAATAATAGTGTACTCGGCCCCGTTATCAATATACCCTGCAATGTTGGTGGCGGTGCCGTCAGCACCTGTGCCATGCACGCCAGCTTTGAACGGGAAAGATTGATCGTAGCCATTCGTTCCTTTGGGAAGGAGCTTTATCTTTTTGAACTGGGATTCAATGTAGTCGTTGGCTTTCTTCTCGCCGGCAGAGCCTGTTCCGCGGCCTTCGTATTCATCGCTGGCCAGGGTTTTAATATGGGTTCTGATCTTATTGGCATCCAGCTTTTGACCATAGGTAGCGAGAGTCAAAAGGGCCAGAAGGAAGGTGATTATGGGATATTTTCGCAATGGTGCAATTTAATTCCTATTTTTAGAAAAGAATGAAGGTTAAAGGAATAGTAATAGCCCTCTTCGCGGCCCTCACACTCCTTTGTAGTTGCGCGGCCGAAGAATCTTGCCCTGTGGCAATGAAGTCCGATTCCTATTATTTTAAGAAAAGAACTAAGGCGCCGAGATTTAGATCAAAGAAGAAACCAAGCCCTTCTTTGATCCACATCACAAGGGTTAACTACAAACCCGGCAGAAATTAGAACTCAGCATTTCCTGGGAACCTCGGGTAGGCGATCACATCCCGGATGTTAGTCATTCCCGTTACAAACAACATTAACCGTTCGAAGCCCAATCCAAACCCGGCGTGCGGAGCCGATCCATACTTGCGAAGGTTCATATACCACCAGAGGATCTTTCTCAGGCAAGTGAAGCTCATTCACACGGCTCAATAATCTATCGTAACGTTCTTCGCGTTGCGAACCACCGATGATCTCGCCGATGCCTGGAAACAAAACATCCATCGCAGCAACAGTCTTTCCGTCTTCGTTCTGTCGCATGTAGAATGCTTTGATCTCTTTCGGATAGTTGTAAAGGATCACGGGTTTCTTAAAATGCTTTTCAACGAGGTAACGTTCGTGTTCACTTTGAAGATCGACGCCCCACTGATCGATGAGATAAGAAAACTTCTTCTTCTTGTTAGGATTCGAGTTACTAAGGATGTCGATTGCTTCGGTATATGAAACACGTTCGAAGTCGTTTTCCATAACGAACTTCAGACGTTGCGTGAGTGTCAGTTCGTTGCGCTGCTCTTGAGGTTTAGCAGAATCTTCTTTCGTAGCACGTTTGTCGAGGAAGTCCAGGTCTTCGACACAGTTTTCCAATGCATACTTCACGAGGTATTGGAGAAACTCCTGTGCAAGCTGCATGTTATCCTGCAGATCGTAGAATGCCATTTCGGGCTCGATCATCCAGAACTCGGCGAGATGTCGCGCGGTGTTGGAGTTCTCTGCACGGAATGTAGGACCAAACGTGTAGATCTCGCCTAACGCAAGAGCATACGTTTCGCCTTCCAACTGACCTGATACGGTGAGATTAGTTTCTTTACCGAAGAAGTCTTGCTTATAATCGATATGACCGTTTTCGTCGCGCGGAGGTTTTTTCGGCGTTGAGTGTTGTGACGCGGAACATTGCCCCGGCGCCTTCGGCATCGGAGCCCGTGATCACCGGTGTATGTAAATAAAAGAATCCGCGATCGTTGAAGAATTTATGTACAGCGAAAGCCATCGCGTGACGAATGCGCATTACAGCACCGAATGTATTCGTCCGTCCACGCAGGTAAGCGATCTCACGAAGAAACTCCAGGGAATGTTCTTTCGGTTGAAGTGGAAACTCCTGTGCATCGCAGTCACCGAGTATCTCGATGTTAGTTGCTTTTACTTCCACAGCTTGTCCTTTCGCGGGCGACGGAATGAGATCGCCTTTCCACCGAGATACATGCTCCGGTTGTGATGCGTTTCAACAGGCTTTCATCGAAAGAATTCAACGCAGCAACGGCCTGAATATTTTGAATTGTTGACCCATCGTTGATCGCAATAAACTGGTTGTTGCGAAACGTTCTTACCCAACCACGCACCAAAACCTTCTGTCCTGAAGGTGTTTGTGGTCAATAATTCTTTAATTTTTGTTCTTTTCATTTTTTCAGATGATGGCTGCAAAAAAAGTGATTTTAAGACGTTTATCAAAGTATATTGGGTAATTGAAGGGACAAGATGGGGATCACATTGTGGCGCTGGTTCAGCAAGAAAAATTATTATCAAAATATGCGCGAATTCTTCTTGTAATCGGGGAATTAATTGGGCTAAATTTGATTCATCGGAAAAGCTAAATGCAGAGACTCGGATTAAATCAATCGTTACAACAAAAGCTGTCACCACAGCAAATTCAGTTCATAAAACTGTTGCAGGTGCCCACAGCCGAACTCGAGCAGAGGGTAGAGGAAGAACTGGAATTAAACCCCGTTCTCGAAGAAGGATCGGATGATAACGAAGCCGAAACACCAGAGACTCAAGAGACAGAAGCAGAAACAGAAACACCCGAAAAGGAAGAAACACCCGAAACTCAAGACGACGCTCCCGAAGAACCTACAAGCGCTGCAGATGAAGATATCGATATAAAAGATTATCTCCGCGACGACGACTACAGCGGTTATAAAACTTACGACGGCGACGACGACGATGATAAAGAGATGCCTATCGCTACATCAAGCTCGTTGCAAGAAACACTGATCACTCAACTCGGATTTCTTGTGACTCGAGGACACGCGTTACGCTATCGGCAAACAACTCATTGGAAGCATAGAAGGAGACGGATATATACGCCGCGACCTGGAAGCAATCGTAAATGATCTCGCTTTCTCGCAAAATATTCATACGAATATGGAGGAGGTCGAAGATATTCTTCTTCTTGTTCAGAAGTTCGATCCGGCCGGCATAGCGGCCCGCAGCTTACAGGAATGTTTGATGCTTCAACTCGAAAGAATGGACGATGGACAGGATGTGGATGTGATCGTCGCAAAAAGAATATTGACCGAATGCTACGAGGAGTTCACCAAGAAACATTATCCAAAGATCCCTCAAGAAGCTCGACCTCGATGACGAAGAGTATATCAAGGACGCTATCGAATTGATTGTTCGCTTGAATCCGAAGCCAGGTGGCGAAAGCATATCGGGTATGGTGAAGAATCAATATGTAATTCCCGATTTCATTCTCACCAACAACAATAGCAAGCTCGAGCTCTCCCTGAACTCGCGAAATGCACCGGAGCTCCGTATCAGGCCGTTCGTATTCAGAAATGTTTAAAGCTTACGACAAGAGCGATAAGAAAGATAAGAAGCTGAAGGAAGCCGTAAGTTTCGTGAAACAAAAACTCGATGCAGCAAAGTGGTTCATCGATGCCATTAAACAGCGACAACAAACATTACTCAGGACGATGCGCGCCATCGTCGACTTCCAGTACGAATATTTTCTGGAAGGCGATGAGACCAGGCTAAGGCCGATGATCTTGAAAGACATCGCGCAGATGATCAGTATGGACATCTCCACCGTAAGCCGTGTTGCGAGCAGTAAGACCATTCAGACCGATTTCGGCGTTTACCCGCTCAAATATTTCTTCTCCGAAGGTATCGCTACCGACTCGGGCGAGGAGGGTAAGTAGCCGCGAGGTGAAGCAGATCATCAAAGAGCTGATCGAGGCCGAAGACAAGAGCAAGCCATACTCCGACGATAAGCTTGAGGAACTCCTGAACCAGAAGGGGTACAATATCGCGAGGCGCACCGTTGCCAAATACCGCGAGCAAATGAATATTCCGGTTGCGCGACTAAGAAAGGAGTTATAATTTTACGAGGTTTTACAAAACTTTAGCCTCCCCCTTTGAATCAAGTTGCAAGGTTTATTTCTGTGGTCTTTCACCCGTTGCTGATCACCACCTATCTTTTCATTATTCTTTCACTTTTCCTTCCGGGGATCCTTTACCCGATCTCGCCGTCGAAGCTGTTCATCGGGCTGATCTTTTTGATGACATTCGTGCTGCCGTCACTCAACTTCATTTTCTTCAAGATCACGGGTACCATTAAGGACATGCAGATGTTCAACCGGACCGATCGGGTCTTGCCGTTTTCGTTCATTACCATTCTTTACCTGGTGGTGACATACATGTTCTACAACAACTACCACGTGCCGAATGTCCTTAAGCTCATGGAGATCATCACGATGATGGTAATTGCGTCTACCATCATTACCCTATTTTATAAGATCAGCGTCCACAGCGTGGCCAGCTGTGGCCTCATAGGCATATTGCTTCCGCTGAACAATGCCTCGGAGGAAGGATTGTTGTTGTACCCAACGATTGGCACTGTGATCATTGCCGGGGTTGTGATGTCGTCCCGGTTGCAATTGAATGCACACGCAATAAGGGAAGTGCTGTATGGTGGAATGATGGGATTCCTGATCGGGATGGGGGGGAGTGATGTTGCTATTCTGATTTCAAATTCACCACTGGATTCATCAGTGACGCTTTGATTGATTGATAGCCAATCGTCACCAACGCAATCGCCAACGCAGCAACACCTGTCATCACAAACACATCCCACGTAATATCAATCTTATAAGCATACTCTTGTAGCCATTTGTCCATGAGGTACCAGCGCGATCGGGGTTGCCAGGACAAATGAGATCGACACAAGCATCACAAAATTTTGTGAAAGCAACCGGAGGATACTTGCCACCGGCGCACCCAACACCATTCTGATACTGATCTCTTTTCCGCGTTGCTCTATCATAAAAGCCGACGGCGCAAACAAACCAAGACATGCAACGATAATCGCCAGTGAAGTGAATATGACGATCACGGAGCGGAATCTTTTCACGTCATCATAAGTTCGTGTATACTGATCGTCGAGGAAACTGATGCGAACCGGTTGGTGTGGCGAGACTTTTTTCCATTCCTCGGTGATCGATACGATGGCAGATTGCGGGTCGCCGGGCTTCAGCCTGATTGCGATCGAATTGATATCGTTTCCCAGCATGAATGAAACGGGACGAATATTCTCGCGCATGGTTTCGAAATGAAAATCCTCTACGACACCGATCACCGTAAACGTTCCATGGACAGTGGTGATGCGTTGACCAATCGGCTCGTCAATGTGTAGTTGCCGTATCATCGCCCTATTGATGATCGTCACCTGGGAATCGGATGCGATCTTATCGGAGAAGTTGCGACCTTCTGTTAAGCTGAGGCCCATCGTTTTTATGTAGTCGCTGTCGACCCACCAATACTGGCCCGAGATAGTTTCATCCTGGCTATGTCCTTCCAGCACGTGACTGCCGCCGTTTCTTCTAAAACCTTCAACGGGGATGAATCCGGTGACTGATACGGATTCAACAGTCGCGAGTGATTCCAGGCTGTTCTTCAATGCCGACGCCTGACGACCAAGTGGTATGAGTATCGTTGAGGATGAGAACATTTTCCCTTATCGAATCCGAGCTTTTTGTTGAGAATGTAATCCATCTGTTTGTAAACGATCGTGGTTCCCATGATCAATGTCGTGGAGATCGTGAACTGAAAGACGACAAGAAAACTACGAGACCTGTCTTGTTCTTGATCTTTAACACCTTGCCCGGTTGAAAGGATGATAAATGAAAAGCAGGATAGATTCCCGATACGACTCCGACAAAGAGGCTCACAACGAAAAGTGTCGGGATGAACCATAGTTCATTCAATGGAAGAGAGATCGAACGGTTCGCGATATTATTGAACGACGGAAGCAGAAGAGATGTGGCGACAACTGCAATCACTATGGCGATGAAGCTGAACAAAAAGGATTCTGTAAGAAACTGTCGAATCAGTGCAGCCCGCATCGATCCAACAACTTTTCGAATACCAACTTCCTTTGCACGACTTGCTGATCTTGCGGTAGACAAGTTGATGAAGTTGAAACAAGCGAGGATCAAAATGAAAACAGCAATGCTGCCGAACAGCCAAATGAAACGAATATCGCCGTGGGCTACGTCGTAGGATGAGTCGTTGACTTCTTCAGCATTGAGATAAATTTCATCGATGGGCTGAAGCTCGAAGGACATGCTTTTCAGCCATTCGATCTCTCCTTTTTCCGGAGTTTTTTGTAATGCCTCGGGTATCATGTAGGTACCAGGGATCGATGATAATTTTTTCTCGAGGTCGGCTACGTTGGCGCCTGCCTGAAGCAAAACATAATCGGTATAGTTAGAGCAACACCAACTGGTGCGTTCATTTTCCCAGAACACCTCTCCTTCGAGTGCCATGATGAAGTCGAAATTGATGTGTGATTGTGACCTGAAGTTTTTCGATGACACCAGTGATCGTGTAAGTGCGCTGTGGATCGTCGTTAAGTACGAATGATTTTCCGATCGGATCTTCGTCTCTGAAATATTTTTCCGCTTTCTTTCTTGTGATGATAATACTGTGTGGTTGAGTGAGTGCCTTCGAAGGATTTCCGGCGATGAACGGAACTTCCAGGATCTCGATCATCGATTGGTCCATGAACGTGAGCTTGTCTTCGTGGGTGTTATCGAGACGATCCGATCGGCGCATCTCGGCACTGCCTGCGCCGAAACCCAAATGCGGAGCATAGAGACCAGCTTTTTCAATTTCAGGAAAATCTTTCAGGAGCACGTCGGTAAACGGATGTTGCACCGAAACACCTCGTTGACGTTCGCCCTCGTTCTTAGTAACTCTTATAACCCGGTAGATGCGATGCTGGTTAGCATAAAACTTATCGTAACTGAGCTCGCCTTTGATGTATAGCGCCAACACAATGCAGGCAGCGATGCCCAATGCAAAGCCGCCGATGTTGATCGCTGAGTACATTCTGGTGCTTCGACATTTGTCGCCAGCCGATGAGAAGATAGTTGCGGAACATATCTATATGTGTTGATGG
>JBBCGZ010000012.1:0-54470 GCA_037200305.1 Bacteroidota bacterium
ATGCGCTGGAAGCGTGTTATCACCCGTACAAGCCTCGTTATCATTGTCACTTTTGCAGGATTAGTCCTGCTAATGGATTCGTGCATGCAGTTCCGCATGAGCAAAACGGAGATCGATGATTTTTTCAAAAACAAGATGTACACAGGGACCGAGTATTCGTACTACGTCGGTCGCCAGAAGATCAACTACATCGTCGCCGGCAACGACTCGCTCCCACTATTGATCTTCGTGCATGGCTCACCAGGATCGTTGAGTGCTTTCATCGACTTTATGGACGACACCGTATTATTGAAAAAAGTACAAATGATCTCAGTTGACCGTCCGGGATTCGGAGCATCGAACTTCGGATACGCCGAGCCTTCCCTGGAGAAACAGGTACAGGAGCTTAAACCGATCCTTCTCAAACACAAGAACAACCGGCCGGTGTATTTACTCGGTCATTCACTTGGTGGCCCGGTGATTGCGCGTATGGCGATCGATTACCCGGAGCTGGTAGATGGACTGATCTTCGTCGCTGCTTCGAATGATCCGCAGCTGGAGCCTAACGAATGGTTCCGTGGGCCTCTCGCAACACCGTTTTTGAAATGGGCGATGCCGCGCTCACTTCGCGCGTCGAATGACGAGATCTATCAACTGAAACCACAATTGGAAGCAATGATCCCGTTGTGGAAGAACATTACATGCAAGTCGATCTTTATCCAGGGTGATTCAGATGAGCTCGTGCCGAAAGAAAACGCAGACTTTACAAAGAAGATGCTGGTGAATGCCCCGTGCGAAGTCGTGATGTATCCGGGCATGAATCATTTCGTTCCGTGGAGTCATCCGTTTTTGATAGAGAATGCAATACTCTATATGGCGGAGAATAAGACAGGGCCGATGTCGGTGGAGAGGCCTAAGTAGTAAGCCTCTAAAAGCTATACACCAGGCTTGTCGTCCATCGCGCTTTGCTTGTGATGTCCGCCGTATCATCGCTATTGTAATGTTGTGTTACCGGCTTCTGATAATTCACACCTACTGTGAACGGCCCGACGTAAACATCCAATCCCGCTGCTCCCAATATCGCCGTCCCTCCCGTGTTCACCTGGATGATGTCGCCATCGCGATGCATAGCCGCGTTCTCATAGTTGGCACCAGCATGTGGCAACAATGAAACCTTTCCAAACTGTTGCCAGAAGAACACTTGTGATGAAAATCGAAACTGGTTTCCAAAATGATAACCGTCTTTATTATGTGTATTCATTTTATAACCGGTCTCGAAATTGAGACCGGTTTTTTTATAACGGATAGTATACACGGCACTAGCAGTAAAATCAACACTCCCTGTTCCCATCTGGAAATTCCGGTTGATGATCTTGCCTTTGTCGTAAAGACTGAATTTACCTGTTGGTAATTTGATCCCTCCGCCCGCGATCAACGTGTGTTTCCAATCGCTGCCTCCTTCGCTGTTGTTGATCAGGGTATAGTTTGCCATGAGATTGATATCACCAAGGCCATGTGCATCAACTACCTGGTCGGTCCCATTCATGTTGTTGTACATGTAAGGAACGAAGGCAAACAATTGAATTCGCCTGGTGAGATGATATCGTGTCCACAGTTCCACTTTAGAATACGTGTCGTGCGATTGTTGCGCCGGCAGATTTTGTGTCGGGTAGATGTATGAATGAAACTGCGCCTCCGACCAACGCAGTCCGATGAAATTCTTTCCATAAAACGGAAGGATGCCAAAATAATTTCCGCCCAACGAACATCCGCACACGTCGCACGCGCTTGCGCTTCCCGCAATCACGAACATCACCACGATAATGAATAACTTCTTCATATTAATTGGCGTGAACGTGATCGACAACAAACGCACTGCTTACATCACCGCCGTCTTTCAGCGTATTCATGTTGAAAATCAGGTGCGCTTCCGGTTCATGCTCCGCACGAACAGGCGCGCCAGTACCAGGCATAGCTAAGACAACAGTCGCCGACGCGTTGGTATAATCAAGACTGCCACTAACCTTCAGGCTTTCGATCTTGAAAGAAACCTGGGTGTAATTTCCCGCAGGAACATCTTTCAAACTGATCTCCTGCGATCCTTCGTCAGCCTCGCTAACGTGATGTGAGTTCAGTCCATCGGTGTACACGGCTCCGTCGTCTCGTTTCAACTGGAGGTTGCTTACATTGTAATCGATCGTGAGGTCGAGATCTTCGGTGAACACATTGTCGAATTCGATAGTGATCGGCCCAACATCGGGATTGACTTTATCTTTCGAACAAGAAAATAGAAATATGATTATAGGTATAATGAATAGCTTCTTCATTGGATGAAATTTTAATACTGAAAAATAAAAGGGAAGAAAAGCTACGCGAGGGAAGGCGGATGAAAGATGCCGCTCTGTGGCGGTAACGTATAAAGATCAGCTACCTCGCTGTATTGAGGTTCTATTATGAAAAAACCCCGGTCGATGCTTACGATCTCAAGATCAAAAAACAGGTTTATCTCTTTCGCTGAAAAAAATGCGGAAGGCCTGGCACTTGAATTATCATCTTGCTGAATAATAACGAGACCATCATCCAGGTAAGCAGAACCGCATTCGGCGATGGGCTTCTCATCAATCAGTCCAAGCTCGAATGCGATCACCTGGCGTTGCTCGTAAATCCACGAAAGTATGCCCAGCCTGCCTGCGCAGTGCAAGGTCATGCAAAACAATACGATTATGACAACCAGTCGTTTCAACTCGACAAAAATATAAACTTTTTCGTCACGGGGTTAACGAAGAGGTAATAATCGTCGATCAGGTTCTCTTTGATGAGGTTCGACATGAAGGTCGCACCACCAAAAAAAAGAAACGGTCCACCTTTCGGCAGACCGTCTCACAGGTTTAGGTACGGGATTAAAATCAGCGGAGGAACAACAGTTCGCGGTATTTCACCAGCGGCCAGCTCTCGTCGTCAACCAGCAACTCGAGTTTATCGACAGAGTCGCGGATTGCTTCGAAATACTTCTCCTTAATATCGTCACAGTACGCTATGGCACGCTTATGTCCATCGGCGATCTTGTTGGCACGCTTGCGTTCTTCGATCATGTCGTGAACATTATTCTTAATGTTGTCTACATGACCAGAAATTTCCTTGATCGTCTGAACAACTGCTTTGTTGTCGACTTTCAGGCCGGCGAGACCGTTGGCATTCTCGATCAATTTTGTCTGGTATGCGATCGCCGTCGGAATGATGTGGTTGATCGCGAGGTCGCCCATTACACGAGCTTCAATCTGCACACGCTTGATGTATGACTCCCAACGGATCTCGTTACGAGCTTCAACCTCTTTGTGTGAACAAACTCCATACTTCTCGAACACCTCGAGCGATTTCTTGCTAAGGTATGCTTCGATAGCACGAGGCATGTTTTTGATGTTGCTAAGTCCGCGCTTCTTCGCTTCTGCCACCCACTCGTCTGAATAACCATCGCCTTCGAAGCGAACAGCTTTCGATTCCTTGATGTATTTGCGAAGCACAGTGATGATTGCGATCCTCTTCTCTGTTCCTTTCTCGATGTCTGCTTCAACGGCGTCGTTGAATTTCGTGAGCTGGTCTGCCATGATCAGGTTCAAAGCGGTCATTGCAGTAGCACAGTTGTCACTTCCACCTACAGCGCGGAATTCAAACTTGTTGCCGGTGAAGGCAAAAGGCGAAGTCCTGTTGCGGTCGGTCGCGTCGAGGATGATCTCGGGGATCTGGTCGATACCGAGCTTCATGTACATGTTGTCGCCCTTCTCGATCTTGATGTTACCTTTTTTCTCGAGCTCGTCGAGAACAGCAGTCATCTGCGATCCGATGAACGCCGACATGATTGCGGGAGGAGCTTCGTTAGCACCGAGACGGAAGTCATTGGCCGGTGTAGCGATACTTGCTCTCAACAGGTCGTTGTGTTCGTGAACGGCCTTGATTGTCGTGATGAAGAATGTGAGGAAGAGTAAGTTGTCACGGGCGCTGCTGGTGGGTGCGTAAAGATTCACACCGGTGTCAGTGATCAGCGACCAGTTATTGTGCTTACCATTTCCGTTTACTCCTGCGAATGGTTTCTCGTGGAAAAGAACGCGGAGCTTATGTTTTTCAGCAACACGACCCATCACATCCATCATGAGCTGGTTGTGGTCGTTGGCTACGTTTACTTCTTCGAACAAGGGAGCTACTTCGAACTGGCTCGGAGCAACTTCATTGTGACGAGTGCGAACGGGAATGCCAAGCTTCCACGCTTCGATCTCGAAATCTTTCATGAAGTCGTAAATCCTTGAAGGGATTGAACCGAAATAATGATCCTCCAACTGCTGACCACGTGCAGGCGCATGACCGAACACGCTGCGGCCGGCCATTACGAGGTCGGGACGAGCCTGGAACAAATCGGCATCGACAACAAAATATTCCTGTTCGGGTCCGAGTGATGCTACAACTTTCTGTATGTCTTTATCGAACAACTGGCAAACTTTAGTTGCCGCTGTGTCGACAGCTTTCAGTGCTTTGAGAAGAGGCGACTTTTGATCGAGGGTCTCGCCTGTATAGGAAACAAAGATGGTAGGAATACAAAGCGTCTTTCCATAAAGGAACATGGGCGAAGTAGGATCCCACGCAGTGTAACCACGTGCTTCGAATGTACTGCGGATACCGCCGCTTGGGAACGACGATGCATCCGGTTCTTGCTGAACGAGTTCGCTTCCCTTAAATCTTTCAAGACCTGCGAGAGCGTCGAAGAATGAGTCGTGCTTCTCTGCCGTTCCGCCGGTCATAGGTTGGAACCAGTGGGTAAAGTGCGTAGCACCTTTGCTCATAGCCCAAGCTTTTGCAGCCTGTGCTACGGCGTCGGCAGTTACTTCATCTACCTTGTCGTGGTTCTTGATGGCACCGCTTACTTTTTTGAAAACGGCGGGTGAAAGCGTAGCTTTCATTTTGTCGATCCCAAACACGCTCTCCCCCAAAAAATTGGGAGACTTTTTCGGAAGGGAGGTCGACAGTTACACGAGGGCGCTCACTAAGTTTTTTAAGCGCATCGAAGCGTAATGTTGACATAATCTGTAGTGATTTTTTGGTTGCTGGTGGCGACAAAAATAGCGGAATATTGATAGGTAGGGTCATTTTGGAACCTATATTTTTACAATTCGATAATAGTAAAAAAAGGACGGGTCAATTTTGACCCTCGTAATCGTTTGTTATGAAAAAAGCAGTTCTGATTTTCTCGCTGATTTTTTGGGGATGCAGCTCTAAAACTTCGGAAGAGAACGCAATTCGTCAGTTACTGATGCGTCAGCAGGCAGCCTGGAACCAGGGAAACGTTGAAGAATTTATGGAAGGCTACTGGAAATCCGACTCGCTGATGTTTATCGGTTCGAAGATCACCTACGGTTGGGATTCTACTCTTGCCCGTTATCACAGAACATACCCGAACACCGACGCCATGGGCAAGCTGGATTTTACTTTTTATGATTTCAAATTTATCGGCGATGATGCATGCCTCGTAACGGGTAAGTATCATCTCAAAAGAGCTTTAGATGATCCGAGTGGGATGTTTACACTCCTACTTCGAAGGAAAGAAGGTAAGTGGTTAATTGTGTACGACCACACATCATAAATGATCTTTCAGGATATTTAATCCCGCAATCAATATCAGAGCAGCCGTAATCCTTCTTATATAAAGCGGGTTAAATCTCTTCGCCCCCAGCCTCGAACCAATCTGTCCACCCACCATTACCGCGATCAGCAACGGAACAATAAATTTCCAATCGATCGTCGCGTTTCTCAAAAACTGACCGGCCAGTCCGCTGATAGAATTCGCGAGTATAAATACACTGGCTAATGCCGAGATCTTCCGTGCATTGTCCCATTTGCTCAAGTGAAGTACTGGCGATAAAAAGATTCCTCCACCAATGCTCACGATTCCCGACAAGAAACCGACGCCTGCACTCAAACCAAGATTGAGCGGAAGATTTTCAGATAGCCTCTTCTCTCCTTCACTGGGCTGTATCCAAAGAGCGATCGATGCGAGTACTAAGGTCGACCCGAGTAAAATGAAAAAGTTATGTTCGCTGATCTTCCAGTACCCGCCAAGAAATGCGAAGGGAACACTGGCGACGATAAACGGCCAGCTCTTGCGAAGATCGAGATGTCCTTCTTTCCAGAAGATATAAACGCCACCGATCACCACAACAATGTTGCAAAGTAACGCCGATGGTCGCATGGTTTCCTGGCTCACGCCCACCACCGCCATCAGTGCGAGGTAACTCGAACCTCCGCCAAAACCCACGGATGAGTAAACCAACGAGATCACAAAGAAACTGACCGTAAGAATTATGATCGTATCCATGCTCATCCTCCGATAGTTGACATTGACTCGCTTACCTGTTTGGTTCTTTTTTTCTCCGCATCGAATCCGTTCTTCTCCCTGGAACCGAATGCTTTCATTAGTAATGATTCGATCGTTGAATCCCCTTCGCCAGAACGTATCAGCTCTTTCAGGTTCAACACACCATCGTCGTACAAACACGTCTTTAATGTTCCTTGTGCCGTTACGCGGATGCGATTGCAAGTGCCGCAGAATGTCCTGCTGAAAGCAGCGATGATACCGATCGTACCTTTATGACCCGGGACTTTATAAGTAGCTGCTGTTGCGTTGGGCGCATCCGGCAGCTTCACAACTTCAAATCGCTCTTTTATATAGTCTAATATCTTTTTGTGAGTCCACGTGAGCTTGGGGTAATGATTTCCCTCGCCATTGAATGGCATCTCTTCGATAAACCTGATAGACACATCCTGATCTTTCGTAAGCCCGATCATCGGCACGATATCGTCGATGTTCTTATGTTCCATGACGACAGCATTGATCTTCACCGGAATGTTGCTGTTGAGCAATTGCTGTAGAGTGGCCCATGTTTTTTCAAACTCATCGCGACGGGTGATGGCCTTGAAACGTTCTGCATTCAATGTATCGAGACTAAGGTTAACGGACTTGATGCCGAGGTCTTTCAGTTCTCCAATATGCGGAGCGGTTAAGATGCCATTGGTGGTAATATGCAGCTCGTGTACTCCGTTTACTTTCACAATAGCGCGAATGAGTTCCATCAAATCGGGACGAACGAATGGTTCACCGCCGGTTAAACGTATCTTCGAAATTCCCATTCTTGCAGTAAGAGAGACGATACGTAGTATTTCGTCGAACGTGAGAAGCTCTTTTTGCGGGAGATATTTGATTCCCTCTTCAGGCATGCAGTAGAAGCATCGGAGATTACAGCGATCTGTAACCGCGAGGCGCATGTAATTAAGAGGGCGATTATGATTATCCAGTAACATTTTTTTTGTTGCGCAGACGATACGCGGAGGAGCGGTGGATACGCGGAGAATTCTTTTTGCATGTTCTTATGCATTTCTCCGCGTATCCTCCGCGTTAACCTTTGCGTATCCTCCGCGACACTTGTACTCAGAAAGATATAAATTCACACAATGAAATTCACGATCACTTCATACGGCATCGCAAAAGACATCGTGGGCGACCGAAACGTTGTTATTGAGACCCCCGCTTCGACCGTTGGGGAACTCCGTTCATGGCTAACAAACCGATATCCATCACTAATCGACTTGCGATCATTATTTATTGCGGTGAATAAAAATTACGCGGAAGACGTCCAGGTTCTAAAAGAGAGTGACGAAATTGTATTAATCCCACCTGTAAGTGGAGGCTAGATATGATCAAAATTACCGGCAAACCCATTGAAGTTAATGAAGTCGTCACCGCCGCATCCAGTCTTGGGGCTGGCGCTGTGAATGTTTTCATCGGCACCGTTCGTGATACGGCGCTTAATAAAAGAGTAGTATGGCTCGAATACGAAGCTTACGAAGCCATGGCCGTTTCGGAAATCCGGAAAATAATTGACGAAGCCGCAGGCCGATGGGAATTACTCGGTTGGGGCGTCAGTCACCGCATAGGAACGCTGAAACCCGGCGAAGTGGCCGTTGTAGTAGCTGTAGCCACAAAACACCGGCGTGCTTCCTTCGAGGCATGTCAATACATTATCGACAGGCTGAAAGAAAAAGTACCCATCTTCAAAAAAGAGGTTTTCGAAGACGGAACCGAATGGATCTCTGCTCTCAATGAAAAACAACCACTGCCACGATAACAATCGTAGCAGCAAGTAAAAACCCCGCAGTCAATACAAGTGCCAGGTCTCTCTGAATCGGGTCAATATGAACTTTCATAGGGGGGAGATTTTATGACAATAAAAATAGCCGGGCTGGCAATGTCACGTTTGTGATTCTGTGGCGAAATGAGACCGGTGTAATGTTTCTGCTCTGGGGCCGATTGCAACCAGCGTCGATACTTAATAATTTACTTTTGACTCCTCTTCCAACTCATTAAATATTAGTTGGTTAAAGAATTATTGACCCAAGGAAAACCCTACTCTAAACGCGAGTAAGAATTAAACTTTAAAGTCACTCTTCCCTCCTCTTTTCTCCAACAGCATGATGTTTTCGATTACGATCTGGTGCGAGATGGCTTTACACATGTCGTAAACTGTGAGTGCGGCCACCGAAGCGGCTGTGAGTGCCTCCATTTCTACGCCAGTTTTCCCAACGGTAGTGGCGGAGGTTTCGATCACGATCTTACCGGCTTTCACAGCGATCTCCACTTTGCAGTCGTCGAGGCCGATAGGATGGCAAAGCGGGATGAGGTCGGATGTCTTTTTTGCTCCCATGATGCCTGCAATGATGGCGGTTTGAAACACGGGGCCTTTCTTTAATATTATCTCGTTGTCCGACAGTTGCGAAAGGATCTCTTTGCCGACGTTCATGGTTGCCCGTGCGCGTGCGGTGCGAAGCGGGATGTTTTTGCGGAGACGTTGACCATAGTGGGATTGCCGGCAGCGCTTATATGTGAAAGCTTCGATTTCATTGCTATTTTTATTTAAATGATCAGCGTACAGCAAGCTACAGAAATCATAAATGAAGTTTCCTTTCATGCAGGGAAGGAACATGTCGGTATTGAGAGTGTTTTAAAAAGGGTGCTGGCAGAGGAAATTATTGCAGATCGCGATTTGCCTCCTTTTCATCGCGCTACGATGGATGGGATTGCGATAAAATATCAGGAAGGAATAACGGAATTTACGATTGAAGGCATTCAGGCCGCCGGCCAGCCACAACAACGTCTTAAGAGTGGGTGCATCGAAATCATGACGGGTGCAATGTTGCCCGAAGGTGCCGATACAGTTGTGCGTTATGAAGACGTCGTCATCCGTGACGGAAAAGCTGTCGTTAATGCAGCCATTCAAAAAAATCAATTCATTCATTCAAAAGGAATCGACGCACGTGAGAGTGACATTCTCTTGAAACCCGGCGTTGTTATCTCTCCTGCTGAAGTCGCCTTGTTGGCATCGGTTGGAAAGAGCACCGTCGCCGTTTACCAGGCGAAACCAATTGCAATAGTTACAACCGGAGACGAGCTTGTGCCCGTTGATGTTGCTCCGCTTCCATGGCAGATCAGAAGATCCAACGGAGTCGCGTTGGCCTCGTCACTCCAAATCACAAATCACGAATCACAAATCTTTCATCTTCCTGATAACCCGAATATTCTCGAAACACAACTCTCTTCCATCATAGAACTTCACGATGTAATTATAATATCGGGAGGTGTTTCAAAAGGAAAGTTCGATTACATTCCTTCGGTTCTCGAGAAGCTTGGTATTAAGAAATCATTTCACCAGGTGAAGCAACGACCGGGCAAGCCGTTTTGGTTTGGTCGGAGTGCAACGAAAACTGTTTTTGCATTACCAGGCAACCCGGTCTCTACATTCCTATGTTTTCACCGATACATCAAACCGTGGATCGAAAAAGGATTGGGCGTTGAAACGAGAGATGTGAAAGCCATTCTTGCTACCGACTATACTTTCAAACCCGACCTCACTTACTTTCTCCAGGTGAAGATCGACATGAGCTCGGGTTCATTACTCGCAATACCGTATGCCGGAGAAGGCTCGGGTGATTTCGCCAATCTCCGGAATGTCGATGGGTTTATCGAGCTGCCGTCGGAAAGAAATGAATTCAAAAAAGGCGAGGCATTCCCCTATATACCTTTCCGCCAATGAGCTCACTCGTTACGATCGTCGCCGCACTGATAGTTTCTGTAACCGCGATTATCATTCTGACACGTTACTTTAATCTTCACGCATTCTTTTCTTTATTGATCGCAGCAGTGATCTGCGGTACAATCACTGGACTTAAACTCACCGACATCATAGCACTGATGCAAGACGGATTTGGCCTGTTGCTGAAGCAGATCGGACTTCTCGTTGCGTTGGGATCGTGTCTCGGAATGATCCTGGAGAAGACTGGCGGCATGGAAGCGATGAGCAAAAAGATGGTGACTTGGTTCGGAGCGAAACGTTCAACGCTGGCGTTGTCGGTTACGGGTATCATCGTTGGCATTCCTGTGTTCTGCGATTCAGGATTCATAATTCTCTCGCGTCTCGTTCCATCTATCGCAGCTCAAACATCCGTGCTGCCGGCCGAGCTTTCACTTGCACTGGCATCCGGACTTTACACAACACATACGCTCGTACCACCAACACCCGGACCGCTTACGGCTGCAGTCAATCTGGGACTGCAAGAAAATATAGCTGTTGTGATGATCATCGGTATCATTGCATCGATACCCGTTGGCTTGATTGCTTACGTGTTCTCGAAAAGATTATCGAAAGGAATTGTCACCACCCAAAAACATGAAGTCACAAAGACTCCGGATGTCAACGTCTTGTTTGCATTCCTTCCGCTGATCTTACCGATCGTATTGATTGCCTTTTCCGTCAATACCATTGTTGCTCTTTCAATCGGCGTTGCACTCGCTTTTTTCCTCGTCAAAAAGAAAGACCCATGGCCTTCGTGGTTACAAGAGGCTTTGAAAGATGCAGGTATAATAATATTGATTGTAGGTGCGGGTGGAGCTTTCGGGACGGTGATCAAAGCAAGCAGTCTCGATAAGGTGTTGAATGAATATGTGTCCGACTCTTCTGCGCATGGAGTTATGTTTTTGTTGATTGCATTTGTGATCGCTGCAACATTGAAGACCGCACAAGGTTCCACGACAACGTCGATGATCATCACCAGTGGATTGCTGGTGCCGTTGATTGCATCAGCGGGGTTTGATACGCCTTATGAGTTATCGGCATTGGTGATTGCCATTGGTGGCGGAGCGATGGTGGTTTCGCATGCCAACGATGCTTACTTCTGGGTGGTGTCGCAGTTCGGAGGCATTGCTCCGAAAGATGCGTTCAGAAGTTATACCATTATCACGGCGTTGCAGGGCGTAACGGCGTTGATCATGTCGATACTGGTTTATTTGATATTGTGAATGCAAGTGTCGCGGTGGATACGCAAAGGTTAACGCGGAGGATACGCAGAGGAAATGCGCATGCGCAGGCAAAAGAAAACTCCCCGCGTACCTCCGCTCCTCCGCGTATCCTCCGCGCAACAAAAATATGAGAGTCCTCATTTGTTCCGATAAATTCAAAGGCTCCTTAACTGCTTCGGAAGTCTGCGACGCAATTGAAGAAGGCATTCTCAAAAAATATCCCGATGCCGAGATCAGGAAACTTCCTCTTGCCGATGGTGGCGAGGGTACTGCAGATATCCTCACAGAATATTTTCACGGTCGTAAGATCAAAGTAAAAGTTCACGGACCTCTCTTCGAACCAATTGAAGCCGAATACGGACTCGCTGCCGATATCGCTTTCGTTGAAATGGCGAAAGCATCCGGACTGCAACTGATCCCGAAAGAAAAAAGAGATCCGCTTGCGACAACAACGCTCGGCACCGGTGAGCTTATTCAACATGCAATACAAAACGGAGCAACGAAAATTGTCCTCGGTATTGGTGGAAGCGCAACGAATGATGCCGGGATCGGCATGGCATCGGCGTTAGGATATAGATTTTTTTCTGGTGAAAAACTTTTGGAACCGGTTGGAAAAAACCTGATCCACATCGATCGCATAGAATCTCCAACAGCAAAGATCGATGTTACTGCATTGTGCGACGTTACTAATCCTTTTTTCGGAGAAAACGGTGCTGCTTACATCTACGGTCCCCAGAAGGGCGCTACCCCCCCGAAGCCGTTCAGCTTCTCGATCAAGGCCTGAGAAATTTCGAAGAAGTTGTAAGGAAATCTTTTAACAAATCGGCAGACTTTCCGGGAGCCGGTGCCGGCGGCGGTATCGCCGGAGGTGCCAGCGTGTTTTTTAATCTGACCGTGAGATCAGGGATCGATTTCTTAATGGAAAAACTGAATGTCGTTGAAGAAATCCTGAAGGCCGATGTCGTCATCACCGGTGAAGGAAAGATCGACCGGCAAACTTTATCAGGAAAAGTGGTGGCGTCCGTCGCAAAACACGCCCGAAAGACAATCGCAGTCTGCGGCGTCTGCGAACTCCGCAAAAATGAGATGGAAAAACTGGGGATTTTTGAGGTGATTTCTTTAGTGGATCCATTCATCGGGCCAGAGGAAGCTATACGTAACGCTCGCCATTTGATCACCCAAAAAATGGCTACTTTTGCCCTCTAATTTTCTCAAAAAGTATGTTCGACAGTCTTTCATTAAAGCTCGACAAAGCCTTTCAGACCCTGAAAGGCCAGGGACGGATTACCGAGATCAACGTTGCGGGCACAATCAAAGAGATCCGAAAAGCACTCATCGACGCCGACGTCAATTATAAAGTTGCCAAAGAAGTTACCGACGAGATCAGGAACAAAGCCATGGGCCAGAACGTGCTCACGGCCATCTCCCCCGGTCAGTTGCTGGTGAAGATCACCAACGACGAGCTCACCGACCTCATGGGTGGTGAGAGTGTCGATATCAGTATCTCCGGAAGCCCGGCTGTCATACTTCTTTCCGGTCTCCAGGGCTCCGGTAAAACTACATTCTCGGGCAAGCTTGCCAACTACCTCAAGAAACAAGGCAGACAGGTGATGCTCGCTGCGTGCGATATCTATCGCCCTGCCGCTATTCAACAGTTGAAAGTTCTTGGTGAACAGATCGGCGTCGAAGTATATGCCGAGCCCGATAACAAAGACGCGGTGAAAATTGCAAAGGCCGCTATCGAGTACGCAAAGAATACCGCTCACGCCAACATCGTTATCGTCGATACCGCAGGTCGTCTTGCGGTCGATGAAGAAATGATGGACGAGATCGCTCGTCTCAAAGAAGCGCTGAAGCCTTCCGAAACTTTGTTCGTTGTCGACTCGATGACTGGCCAGGATGCAGTGAATACTGCGAAGGCATTCAATGATCGTTTGAACTTCGACGGCGTTGTGCTGACGAAGCTCGATGGCGATACACGCGGTGGTGCTGCGTTATCGGTGCGTCGTGTTGTTGAGAAGCCGATCAAGTTCATCAGCTCCGGCGAGAAGATGGAAGCTATCGATCGATTCTATCCCGATCGTATGGCAAGTCGTATCCTCGGCATGGGCGACGTTGTGACGTTGGTTGAAAAAGCTCAGGAAACATTCAACGCCGAAGAAGCTGCCCGACTCAATAAAAAGATCCGCAAGAATCAGTTCGACTTCAACGACTTCTTATCGCAACTCGAACAGATCAAGAAGATGGGCAACATGAAAGATCTTCTTGGTATGATCCCTGGCGTGGGCAAAGCCATGAAGGATATTGACATTGATGACAACTCATTCAAGCCGGTTGAGTCTATCATTCGCTCGATGACATTCCAGGAACGCGAGAATCCGGACATCATCAACCCAAGCAGGAAGAACAGGATTGCAAAAGGAAGCGGTACCACGATACAACAGGTGAATCAGTTGCTGAAGCAGTTCGAGGAAATGAGGAAGATGATGAAGACCATGAACAAAATGGGCGGAGGAAAAAGGGCGTTGAATGCCTTGAATCCATTTGGAAGGTAATAGCTATATTACGTTTATTAACCTCATGAAAGTGAATATGAAAAAGCTCCTTTTATTTCTCGTCGTACTGATTGCGATGACTGAACTACAGGCACAAAAACTTCCGGCACTCGATAAGAGTCCTTCTGATGTTGCCTGGTTGCCTCCTAAAAGAAAAGATCCTGTTGCAAAGATCATATACGCCCGCCCTTCGAAAGGTGGCAGAACCATGATTGGTGGAACAGATCCGTACGGCAAGGTGTGGAGATTGGGTGCTAACGAATCTACCGAGATCGTGCTGATGAAGAAAGCAACGTTTGGCGACAAGACCCTGGAGCCAGGCACATACACCATGTATGCTATTCCTGAAAAAGACAAGTGGACGATCATCTTCAATAAGAAGCTCAACACATGGGGCGCATACGAATATGATCAGACACAGGATGTCGCTCGTATCGATGTTCCTGTTGGTAAACCTGAAAGTGAAGTTGAGGCGTTCACTATCGTTTTCGAAGAGCCAAGTGGCAACGCTTCCACCATGCTCATCGCATGGGAGAACATTCTAGTGAAGGTTCCAGTTAAGTGGTGATTAATGCGGGTCCTAGGTCGCTCCGACCGGGTTGACTTACCGAAACTCGGCCTGTATAACGTAAATGCAAAGGTTGATACAGGAGCGTACAACTGCAGCCTGCATTGTAAAGAAGTAAACGTCGTTAACGGTTGCCTGGAGTTCATCGTCCTCGATGAACTCCATCCCGAGTACACCGGTTCAAAATTTATATTTAAGAAATTCAAACAGAAACAGATCCGGAATTCTTTCGGAGAGTCCGAGCTGCGTTATGTTATTAAGACACAAATAAAAATTTTTGAACGACTGATCCGTGCAGAGTTCTCACTCAGCAATCGAGGCACCTTAAGATTTCCGGTTTTGCTTGGACGAAAGATCCTTCGGGATCGTTTTGTTATCGACGTAGTAACGCAAAAAGATCTGTATTTCAATTCGAAATCCCCCACGCCATGAATATCGCTATACTTTCACGCGACGTGAAGCTTTACTCCACCCGTAGATTAAAAGAGGCGGGTGAAGCTCGTGGACACAAGGTTGAGATCATCAATCACATGAAATGTGTGTTGATAGTCGAAAAGAAAATCCTATGGTGTTGTACAACGACCGTAAGCTGGATTATTTCGATGCTGTGATACCGCGTATCGGTGCGTCAGTTACATTTTTCGGAGCTGCAGTTGTTCGGCAGTTCGAGATGATGAAAGTTTTCAGCGCTGTCGAATCGCAAGCGTTGATCCGCTCGCGGGATAAACTCCGAAGCTTACAGATATTGTCGCGCGCCGGCATTGGTCTTCCGAAGACTGTATTTATGGATTACTCGAAAGACAGTGAAGGCGTTGTCGAATCTGTTGGTGGTGCACCAGTAATTATAAAGTTGCTCGAAGGCACGCAGGGACTCGGTGTTGTTCTGGCAGAGAATAAAAACGCGGCGCAGTCGGTTATCGAAGCCTTCCACGGCGTTCATGCCCGGATCATCATACAAGAATCATTAAGGAGCGAAAGGTGCCGACATCCGTGCGTTTGTTGTGGATGGCGAAGTAGTAGGTGCCATGAAACGGCAGGCCGTGCAGGCGAGTTTCGTTCCAATTTACATCGGGGAGGCTACGCGGAAATAGTAAAGCTCACACGGCAGGAAAGAGCTACCGCAATATCAGCCGCCAAAAAGATGGGCCTCGATGTTGCCGGCGTCGACATGCTGCCCTCGAAACGCGGACCACTCATCATTGAAGTAAACTCTTCTCCAGGATTGGAGGGAATAGAAGGGGCAACAAAAGTCGATATTGCGGGAAAGATTATTCGGTATCTGGAAAAGAACGCAACCAAAAAGAAGATACAGAGGGATAAAATAAATGCATAAAGACCTCACACTTTCGGACCTCAGTCTTAAGCCCGGAGAATTCAGGGAGATCAACATCAATATCGCTCGTCTCCCCTCGCACACTCAAATAGATACACCAATCTATATCTATCGCGGGAAGGAAGACGGTCCAACGTTGGCGCTCATGGCCGGAATGCACGGCGATGAGATCAACGGCATGGAGATCGTTCGTCGCATACTCGACACCGGGCTCAATCGAGTTCCGCGCGGGTACCGTTATCTGCATGCCCATCATTAACATGTATGGATTTCTCAACTATTCGCGGGAAGTTCCGGATGGCAAAGACATCAACCGGTCTTTTCCCGGAAGCAAAACAGGTTCGTTGGCAGCGCGTGTTGCATGGCACATAACACATGACGTTATTCCTTTTATTGACTACGGCGTCGACTTTCACACGGGCGGCGCTATGCGTACCAACTATCCACAGGTCCGTTGTGTGATGCAGGAGGCGCGAAACGTAGAGCTCGCCGCAGCTTTTCACGCGCCGTTCACCATCGACTCACCGTTCCGTCCACATTCGCTGCGACAGACTGCCGCTAAGAAGGATAAGAACATCATTGTGTACGAAGGCGGAGAGTCCGTGAGATTCGATCAGCATGCTATCGAAGAAGGTGTTGAAGGTACGTTGCGACTCATGAAACATCTCAACATGATCACTCATGCTCCCGAACCGAAGCAGGAGACCGGATCATCTGGAGCTCCAACTGGGTTCGCGCGAAGAATGCCGGATTGTTTCAACCAACCATTAATTGCGGAGATCTTATCACAAAGACCAGCACGTGGGCACGATCACAGATCCGTTTGGTGAGTTCAAAGAGATTTTTGAAGTCGCCAACAATGGATATGTTGTGGGGTTAAATAATAATCTGTTGTAAATGCGGGAGATGCGTTGATACATCTTGGTCTTGATAATGTTTGCAAGATTGGAGGAAACTCGGAAGAGTGATCTCAATCTTGTTTTAACACCGTTGCCGGATTCACATTCAGTGCAACTGCAATCCTCGAATACACGGCAACTGCTGCAATCATCCCAATCATCAAAAATGTTATCACAAAAATCAGTCATTGCCGGTGACACGCGATATGCAAAACCCTGTAGCCACTGTTTGAATCCATAATACCCAACACCGCACGCAATCACATACCCGATCAATATCAGCACACCAAATTTCCCCGACAACAACCTAATGATCGACAACGAACCAGCTCCCAACGTTTTGCGAATGCCGATCTCTTTCATTCTTTGATTTACCATGTGGAGTAATTAATCCATAAAGTCCCAACGCTGCAATGACGATGGCGACCGTGGAGAAGATTGTCATCAGTTTGGACGTTTTTTTCTTCGGAGATGAATGTCTTCGCATAAACTTCATCGTAGAAGGAATACTCAAACGGATACTTCTCTGAGAATTTCGAAAGGGTTGTCCTGATGTAATCAAGCGACGACTGAAGATTGTTCCCCTCCACTTTAATTGAAATTGTCTGAAGATTCCAGGGATCCCACAAGTGAAAAGCGAGCGCTTCGATCTTTAATTGGAATTCCCGAAAGTGAAAGTCGTTAACGACACCTACGATCTTTGTTGAATCTCCCGCACCATCCACAAATAGTTGCCCCACGGCTTCCTCCGGCGAATAACCGATCTGCTTTACCAAAGTTTCATTCACAATCACATCGTGCACACTACTGGTTGATGTAAGGTTTCGTCCGGCGACAAGTTTCATCTCATAGGTATCGAGGAAGTTTGTATCGATATGATTGTGATAGATGGCAACGGTACGTTCACCATTTTTCGTTTGCCATATCTTGGTGGACTGCGATGCAATGCCTGTAGGTGTCCACCGTGAGGCCGCGACTTTACTTATTGCGGGATTCTTCAGGAGTTCTTCACGAATTTGCGGATGCTTACCAACCATTGCACGGTCGCGAATAGGAACAACAATGATGTGTTCGCGATTAAAACCGAGGGTCTTTATTCTTCACAACTCCATCTGTTTCCAGACGATCAGGGTTCCGAAAACCAGTGTGCCCGACACAACAAACTGGAAGACCACAAGAACATTCCTCAACCTGGAGTTGTGTGATTGATGAAATCTTCCCTTCAATGTATTGATTGGTTTAAATGAAGAGAATAAGAATGCAGGATATGCACCAGCAACAATTGCAACTGTCCCGATCAACAAACTTATAAACACCAGGGAAGTCGGTTGTACCAAAAAGTCTAACGATATCCTCTTCTCCAAAAATTCATTGTAACCGGGAAGCAACGAAACAACGGCTACTATAGCAAAGAGGGCCGCCAGTATTGTCGACAAAAATGCTTCCGCTAAAAATTGCAGGATCAAATCGAGACGAAGTGCACCGTTAACCTTTCTCACACCAATCTCCTTCGCGCGATTCGCAGCTCTTGCGGTCGACATATTAATATAGTTGATACATGCAATCACCAATACGAGTATGCCAATTCCCATGAAGATGTAAAGACGGTCTTTATCTCCAACAACGGTCAGGTCAAAATTCATTCGATCGCCGAGAAATATGTCCGACAGCGGCTGGAACGAAGCGATGGTCACATACTCAGGATCCTGTTTTGGTTTGTAATACGCGTTTAAATCTCTTTCCGCTACAGCGACGTCGGTTACGGGCTGAAGGGTAAAGTAGATCCAATAGTTGTTGTTGTCCCACGAGATGAGATCTTTAATTCTTAGCTTCTTGATCAATGGTTCGAAAGGAAACAACACCGAAGGTCTGAAGTGTGATTGAAAGGGCATGTCGCGAACGATTGCCTGCACATTGTAATCGCCAAAACTGCCTTGGGTCTTCACCGGAAATTGTTTTTCCGACTGCTGCCTGCGCGGAAGCCGAAATATTTAACCGCTGTCGACTCCGACAACACGACGTCTGCCGGCGAAGTAAGCAGCCCGGTGGTCGCACCAGCGATCACGTCTAAAGAAAAGATATTAAAGAAGTCGGAGTCAACCGCGTAAGTTTCTTTTTCGAAGAAAGACTTGTTGTCGGCGTGCATCAGCACATTTGTTTCCCTGTGCTATCCGGGGTAACATGATCAACCTCTTTAACAGACTCCTTTAATCCTTCTGCGAGAAGCGCCGCTGATATCACGAACTTCGTCGTGCCAAGGTATTCGTTTTTTGGATCGTCGCGTGTGATCCTATAAATCCTGTCGAAGTTTGTATGATATCGATCGTAGGCGAACTCGTATCGAACGAAAAGGACAATGAGGGCAAAGACAGCAAGGCCTAACGAAAGACCCAAAAGATTGATGGCGGAGTATACCCTGTTCTTGTTAACAACGCGCAGGGAGTACGAAGGACGTTACGCAGGTTCATGTTCAATCCTGTTTCAATACAGATGCCGGGTTGATCCTCAGTGCGATCGCGATCCTCGAGGTAAACTGCAATGCCCGCGATCATTGCGATGGCCAATAATGTTATCATAAAATCCAGGACAGTGGGGCGATACTTTATAAGCAAAGCCATCGAGCCATTGTTGAACACCATAGTATCCAAGTACGCTCGCGATCGCATAACCTATCAATATCAGCACACCAAATCTGCCAGATAACAACCTGATGATGGACATCGAACCCGCTCCCAACGTCTTCCTGATGCCGATCTCCTTCATACGTTGGTTCACCATGTGCAATATCAATCCATAAAGACCTAGCGCCGCAATGATAATCGCCACCGAAGCAAACACAGTCATCAGCTTCGAGATCTTCGCTTCCGACATGAACGTCTTTCCGTACCAATCGTCGTAGAAAGTATATTCGAAAGGATATTTTTCTGAGATGGAGGCGAGTGTCTTCTGAATAAAGTCGATTGTCGATTGCGCATTCGCTTCGTTCAACTTAACCGATAAGAACGACGGCGGGCCCCAGTTGAATCTCTTGAAGTCTACGGGTTCGATCTTCAACCTGAAATCCTGGAAATGAAAATCACCGACAACTCCAACAATGCGGGTAGAATCCCACTGTCGTGCAAACAGCATCCCGACTATCTCGTCGTTTGTGTAACCAAGCTCGTGCACCAGCGCTTCATTTACCAATGCATCGATCTTACTGCTGGTGGCCGTAAGATTGGACCCTGCGACTAACTTCATTTGATAAAGGCCCAGGTAATTTGTGTCTAATCTGGTTGTGATACACCGAAACGTTCTGTTCGCCATTCTTGCCCGGCCAATTTCCGCGACATCTGCGCACGGGATACCAGTTGGAGGAGGTCCCATAGATGCGCTCACATTTTTGATATCAGGATTGCGAAGCAACATCCTCCCGGATCTCCGCATGCTTCTCTTTTAGTTTAACATCCCGGAGAGCAACAATCACGATATGGTCGCGATTGAAACCGATGTCTTTGTTTTTAACATACTCCAGTTGCTTCCACACCAGGAGCGTTCCGAACACCAGGGTGCCCGACACCACAAACTGGAAGATCACCAGTGCATTTCTCAAACGCGAGTTATGCGATTGGCGAATGCTCCCTTCAGTGTCTGTATCGGTTTGAATGACGAGAATAAAAATGCAGGGGTAAGCGCCGGCAATCAATGCAACGCTAATCAGCAGCAATGCAGCAAGAGCAATCGAAGTTGGCTGCAGCAAGAAATCGATCGAGATCTCTTTGGTAAGGAACTGGTTGTACGTGGGAACCAGCAATGCCACGGTGCTGGCCGCAATCACTGCGGCTATGATCACCGAAAGAAATGCCTCCGAAAGAAACTGAACGATTAAGTCAACACGCAGCGCACCGTTCACCTTTCTCACACCGATCTCCTTTGCGCGATTGGCTGCACGCGCCGTGGCCATATTGATATAATTGATACATGCGATCGCCAACACCAGTATCGCAATACAAAGAAAGATGTAAAGCGAATCGCGATTGCCAACAACTGTGAGATCGAAATTCATTCGCTCACCAAGGTGAATATCAGAGAGCGCTGGAACCTGGCAACGGGTGGCTTATCATAATTAGTCAACAACGGTTTAAGGGCCCGCGTTAATAGAATTCTCCCGCCGCAGCAACGTTCGTTCCGGGTTTGAAGTGTAAAGTAGATCCAGTAGTTATTGTTATTAAAGCCTTGCAGATCACTCGGCTGTGTGGCCTTTACATAAGCTTCAAAAGGAAGAATAACGTTTGCAATAAAGTGCGACTGAAACGGCATGTCACGAACAACGGCCTGTACAACATAGTCACCGAAGATTTTATACTTCTCCGCTGTCACCGGTTTACCGATAGCATTCGTCACGGAGCCGTACCATTTGATTGCCACCGACTCGCAGATCACGAGTTTAGTTGGATCGGCAAGCAATCCTTTATTCTCACCGGCGATAACATCCAGAGAAAAGATGTTGAAGAAATCCGGATCGGCAGCAAAGATCTGCGCCTCAAAAAATGAACGTCCATCGGCCTTCACCAACACGTCCGACGTCATGGCGATTCGGGTTATGTGATCTGCTTCCTTCACCGACTCTTTCAACACATCGGCCATTGCGGCCGCCGCAATTACATACTTGTCTGTACCCTGGTACTCGCCATCTCCGTCGCGATAAATGCGGTAGATCCGGTCGACGTTCGCATGATACCGATCATAACCGAATTCGTATCGGACGAAAAGAAAAATGAGTGTAAAAACAGAAAGGCCTAACGAAAGGCCCAACAGGTTGATTGTAGAGTACACCCTGTTCTTGTTAACAATTCGCAGGGAGTAGGAGAGAATGTTTCCCAGGTTCATGATTTAGGCTATAAAAGTTCCATTGGTTACTCTAAAGAGTATCCCAGGTAACAAAAAGTTGCACTAAAAATCTTTTAATGATCAGGACAAGGAATGACCATCTTGTCCAGCGGGGGCTTGCGCGGGTTGCGGATAGGGAATGTGTAGACCAGGCTGAATTCATGTGAACCACCACTGCCCGGTCCGAGCTTCGAAACAGTGTAGTCGTAGCTATAACCTAAATTCAAAATATCCTGGCGCTTCGAATCACCACGGAGTATCGTAAGACCTACCAGCATCACGATTGATTCATTGTTGCTGAAACCATTCACTTGCTTGAATGGAATGCCGCGGTACCATACACCGAGCATGATCGGGCTCGAGTGTGAAATATGTTCCGATATCCATCTGGTCGAACGGTCCCTGGTGACGATACTGGAACGCAGGCGATATACTTCGCTCGCTCTTACGTGAATAAACACCGGAACCAATGACGCCAGGTCGCAACAAAAATTTATAACCACCGTGCACCGAATACTTTATCGGCAGAGGACTGTTCTCGCCGGAGATCGACTGATTGGGTTGAGTAAGGTGATGCGCTGAAAATCCGAACCATGCTTTCGGCGAGTATAATACTCCACCTGCCGACAGATCGGGGAAGAATTTATTGGAGCCACGAAGTTGTTCGCCAGTCGGGTTGGTGGGCTGACCGGTATCGAAATTGAACTGATCTCCGAAAGTGAGTCGTCCAAAGTTTATCGAACGGTTATACAATGCTACTTCAAGTCCCGGTCGGAACGAAAGTGTTTTCGTTATCTGCAGGTCGTATGAATATTGAAACGCGACACTCAATGATTGAAGTCCAACGAGATTGACATAATCCCGGTTGATGATCATGCCCACACCACTTTTATAGTCCTTCGAGATAGAAGTCGGCGTAAGCGGAGATTTGTAGTGAAGTTTGCGTCGATACCGGGCCACTGATTGCGGTAGTTCATACCTACCCTACCCTGATTGGTGGAGCCAGCGAAGGCAGGATTAAGGTAAAGTGGCGCAGCATAGAATTGTGAAAACTGGGCATCTTGAGCACTTGCGAGGTCTGCACCTAAAAGAACCAGCAGGGCAGACAAAACCATCACACGCCGCATCAATTGAGAGAGAAATATCTGCACCATCTTAGCAAATTAAACCCTTTATTCGATTTAATAAAAGTGACCGGTTGTAGAGGATAGTTACTGATTCGACGTCCACGGTTTTTCACTGGTCGATTTGCGCTAGCAACGACCGCTCCATTAACGTTTTTTTCCCTCAAAATGTATACTTTAGTGGACTTTGGCGTTTTAATTTCGGAATGATAAATCACATCAGGTGTCTGTTGGTTTTTGTTGGGCTGGCGATCTGTTTATTCACTGGCTTTTGATGGCCACGCTCAAACTCTCGCGAAACACAATTGGTATTTCGGTAGCACTTCAAGGTCGATCCGTTTTTAACAGGGTCACCAATGTTGCCTCTTTGGTTACAAATAAAGCCGTCCCTTTTGGTGCTGGCGGTAGCGCAACAGCAACAGATCGTGGAAACGCTAATCTCCTTTTCTACACCGATGGCAATCGTGTATACGATGGCAATCATGCTTTAATGCCTAACGGTAACGGTCTCACCGCAACTATAACTTCGAATCAGCCCACTGCTATTTGTCCTGTACCCGGGCAGCCCGGAAAATATTTCATCTTCACTAACACAGCCGACTTCACAACCGGTGGAACTATTTCATATTCAATTGTTGATATGAAACTGTTTGGTGCTTCTGCATTCCCGGCGCCGGCGTCGGGCGATTTGGAAAGCAAGAATACTCCGTTGCCCGGTCTCGCCAATGTGGCGGAAGGTATGATCACGTTGCCGCATGCGAACGGTCGCGATTATTGGTTGATCACTCAAACTGTAAACTCACAAGTATTCAATGCAACGCTGATCAACGCAGCAGCATATTCCGGTACGTTCAACACTATTGGTTCGACGGTAGCCGCGTTTCCGACAACCATCGCACATCTCGCATATCATGAAGGCCTGAAGAAATTGGTCGCTGCTCCGCAAGATGCCAGCACCGATGCGATCATCCTCAACTTCAACGAAAGCACAGGTGCCTTCGCCCCCGACAGGACTATCCTCAATTCCGGTGTATTGTCGACAACCAACCAGGCGCTCTACGACATCGAGTGGAGTGCGAGTGGTCAGTACCTTTACATCTCCCGTCATGGTGAGACAGGCATTAATGGCGACGTGCTTCAGTACGATTACACCAACACTTCCATCACTTTAACTTCCGTTCTGCCTGCACCGGTGTTTCGCAGCTATGGACTTCAGCGTGGTCCCGATAATTCTATTTATCACTTGTATCAAACCGGCGCAGCAAGTCCGTTCCTGCTGGGAAGGATCGAGCAACCCGATAGTGTTGCGATAAAAGCAAAGTACAACGCATCACCCGGTAAGTTTGCAGCGCTCGACTTCGGAGGCAAACAATTCTCTGGCTTCGTTCCAAAAGACACGATCTCTTTACAACTCGACTTCACTTCTGCCGGAAGCTGTCAGAATTCACCAACAACTTTCTTCCCATTCGTGAGACCTGGCGCCGATAGTCTGGTGTGGAATTTTGGCGATAGTATTGGAGTTGGATGGAGTCCCATTCACACTTACAAAACAGCAGGTACCTTCAACGTAACACTGAAAGCGTTTTACCAGGGGCAGGTCGACAGCGTTTCGAAGCCCGTAACGATCAATGCCTTTGCATTGAAGCTGCAGATGACGACAGATACAACTGCATGTCGTTCGGAGTTCCCTCCTCCACGTGGATCATCGTCGCCGAAACAATTCTCGGTGAAGCTGAGTGTGCAAGGTGGCACACCTGCATCTATCGTTTGGTCGAATGGCGATCAGGGTGGCTACACTTACGCCTGATTCTGCTGGTTATTACTATGCCATTGCTACCGATGCCGGCGGATGTTCTGCCTATGCACCAGTAAATGTGAAAGAATATGGATTGCAAACCACGACGCGCAACAAGTGGTACTTCGGAAATAAAGCAGGTATCGATTTCACAACGAATAAGGCGCTTGCCGAAAGTGCAATGGATGCACCCGAAGGCTGTGCAATCCAGTGCGACAAGAATGGCCAACAGATTTTTTATACCGATGGCAAAACGGTGTGGAACAAGACTCATACGATCATCGCGACAAACATCGGGGGGAATCCACTATCCACACAGTCTTCGATCATCATACCGGTGCCGGGGGCGATGAAACGCTCTACTACATTTTTACAACTCAGGATCTCGACAACGGAACAGATTCCCTGCAACTGAATTATTCTATGTTCGATCTGAAACAGAACAACGGCGCAGGCGCTATAGTGAAGCAAGCGGTGCTGATGTTCATGAGAAGCACAGAACGAATTACAGCAAGTGGCGCATGGCTGATCTGTCACGATTTTGGTAACAGTACTTTCCGTTCTTTCCCTATCAGTGCAGGCGGTATCGGCAACCCGGTTTATTCTGATGTCGGCTCTGTACATTCCCTGGGCGTTCCTGCTAATGGCGACGGCTACATGAAGCTCGGGCCACGCGACATCGTCGCTGTTCCAATATCGACACCCACTGTTAGCAACAAGATCGAGCTCTTCCATCTCAATGACACAACGGGACATCTTTCTCTCGACACACTTCTCGATCTCAATGAACCGAATGGCGAATTGTACGGAATGGAGTTCTCGCCAGCCGGCGCCAAACTTTTCGCATCGGTAAGATATACAGGTGGTACATCTGCGATCTTCGAATATTCGATCGACTCATTGCTACAGACCAAGTTCGTTCAAAAGATCCCTGTAGCTGCCGACATCGGTGCGATACAGATCGCTCCCGACAATCAGATCTACGTTGCTACCAACGATGCAAGTCACGCTGCAACACTCGGCACCATTGCTGCCGATGAAGATATCACCAAAACGTCCAGCTTCAATCTTGCAGGCTTCCCACTAGCCGGTGGAACCAACAGTCGATTGGGATTGCCGAACCTCATTCAACAAAATTCGAATGCACTCGGTGGACCTGGCATTACAGTTACTCAACTATGTTCGCAAGACTCGACGCATTTCTCGGGAGCGTCTCGCGACCAGATAGACGAATTTCATTGGAGCGTGTTCAAAAGCGGAGCACTCTTGAATTCAAGCACAAAGCAAACGTTCGCCATGTTGCTCGCACCCGGCGATTATTCGGTGACGTTACAACTTCACAACCGTTGCGCCGCGGATACTGTGATGTCGAAGAACTTCAAGATCACGGCACCTCCATTCAATCCAAGCAAAGGTATTCCCCTGTGTAACACACCAACGGTAACATTGGATGCCAACCCAAAGAATATACCGAAGCTTACATTCCTTTGGGCTACAGGCGAGACAACACAAACACTTACGGTCAGCGAGCAAGGCGTTTACGCGGTGTTGCTCCAGGACACAGTTGGTTGTAAAACGATTGGTACGTTCGTCGCAGCAGACAGTCGACCGATATTCGAGCTCGGACCCGACCTAACGACATGCGAAGACAGTAATACGCCGGCATTGAATGTTCGCAATCCCCGGGAATGACCTATGCGTGGACGATCAACGGAGCACCAGCAAGTACCGCCTCCACTCAAGCCATTGATACAACTGTACCGGGTGTTTTCAAATACTCAGTCACGGTATCAGATCCGCTTACGCTTTGCTTCAGAACGGATGATAAGACCTATACCATTGGTGTATCACCTAGTTATACAACCAGTTCAACTGCTCCAACAGCATGTGGTGCTGCGGACGGTACTGTTTCAATCAATCTCGTTCCTTCTGCACCAACGGGTGGACCGTTGTATTTCTATTTCATTCAAGGTCCAGGCGGATCGAAAAAGCGATGTGGACCAGACTGCTCCGAACACATTCACGTTAACCGGGGCCAGTGCAGGAACGTACTCGACCGTTGTACAGGATCAGATCTCGGGATGTCAGACTGTGCAGGCGATAGGAGTGTCGGATGCGGTATATACGGCAACCATTACTGCGAAACCACCGAACTGCGATCCTGTATTTTTGCACATAGTAACAACGGGCGCCGCAGTGCCTGTCGCTTACACGACAACCAACTCTGCAACGGGTACGAAAACAACGGGAAGCAGTGCTACAGCTGCATTTGATCTTGCGACGGGATTGCCACAAGGCACGTATGTGATCGAGTTAAAAGATAATGCAGGATGTATCCTCACAAAGAATCAAACGATTACTCCTGCACCAAAACTTCCGGTGAAGATCACTCCTGATCTTTGCACAATGACATTGACGGGTTCGGGTGCTACAAGTTATACATGGAGTTCATCGCCATTAAACGCTATCACTGGTCCACTCAATCAGCCAACTGCGCAGCTAACTCCTACTTCAGGATCTCTCGTAACTTTTAAAGTCACTGGCACAGGTGCTGGTTGCGCCGGAATCGATTCGTTGACACTGAATGTTTTCAACATACCTAAACCATTATTGTCGCAAACAACTCAGTGCGATGTAAATGCGACGATCAATGTTACACCTGTTGGTGTATTCAACTATCGTTGGTTTGTGAATGAATGAACGTATGATGGAACCATCGGAGGCAGTGCTGTACCGATCACACAGGCTAACGACGACGGCAAATACTTACACAGTAGAGATCTTCGAACCTCAGACTGGTTGTACAAAAGACTCCGACCCATTAACTGCACACCTCTTCGGACTTGTCGATGCTTCTGTCACCTCCACGCCACCATGCCAGGATGGTCAGCCAATACATTGACGGCCACTACAGTCGCCATCGGCGCAACGTTTACATGGTCACTCGATGGCACTACGCTATCGGGAGTTAATACTGCCGTGACGCAACAAAACGCCGAAGGAAAATACCAGGTTGAAGTTACTAAAGGAACCTGTGTAGCTGATGCCAGCATTTCGATCTTGCGCGCACCGCTACCGGAAGGCGCACTGCCAAACCAGGTTACGATCTGCGATGATCCGGAGAATGAAGATCCTTCTACACGGTCAGTCAATCTCGATCCTGGTATTTTCGTGGCTTACGATTGGCCAAGAACACTGTGATACTGAATGATCACAACCGTGTGCTGAACGCAGACAGTAAGGGCGATTACGTTGTGAAGATCACCGACGCCCGCGGATGTACCAACACCGATAAAACAGTGGTCATCAACGACTGTCTTCCGAGGCTCAACGCTCCCAATGCGTTCCGTCCCGGCAGCACTGTTTTTAATCCCGACCGCAAGGATCTCACGAATAGCGACTTCTGGGAACCGTGGAGGAGTTTGATCGAGATCGAGCTTGATCGGCTCGTCACAACCTGCAAGTATTACAACCAATAATATTAGTATTGTCAGATTTTTCATTGTTCTTAGAATTTAAAGTTCCACGTTACACTCGGATAGATTGGAAACAGGTAGATCAACCTGGCTTCCTTTTGTGTTCCATCTCCAATGATGTTTCCGTTCTTGTCTTGTTGAACACGAGTGTACACGGTGAATGGATTGTGCCTGTTATAAACATTGTATACCGAGAACACGAGTTGTCCTCTCCATTTCCTCTCCGGATGTTTCGGAGGACGATTCCATGTTGCCGATAAGTCGAGACGATGATATGCCGGCAGCCTGTAACCATTTCGTTCTGTAACCAGGTCGACATTGTAAGATCCGTATTCATATCGTCCCGACGGAAGTGTGATGGGGCGACCAGTGCTGTACGTGAAGATCGAACCGAAGCTCCATTTCTCGTTGTGATCGTACGTAGCTGCGATGTTCATAACGTTACGTCGGTCGGCATTGCCAGGGAAGGGATTGCCCTGGTTCACACCTGGAACTGTTCTCATTACTTTTGAAAGGGTATAGCTCACGAAGCCTGTTAGCTTTCCTTGTTTCTTCTGTCCTGAAAACTCCAGACCCTTTGCCGTTGAGTTTCCCTGTCTGAATTCTACAGCGAGATCGGGATTAAAAAAGATGTTAGCATTATCCGCGAAGTCGGTAACATGATACATCTGCTTGTAGAAAGCTTCGACCGAAACTTCGTAAGCATTTTCCTTAAAGTTTCTGAAGTAACCCACTGCGTACTGATCGGCAAGCTGCGGCTTCAGATAATAACCGCTCGGGTTCCATGTATTAAATGGCAGCGGCACAGTTCCACTCGCGATAAGGTGTGTGTTCTGAACCATCCGGTTGTACGAAGCTTTTACGGAGCTCACCTGGTTGACAAGGTAAGTTGCAGATACGCGTGGCTCGAGATTGATGTAAGTCTTGATCGGTTTGTTCTTATCGTAATGAAGTGTTCCCGTCTTCACGATATTTATATTATCCTGCGGATTCTCATAGGTGGTGATGTCACCGGGGCCGATGTTCTGGAAAATCGACAGGCGTGTTCCATAAGCAAACTCGAGCTTGGTACCAACTTTCTGTTTATTCTCAACATACAGGTCGTTCTCGAAAACATATTGCTTCGGTTGCGTCACCGTCGTGAAGATCGACCCTTCCGAATTCGGAGCAATGATACCAGGCTGGAAGCTGCGATAGCTTACATGGTAACCAAACGAAAGCTCGTTGGTGGTATTGATGTAGTACGTGAAGTCGTTGTTGAAGCTGTACTGCTGAAGCTGCGACGTCCAATCGAAACCCTGCACAGGATCTTTCAACTCCAGCTTGTAATTAAAATTACTTGCGATAAGTGTCGTGTTCAAAAATAATCTGTCACTGAACAAGTGGTTCCAGCGGAATGTACCTGTTGTGTTTCCCCAACCGAAGCCGAATGTTTTATCGAACCTGAACTGGTCGCGACCGGAATAGAATGCCAGGAAGAAACGGTTGTTGTTCTTGTACTTCCAGTTGACCTTTGCATTCACGTCATAGAAATACACGATGTTCTTAGAACCATTCTGGCTAAACAAGGGCGCGAACAACTCTTGATACGAACGACGCGCCGAAACAATGAACGACGACTTGTCCTTAACGATAGGTCCTTCGAGCATGATACGGCTCGCCAGTGATCCTACGCCGCCGGAGCCGGAAAACTTCTTGTTGTTACCGTCCTTGGTACGAACTTCAAGTATACTTGAGAGTCGTCCACCAAAGCGCGACGGAATACCGCCGCGATATAATTCGGAGTCTTTTATAACATCGCCGTTGAAGACGGAGAACAGGCCAAACAAATGTGATGGATCGTAGATCGGCGCTTCATCAATGAGGATGAGGTTCTGATCGGCGCTGCCACCACGAACAAAGAAGCTCGAGGTACCTTCGCCTGCCGTGATCACACCCGGCTGCAACTGAACGTTCTTAATGATGTCGACTTCACCGAAGATGGAGGGTAGCTTTCGGATCTGCGCAATGTTCAGCTTCGTATGACCCATCTGGTTTTCGGTAACGTTTGCATCGAGGCGCTCGCCGGTCACTACAACCTCTTCGATGACCGTAGCCTCGGTTTCAAGATTTATGTTCTGTTCAGTGTCTTGCGTAAGGTCGGAAGATTGCACCTGGGGCTTATACCCGACGTAGCTGTACTGAAGGTCCGTTTTACCTTGAGGGAGTGTGATGGAATAAAATCCGTAAGCGTTAGTAACAGTTCCATTTCCTGTTCCAACAACCATTATCGATACGCCGATGAGTTCTTCGCCATTATTGGCGTCCTTTACATAGCCGCTGATCGTAAATTTCTGTGCACAGCAAATCTGTGCAACAAATAAGAGGGAGAGAGAGTAAAAAATTCGCATGTGAATGAAGACGTAAGAATAAGTAAATTGTTTACCCTGGAGGTGTTATTTTTACGATAAGACACCCGCATAGGCGTTCACCCCTACACGCATGATCAAAAAAATAAAAGAGCTCTATAAAGAATATAAGCCGTACATCAAGGGAGATTTGATTATGTACGGCTTTTTGATCCTGCTGGTATTATTGTACGTCCTCTACCGGGTCATCTTCTAACCTACTCCAAGAATTTCCTTCACGTTATCGCGGATCTTTCCCGACAATTCATCGGTAGGGAGGTCGTTTACATCGCGGCCAAAGGGATCTTCGATCTCTTCAGCGATCAGCTCCACGCTTAGTATGATGTATGCAATGATCATGACTATGGGAATCGTCATGTAACCGGTTGAAGTGACGAATGCAAACGGTAGCGTAGCCAAATAAATGAAGATAAACTTCTTGATGTACATCGAATACGAGTAAGGTATCGGCGTGTTCTTGATCCGCTCACAGGCACCCATCAAGTCGATGAAATCTTTCAATTCTTTGTCAAGATTGATGAGTTGGTCGCCAGTGACGCGGCCCTCCTTATAAAGGGTATTAACACGACCATACATTAAAGAAGCAATCGCATTTGGCTTGTGGTTTAAATTTTTCAACTTCTTTTTTAGACAGGTCGTCTGGAAACTGTAATTCATCCATTTGAACACCCTGCCTTAATTGCTCTTTGGTGGCAATCACAAAATTGGGGATCATCATTGAAAACCACATGCGCTCCTCCGAATCGCTACCCAAGTAGGCATTGATCTTAAGCGCCAGGTTTCGGGTACTGTTTACCAGGCCACCCCAAAGTCTTCGTCCCTCCCACCAGCGATCGTAAGCAGAGTTGGTCCGGAATACAAGGAAAAGACCGAGAACCACGCCGAGCAGAGAGTGCATGGCAATCGTGGGCTGGAACTCTTTTTCGTGCCATTTGGCTATGGTGATCATTAAGAAACAGCACAGCAGCGAGAAAAAGGCCAGGCCAACAATGGCCGGCGTGAGCGTTCGCATCACGCGTTTGCTATACGCGTGGGTGAGCAGCGAAAGCCAATTTTTAGGGTTGTAGTCAATCATTTTTTGGTGGGGATTTGGATGTAAAATAAATATTTCCATCCCAAAAACCCCACTGACCCGTTTTCGTTACTATATTCAAAATAATATCATTTTAATATCACTCGTATGAGCACAGAAAAAATCATCAACCAATGTCGGGCTACCTCATGATCGCAGCCGTCATTATTATGTTTCTTATCGGTCTCGCTGGTGTTATCGTGCGCCTGCCAATAGCGGCAGCATTGCTCGTGATCTCATTGTCGCTATGCGGAGGATTTTTCTTCCTCAATCCCAACACATCGGTGGTATTAATACTGTTTGGAGATTACATCGGTACAGTAAAAGAAAATGGTTTCTATTGGGTGAACCCTTTCTATGCCAAGAAGAGGATCTCGCTTCGCGCGAGAAACTTCGACAGCGAGAAGATCAAAGTGAACGATAAGGTTGGTAACCCGATACAGATCGGTGTGATCCTCGTGTGGCAGGTGCGCGAAACATTTAAGGCTGCATTCGAAGTCGACAACTACGAGACATTCGTACGAGTGCAGAGCGATGCTGCCGTTAGAACCCTCGCAGGCTCCTTTTCATACGACAACTTCGATAACGAAAAAGAGATAACGTTGCGTTCCGGCCAGGATGAAGTGAATCGAATCACGCACTCGAACAAAACCTGAGGATCGTTTGGACATGGCCGGCATTCAAGTGATCGAAGCACGTATTGGTTATCTCGCATACGCACCAGAGATCGCGGGTGCGATGCTAAGAAGACAACAAGCAACTGCAGTTGTTGCTGCGCGATTCAAGATCGTAGAAGGTGCGGTAAGTATGGTGCAGATGGCGTTGGAGCAATTGTCGAAACAAAACATTGTAGACCTGGATGAAGAACGTAAGGCTGCGATGGTTAGCAACCTGATGGTTGTTCTCTGTGGCGACAAAGATGTGAGCCCGGTAGTTAATACAGGCACATTACATCAATAAGATTATGAAACCCCTCTTTGAAGAAAGCAACGTTATACGCAATGGTGGTTGTGGTCGATCATTGCATTGGCTGCGTTGTTGGTGATGGGTATTTTCCTGCATGCATTGTATGTTCAATTGGTTCTTGGAGAACAGTGGGAGAAAAACCAATGAGCAACGAGGCGCTGATTGCCGCCTCATTGTTCAACATCAGCGCCATGGTGTTGATGTTAGTAGTATTCTTCAATGCAGTGTTGGAGATCACTATTGATAAAGGTGGTCTCAGCTATACCTACTTTCCCGTTATTCGTACGCCAAGGAGGATCGAACGCGAACACATCCAGGATTATAAGTGAAAAAGATTACATGAAAGGGTATGGTGTAAAACGCGATCTTCGCGGCAACAGGACCATCAATGTAAAAGGACACATGGGTGTCGAAATAACAACTCACGACGGCAAGCGATTGCTGCTCGGTACACAAAGACCTGAGGAGTTTTTTCAAGCCCTCAATTTAATGAAGAAAGGACGCGACGATTAATGGCCCAGAAAAAGCCCTCGTATTACGACTCGATCCAGAGTTATTGAAAGCCGTTGAGAAATGGGCAACGGACGAATTCCGCAGCACCAATGGTCAGTTGGAGTGGATCATCGCAAAAGCCCTTAGAGAAGCCGCAAGGCTGAAACAAAAGTAACGGGAGAAATTTTTAATACTTTTGGGAGTGTGCCCCGGGTTTTCCGGGAGTCAAAACTTCCTCCATGATCAAACTCCTGTTAACTTCTGTTGTCCTGCTCTCTTTTTCCGCATCCTTCGGCCAGGATTATATAGTCACCATAAAGTCCGACACGATTAAGGGCGATATTAAATTAATGTCGTACGACTTGCTCGACAGGCTTCAGTTGGCAGAGGCAGGAAAAAAGAAGGTGATGTATACCGCGTTACAGGTGAGACGCGTTTCCTTCAAGGGCGACCTTTACGCGCCTGTAAAAATTGACAACAGTATTCGATTCATGAAAATCCTGCAGACGGGAAATCTCTCGCTCTTTGCATATCGCGCACCACAGCAGGCTGGCTACGACACAAAAGTTCTGCAAAAGGTGGGCATGAATGGTATCGAAGTTCCTAACATGGGCTTCAAGAAACTCGTCGGTGACATGGTAGAAGACTGCGCTTCTCTTCACGAAAGATCAAGAACGGCGATATCGGCAGAAGCAAGATCGACGAGATCGTTTCGGAATACAATCTCTGCATCAGCGGAGTGTACCAGCAAAAAATTGAGGCCGCGTTGCCCACGCCAGCGACGCCTGCGGGCGACCAACTGGAAAAGTTGAAAACAAAAGTATCGGAATCAGACCTTTCGAATAAAGATGACGTTAATGATCTTTTGAACTCGATCGCCGAAAGGTTGAAGAAAAACGAGACTGTACCCGCGTACATGAAAGAAGGATTGAAGGGATACCTGGGATCGAGGGAAGATTTGAAGGCCGACATGGAACAATTGCTCACGTTGTTGAATAATTAAACGATGATGTAACATGAAACGGATCGCGATGATCGGTGCCACAGGCTTATTGGGAAAACCTGTCGCGCTGGCTCTTGCAAATGCAGGTTATGAAGTAACAGCACTTGTTCGTGACCCGGGGCCCGCCCGGAAAACTTTTCCGAAGGAGATCAAAATATTTCCCGGCGACATGCGCAGCGACAGCGATCTGAAGAAAACTGCTCGCCGGTCACGACAAAGTCTATCTCAACCTCTCCGTAAAGCAAAAGGAAAAGAAAACCGACTGGCATTCCGAAGCGCAAGGCGTTAAGACATTGCTGCCTATCGCAAATGAAGTCGGGATCAAGCGGATCTTTTATTTATCGTCGCTCATTCGGCGCTACCAGGGAATGAATGGTTTCGATTGGTGGGTATTGAAATTAAAAAATGAAGCCGTGAGTATGATCCGCGCTTCCGGAATTCCCTCGACCATCTTTTATCCGTCGACGTTTATGGAGGCGATCCCCACGCAATACATGCAGGGCCGCAGGTTGATGATCGCGGGACTCTCAAAACATAAACAACATTTCATTGCATCGGCTGACTATGCACAGCAAGTGCTGAATGCTATCGAAACGAATACCGGCACCGACAATAAAGACTACGTGATACAAGGTCCGGAAGCCCTTCCTGACCGATGAAGCAGTGAAGCTGTTCAAAGAAAATTATAAGAAGGGCAAGTTGTCGATCTCATCTGCTCCGTTCTCATTCGTAAAATTGTTTGGGATGTTCAACACGAAGATGAACTACGGAAGTCACATCATCCAGGCGTTGAATAACTACCCGGAAAAATTCGAAGCCGACAATACCTGGTCGGAGCTTGGCAAACCGAAAGTAACCTTGAAAGAGTTCGCTTCGAACGTCTAGTGATTCTTAGGATGACGAATGGAGTCCAGCTGTGAAGGATCGACTGCAAACAAGATCAGGAACCATGCGATAACTACAATCGCGATCGTGATCATAAAAAGAAAAAACCCCGTGTAGTAAACACCGACACCCTTCAGGAAAACTTTCAGCTTTGGTTGGGTAGTTACAAAACTGGTGTAGCCAAATCCAAAATAGATCGCCACGAATAGCATCTGCCACAAGGATCCGACAGTGTGACCGGTGTAACGATACACAGTTGCTTCGACCATCTGAAACCAATACCAATGTCCAAGCATGTAAAACGCAGGGACGGTGTGCTCGAGAAGATTCAATCCTCGTTTCCTGAAAAAAATACGTCGTGAGGTGAAGCCGATGAAAGGCACGACAAAGAATGCAAATATTTTCAGGTTATCGGAAACAGTCTGCCGTATCTGCCTGCTGAACGCATTCTCTCTCTGCTCGATCATAGATTCCTGCATCGACTTGATGTAGGCAACATAATTGAGGTCGATGATTTCCAGCCACAGCAGAAAAACCGTAATCATCAGCAAGTAATACCCGACGGGACCATAATAGCGAGCCCTGTTGCCGTTAATGAACTCCCGTGCTGCGAAGCCCGGGCTTAGTGTAAGATCTTTGAATGTACGGGCGAACTTTCCGTCGAAGCCGGAGACGTGTTCCCAAATGTCGTCCCATGCGTCGCGGAGAGTGATACGTTTCACTTGCAGCGACTGGCCACAATTTGAGCAGTACTTACCAGTCTGTTCGGCTCCGCAGTTGACGCAGGTCATCTTGAATCTTTTTAATTATCCAACCAATCCTTAAACTCCTGGACCCTTTCCCTCGCTACAATAATATCATCATCGTCGCTGGATTTCAACAACAGCTTCAATCGGCTATTCGTGTGACTGATCATATCCTTTATGGAACTTACAGACACAATATACTTCCTGTTGATCCTAAAAAACTTCGAAGGGTTCAATAATCCTTCGAGCTGATCTAAAGTAAAATCAAGGATATGTTTACGATTATCATTTGTTTGGGCGAAGGTGGTCTTTTCAAGGCTGAAGAATAAAGGATGTCGTCGACTTCGACAGGGCGAAGGTGCTCGCCTACTTTTATTACGAAGCGTTCCTTGTATCGTTTGGTCAGCATTTGCATGGCGGAGCCGATGCTCTCGATCATCTTGTCGCGTGATTGGGTTTGTCCCGTAAGGCTCTCATACTTCTTGAATGCTGCCGCTACTTCGTCTTTGTCGAGAGGCTTGAGGATGTAATCGATGCTATTGACCTTGAATGCTTTCAGTGCATATTCGTTGTACGCGGTGGTGAAGATCACTGGGGACTTTACTTCAACCTTCTCGAAGATCTCGAAGCTGAGACCATCGGCGAGCTGTATGTCCATAAACGCCAGGTCGGGCGGAGGATTTTCGCCGAACCATTTCACAGCGCTTCGAACGGAGTCGAGAGATGCGAGGATTTTTATTTGGGGTTTGAGAGACTGAAGAATCGTTGAGAGCCGACTTGCTGCTTCGGGTTCATCTTCAATTATCAGGATATTCATAGGCCTGGCAATTTTACGACAAACAATTTACCATCGTCAATAACTTCAACTTTTTGAGATGTAAGAAAGCTATATCGCTTCCTGATATTTTCTAATCCAATGCCTTTTGAGTCTTCGGGCAGAACGTTTTTCTTTTGAATACTATTTTCTACCACTATCTTATTTTGATCGCTGTATATCCTGATGTGCAGTGGTTGTTCGTTTGAGATCACATTATGTTTGATGGCATTCTCAACCAGCATCTGCAAGACGAGAGGCGCACACTTGCGCATTCGAAGCGTCCACGTTCAAGTCAACCTTCAGCTTATCGCCAAACCTGATCTGCTGAAGAAACAGGTAGGATCTCAGGAACTTCACCTCTTCATCCAGCGACACGACTTCTTTTCCTTGCGTGTCGAGCACGTATCGATAAACTTCCGACAGTTGCTTCACGAAACGCGCAGCTTTATCCTGGTCGTCGTAGATCAAGTTAGTGAGAGCATTCAGACTGTTAAAAAGAAAGTGCGGGTTCACCTGGCTCTTCAGGCTGTCGAACTGGGCTTTCATGCTTTCTTTTTGAAGCTGGGCAGAGTTTAGCTCGGCAGCTTTCCAGTTTCGAAGGAATGCACGACCATGCATGAACAAAGAGATCAGGAACGTCACCGTGAGCGACGACCAGATAATACTTGAAATGTCGTCCATGAACCTTAGACCGAACAACGAATTCATAAAACAGTACAACAGCAAACAAAGCAACGATTGTATAAACTATCGTAACGATGATACCAACCACCAGTCTTTTAACTGGCTCTTCTGTCCATGAAATTTTTTGTGAGACAAGTTCGGAGGTGTATCCGTTTCCAAGCCACAAGACAATCCAGATACTGGAAGTGAAGGCGGCGACCTTGAGATAGATATGGAGTGGCCGGGACCATGGCGATGCCCAAAGCATTGTCATGAGAAACCCGGCCAGCAAAAGCCAGATGAATGTCTTCCAGTTTTCGATGCAGAACTTCTTCACCCTGAAAGATAACTCAGTTACAAGCTTTGACCAATTCTTCGGTGACCTGGCGACCCCAGGCAGGCGCGAGGCCGTTGTCTTTCGGTGCGGCGTCGAAAAGCGCAATGGCCTTCTTAGCGGTTTCGCACGCCTGTGTCGGAGCCTGTTTAAAGAACTGCGCCGTGCCGTATTGAAGTTGTGCCATCAACGCAAGGGCGCGCGGGTTTTGGGGATTCAGGGCGATCGCTTTTCCGTAAGCCTGCATGGCCAACGTCGAAGCCTGCTGACCTCTCGAAGCGGGATCGATCGAGGCATCAATAGTGTGAATAAAACCTTCGAGTGTAACGATCTCCGACTCGTCAGCTTTGATGGCCGCCGCTTTATCGAGTGCTGTCGTTGCGAAGTCGAGGTAGCCGTCTTTTTTAACAACATCTGTCTCTTTTATCGCCATCATTACGTAACCGAATGATGCGTAGTAGTACGGTTCCCATTTGGTCTTCTCGGCAGCGCCAATTCTTTGAAATGTGTTGACTGCTTTCTGAAGTTCTTCAATACTCGACGCAGTGTAAACCGTTTCGATGTTCTTACTCATTTGCTCGGTGTACTTGTCGGGAAATACAACGAACGCGATAAGGATCAATAGTGCTTTCATAAATTTGGAAGTTGGTTAACAGATTTATTTTTAGAGATGGTTATAAAGATTCCTACAAACATGAACCTGGAAGCTGCCTGTCGAACGGCACGACTCGCATAAACTCCATTGCATCTGCGGTCGTTGCATAGTCGTATCCGAAAACATTATTACGACCTAGCAGGTTAGTGCACGAAGCATAGACGATAAGCCAGTTGCGGGGGAGATAACTAACATTCGCGCTTACATCCTGGTAGTAGGGTGTCAGTGCACCATTGAACTTATCGGAGTTTGGATCATAATAAGGCCTACCGCTTCCGAATGAATATGTAACACCGAGTTGAGACTTCAGCTGGGTGATGAAGTGTTTGTATACAAAACTGAAGTTGTGCTTCGAAGCAAACGAAGGTGTTGCCGCATAAGGAAACGCCAGGTAATCACGTCGTGTATCCAAAAAAGAATATGAAATCCAGTAGTCTACATTCTTCAGTGTTTTATTATCTCTCCAGAAAAATTCAACACCACGAGCGTAGCCGTTGCCGTTACTGATGGGAAGGCTGACGTCGCCGTGATCAAACTTCACGAGGTCATAATATTTTTTGTAATACGCTTCTACTCTCAGGGTCCGGTTGTTGTTGATCACCTGGTAGTTCACGATAAAGTGTTCGGCCCTTTCGGAGTTACAGGAGGTTATTGAGTCTCAGGTATTGATTGGCCGAGCTCTGACGAAATCTTCCGTAAGCAAATGAGAACTGACCTTTATCTCCCGGTTTGTAAGCAACCGACAGGCGCGGATCGACGCCGGCCTTTCCATTGAGTGAATTGTATTCGAAGCGCGCGCCAGCCTTCGCAACGAGATGCTTGCTTGCATAAGCTTCCGCCTCCGCAAAACTCGCATAGACGTTTTCATTGAAAGAAGTCGACAGTATTTGCTGCGCCGAATAATTCCTCGAAATAACTTCGGAGCCAAATCGGAGCTCGACGTTATCGGAAACAGAATTTTCTAAAACGACTTTCGTATGAACACCCTTCTCTGTTTCGTTAGCCGGCTGTCCATCGAGCAGTAAATAATTTCCGTTAAAACTGTACGACAGTCCTCCACGAATACTCCATTTGTCATTCAATGATTGTTGATACGATCCGTTTCCGTAGCCATACTTATTGGTGAGATCATACAGTTGCCTGATGTCGGCGTTCGCGATGGCATGATTATACATCGCGAGGTTGGAATGATTGAAGTTCCCAAAGAACTTCAGCAAGCCGTCTTTACCCACCTGCTGTCGAAACGCTGTACTTCCTTCGAGCGACACTGGTGCTGACGACCAATCTACACGCTGACGAATTGCATTGAAGTACGGACTGATGTTGGTGTACTGAATTTTTCCCGTCCACGACGAGCGTTCTCCCGCGATGGTTTGCGCAACGTCTGCACCAACCGACAGGATGCCGATATCGGTCTGGTTCTCTTCAGCCTTGTCTTTCGAGTTCAACACCAGCGCCGACGACAATGCCTGTCCGTATTCTGCCGAATAACCGCCCGTGCTGAAGCTTGTGCCCTTGAACATGAACGGTAGGAACCTGCCGCGCGAAGGTGTGTTGGGCGCCGACGGGCCATATGCATTGAGAACGGCCAGTCCGTCGATGAATGTTCTTGTTTCATTGCTATCGCCGCCGCGCACGAACAGACGACCGCTCTCACCATTCTTTTGTGTTCCAGGAAGTGTGTTAAGAGCACCGGCAATGTCTGCAGTAGCGCCGGCGGTCGTCGCGATGTCGACAGCCTTCAAGATCGTACGGCGTTTCTCCTCACCTGCCGTAAACGAACCTGCGGAGATCACAACAGCATCCAGTTGATTGATGTCCTCCTTCAATGTGATGTTGATGGTAAGAGAGCTTCCATGTATCTCTACTTGCTTCTGAAAAGCCTTGAAGCCGATGAAGCTGACGTCAATGAAGTGCACTCCCTGTTCTTCGGTGTTGAAAATAAACGCTCCGTCGATGTCGCTGCTCGTGCCATCGTAGCTGTCGCGGATCACGACATTTGCGCCAGGGATGGGTTCGCCTTTTTCGTCGGTTACTTTACCTGTGATGGTCGTTTGTGCATAGGCGGTTATGGTGAAGAGAACCAGGACTAAAGTCGCTTTCATGACACGAAAGAGCGACCGTTAGAAGGCATTCTAAAAAAAAGCGTACCGAAATGTAGAAGGGGCAAGATGACCTGTCGGAAACCTTCCCCAGTTTGGTTGGGAAAAACTGAACCAACGAAAGCATTTCGGCATTGGCCGGTGTTTTGCGTTCGCGCGAGGGAACTCGCCTAGAATGATAGACTCTCCGGGATTGCTCTTTTACTAAGCCTAATTTCCCACACTATTATCAATGCCCAGCCGGGTGTAACAACCCAACACAACGACAACGACAGGTCAGGCTGGTATCACAATGAAAAGATATTAAATACGAACAACGTGAGGATGGGATCTTTCGGCAAACTATTCAGCCGCGCCGTCGACGACCAGATCTATTCGCAGCCACTCGTAGTACTCAAAGTACCAATGGCGAGCGGCAATAAAAACGTCGTGTATGTCCCTACTGTCAACAACTCAGTTTATGCATACGACGCCGACTCAGGTGAAGCAACTGCGCCTTACTGGCAAATTAACTTAACACCTCCCAACTCAAGGCCTTTCAAGAACACCGACATGGTTGGTGCATGCGACGGCTACTATCGCGATTACTCCAACAACATCGGGATCGTTGGAACACCGGTGATTGACACGCTGACCCGCACGATGTACCTGGTGTCGCGGAGCTACAACAACTCAAATCAGACCTATCATCAATACCTGCATGCAATAGATATCACTAATGGTACGCAACGCCCGGGAAGCCCGGTAGAAATCGCGGCGCAAGTAAATGGCAGTGGTGATGGAAGTGAAAATGGAATTGTGAAATTCAATCCACTAAAGCAAAATCAAAGATCGGCATTACTATTATTGAATGGAGTTGTTTACATCGCATGGGCTTCGTATTGCACGTGGCCACCCTATCACGGATGGTTGTTAGGTTACGATAAGACAACGCTTCAACAAAAAACTGTTTACTGTACAACGCCGAATGGCAAAGAAGGCGGTATCTGGATGGCGGGCGGCGGTCCTGCGGCAGACATTAACGGAAACATTTATGTATCTGTCGGAAACGGAACACCGGGTTACAACGGAAATATCTCGGACGTGATCAATCGCGGCGAGAGCGCACTGAAGCTTACTCCTTCGGGAGGAACACTGAACGTTAGCTCGTGGTTTTCACCAAAAGATGTTGAGCGTCTCGTTGCCGCCGACCTTGATCTCGGTGTTACGGGTATACTTCTTATACCGAATACCGATCGCGCATTCACCGGTTCGAAAGACGGCAAGTTGTATTTGATCGATCGCAACAACATGGGTGGATTTTCTGCCGATCACGACACCAATTTACAAGTCATCGATCTCGGGTCTACAGCACATTTGCGTTCATCATTCGCTTACTTCAAGGGCGCGGCAAAAGAATATGTATTCTCGTGGTCAGAGAATGGATTGCTTCGTGCATTTCCATATGACAGAGGGACTGGTAAGCTCGATGTGAACAACCAGGTTGTTAGCGGTGCCCAGGGTCCCATTGGAAACAATGGCGCATTCTTGTCTGTATCTTCCAATGGCACCGACGACTCGAGTGCAATACTTTGGGCGAGTCATGCTGCGAATGGTGATGCTAACCAGTCGGTAAGGCCGGGTATACTTCATGCATTCGCTGCGAGTGATGTTACACGCGAGCTCTGGAACTCTTCGCAGTACGCGTCGGATTCGCCAGGCAACTATGCAAAGTTCTCGTGCCCCACGATCGCCAATGGAAAAGTTTATCTCGCAACATTCTCTAATGCACTTACGGTATACGGACTCACCGGTAAAAACGTAGGACTGAATTGCACCGGTGCTAACATTGCTCTTCATAAATCAATTGTACCATCAACGAATGAAAGCGATCTATTCCCGGCAACGAACGCAGTTGATGGCGATACAACTACCCGATGGAGCAGCCAGGCAACTGACGGACAATTTCTCTATGTCGATCTCGGTGTGAGAATGGACCTCTGCGGAATTCGCATCAAGTGGGAAGATGCGCTGGGGGCTGACTTCATAATCCAATCATCGGACGATGCAGTCACATGGCAGACATTAGTGAAAATAACGGGGAACAAAGATCATTTAACTGAGCTGCCTCTCGATGGCTCCGGAAGATACGTGAAGATGCAGGGCATCAAACGCGCTACAGAATTCGGATACTCGATATGGGAGATGCAGGTATTTGGTATACCCAGTGGAGCATGTCCAACACCGAACGGACTCCAGGTAACTAACATCTATCAGCAATCGGCGACATTGCAATGGAATGCCAACGGCCTCTCGAAATTCAACGTGTTCTACAGGACAGTGTCGGCCGAAACATGGCAGTCGCAAACTGTGCAAACCAATGAGCTCACGCTCACAACGCTCGGTTGTGCAAATGATTATTTCTTCAAAGTGCAGGGCATCTGCGATGGTGGTAACAGTAACGAATCGAATGTCGTCGCCTTCTCAACATTAAGCTGTGATGCAGATTGTGCTCCGCTTCCAACACGATGGAACTCGCAGGACATTGGTGATGTGAACTTCGCTGGCGCTGCCTGCTACAACGATGGCGTGTTCTCAATGTCTGCATCGGGCAGTGACATCTGGGACTACTCCGATGAATTCCGTTACACCTACAAGACCATCACAGGCGATGGAGAAGTCCTCGCGAGAATTGTATCGATGGATAGCACTGATGTTTGGAACAAATGCGGTATCATGATCCGCGAAAGCCTGGCGCCTGGTTCAAGACATGCCATGGTAGTTATTTCCAGTGGCAGCGGAGCAACGTTCCAATATCGTGCTTCGCAGGATGGACCAAGCAGTGAAGAACATGTAGAGCCCGCGGCAAGGATGCCATACTGGATGAGGCTTGTGAAATCCGGAACGATGTACACTGCATTTATTTCAGCGGACGGAATTCAATGGACGGCGATGGGCGGTTCGATTGATCTCGGCTTCGGCGCGAATGTTCCGGTGTATGCGGGCATCGCACTCACGAGTCACAACATCAACCAACTGACACATGCGAAGGTTGACAGTTATCTTTTCTCCGGTCTGCTCGATATCGATCTTCAGCAGTTCAAGGCTACGATGTCGACTTCGAACACAGTAGATCTCGAATGGATCACGACAATGGAGAATAACATTGCGTCGTTCACTGTTGAGCGTAGTGTCGATAACCTTCACTACTCCGACATCGATACGGTGGCAGCGACAAACAACGGGTCGATTACATTGACATACACATCGGAAGACAAGACGCCACCCGCGGGCAGTGTGTACTATAGGTTGCGCATCACTGACACGCAGGGACAAATGAGCTACTCGGCCCCGGTAACCATCGGTTCGATTGTGACGGCGGTAGAGGATCCTGCGCAGGCGTTACCGTTAGTATATCCGAACCCTTCGAAGGATGGTAGTCTTTTTGTGAAACAAGGTGTTGAGAAGATCCGCATGATCACGTTATTCGACCCGGCAGGAAAACCGGTGTCGCATACCGAGGGCTCGATCGAAGAATTGACGGAGATACCCGTAAGGATGCTGGCGAATGGAATGTATGTGGTGGAGATACGGACGGAGAAGGGGGTTTATAGGGATAAAGTGGTCATAAAGAATTAATGCAAAGTTGCGCGGTGGATACGCGGAAGGGGCGGAGGATACGCGGAGGTTAAAGCCTGTTGACAACACGCCTTATGCCGTCTTTCAAGTGCGCAACTTTAAAATTTAAAAGCAGACCTAATTTGTAATCTCCCAGTTTTAGGTAGGTCATGACTTGGGCAAAATGAACCTCCGAAAACGCCTCAACTGATTTCAATTCAACGACAAGCTTATCATCAATGAGCAAGTCGAGCCTATATCCCTGATTAAGGCGAACCTCATCATAAATTAGAGGCAAGCCCTTTTCCGTGGCCACGGAATGTCCCGCTTTCCTAAGCTCGTAAGCAAGGCACTCGCGATAAGCGGACTCGAGAAGGCCTGGACCAAACCGGGAATGCACTTTCATAGCAAACTCAATTGTGATCGTCGCCAGTTTGTTTTCGATCTTTTCCTGGTTCCAATTCATATCGCAAATCAAAGCGCTCCCTTAAACAAAGGAAAGCGCTGACTTGCCTGCACATACGGAAAACCAGACAACAAGCCTCCGCGTATCCTCCGCCCCCCTGCGTATCCTCCGCGACACGCTCTCGCGCGTCCTCTTTTTCAGTATTTTTGTGGTCCTAAAATTTAGAACCGTAAAATTACATGTCCGAGTACAGCAAAGAAGAGATCAAGCGCATCGAAAACAAGTGGCGCGAGGAGTGGAAGAAAAAACAAGCTTACAAGGTTTCGAACGACAGCCCGAAACCCAAATGCTACGTGCTCGACATGTTCCCCTACCCCTCCGGCGCCGGACTCCACGTCGGCCACCCCCTCGGATATATCGCTTCCGACATCTACACCCGGTTCAAACGCCTCCAGGGCTTTAACGTATTACACCCCATGGGCTTCGACGCCTTCGGCCTGCCCGCAGAACAATATGCCTTAGAACATGGAGTCGACCCGCGCATCTCGACCCAACAAAACATCTCAAACTTCAAAAAGCAGATGGACAACCTCAGCTTCGGCTTCGACTGGAGTCGCGAGGTTCAAACATGCGATCCCGAATACTACAAATGGACGCAATGGATCTTCCTGCAAATTTTCGACAGTTGGTTCAATAGAAAAAATGAAAAAGCAGAACGTATCTCTGAACTGATTTCAATTTTCGAAAAAGAAGGAAATAAAAATCATCCTTATCCGAACTCAAAGATTACAAACACTTTCTCTGGCAGTGATTGGAAATCATTCGACGAAAAGAAAAAGCAGGAAGTATTGATGGAATACCGTTTGGCCTACCTCGCTTTCACCGACGTAAACTGGTGTGAAGCATTAGGTACGGTGTTGGCCAACGATGAAGTTATCAATGGAGTAAGTTATCGCGGTGGATTTCCAGTTGTAAAAAGACAAATGCGCCAGTGGAGTCTTCGCATTACAGAATACGCCGATCGTTTATTGAAAGGACTGGAAGAGATCGACTTCAGCGATTCGATGAAAGAGATCCAGCGCAACTGGATTGGAAAAAGCACAGGTGCACGCATCACATTCAAGATCAAAGACAGCGAACAAACGCTGGCCGTTTTCACCACACGTCCCGACACCATCTTCGGAGTCGACTTTATGGTGGTTGCTCCCGAACACGAGCTCGTTAAAAAGATCACAACTGCGAAACAGCAGAACGATATCGATCAATATTTAAAGTATGTTGAAAGCCGTTCCGAAATAGATCGGATGGCCGAAGTGAAAAAGATCACCGGCGCATTCACAGGAGCGTACGCCATCAATCCTTTGAGCGGTAGCGAAATTCCCATCTGGATCAGCGAGTACGTGTTGGCCGGTTATGGCACTGGAGCCATTATGGGTGTGCCTTGTGGCGACGAACGTGACTTCAAGTTTGCGAACCATTTCAAGTTGCCGATCACAAACATCATAGGCAAGTATTACGATGGCAACGAAGCCAATCCAACTTACGACGCAACATTAGAAAACTCCGGCTTCCTCAACGGCATGAAGATGAAAGATGCGCTGGAGGTTGTGGTTAATAAAGTGGAGGAGATGGGAGTCGGTAAGCGACAAGTGAATTATAAGATGCGCGATGCCGGTTGGAGCCGTCAACGTTATTGGGGCGAACCGTTTCCTGTGATCTATCGCAACGATATTCCTTATGCGATGGATGAGAAATCGTTGCCGTTGATATTGCCACCCACTACCAATTTCAAATCATCAGGTTCGGGTGAAGGACCGTTGGCCAACCTGAAAGATTGGATCAACGTCAGCGACCATGAGAAGAGGGATTCCAACACGATGCCAACACACGCCGGTGCTGCATGGTATTTCCTGCGCTTCATGGATCCTCACAACGATAAGGCATTCGCCGATAGAAAGGCGTTGGATTACTGGAACCAGGTTGACGTGTACATCGGTGGTGCGGAGCATGCTGTCGCTCACTTGTTATATTCACGCTTATGGGTGAAAGTATTGTTTGATCTCGGTTATTTGAATTTTGATGAGCCGTTTAAGAAGTTGATCAACCAGGGGATGATCGTTGGTGAGTCGAAGTTTGTGTATCGTGAAAAGGGCACGAACCGATTTATCTCGTTGGGTCTGAAAGATCAGCACGATACCGATGAGCTTCACGTATTGATCAATCTCGTGAACAATAATGAACTCGACACGGAAGCTTTCAAAAAATGGAAGCCAGATTTCGAGAACGCTGAGTTTGTTTTGGAAGATGGCAAGTACATCACCGGTACTGCTATCGAAAAAATATCTAAGTCGTACTTCAACGTGGTTAACCCGGATGATGTAATTGCACAGTACAGCACCGACACCCTTCGCATGTACGAAATGTTCCTCGGTCCACTGGAACAATCGAAGCCATGGAACACCAACGGTATCGACGGAGTGTTCCGCTTCTTAAGAAAATTCTGGAACCTGGGCCACGACAACACCGGCAAGTTTTCGGTGAGCGACGCAGAACCAACCAAAGAAGAGATGAAGGTGCTGCACAAAACAATTAAGAAAGTCACGCAAGACGTTACCAGTTTTTCATTCAACACATGCGTGAGTGAATTCATGATCTGTGCTAACGAATTGGGAGCACTGAAGTGTAATAAACGCAAGGTGATCGAACCATTGGTGATTGCATTGTCGCCCTTTGCACCGCACATCTGTGAAGAGATATGGTCGTTGCTCGGACACAATGACTTTGTTCTCGATCAATCGTTCCCGAAATACGAAGAGAAATACCTGGTTGAAAGCTCTTTCAATTACCCAATATCGATCAACGGAAAAGTACGTGCAGAAATGAACTTCGCCCTCGACATGCCGAAGGAGGACATCGAGAAGCAAGTGTTGGCGTCAGAGATCGTGAGAAAGTGGACGGAAGGAAAGACTCCGAAAAAAGTGATAGTTGTTCAGGGAAGAATTGTAAACGTGGTGCTGTAAACCTGGCGGAGGAATCAACAAGAACGCAGGAACAGGTTGCACAATGTTTCCAGTATATACCGGTGGCGTATATACCTTTTCAGCAATCTCAGTATAGGTGTATGATTTTTGCTGACCTGTTAGTGCACGAACGTCGATGACCAATGTTCTGCCCCCTCTTCCATTAATAAGCTGATTGAAATTGGGATACCTGCTTAGGTTAACTGTAATGATCGAGTGTTTCAGGTTCTTTATTTTAAACCACTTCTTTTCTATCACAAAATCATTCCTGAAAATGACTTGGGCGGTCAAATCGAGAGTAAAGAACAATGCCAGGATGGACAGGATTGAAATCTTCACAAGCCTAATGTAATGATTTTTGAACTAACTTAGAAGTTCAAACACCGCCCTTAATGCCATATTCACGCATCGTCGGCCTTGGTCATCACGTTCCCGAAACCGTTATAACCAACCAGTATCTCTCCACCCTTATAGACACTACCAACGAATGGATCGTGGAGCGTACCGGCATCGAAGAACGGCGTTGGATCAACCCCGCGGAGGACACCGTTGCCAACATGGCTGCGAAGGCAACGCGTATGGCATTGAAGCGCGCTAACCTCACCGAAAAAGATATCGAGTTCATCGTCTTCGCAACCATCACACCCGACTACTTCTTTCCCGGCAGCGGCGTCTTGCTGCAACGCGAGCTGGGTCTCGAAAACATCCCGGCGCTCGACATCCGCAACGCCTGCTCTGGTTTTATTTACGCTCTTTCGATAGCCGACCAGTTCATCAAAACAGGCATGTATAAGAATGTGCTGGTGATCGGTGGTGAAATACAATCTACAGCCCTTGATATCACCACACGCGGTCGAAACACCGCCGTTATCTTTGGTGATGGAGCAGGTGCTGCAATCTTACAAGCTTCAGAAAAACAAGGGATCCTGTCAACACACCTTCACTCGGATGGGCGATATGCCGAAGAGCTTTACCTTAAAGATCCCGGCAGCAGCAGACCTCACGCCGAACGTCAGCCGGAACAAATACTGGACACTACATCGTACAAGCTTGTGATGAACGGCAATAATGTTTTCAAGCATGCTGTCGTTAGGTTTATGGAGGTTATTAAAGAAGCGTTGGACGCCAACGGCTTCAAGAAAGACGACATTACGTTGCTGGTACCGCACCAGGCCAACCTTCGCATCAGTCAGTATGTCAAGGAAAAAATGCAACTGAACGATAACCAGGTTTATAACAACATTATGAGGTACGGAAACACGACCGCCGCCTCGATACCAATCGCGTTAAGCGAAGCCTGGGCAGAAGGAAGAGTCAAAGAAAATGATTTAATTTGTTTAGCGGCATTCGGAAGCGGTTTCACCTGGGCCTCCGCACTCATCAGGTGGTGAAAAGCAGACCAGCGTCGCTTTTCACTTAACATAACACACCTCGATTAAATGAAAACAGTCGCGTATAATCCAAGCCCTCTCGAAGTTGACTTCGCTAATGCATTGATCATTCTTCAGAAAGACATCCAGAAGCACGTACAGGGCGCGAAGATTGTCAATATAGAAAGCAACATCAACCGCGATAACCCGATGGTGAAGTTCAGCCTGGTTGACAGCGATGGCGATCCACACGAGATCGTTGTGCGCATTATTCAAATACCCGATAAATTCTGACAAAGGCGGATGTCTATCGTCATTGTTATCCTCTGCATTATCCTCCTCATCCTGTTGATCACATGGCTTAAGATCAATGCATTCATTGCATTTCTTATCACCTCGATCACAGCGGGTCTCCTTCTTGGTATCGATCCTGCAAAGATGGGCAAGGTACTCGAGAAAGGTGTTGGCGATATGCTTGGCTCCCTGGTCATCGTGATCATTGGTGGTGCGATGTTGGGCAAGCTCGTTGCCGAAACCGGCGCAGCTCAACGGATCGCGCAAGGCCTCATGAAAGCATTCGGAGAAAAGTATCTCCAGGTTGCCATGATGATCACCGGGTTTGTGATCGGCATACCGTTGTTCTACAACGTCGCGTTTGTGTTGGTATTCCCGCTCATCGCATCCATCGTTTATCGTTACAAACTTCCCGCAGTTTATGTCGGCCTTCCGATGATGGCCGCTCTGTCGGTAACACACGGATTTCTTCCGCCTCACCCCTCGCCTGTTGGACTAATCGCTGCAATGAAAGCCGACATGGGACAAACATTGATGTACGGCATCATTATCGCCATACCAACCGTAATTATTGCCGGACTGTTTTTCTCGAAGACATTAAAGAATCTTAATGTTCAACTTCCGGACACTTTCAGAGCCGAAGGGTTACCCGACGAAAAATTGCCAAGTCTTAGGGTCAGCTTGCTTACAGCGTTGTTGCCTGTAATCTTACTGACGATCACTACAACTTATAGTATGACCGTTTCAAAGGAAACGTTGGCAAACTCAAAGGTCATTTTGTTTCTCAGCGATTCAAACATCGTGATGTTGTTGTCGATCGCGATCGCTACTTATACTCTTGGATTGCGGAGAGGTATGAAGATGACTCAGATAATGAACATCTACGCGGAAGCAATTAAGGATGTAGGCTTGATTGTGCTGATCATGGGCGGCGCGGGCAGCTTAAAAGAAGTTTTGATAGTGACCGGCGTTAGCCTGGAGATCTCGAATGCACTGAATGGTATCGACTTTCATCCTTTAGTCCTCGGCTGGTTGATTGCTTGTATAATTCGTGTATGTGTTGGCTCCGCAACAGTTGCCGGTCTCACTGCAGCGGGTATTGTTGCGCCGTTGCTTGCCATGCATCCCGAAGTAGATGCGAACCTGATGGTGCTTGCAGTAGGTGCAGGCAGCCTGATGTTCTCGCACGTGAACGATGCCGGCTTCTGGCTGTTCAAAGAATATTATAACCTCTCGATCAAACAAACTATTAGATCGTGGTCCCTAATGGAAACCATTGTCGCCATTTGCGGTATCATTGGCGTGATGGTGATGAACGCTATAATTAATTAGAATTTTATGAACGAATCTCCTGACGCCCGCTTCGCCAAGCTGGGCCTGTCACTTCCTCCCGCTCCGAAGCCACTTGGTGTTTATAAACCATTTCTCATTGTCGGTAATCATGTTTACGTGTCGGGTCACGGCACCGTGAAAGATGACGGGACACTGATCATCGGCAAGGTGGGTGTCGACATGGACAAAGACGGGGCGAAGGCTGCCGCACAACAAGTGGGTTTGGCGATACTTGCAACGCTGAAGAAAAATCTCGGAACTCTCGATAAGATCAAGAGAGTGATCAAGGTGCTGGGTATGGTGAACGCCACACCGGACTTCGAACGTCATCCGTATGTGATCAATGGCTGCAGCGAACTGTTTGCGAAAGTGTGGGGCGAAGAGAATGGTGTTGGCGTAAGGAGTGCAGTTGGTATGGGATCATTGCCGGATAACATTCCAGTTGAAATAGAAGTAATGTTTGAATTGGCATGAAAGACTGGTACATAGTCGATAACATTAATGATGTTGACTCCCCTGGATTACTAATCTATCCCGATCGCGTAAAAGAAAACATCCAGATCGCGAAATCTTTTCTCGACAACCCAAACCGGTTGCGTCCTCACATCAAAACCAACAAATCTCCCGAGGTGACGAAGATGTTCGTCGAAGCCGGGATCACGAAATTCAAGTGCGCTACTATTGCGGAGGCCGAGATGCTTGCAATGAACGGAGCGAAGGACGTACTCCTCGCCCACCAGCCAGTCGGACCAAAAAGCGCAAGACTAAAAGCGCTCATCAAAAAATATCCATCTGTAAAATTCTCGTGCATCTTCGACGACGCGGCTATCGGTCGTACACTCGGTGGCATCGACCTTTATATCGACCTCAATGTCGGCATGAATCGCACGGGCATCGAACCAGAAAAAGCGTTACCCCTCTACAACGAATTTCAATCGCAGATCGTCGGACTTCACGCTTACGACGGACATCTGCGTGGCGAGCTTGCTGACAGAAAGAAACAAAGTGATGAAGGCTTCGAACGGGTCTTAGCGCTTCAATCACAAATCACAAATCACAAATTAAAGATTGTTGTTGGCGGAACACCTTCATTTTCCATCCACGCAAAAAGAAAAGATGTCGAATGCAGTCCCGGCACTTTCATCTATTGGGATAAAGGATACCAGTCGATGCTAACGGAGCAGCCGTTCTTAATTGCAGCATTGGTCGTCACGCGCGTGATATCAATTCCAACCGCCGATACTATTTGTGTGGACCTGGGTCATAAAGGAATCGCTTCCGAAAATCCGATCGACAAGAGAGTCTATTTCTTAAATGCAGATGGGTTAACACCTGTTGGTCATAGTGAAGAGCATATGGTTATCAAAACTAATGGCAATCATTCATTTAAAGTAGGTGATGTTCTTTACGGCATTCCACATCACATTTGCCCGACGGTGAATCTATATGATGCACCGAATGTGATCGAGAACGGTAGATACGTAGGAAATTGGGATACGGTGTCACGTAAGAGAAAAATAACCATTTAACGTCAATGACGGTATAAGAAATCATTATGAACATTGACGCTCACCTTGACTTAAGCATGAACGCGATGGAATGGAACCGCGACCTTCGCATGCCCATCCAGGAAATTCGCGAACGCGAGAAGGATTTGACCGACAAACCCGATCGTGGAAAGAACACCGTGACATTCGAGGAACTTCGTCGTGGGAACTTCGGACTCGTCGTCGCCACACAGATCGCACGATATGTTGAACGCGGCAGCTGGTTGCCCGGATGGAATTCTCCCGAGCAGGCATGGGCTCAAACACAAGCCCAGGTCGCATGGTATAAAGCCATGGAACAAGATGGTGAGCTAAGACAGATCAATAACCTCGAAGGGCTTGAACAACACATCGCAACCTGGGACAATCACAAATCGCAAGATCACAAATCACAAATCGGATATATTTTAAGTCTCGAAGGTGCCGACTCCATCGTAACACTCAAAAATCTTGAGACCGCTTACAATTACGGACTACGTGCAGTCGGTCCCGCACACTATGGCCCCGGTCGTTACGCATTCGGTACAGACTCCGAAGGACCGATGGGTGCAAAAGGAAAAGCGTTGCTCAAAGAAATGGAGCGTCTCAATATCATTCTCGACGCAACTCACTTGTGTGACGAAAGTTTTCGCGAGGCGATGGACACATTCAACGGACCGGTGTGGGCAAGCCATCATAACTGTCGAGCGCTGGTGAATCACAACCGGCAGTTCAACGATGATCAATTGAAAGAATTGATCTCGCGCGGTGCGGTCATTGGAGCCCCGATGGATGCATGGATGATCGTGCCGAATTGGGTACGCGGAAAATCGACACCGCAGGGAATGGGTGTCAATCTAGAACGAGTTGTCGATCACATGGATCATATCTGCCAGTTAGCAGGAAATGCAAATCACATTGGTATTGGATCAGATTTGGATGGAGCGTTCGGCAAAGAGCAAAGTCCGTACGACATCGACACGATCGCAGACCTTCAAAAAATAAGACCCATACTGCAAAAAAGGGGATATTCGGCGTCCGATATTGAGAATGTTTTCGGGGGGAATTGGTTACGATTTCTAAGGAACGCGTGGAAATAACTCCGTAAATTGTACGTTAAACTCCCGGAGAATGAAAGTGAAGAAGAGATATATCATCAGCCTTGTTTTCGTTGCAGCACTTGTTGGCATGTCGTTCACACGACCCGCCGAACGTTACTTCGAAATTGCCAAGAACCTCGACATATTCGCGTCGCTCTTCAGAGAAGTTAACGCCCTCTACGTCGATGAAGTCAATCCCAATAAATTAATGCGCACCGGTATCGACGCGATGTTGAACTCGCTCGATCCATACACCAACTACATTCCAGAAGACGAAGTAGAAGATTTTCGTACTATCAACACCGGCCAGTATGGTGGAATCGGTGCTATTACGCGACAGATCGGCAACAGGACTGTTGTGACCATGATCTACGAAGGATATCCCGCTGCGAAAAACGGGTTGAAAGTAGGCGACGAGATCTTGAAGATGGACGACATTCAATTGTCGAAGCTCACACTCGAAGAAGCAAATCATTTAATGCGCGGACAGATCGGAACCACTGTGAAGCTCACAGTAAAAAGACCTGGCGTGGTAGATCCCGTGACGCTGCAGTTTGTTCGCGACCGCGTTAAGGTCAGCAATGTTCCATACTTTGGGATGGTGAGCAGCAACGTTGGATTCGTTCAACTTTCCGATTTCACACCCGATGCAGGCAAAGAGGTTAAGAACGCCGTGATTGCTCTGAAAGAAAAAGGCGCAAAAGGAATTATTCTCGATCTCCGGGGAAACCCAGGTGGACTTCTGCTCGAGGCCGTGAACATCTGCAACATCTTCCTCCCCAAAGGAAACCTCGTGGTATCAACCAAAGGGAAGATAGAAGACTCGAACTACATCTATGAAACCTCCGCTCCCCCGGTTGACACAGAGATACCGTTGGCTATTTTGATCAATCGCGGAAGCGCATCTGCATCGGAGATCGTTGCAGGTACACTTCAGGATTATGATCGCGCTATCATCATCGGTGAGAAGTCTTATGGCAAGGGACTCGTTCAGTTGCCGCGCATGTTATCGTACAACTCACAGGTGAAGATCACAACCGCAAAATATTATACAGCTTCAGGTCGTTGCATCCAGGTGCTCGATTACACGCATCGTCGTTCCGATGGCAGCGTTGGCGCCGTTCCCGATTCTTTGAAGAAGCCGTTCAAGACAACACACAGTCGTACCGTGTTCGATGGTGGTGGTATCGATCCCGATATCGCGACGACAAGTGCCGAAGCGTCTGCACTCACACAAGCATTGTATACCGAAGGCTTCCTCTTCGACTACTCTACCGAATACTACGTAAAACATCCGACCATCCCGACAGCGAAAGACTTCGCAATGACCGACGTCGAATACAATGACTTTGTGTCGTGGATGAAGTCAAAGAAATACAATTACCTGTCGCCTATCGAAACACAGTTGAATCTTTTGACTGAAGAGGCGAAACGCGAGCGTTCGATCGATGAGTTGAAACCACAGATCGACAAACTGAAGTCGATGATCACCGATCGTCGCAAGAACGATCTCACAAACTTCAGAGACCAGATCCGCGGACTTCTCGAAGAAGACATCGTTGCACATTATTACCTGGAGCGCGGAGCTACCGAAGTATCATTCAAGTCGGACCAGGATATCCGGAAGTCGATCGACATTCTGAATGATGTTCCCGGTTACAAGAAGATTCTGAATCTTCAGTAACTTAGGGC
>JBBCGZ010000013.1:0-58333 GCA_037200305.1 Bacteroidota bacterium
TTGTCGAAGAAAACAGATAACTCAATTTATAGCCAGAGATTTTCGTACACCGGGATTTCATTACTATCGATTGGTGCTTTGATCGCGATCGCCATTATATACTTCAATCTCGTTCAGGACCTTTATGTTCTTTCCGGCAGCATATTAGTATTCGGTGTCATTCATTTCGTCGCGGCAGGTTGCATCAAGTCGGGCAAACCGAATGTGGCTGTGGTAAACATCGTTCGCGACTTTCACAACATGCCTTTCACGATGCGACAGCTCGCTTTCGTGCAATTCTTTTCCTGGTTTGCGCTGTTCGCGATGTGGATCTTTACTACGAGCGCTGTTACGTCTCACCTCTTCAACACTATTGATCCTCACAGTAAGGAATATAGCGAAGGTGGCGCGCTGGTCGGCAACTTGTTTTCCGTTTACAACGGCATCGCAGCGATTGCTGCCATATTTCTTCCCGCGATCTCTAATGCTATCGGGAGAAAAGCAACACACCTTATCGCTCTTACATGTGGTGGTCTCGGGCTGATCTCATTCTACTTTGTTCCAAACCCCGATTGGCTTTGGTTATCAATGACCGGCGTCGGTATTGCATGGGCTAGCATACTATCGATGCCCTACGCGATTCTTTCTGGTTCGCTTCCTCCATCGAAAATGGGATACTACATGGGCATCTTTAATTTTTTCATCGTGATCCCGCAGATCATTGCTGCAGCGTGTCTCGGCCCAATTCTCCGGGGAGTTTTCAACGGTGAATCTATTTTTATCCTGGTGTTGGGCGGTAGCTGTATGATCCTGGCGGGGGCTGCTGACCTTGCGGATAAAAACAGAATAATCGTAGATTTGTAGCCGCTAATTACCCCCTTTATGCGATTCTTACTACCACTTGCAGTAATTGCAATTATTTTGTCTGGATGTAACACCGGCAAGAGCGCTTACAAGCGCGGCGATTACTACCAGGCAGTGCTCACCTTCGGTACAACACCTGCGTACAAATCCCGACCACAAGAAGTCCATAGAAATATTGAAGCTCAGCTACCAGGCCGCTGTCGATTATCTCGAACAAGACGCGCAGAACCAACTCACTTCGAATGCAAACTTCAAGTATAAGGCGGTCGTTGGCAACTACGAAAAGATCAACCAACTCTACAACGAGATCCGTACCTCACCAGGCGCACTGAAGGTGATCCCCACTCCTGTTAATCGCTTCAAAGAGCTTACCGACTACAAAGCCAAAGCAGCCGAAGAAAGTTACGACGCAGGTATCCAGGCATTGATGCTCAACACGCGACAGGATTCGAAGAATGCGTACTACATGTTCTCAGACGCGAACACATTCTCGCCCGGCTTCCGCGAGTCCATCGAGATGATCGAACAGGCAAAAGAAAACGCAACGGTGCATGTTGTTGTCGAGCCCGCGCTTACCAACCGTTACGCCTGGAACTTCGATCCAACGGTATTCGGATACAATAACAATATGTTCGTGAAGTTCTTTACACCACAACATGCGGAACAGACCGGCGTAAAACGCGTCGATCAGTTTTTGAAAGTTGTTGTGAATAGCTACAACGAAGCCCTCCCCCAGATCACACGCAGGGTCGAGAATCGAACCGACAGTATTAAGTCAGGCGAGAAAACTGTAAATGGACAAAAAGTTCCGGTCTACCAGAAGATCAGCTCGTCCACAACCATCTTCGAAAAGAAAGTAACCTCTCACGCCTCTATCAATCTCTGGATCACCGACGCATCCAGCAAAGCCGATGTACAGAACCAGGAGCTCACAAGCGACATGCAGTGGGCCGACTCATGGGCTATCTACACGGGCGACCTTCGTGCATTGGCAAGCGGAAACAAGAAGCTGGTCGAGAAGCGCGAGCCTAACATGGGCCAGGGCTACCTGCAGGGCATCACAAAGAAGGACCTGGATTCCAGGCTGGCGAATGCTATTTCATCTTACTACAGCCAGTTCTAAATCCAAACCTTTTTGATACTGCGTATGTTGTGAATGAAAATCAAAAAAATCATGAAGGTATATCTCACAATCGCAGCCTTACTGGCCGCAACAGTGTCCTTCTCACAACAAAAAAAACCTATGAATAACGAACTGCAGGTTGCAACCTTCGGAGCCGGATGCTTCTGGTGTACCGAAGCCGTTTTTCTGAACGTAAAAGGAGTCACAAAAGTAGTATCTGGATATGAGGGTGGTAAAGTGAAGAACCCTAGCTACCGCGACGTCTGTACAGGCGAAACCGGCCACGCCGAAGTAACCCAGATCACATACGATCCCTCAAAAGTGTCGTTCGAGGATTTGCTGGAAGTCTTCTGGAACACACATGATCCTACAACACTGAACAAGCAGGGCGCCGATGAAGGAACCCAGTACAGGTCTGTAGTTTTCTATGCCGACGAAGAGCAAAAGAAGATCGCGGAAGCTTACAAGAAACAACTCGAGGCATCTCATGTTTACAAAAACCAAGATCGTAACCGAGATCACTGCCGCGTCGGTTTTCTACCCGGCGGAAGATTATCATCAAAATTACTACGAGCTCAATCCTAACCAGGGCTATTGTCAGTACGTGATTCGTCCGAAGGTTGAGAAATTCCAAGAAGCAATTCGCTTCGAAACTGAAGTGAGGTTAAGTATTCGTTAAATGACCTTAAAAGCAATAAAAACGGGGGTCCGGAATCGATTTCGGGAAATAAATACTTGATTTTGCAAGACGCCCGCGCAACCAATTAGACCTAACCGCGTTGTACACCATATAGAGTAGAGTAATCTTCTCATAGGTTTAGGTTTAGGTAAACAAGAGGCCCCTCAGACGGAGGGGCCTCTTGCATTTACGCCCATCCCCATTTTTAGGTGGCTCCGCTGGAATTTCTTTATCTTAGATCATGTGTCGTTTAATGGCTTATAAGGGTACCCCTATCATTATTGATAAGCTTCTCTATCAACCCAAGAATTCTCTCGTCAATCAAAGTATCAACGCGCGCGAAATAGAAGAGCCTCTAAATGGTGATGGCTTCGGCATTGGCTGGTACGTTCCCGAAGTGAATTACGAACCGGTAACGTTTGTGTCAGTTAATCCTGCCTGGAGCAATCGAAACCTGCGCAAACCTCGCGCCGAAGATCCGCACAGAGTGCATGGTGGCTCACGTACGCGCCGCCAGCGTCGGGGAAGTATCGGAGGCAAACTGTCATCCCTTTCAATACAAGAATCTCCTGATGGCGCACAACGGCGGTGTCGAAGAGTTCAATAAGGTCAAGCGGAAGCTTCGCGAGCCGTTGTCCGACGAGTTATATAATTGGATCAAGGGTCAGACAGACTCCGAACACATCTTTGCATACCTGCTGAATTACTTGTTCGCAAATCATAAGACGATCAACACCGACAGCGTAGCCGATGCTTTCGATCATACTTTTCAGCATATCACCAAGCTGATCAGGGAAGCTGGAATCACTGAAGCTGCCTACCTCAACATGGTGATCACCAACGGTTTGTTTATCGTTGCCACGCGATACGTTTCGGACCCAAAGGAAGATGCTCTTACATTGTATCATTCTGAGGGCGCCAGGTATGTTGTCGAAAACGGTGAAGGTCGACTTGAAGCACCGGAAGACGACGATCACGCAGTGCTGGTGGTATCAGAAAAAACTAACCGACGGCAGTGAGTGGACACTCATTCCCCGGAATCACCTGGTGATGGTGGAACAGAATCTGAATGTGCGCGTAAGGCCAATCAAAGCCTGATTTATTAATTACCTTTCGCAAAAAAATTCATCAGTGCAGTACGACGTAGTAGTAATTGGCGGAGGCATCGTTGGTCTCGCCACAGCCCTTCAACTTAAGACAGCCAACCCTGCCCTCAAACTTGTTGTCATCGAAAAAGAAGATGTGCTCGCGAAACATCAGACAGGCAACAACAGCGGTGTTATTCACTCGGGACTTTATTATAAACCCGGCAGCTTAAAAGCAACGAACTGTAATTCGCGGCTATCATTTGCTTCTTGATTTCTGTGATAAGAATGATATTCCTTACGACCTATGCGGGAAGATCGTCGTTGCCACGAGCGCCGAAGAAATTCCATTGTTGAATAATCTCCATGTACGCGGAGAACAGAATGGTCTTGCAAATCTTAAAAGACTCAAACAGGAAGAACTTAAGGAGTACGAGCCACACGTTGCCGGTCTCGAAGGAATTTTTGTTCCTCAAACAGGCATCGTCAACTATACTGTTGTTGCCAACAAGTATGGCGATAAGATTCGCGCTGCCGGCGGTGAAATTCGTCTAGGGGAGAAAGTAGTCGACATACAAAAGAAGCCCGGCGAAGCCGTGGTTATCACGCAGAAGTCGTCATATTCGGCGAAGCTGGTCATCAACTGCTGCGGATTGTATAGCGATAAGGTTGCAGAGATGACGATGCCGAACGTCAATGTAAAGATCATTCCATTTCGAGGTGAGTACTTCAAACTGAAAAAAGATAAAGAGTACCTGGTAAGAAATCTTATCTATCCCGTTCCGGATCCAAACTTTCCGTTTTTGGGCGTTCACTTTACTCGTATGGTGAAAGGTGGAGTTGAAGCCGGACCGAACGCTGTTCTTGCATTCAAGAGAGAAGGATATAAAAAATCGGACATCAATCTTTCGGAGCTCGCTGAAAGTCTTGCGTGGCCCGGTTTCAGAAAAGTTGCTTCGAAGTACTGGAAGACCGGCATGGGCGAAATGTATCGATCATTCTCAAAAGCTGCGTTCACAAAAGCTCTTCAAAAACTGATTCCAGAAATACAACAAGGTGATTTAGAACCTGGCGGTGCTGGTGTTCGCGCACAGGCTTGCGATCGAACTGGTGGTTTGGTGGATGACTTTTTGATTTTGGAAGATGAATTTGCAATCAACGTGTGTAACGCTCCATCTCCTGCCGCGACGTCTTCGCTTGCTATTGGCGAGACCGTTGCAGCATTAGCAACGAAACGGTTCTCTTAAAACGAAGTATCAAGAGGTTTCTCCCTGTAGAGCTTGAATACCAATCCTGCTTGTATTCCCCACACATTGATCTCGTTGTAATAACGTTGATACATTACACCACCTGTTGCAAACATGTGGATAGCACCATGGTCGAATAATTTTTGCTGATAGAAGACGCTTCCTTCGATTCGTGGGGTTCTGTTGGTAGAATAATCCCTGGCCCAACGAAACTCTCCCATCACTCCTCTCCTTTGGTCGGCACTCATAACGCTCAAGCCTGCGGCCGACTCACTGAAAGTATTTCCGTCACCGAATGCTTCGTGCATGATACCGGTGCTGATTCGAGCCGTAACTCTTCTTGTGTTGATGATATTCAGACCAAGTACCTGCCAGTCGTCTGTGCGCAAGTCCGCGGGCTTACCGATCTTTTCTTCGATCATATAATTCATCCGGAAGTCGGTAAGAAAAATTCCCCAGTTGCCGCGAACACGTGGATTGAAAACATAATACGTTGAAGGTTGTATCGCAGCGTGTCCATACACTTCCAGTGAAAGGACGTTAGGGACATCGCCACGCTTCTGCAATGTGTTGATTTGCCAGGGCACAATGGTCCTTAGAGTGAAGTCGACAAAAAAGTAGGCCATGCTGGCGCTGCTGCCGGCCCGGTCGGATCGACCGGAAGATTTGCTGGCCTTCGATGCACTCTTGATGTCACCAACTTGCGCGAACGCGGTGATCGTGGTAGCAAAAAGAATACATCCGAGGATGATGTACTTTTTCATTTTATTGCAGTGGTCTCGATCTCGATCAAATAGTCAGGATCAATCAATCCCTTCACTTCGATCATTGACGTAACCGGTTTGATATCCTTAAAGAACTCACCATGTGCGCGGCCATATTCCTCCCATTTAGAAATGTCTGTTACGAACATGCGAGTTCTTACAACATCTTTCAATGAGAAACCTGCTTTCACTAGAACATCGGAGATCTTTTGAAGAATGAATTTTGTTTGACCGTAAGCATCGCCTTTTGCAACGACGCCATTGTCGTTTGTCGCAACAGTACCCGGCGATCTCAATATGATTTCCGACCTGGACAGCCCGAGAATAACCCACGATGTCTTCCCATTTTGCGCCTGAGGAGTGTACAATGCGCTGCATGCATTAAATTTAAGTGAAATGGATGAATTCTCACCCCCGGGGGCCACGTTGGCCGAGGAAAATAAACGGTATAGCCGCCATTATGTTCTGCCTGGCTTCGGAAAAGAGGGCCAGGAACGGCTTAAATCCGGATCAGTGCTCGTAGTTGGCGCTGGCGGCCTTGGTTCGCCGGTTTTATTTTATCTCGCTGCAGCCGGCGTCGGGAAGATCGGCATCGTTGATGGCGACTCAGTGAGCTTATCGAACCTGCAGCGTCAGATACTTTTTACAACACGCGACATCGACAAGGGAAAAGCGATTACCGCAGCGGGAAGACTTCGCAATCTGAATCCCGATATTCATGTAGATGCGATTGCAGTAAAAGTCGATTCAAAAAACGTATTCGACATCATCAAAACTTACGACATCATCGTCGATGCAACCGATAATTTCCCAACGCGATACCTTCTCAATGATGCTGCCGTACTTTCGAAGAAGACGCTCGTCTATGGTTCGATATTTCGTTACGAAGGACAGGTAGCTGTGTTCAACCACGAAGGCGGGCCCAACTATCGTGACCTCTACCCTCTTCCACCCGCACCCGGCACCGTACCCGATTGCGAAGAAGGTGGTGTGCTGGGCGTGCTTGCCGGGATCATCGGAAGTTACCAGGCCAACGAGGTCATTAAGTTATTGACAGGCAACAAGAATACCCTTGCCGGAAAGTTATTGATCGTCGACAGTCAATCGCTGGAGACCCAGCTGATCAACATACCGGACCGAAATACAAAAGCTGGTATTAAAAATTTGATAGATTATGACGAGTTTTGCGGACTACGAAAAAATACGACAATGAAAGAGGTCACTGTACAAGAATTGAAAAAGCTGATGGATGACAAAGCTGATTTTCAATTGATTGATGTTAGAGAACCACACGAAGCAGATATCTGTGAGATTGGTGGCGAGCTGATCCCGCAAGGAGAGATCCCTGCAAACGTTGAGAAGATCTCACGCGACAAACAAGTGATCATTCATTGCAGGAGTGGTGCAAGAAGCGGGAACATGATCAAATGGCTGGAGGCAAATCAAGGATTTACAAACCTTTATAATTTGAAAGGCGGGATATTAGCATGGGCGGATGAGATTGATCCGGAGATGCCGAAATACTGATTTGTAATTCGTGATTTGTAATTCGTGATTAATTACAAATTACAAATTCGAAATCTTCAGAGCTTGTTCGATATCTTGAATAATATCACTTAGCTCTTCAAGACCGACTGAAACCCTAATCAACCCTGGTTTAATTCCAACCGCTTCTCTTTCCGCATCGGTCAACTTCGAATGAGTTGTTGATGCCGGGTGGGTTGCTATTGTTCGTGTGTCGCCAAGGTTGGCAGCATGCGTGATCATCTTCAGTGAATTGAGGAATTTCCGGCCGCGATCAATTCCACCCTTCACCTCGAATGTTACAACACCGCCTCCGTGACGCATTTGCTTCTTCGCCACATCGTATTGGGGATGCGACGGCAGGAATGGATACTTCACCCGCTCAACTTCGGGATGCGTCTCGAGATGTTGTGCTAACGCAAGAGCGCTCGCGCAATGACGCTCGAGTCGCACTGCCAGTGTCTCAAGACTTTTCGATAAGATCCAGGCATTGAATGGAGATAACGAAGGGCCCGTGTGTCTTGCGAAGAAGCGAACTTCCTTGATCAATTCTTTTTTTCCGAGCACCGCCCCTGCTATAACACGCCCCTGTCCATCCATGAACTTCGTCGCCGAATGAGTCACTAAATGTGCACCCCATTGCGCGGGTCGTTGCAAATAAGGAGTTGCAAAACAGTTATCGACGTTAAGAATGAGCTTATGTTTCTGCGCAAGCTTGCCCAACCATTCGAGATCGATAAGGTCGAGCGCGGGATTCGATGGCGTCTCGACGAAGATCATCTTCGTATTGGCTTGTATCTTCGATTCCCAAACTTCTGGCTCAAACAGATCTACATAGGTATGTTCTATATTGAAGCGCGGAAAGATCGTGTTAAGTATCTGGTGTGTTGAACCGAACACGGATCTCGAAGCCAGGACGTGATCGCCAGCTTTCAGCAACGATGCCATGCTAATGTACATTGCGGCCATTCCGGAAGATGTTGCGATACCGTCCTCGGTGCCCTCCATTACACAAAGTTTTTGAATGAACTCGGTGTTGTTTGGATTTGAAAACCGCGTATAGATGTTGCCCGGGATCTCATCGGCAAACAATGCTCTTGCCTGCTCGGGCATCCTCGAATGTAAAGCTCGATGTCAGGTACAATGGAACGGAATGTTCACGAAACTGTGTCCGTTCGTGTTGAGTCCTTATTGCTTCGGTTTCCGAATATTTCTTTTTAGATAGATCGTCACTCATATTATCTCAAAGCTGTACGTGATCTTTGTCGTTTGCTTGATCGTCTCTGCGACGGAGCAATATTTTTCGACCGACAAACTTACGGCTTTCTGAACTTTATCCGGGTCTAATTTTCCGAACAGTTTAAAATGAATGTGAGCCGCAATGAATGGTGCGGGAGATGTATCGGGGCGATCGCCCTTCACTTCAATCTTGATGTCTTCGAGAGGCTGTCGTTGCTTCTTGAGTATTGATATGATATCGATTGTTCCGCATGCTCCGAGGGCTGTTAACAATAATTGCATGGGACGCATACCTGTTCCGGTACCGCCAACGTCGGGACCTGCATCCAGGCGTACGGTGTTCCCGTCTTCGTTAATGCCTTCTAGCTGAAAACCGTCATTCAATCGATTGATATTGATCTTAATACTGCTCATATAGGAGAAACTTTTTCTTTTTCAGGAAACAATAAACTACCGGCAATCATTCCAATAACACTTACGATGGTTGATGGAACGAGCTCGGGCACCGAAAGTTTGACGTTAACAAATATGAACCACGCTCCACCTCCGCCGATGATCGACAGCACAGCACCAACACTACTGGCCCTCTTCCAATAGAGACCAAACACCAACGGCACGAACAGCGATACCAGGCTCAGGATGCTCGACTCGCCCACGAGCTCATAAATGTTACTTCGAAGACACGCCATGATCGTGGCAACCACGGCAAAGATCAGCACCGACAAACGCGTGAGCGACAACATCTGCTGGTCGGTATAGGTGCGTTTCGACAATGGCCTGATTAGGTTCTCTGCAAGAATGGCTGCCGGCGCGAGAATGGCCGAGCTTGTTGTACTCATGATCGCCGACATCAGTGATCCAAAGAACAAGACTTGTACAGCCAGGCCAGTATGTTGCATGACCATGCTGGGCAAGGCCAACTGCGCATCTCCTGCGAGATCAGGATACAGATATTTGGTGCAAAGACTAATAAACAGGGGCAACATTGCAATCACCAGGTAAATGACTGCAGCGATATAACACGATCGGACAGCAACGTTCGCATTCCGCGATGACATCGCGCGCTGAAAGACATCCTGCGAAGGCAACGACCCCAAGCCCAGCACCGACCATGCAGCTATCCAACCAATAATCTCACGCGCATTTCCATCCGGAAAGAACTTAAAGTTTTGCTCTGGTACCTGGTTGATCACATTCGCCACACCACCAGCTTTGGTTCCCAATACGATAGCCAACACAATAAGACCGAGAATGGTAACGATACTCTGAAAGAAATCAGTAACAGAGATCGCCCACATACCACCGATGTATGTATAGAATGTAACGATTATCGCACTACCCCACCACACCGAGCCAAAGCGGTGTGCCCGCAACCACATTCAATATCAGTCCCATGGCAACCAACTGTGCCGCGATGTATCCAACATATGGTGGCGCCAACGAGGCACTGGCCACCAGCCCTGTTCTCCTTCCGAAGCGCACTTCGAAATAATCTCCCAGCGTCAGCAGGTTCATGTTGTAGAGTTTCCGGGCGAAGAACAACCCGAACAGCACGAGGCACAACGCGCCTCCAAACGGGTCTTCGATCACAGAATACAGTCCGCCCTGCAGGAATTGCGAAGACGCGCCGAACACCGTTTCAGATCCAAACCAGGTGGCAAACAGAGCAGACGCGCTGAGCAGCAGAGGCAGACTCCGCCCGGCCAACATAAAGTCGCCCGACGTCTTTACTCTCTTAGAAGCCCAATAACCGATCGCAATCGTAAGGGCGAGATAAATAATGATAGCGAAGAGGAGCAATCCTTATGGACTGATTAAACAACTCCAAAAGATAAAGAATTACTTTTCTCTTAGCCAGTTGAAATGTGCGGGTGATATTAAAACCGAGATGAATGTCTCCTTTAAAGAAGTCGCCGGTCGTTTCGGTAAGCCATGCTCGCTCGGTAAGTCCGCGTGTGTTCGTAAGCACTAGCTGGAACACGTGACCGCCGGTTTCGATATCGACACCAAAAGCCAATAACGTCTTTGTTGGGATTCGTATCGAACACATTGAAACGTTTATAATACTCTGTTGTCAAAGCGACACTGCGGCTCAGTTTCAATCGTCCGCCGATACCTAGAGCAAACTGGTCGTTGTTCTCGATGGTCTTGTCAACAACGATTGCGATGAACCATAGTGGGCATGAGTTGCAGCGACAGGCGTTGATTGAATTTGCGCGCAATCAACAATTGCGCAGTATATGAAAGCCTGTTCTCGAATGTCAGTGTTCCCGTAGGATCGTCTTCCTTGCGGGGCGACATCTTCGCGGCGGCATTTCCAAATGCAGTTACGGTAATTGGCATCACACGCGCTCCCCTGCTTTGACGAAGCAGCTTCCATCTTCCATAGACGTCCATGGTCTTATCTACGGAATTTCTTCCGAAGCCAACGCCAAAGCGATCTGTGATACCATATTCCAAACCGAGACGCACGTAGGCCTGGTCGAGTCCATATAGTTCATACAAACCGCCGCTCATGGGACCGAACCTGTGAGCGAAAATGAATTCGAGCTCGCCCTGGCCCCTTGGTCTCAACTGACTGGCCATTCACAAGGCGTGTTCCTTTGAATGTCTGTTCGATGTATTCTGTTTCGGGAGCCTGGTTCTTCTCTAATTCTTTGAGCAAATCATCTTGTGCAACAGCAGCAATCGAAAGGAGGAGAAGTGGGGTAATGATAAAGACCTTCATAAACGAAATTAAGAAATTACATCGGCTTAAAAGTGAAGTCGAGCGTCACTTCAACTTCTTCTGCAATGTTTTGAAAGACAAGTTGAGGGATGCTGATGTTGTAATCGGCAACCTTCACCATAAACTTGGACTTCATCAATAGTTTACTGCCTTGTGCTTCGATTGTTCCGGGCACGTCGATGTCTTTCGTTACGCCGTGGATGGTGAGTTTGCCTTGCGCCTTTACTTGCTGAGTACCAGTAGCACCGGCATTGTAGCCAACGATCTTTCCTGGAATGTAGACTTAGGAAATTGCTCGGACTCTACATATTTCTCATTGAAGTGTTGTTGCATCAATGACTTCGCGAACTTGAATTCTTTCATCGATATCGAGAATGCAATGTCGCCGTTGTCGGCGTTGAAGATCGCGCTGCTCTTGGTGTTCGTTGCCTTGATATCTTCAAGTGGTGCGTGAGAATAAAACTGCACGTTCGTTTTCTCTGCCGTGTACTTCTTCTGCGCGAACACCGTGGTTGTTGCACAAACAATGATCAATAAAAGGAAATGTTTCATGTTTTTTAATTATTCAACGCTCCATCAGCAACCCAGCAGCCAATGAGGTCGATGTCGGCCTGCGACAATGGTGTATCAGGGGGCATGGTTCGATTGGCTGTACGTATTTTTATATTGGCAGCATGAGACTTCAGAATACTGAAATCAGTCCAGTTTCTTGATCCCGCTCCTGCATCATGACATCCTGATTTTGCGCAGTTGGTCGTGATGATGTTTTTGACCTGGGTTGCGTAGCTAATTCCAGTCAGTCCATGTTCGATTCGAACGTTAAGTGTTGTTTCGCATCCTTCCGAATCTTTCACAACTACTACGTGCTGTCCTTCTTTAAGACCAGGGAATGAGTTGATGTCGACATAACCCTTCGAATCGATTTGATATAGATACGGTGCAGTACCACCGGTTGCTGTTATAAGAGCAACGCCGTTGTCGGTAGAGCATTGATTATCTGCTGTAGTTTGGACTGTCGCGAGTAACGTGGATCCTGCTGTTGCGAGGGTTACGCTAACGGCTCGCCAACAATTGTTGCTGTCCTTCACGCGAACCTCGTAAGTACCTCCGCCAAGATTACGGAACGTGGGGCTGGCCTGGTATTCTCCTCCACCAATGTTGTAGGCGTAAGGTTCCAACCCGCCAGACGCAACAACAGTGATCACCCCCGTCGATCGCACGGCAGTTGCTAACGTCTGTCTTCGAATCGAGAGTTACGGAGAGTGTTGAGTTGTCGCAGTTGAAGTCTACGTTGATGTCGTTGTAGGCGCATCGTTCGAACACCAGTACGCAAATGATCATGGTAATAAAAATTACTCGCAGGTGGCGTCTCATAGAAATGTATGTTATCACAAATATTGGAAGGAGTCGAAGGCGGTGGATTCAGCGCCCGTAACCAATATAGAGACTTGGTGTAAAAAATCCATCTTCAGGCATTCGGCGGGGTGGTGGTGCGGCTATTCGGGGGATCCCGCCGCCCGTTGCTTATCGAGTGCTCTTCGTAGCAACCGGGCGTGAAAAAAGAATCCCCCAAAGTCCTTGACCCCGGGGGATTCTTCTGTCTATAGTTGGCTTTAATCTGATACTAAGATATTCTGAGGGTTGAGGTCGTGAAAACCCGTTCCGATGAATTGCTGATTGGACCGATGAAGAGATGGTGCTGCTATTCCGGGGATCCCACGCTCGCTGATTTTCGCCTGAACTTCGTAGGATGGCGTGGGACAAACCCCCTAAAAGGAAAATCCCCTAAGGTCCTAGACCCCGGGGGATTTTCTTGTCTATAGTTGGCTTTAATCTGATACTAAGATATTATCCTCCCTCGATCCTACCAAAGCGCAAACGATTTTCTTAGAAAATTAGCCACGAATTGCCCTAATCACCGACGAATGGTTGGCTTCGGCCCGGGAAAGGTAGTCCGGCGGGAGAAGTCATAGACCACAAGACCCACGATTACCACGAAAATGGCGGCGACAATGAGAAGTATCTTCTTCGAGCGAGTCATAAATCAAAAAGCCCCAATCTCTCGGGGCTTCGTTTTCGATTATTTCACTTTCTTCACAATTGCGTCGAAAGCTTCAGGATGATTCATGGCCAGGTCGGCCAATACTTTACGGTTGAGATCGATACCTGCCTTCTTAAGCTTACCCATGAATACAGAGTAAGAGATATCGTGCTGCCTTACACCGGCATTGATACGAGCAATCCAAAGTGAGCGATAGTCACGCTTCTTGGCTTTGCGGTCACGATAAGCATAGGTGAGACCTTTTTCGACAGCATTCTTTGCTACTGTCCATACATTCTTTTTACGACCGAAGAAACCTTTGGCCAACTCGAGAACGCGTTTGCGTCTTTTCCTCGAGGCTACATTGTTTACTGAACGAGGCATACTAACTAATTTTTTGACGGATGGCGATCCTATCGGATACTTAAGCCAGACATCGGGTTAAACATAGAACCAATTAAATGCCGTATGGGAACATCAACTTGATGTTGCGCTCATCGGCCTTACTTACAACAGACTTTTGGCTGAGTCTTCTCTTTTGCTTTGTTTCCTTCTTTGTCAGGATGTGGTTCTTGAAAGCGCTCTTACGCTTGATCTTACCGGTACCGGTCATCTTGAACCTCTTCTTTGCACCTGACTTTGTTTTTAACTTGGGCATGACTATGGATTATTAACTACTACTATTTTTTTCCTTTCGGTGCTATTAACAAAAACATTCTCTTTCCTTCTAGGTGTGGCATCTGTTCTACTTTGCCGAACTCTTCGAGAGCCTGGGCAAAACGGAGCAACAATATCTCACCACGTTCCTTGTACACGATCGACCTTCCGGCAAAGTGAACGTATGATTTCACCTTCGCTCCCTCCTTCAGGAAGTTAACAGCGTGCTTCACTTTGAAGTCGAAGTCGTGATCGTCTGTATTGGGACCAAAACGGATCTCCTTTACAACGGTCTTTTGCGCATTTGCTTTGATCTCCTTTTGCTTCTTCTTCTGTTCGTACTTGAACTTCGAATAGTCAATCACTTTGCAAACTGGAGGATCGGCGTTGGGCGATATTTCTACCAGATCCAGTCCCTGATCCTTCGCAAGCTTTATCGCTACAGCAGTTGGATATACATCCACCTTTATGTTCTCTCCTACAACCCGCACACGCGGAGCTATGATTCTCTCGTTGACGCGGTACGGTTCTTCAACCACTCTAGGCCTAAATCCCCTGTTGTATGGGCGGCTTCCGCCGCCGGGGGGCCTACTACCAGAACTACCTTGAAAAATTGCCACCTAATGGGTTTACGTTAAACATCAGAGCTTGCCAACTTGGCAAACAGGGCGCAAATATCGGGATATTTTGCGAAAATCACACAGCAGGCAGCGCAAAATCAGCTGCATACTTTGTTACGAATTCATCCAACCCCACCGATCCCTGGTCGGCCATGCCGTGTCTACGCACTGAAACCGCCCTGTTGGCGACTTCTTTCTCCCCTACAATCAGCATAAAGGGCACTTTCTTCACCTCCGCGTCGCGGATCTTCCGGCTGATCTTTTCGTCGCGATCGTCCAGGAATCCGCGGGACGTCCTTGCCTTTCAGCGTGTCTACAACCTCCTGCGCATAGTCGTTGAAGCGCTCCGATATCGGCAGCACCGCGATCTGTTCAGGAGCCAGCCACAGCGGGAAGTTGCCAGCGCAGTGTTCGATCAAAACCGCGATAAAGCGCTCCATCGAACCGAATGGTGCACGATGTATCATCACCGGGCGATGCTTCTGGTTGTCGGCACCCGTGTATTCCAACTCAAATCTTTCAGGGAGATTGTAGTCTACCTGGATGGTGCCCAACTGCCACTGACGGCCGAGCGCATCGCGGACCATGAAGTCGAGCTTCGGTCCATAAAAGGCTGCCTCGCCTTGAACACGAACAGTCTTGAGGCCGCGTTCGTCGGCAGCCTCCTGAATTTGTCGTTCGGCAAGATCCCAGTTCTCACGGGCGCCAATGTATTTCGCAGGATTGTTCGGATCTGTTAATGAAACCTGTGCGATATAGTTTTCGAAACCGAGTGACTTGAAAACATGAAGCACGAGATCGATCACGCTAACAAATTCTTCCTTCACCTGGTCGGGACGGCAGAAAATATGAGCGTCGTCCTGGGTGAAGCCGCGAACCCGGGTGAGACCGTGAAGCTCACCACTTTGCTCGTAGCGATATACTGTTCCAAACTCTGCAAGGCGAACGGGGGAGATCTTTATATGATCTCGGTTTCACTTTGTAAATCTCGCAGTGGTGCGGACAGTTCATAGGTTTCAACAGAAACTCCTCTCCTTCGTCGGGAGTGTGGATCGGTTGAAACGAATCTTTTCCGTATTTCTCGTAGTGACCGGAAGTAACGTAGAGTTGCTTGCTGCCGATGTGCGGAGTAACAACCTGGTCGTAACCCGGCTTTCACCTGCGCGCGGCGCATGAACTGCTCGAGGCGCTCGCGCAGTATGGTTCCTTTCGGCAGCCAGAGTGGTAATCCCATTCCGACCTTTTCGGAGAACGCAAACAATTCCAGCTCACGTCCGAGTTTACGGTGATCGCGCTTCTTCGACTCTTCAATCAAGTGAAGATATTCGTCGAGCTCCTTTTGTTTGGGAAAAGTGATACCGTAGATGCGTGTCAGCATCTTGTTCTTTTCGTCACCACGCCAGTAGGCGCCGGCAACATTCAATAGCTTAACGGCTTTGATGAAGCCGGTATTCGGAATATGCGGACCACGACAGAGATCGGTGAAATTCCCCTGCTGATAAAAAGTGATCTTACCGTCTTCGAGGTTTTCTATGAGCTCGATCTTATATGGATCGTTCTTCTTTTTGAAGTATTCGAGTGCTTCGGCCTTGGGAACCTGGGTGCGGACGAATGCACTGTTGTTCTTCGCCAGCTCGAGCATCTTCTTTTCGACAGCTGCGAGGTCGTCTTCACCAAAAGCTTTACCATCGAAATCAACATCGTAGTAATAACCATTCTCGATTGGAGGACCGATCGCGAATTTTACGCCTGGATATAACGCTTCGATCGCCTCAGCCATCAAGTGGGCAGACGAGTGCCAGAAGGCGTACTTACCACCTTCATCATTCCACGTCAGGATCTTCACCGATGCGTCGGACGTTATGGCCCTGCTGAGGTCGTAGATTTCTTTGTTCACCTCGATAGCGAGAGAATTTCTCGCGAGACCTTCGCTGATGCTTTTCGCGATCTCCATGCCGGTTACACCGGAGGGGTATTCACGAACGGAGCCGTCGGGAAGAGTGATTTTTATTTGAGACATCTTAAAAAATTGGAAGGCAAATATAGCGAGAACCTAGAATTGAAGTTGCGCCGTGAATAACACTCCGAACTTTCTCGCCTTATCATTGTCAAGATAGGTTAACCTGTGAACGAAGTCGACACGGAAGAATTTGAAGATGTTCTCGATACCGTAGCCGAGCTCGACATACGGTTTTCCATTGACGAAGCTACCGGCGTGGAGTGTCTGCAGTCCGTCGGGCGAGAGCTCCGAGATAAGATCCCGGTTTGCCTGGCGCATGCCCCCCATGATCACGTTGGCCGTTCCCAGCAAGCGCCAGTGCAGTTTCTGGATCAGGGGAATACGGTTCAAAAGAAATCCTTCCAGGTACTGGCGGTACTGCAGCGCTGCATAATGATCGCTTACGAACTCGCCATAGTTCATGAGGTTGTAGGTAACAGGCGAATAGATGGGAGTTTGATTGCCGAGATGCAACGCCAGCAAAGGATACGGCAGCGTGTTGAAAATATATTCACCGGAAAGTGTTACGTAACCTACACCTAAAGGACCGGTCTTAAAGCGCTTCTGTATGCTGAACCTCACCTTATCGTATTCGAAGTCGCTGCCAAAAACACCTTTGACCCCACGTGTATATCGCACTGTAACAACGGGCGACCTTGTAGTACCCAGGCTGATCCGCTCATTGTCGTCCTGGAGAAAGATCTCGTCGCGTGCATAACGTGATTCGATATATGCTTCGGTGCTCTGAAAAGTATCGTTGATCGAAGTGAGATCGGTTGGATTATCGAAGTATCCGAAGTTATAAGTAGGATCGAATGTAAAATGTTTTATGCCGATCTTCTGCGAAAATCCTTTGAATAGTTCGCGTTGAAATTGAGCGCGGTATTCATTCATATAGTAACCGCGACGGAAATATCCCCATCGTTGACCCGCAAGGAAGATCGGGTTGTCGGCAAGGGTTTCATCGTCGACGCCCAGTCGGCTCAGGTCACTTCGTGCACGAACGCTCCAGGTAGTCCACCGGGTTCGCGAGAGAATATGAGTAAACGAGGCCAGGTATTTCACGCGTTGATCATTGAACCCATACCCGAGTTGTGCGCCGATCACGTACTTCTTACTGAACTGGTAGTTCGTTTTGAAACCTGCCTGCAACCTGATTCCCTCGATGTTATTCCACGAGATGGCGCTTAGATACGGACCAAGATCGAGGCGACCGGCGGTTATGTAGCCGTTGAGTGCAATCTTGATAAGGTCGGTGTACGTTTTTACGACCGGAATACTTCGAAGTGTGTCGATCATTTTATAGACACTGATCTCGGTGGCCGACAAAGGTTCATGACGCAGTGTGTCCCAATACTTTTCGTCCTGGAAAAGCCGCGCATCTTCATTGATCTGTATCGGTCGCTCATAGAAAGTAAGATCATACGGTTTGTTGACGACCATATTCTTGTTGCTGGTATAAAACTTCGCAAGCATACCTGCAGAAGCTTTGGTGATCTCACCCACATCGATGAGCACACGGTTCTTCGATGGCAACCACGCTCCTTCCGTTGTTTGCGAGAGCTCTTGTTGAATTTTCAGTTTCTCGATGAAGTTGATGTTGGCTTGCTTGCCTACAGTTGCATCGATTTGTTTCAGCGCATAATCTTCTTTCGTGATCCACATCGTTCCGGTGAACGCGAGCTCCTGTGGACTCCTTGGAAAGAAGTCGAGACGATAAGAAAATTCGTCGTCTATGTAGGCGCTGTCTGTGAGTTCATATTCATAATACAACCGCCAGCCATCTGCAATCGGCGACACAAATTCTTTTTCGATGATATTAAGCCAGTTCTGATAGAAGTTGTATTCCTGGAATGATGATCCCACCATCTGCTGAACCAGGGTTCCGTCTTCGAGTCCAACTCCGTTTATCTTATTTTTCGAAAGGACTTCAGTTTTAAGTGAAGGGTTGTCACGATAGTAAACTTTCGACACGCTTTCACTGATCATCAATGGCAGGATCGCCTGTCCATCTTCTCCTGCAATGCGATCGACACTATCGAGCACCTGCGTGATCTTCTGCATAAACTTCTTTTTACGCATGTCGTCAGAAATATTGTCGACATCGATCTCGATCTTGGTATACGTGTCGTATTCGTAGGCGGAAAGTTTTCTCTTGTCGTTCTTCTTTTTGTTGTCTACAACTTTACGGAGTATAGGATAAGCCGGGTTCTCTCCCGCTCGAATAACAACTTCCTGCAGGTTGGTGGTCTCTTCCGCTAATTGAAAGTTGATTGTTTGTTTGATGCCGCGTTTGATCGCTTTGACGCGCGACTTATAACCGATGAACGATGCGATGACGGAGTCGGCGGCGAGTGTCGTTTTGATAAGGAAATTTCCGTCAAAGTCGGTGTTGGCACCAACCGAAATGCCTTTGAAAATAACGTTGACGAATGGGATCGGGTCGCCGGAACTGGCGTCGGTAACTTTCCCCTGGACAATAGTTTCTCCGGGAGCCACGGTGGCCTGCGCTACTGCGGCATCAGAAAAGAAAATGCCCAGAAAAAAGCAGATCAAGCCAACAATCCGAATCCCCGGGGCGCTCCTCACAGATAGGTATTTCTTCAGTAAAGTTACGAATAAACGAAAGTTAAACGGAAGTTAGCGGTTCAAAGGTTCCTTCTCCCCCAAATGCCGGGGGCGACGTTTTTGAACACGTAAAGATCGAGCACGGCCCGGGCACGGGCAAAGTATTCTCTCATATAGATACGCGGACCGAATTCGAAGTCGTCGGTCATTACTGCTACTGCATTCATATCATAATATTTACTGATGAACAACGCACGGTTGCAATGGAAAGACTGTGTGATAATAGTGATCGTGTCCTGTCCGAAAATCTCTTTGCATCTCACAATGGTGTCGAGTGTGCGAAGACCTGCGTAATCGAGGGTGATCACGCTATCAGGAACGCCACTTTTCACAAGAGCCTTCTTCATCTCCTCCGGTTCGTTGTAGTATTTAGTCCTATTGTCGCCGCTGACGATAAAATATTTCACTTTGCCGGCATGATAAAGTTCGGACGCCGTCTTGATCCGGTATGCGAAGTATGGATTTGGCTGTCCTCTGCCAAGCCTGGCGGAAGTCCCGAGAACTACGGCTACTTCGTGAGCAGGGATGGTTTCAGTATTGGAGAAGACTTTATCGGATGTGCTGTTGACGACCCAAAGGTTGGCGACTAGAACCAGCAATGCACACATAACCACAGTGATCAGCACTCCCTTCGAGACCCGTCTCCAAAACATTGTGTGATAGATTAAAGCGTTCTAAAGTTACTTAAAAGTTGTGGGTTGTGAGGTGTGGGGTTGTGCGTGTAATCGTAAGGTACCTTCGTCAGGCACTCACAACGCACAATTCACAACGGACTCAACCGATTGCGCGAAGCCCAAAACTCCTTCTCCATTACTAATGGCTTTCTCAAACTCTTCCGGTACCAATCTAAACGCAGGTTTCCTTTCTCGGTTTCTGATAGCTTCCAATCATGTTCGGAATCCCTGATCCGTGTCACCAGCGACCTGATGCATAACGCAGCGCTCACAGAGATGTTCATGCTTTCAGTAAAACCGTACATCGGTATGCGAACTACTTCGTCGGCATTGTCTAGTGCAAACTTCGAAATGCCATTTACCTCGTTGCCCATTACCAATGCCACCTTCGAATCGATCGGCAGCTCGTCGATTGAAATTCCCGCTGCCGGATGCGTTGCCACCAACCGATATCCTTCACTCTTCAGTTTCGAATAACACTCTGCTGTGTTGTCCTTGTCCTTCTCTCTGTACCGAACGAGATTCAACCATTTGTTAGAACCCATCAACACTTTCTTGTTCATGCCCCACTTACTCTTGATCTCAATAATGTGCATGTCTTGCAGTCCCATGCATTCACTTGTTCTTATCGCGGCACTTGCATTCTGCGATTGGAAAATGTCTTCCAGGACTACTGTGACATACCTGGTGCGTTGTTCGAGCACCTTCTCGATGGTGCTCTTCCTGTTGTCGGTAATATACAGACCCAAAAAGTCGGTGAGTGGTTGTATGTCAGGGGCATTCATTGCGGCAATTTTGCTATTTTTGAGGCGATTTTTTTGCACTCCATGCACAGACTAAGCCGTTTGGCTCTATTTTGGGCTCTATTTTTTGCCCTTGTACTATGCGCTAACGCGCAAAATGCCGTCCCTTATTCGGATGCGCAGGCATTGATCATTTCACAATTGAGCTCTTCTTTCATCGCACCTCCGAGGGTCGAACCTACTCCGGACACTATCGATGCATGGATGAAATGGAAGACCGTTGGCAACTACACGTTCGGGAAAAATCGCGGCGACCTGCCGATGATCTGTGATCTGTCGGCCCTGCATCCATACTTCCGCGACAAAGTGATGGAGCTTATCTCGATCTGTAAATCAAAAGGTATAGAACTTGCTGTCGTGGAAACATACAGGACCGTGGCGAAGCAAAATGAATACAAACATCTCGGAAAGATCTATACTCGGAGCACCGGTGGCAGATCGAAACATCAGTATGGATTGGCCGTCGATGTTGTTCCGGTGCTCGACTCCGTTCCATCGTGGCACAACGAAGTAGTGTGGAAAAAAATCGGTCTCGTCGGCGAGAAACTTGGCCTTCGTTGGGGCGGTCGCTGGAGACATCCTTATGATCCCGGTCACTTCGAATGGAGTGGCGGTGTTTCAGCAGTTGCCATGGAACAAGGCCGTTCTCCGCAAATACCACATCCCGAAAATTATCCTTGCCTCTCCGAAGATCTCCAGGCTCTGCAATTGTTTTGGGACAAATGGGAACAGGAGCAGAACGGAAGTCTCATCGCAAGAGTAAAATCCAAGTAAGAAATGGAGCTGCTGTTCCCCAGTGATTTTATTTTCGGGACAAGCACGGCAGCAACTCAGATCGAAACTGCCTTCGAACACGATTGGCTAGGAGTAAAAGCCAAAGACGGTTTCATCTTCGATCGAACAACCGATCACGAGCTTCGAAGCAAAGAAGATGTCGAGATCATTTCTTCTCTCGCACCTCATTACCGGATGAGTCTCATGTGGAGCAAGCTGCAACGCTCTCCCCTGGCCGAACTCGACAAAGAAACTGTTGAACATTACAAGACTTTATTAAAGAAGCTTCGCTCGAACGGCGTAAGCATCATGATGGTCCTTCATCATTTCACAAACCCACTTTGGTTTTCAACAAAAGGCAGTTGGGAAAATGAAGACAACATCGCATTGTGGGTCGACTTCGCGAAGAAGGTGGTGAAGACCTTCGGGAAGTATGTGAGCTATTGGAATACATTCAACGAACCGAATGTATATGCGAGCTTCGGTTGGGTTACCGGCTTCTTCCCTCCTTTCAGAAAGCATCCTGTTAAGGCGGCGATCGTTGTGAGGAACATGGGCAAAGCTCATGACATCATTTACGATTACATAAAAGAAAAATTTCCCGAGCAGCCCATTGGCATCTCTCATAATTGCGTGGTGTTCTCGCAGGAGAATGTTCTTGGTTGGTTCTCGGCGCGATTGAGCGACTGGTGGTTTATGGAATTCGTGCCCAGTCACTTCGAGAAAGTCGACTTCTTCGGGATGAGCTACTATGCCCGGATCTCGCACGATCCTTTGCCGATCACTTTTATCGACACACCGCATAAGCTTAACGGAAAAATTCACGACGACATCTGGGAGTATCATCCCGAGGGACTTCGCGAATGCATCGATCGTTACTGGAACAAATATCAGAAGCCGATTATCATTACTGAAAATGGCGTATGCGATTCGAGTGATAAGTTACGGCAACAAGCGATCGGCGATTATGCCCACATCATACACAAGGCATTACAAGAGGGTATCGATATCAAAGGATACTACTGGTGGAGTACATGGGATAACTTCGAATGGCATCTCGGGCCATCGATGAAATTTGGTCTCTACGAATGTGACCCGGTTACGATGGAGCGGAGAAAAAGACCGAGTGCGGAGATCTTTCGGAAACTCGCATGGAATAAGATGATTTAAAAATTTGTGATCTGTAATTTGTAATTGATTACGAATCACAGATTATTTCAACTTCCTCTTATTAATCGTACTCTTGCCCTTCTTAGATTCTGAATTCTTTAGGTCAATGAGATATGATGCACTTATCCGCAATCCCTGAACCCTAACTCTAAGATCATCCTGGAATTCATTCGTCTGTCGGAACGTGCCGTTGTTTTCCGGGCTTTGAAAGCTGTGGCCCAACTCGTATCGCACAGTCATCATAACCTTCTGATAACCGAGAGGCTCGAACACAAAACCAGTTGCCAGGTTCAATCCGAGTTGCAAACGGTTTGCCCCGTTCACATTCATCTGGTTGTTGGTATAGTCGTTATCTGCTTTGTCGAATGTTACTCTATAATCTACATGGTTAACTAGGATCTCGTTCAACTGTGAGTTTTCGAGATAACCTTTGCCACCAAGCCAATAGCTAACGTTAGGTCCGATACCGAAGAAGAACTTATACTGCTTCACCTTTCCTACTTTGTGAAGGAACTCGACAGTGTAAACGACAGGTATGTCGATGTAATTGAGACGACTCTTATATCGAAGCAACTGATCTTCCTTCCCATCGAGGTACTTTCCTTTTGTTGAATACAGGAATGCTGTGTTGAGGAAGAATCTTTTGTGAACACGGAATGTAACGCCGAGGCCTGCATGAAATCCATACATGGGTTTCTGCTTATAGAGTGCCTTACTGTCTTTGTTGTCGAACGAAACCCAGGAAACCTGGGGTCCGACAACAGGGCCGATCAGTATCTGTGCTTTCAGGAGAGTCGTTGATAACAGTAGTGCTGCGAACAACAACAGCGCAAATCCTTTCATTGGTCTGCCATTAGGTTTGTTTACCGATTCTGTTAAATGGTAATGGGGTCAAAATCTGTAAGTTAGCGGATCGAATTTCGGTGCAAGATAGGATTTCGACGTATATTCGCAGAATCCTTTCGTCATTCCCTAAAATCGACAAGAGGTATTTGATGACTCCTAAGCCACTTTTTTTCTCCCTGGTCATCCTTATTACGACCAATGCATTCTGTCAAGCCCCTGTTATCACCCACGTCGACAAGTTTGTTAATGGCAATAACCAGCGAGTAACGATATCAGGAAGCAACTTTGGTGGTAATGCTGCCAACCTTTCCATATGGTTCGGAGCAGCAAAGGCTACAACAATACAAACAGCTACCGATCAGACCATTGAAGTGCTCGTTCCTCCCGGTGCCACTTACGAAAACATCACTGTTACAAACACATCCACACGCCTGACGGCATATTCCGGGAATGCATTCCAGTTGTCGTATGGTGGACAATCACCATTTACATTAACTAATCTCGCTGCTCAAACTGATGTTGCTGCCGAAACAGGTCTTTACGATCTGTGCATGTGCGATCTCGATGGCGATGGATTGAGTGACGTTGCTGGTGCGAACTCAGGAAACACCAGCACTGCACCTGCGAACGGTGTCTCGGTCTTTCGAAACACGACCGCCGCGCCAGGCAATTTTACTTTTGCTCCGAAGATCTCATTCCTTGCAGGCATCAAAACACTCAACATAAAATGCGGCGATCTCAACGGAGATGGAAAGAAGGAACTCATTATCAGTGAAGCCGATCCCGGCACAAGAGTTTTCATTTTACAGAATAACAGTACGACCGGAAGTTTGTCGTTCACTCTCCAAAACCTGCCCATCGCAGGAAAGTCACCGAAGCGCGTCGACGTTGGCGATCTCGATCATGACGGGCTTCCCGAATTGATTATTACCGATCAGAACACCGCGGCCAAAGACTTTATCATTCTTCCGAACACAAGCTCCGGTGCAACAATTTCTTTTGGAGCTCCCCTTACATTTCCTGTTGAAGCTACGGCCTCCGATGGTTTGGCAATACAGGATATCGACAATGACAACAAGCTCGATATAGTTATAAGTCACTTCCTTTCATCGAGTGGTAATGTCTTCGTGTATCACAACAAAAGTCATCCTGGCGTTTTTGATTTCAGTGAAGTGATAAAAGCAGATGTTGCTCCAGCTACTCCCAACAACACCGACGCGCCCGTGAATGTTAGGCTTGCAGATGTCGACGGTGATTCGAAGCCCGACATTGCCGTTACTCATTTTCTCGGTTCGAGGATCTCTGTCCTGCTAAATCAAAGCACATCCACCCAGGTAAAGTTCGGAACACCAGTGTCGATCTCAACAGATCCATACCCGTTTGGTCTCGACATCGGAGATCTTGACGGCGATGGTAAACCGGATATAGTTGTTGCGTCACTCACCGGACCTGTACCGAATGCGAAGTCATTGACGATCCTCAATAACACCAGTACACCTGGTGCCGTGTCTTTTATCCGATCGACACAGACTACTACCTATATCAACCGACATGTTGTTGTTGGTGATCTCGATGGCGATGCAAAGCCCGACATCGCATACACGAGCGTTGATGACAACACAAATGGAATTCCAGCTTCGAAGATCTCGTTCTTCAGGAACAAGTCCTGCATCGTTCCGAAGGTCACGCCCGAAGGTCCGATGGTGGTTTGCGCGAGCTTTTTGGTGCCATTGGAAGGCACGGTTTCAGCCGGCGCCACGTACCAATGGAAAGAAAGTGGAACGCCCGTCGCACTCGCCACCAACTCGACCTTTACTCCCTCATTAACAGGCAATTACACCCTCGACATTACAAGTGATGGTTGTACTAAAACATCGAATGCTGTAAGCGTAACTGTGGCCGTCGGAGCGGCTCCATCCCTTCATTTAGCAACAACTCGCCGTTGTGCGAAGGTGGTACGATCAGCATCACCGCCACCAGTGCCGGTGGTACTGCTTTCAATTGGACCGGCCCTCAAGGTTTTACGGGATCAGGTGCTACAATCACGCGCGGTCCATACGTGCCGCAATTTGCAGGCCGGTACGAAGTTGAAGTAATGGCCGGCAGTTGCATCGCAGCAAAAGGATCGACGTTGGTTGAGAGTATTTCGTTGCCGGCCTTTAGTGTCAGCTTCACCGGATCGGATGTATTCTGCACCGGCACTAAAAACATTGAACGCAATTCCGAACGACGTCAACTTCACATATCAGTGGGCCGATGCCAATGGTGACATCGCCTCAGCAACGTCATCAACATTCAATGCGAGTGCAACAGGAAATTATTTTGTGAAAGCAAAGTCTTCGCTGTATCCAGGTTGTCCAGAAGTACAATCCGATCATGCAAGCATTGTCCTGGCAACAGCACCGGTCGTCGCATTCGATTCGCCTTCCGAAACATGTAAGGACAGCCCGACTAATTTTAAAAACCAATCGACGGTAGACGCAAATGCCGCAGCTGCTTTTGCATGGGACTTTGGTGATACTGGTACTTCTACAAATGAGAATGCCACACATACTTACACAACACTTGGAGATCTTACGGTGAAGCTAACGGTGACTTATCGGGGCAATGCATGTTCAACACCGCTAACGAAACCGATTAAGATATCACTCGCTCCTACTGTGGCAATCACTGCACCCGACAATATATTCCAGATGTGCGATGGCGATAAGCTAACGTTGTCAGTGACACCAGATTTCACGGAATACTCCTGGAGCACATCAGCAACAACGCCTACGATCGATGTAACGGAAGGTGGTAGCTATAGCGTGCAAGTGAAGAATGCTATCGGATGCAAGATCACGGCGAATGCATTTGTAACAGCGCTGCCGGCACCTCAGGTTGATGTCACCGCAGAGAAGAATCCAATCAACGTTGGTGAAAACACAAAGCTGGCGGCTACAACCGGTTACAGTTCATACGAATGGACGCCTATAGAAGGGCTCGATAATCCAGCAAGTGAAACGCCGATCGCTACCCCTACGATTACAACAACCTATACAGTTAAAGTTGTAGGGGCCAATGGTTGTCCGGGCACGGGGACCTTCGAGCTCACCGTCATCGCCGATGATCCCTTGAACTTGTTGAAGATCTCAAACTTCTTCTCACCAAATGGCGATGCTACCAACCCTACATGGAGAGTGGATCCAGAAGTGATCACCCAGACATGTGGTGTATCCATTTTCGATGAAAAAGGAATGAAAGTATATGAAGCGAAGCCTTACCTCAACGACTGGGACGGAACAAACAATGGAAAGAGCTTGCCTAATGGTGGTGTACTACTATATTATAAAGTGTGACAATGGTAGCGGTCAGAAGGCCGGAAGCATTACCATTCTACGCTAAATCCTACATGACTTTTAGACCATTATGACTAAAAATCACCTCAAAACGGCCAAAAACGCACTTTTCTCAGCTAATGATCGGCGATTTATGTATATTCATCGACAATTGAGGTTCCAAACATTACAACCCGGGTTACAGAGGTCTTGATTCTTTCATAAATCCCCGGAAACAACTGATTTTGCAATCGTTGGCTTTGATCGAAGCAAAATCAACCTGACAACATGAAAAGAACCCCTTTTCTTACCCTCGCACTGTGTTTAATAACCTTTTTCGCCACGGCACAGGCTACGGGCGTCGAGATCTGTAACAACGGTATCGACGATGATGGCGACGGATTCATCGACTGTTACGATGGCAGCTGTGCTAACGTGGGTACCTGCGACGGCACATTCCTTGGTAACGACGCGAAATGCCAGGCTCAGCCTGCGCAATTCCCGAAGTTTACCATGACTCTCGACTTCGCGTCACCAAATGAGACAACAAACCACCTGGCTCGTACTGCCCTGGGTGACCTCGATCGCGATGGCATCCCCGAGATCGTAACCATGAACAGGTATACGAAAAAACTGTATGTGCTCAATGGTAACAACGGCAGCATTAAGTATTCACTCAGCGCTCCCTTCGAACCACAATGGGAAGTAGCGATCGCCAACATCGACAATGATGCCTGCGGTGAGATATTCACTTTCGGAAACGGAAGGAAGAAACAACAATACATTTTACCTGTACGCATACACCTGCGACCTCTCGACGCAACTTTGGAAGACAAAGATCAGCGGTGACCCGATCAACTTTGGTGTGGCTGATTTCAATGGCGATGGTAAATCAGAGATCTATGCGAAAGACGAGATCTATGATGCGAAAACCGGTACACGACTCATCAAGAGTCAGAACTGGGGCACAATGAACGGTGGCCCTGTTGCTGTTGATATCGAGGGTGATGAAGATCTCGAACTCGTTGTAGGTGGCTATGTCTACAGCGTAAATCTTGGACCTGGTACTCTCGATGGTGGAAGTCTCACTCAGACCAAACAGATGACTGACTACTATATTCGTTATGATTATAGTGCAACCAGTGTGGCCGACTATAACCTCGATGGATTTTTGGATGTCATTGCTTCCGGTTCAACGGTAGCGCAGGGGAAAAACACAACTATATTCTTCTGGGACGTTCACAACAACACGGTAAAAACATTCTTCGATAACACCGCCGGTTCATATCAACCTGACGGATGGCAATATGGTACAGGTCGTGTGAACATTGCCGACCTCGATGGAGATGGTAAGATGAACGTTTCATATGTGTCGGGTAAGTTCCTTTATGCACTCGATGAAAACCTCAACCTGTTCTGGAGAAAAGTAATCAATGAAGAAACATCCGGTTACACGGGATGTACACTCTTCGACTTTAATGGCGATGGTAAATCTGAGATTGTTTATCGCGACGAACAGTTCCTTTATATCATCAACGGTACCGACGGTTCTGTATTCAACCAACAGAACTGCGTGTCGCGTACGAACAGGGAGTACCCGATTGTTGCCGACGTGGATGCAGATGGATCTACGGAGATGTGCGTGCCTTGCGGTTTCAGCGACAAGGATGCAAAAGACAACTTCAACGATATCAACTACTCGAGATATTCGCACATCAGGGTGTTCAAATCCGCGGCAGAGCCGTGGGTGCCTGCACGTCGTGTGTGGAACCAGCATGGTTACTTCAACGTGAATGTCAACGACGATCTCACAATCCCTAAGCGTCAGCAGAAACATCACCTGGTATTCTCAACCGGTAGTTGTACATCCGGTCCTAACAGACCTTTGAATGGATTCCTTAACCAGTCGCCATTCCTTAACTCGTTGGGTTGTCCCACGTATGCGTCGCCAGACCTTGCGTATGTAGATAATTCGCTGGTTGTAAACCCACCGACGTGTCCCGACAAGAAATTCACGGTCTCCTTCAAGATCACGAACAAGGGGCGACCAGGTGCTGGATGGAACGGTGCCAATAACATTCTATAGTGGAAATCCGCAGGCTGCAGGTGCAGTGAAGTTGGGAACCATCAACGCTACGTTGATGCAGTTCGGGCCTAATGATGTCTTCTCGATCGATAATGCTGATGTGAACGGACCCGGTGGTTTGTTCACGTTGTTCATTGTCTTGAACGACAATGGATCGACGGTACCTACACCTATTACGCTTCCGAATACTAACTTCGTTGAGTGCGATTATAGCAATAACGTTATTTCAGCCCCGGTGCAGCCGAAGTCCGTTCCGATCATCGGAAGTTCGCGACCGAATGCTCATTGTAATCCACCAGGTACGACTCCCGATAACGGTTTAGCCAGTGCGCACGTGGAATTGACTGGTGGCGTGAAAGACTCTACCAACTTTACTTTCCGTTGGTTCAATGGAGCGACGGTAGATGCAACTCCTGACTTCACAGGCTCGCCCTATACAGGACTTGCCAGTGGAACTTATAGCGTGTATGCCGTTCACAAGACTGCTCTTTGTAATTCAGATACCGTCCAGGTAGTTGTTGGATTGGATACCGGACCACTGAAGGTGACCATTAACGTGCTGTCGCCTGTAACGAACTGTAAAAATCCAGATGGAAGTTTGCAGGCTATCGCAAATAGCAAAGGTCAACCTGCAAGCGCATTTACATTCGCGTGGTACCAGGGTAACGACATATTTACGTCGCCTCAAATTGGTGTGAGTGATATAGCGAAGAACCTGAAGGCCCAGACCTACACGGTTGTTGTCACAGAAAAATTATCTGGCTGTTTTACTATTGAATCGAAAGCTGTGCCGAGCAACGTTACTCAACCGGTGGTAACAACAACCAAGACCGACATTATTTGTTCGGATGCAAATTCCGGAAAGGTAGCCGCCCTGGCGGATGGAAAGACTGCGGGCTTCAAATTCGAATGGTATAATGGAACGTCGGTGAAGCCATCGGCGGATTTCATTGGCGCAACACAAAGTAGTTTGCCTGGAGGTAACTATACTGTTATTGCGACCTCAGCCATCTTTCTATAGCCAGTAAGTTTACCACCGGCAATAGAGATCAAGCCACTCTCCGATTCGAAGATCTCGTCTTTACGAGAAAGCTCTGAAGCTGACTTACCTTCTTCATGTATCAATGGACGAAGTCCCGCCCATGATGATTCGATGTCGGCCGTTGTTAGGGAATAACCCTGGAATGTTTTATTGACTGCGTCGACCAGGTAATCGACGTCGGCTTTCGAAGCATACACTTCTTCTTTGCTGCCCTTGTAGTTGGTGTCGGTCGTTCCGATGTAGGTTGTTCGATCTCTCGGTATCGCGAAAATCATTCGGCCATCGCCAACATCGAAATAGATTGCTTGTGCTACGGGAAGCTTCTCTCGCGGGACAACGATATGAACTCCCTTGGTCAGGTGAAGACGTTTTCCTCTTTTCGATTGATCTAATTCGCGAAGTTCGTCGACCCAGGGACCGGCAGCATTGACGATAGTCCTTGCTCTTATCTCTAAACTACTGCCGGTAGCTTCATCGATCACGGTAACACCGACTATTTTATCCTGGTCGTAGATGAATCCATCGACGGTGCAATAGTTTATGGGAAGTGCTCCGTTGCGATGCGCGGTCTTGATGATCTCGATAGTGAGACGGGCATCGTCGGTGCGATATTCTGCATAGATGGCTCCGCCTTTGATGTCGGACGGTTGAAGCAATGGTTCGGCTTTCAGCGTTTGCTTTTTAGTGAGCATCTTTCGCTGATCTTCGGGCTTCACGCCCGCAAGGAAATCGTAGAGCTTCAAACCAAACGAAGTGAGCATGCTTCCGAAGCCGCGTTTCTCGTATAGTGGTAACAACATTTTTTCGGGAAGCACGAGATGCGGGGCGAGCTTATGAACGACGGCGCGTTCGCTTCCCACTTCGCGTACTAATCCGAATTCGAGTTGCTTGAGATACCTAAGTCCACCGTGAATGAGTTTCGTTGAACGACTGCTGGTCCCGAATGCGAAGTCGTGTTTCTCGACGAGACCTGTTTTCAATCCGCGTGACGCGGCGTCGAGTGCGATGCCAGCGCCGGTGATGCCACCGCCTATTACAAGAAGATCTAATGGCTCCGATTGGAGTTGCTTGAGGAGACCGGATCGTGTTTCGAAGGAGAACACGTTAGTCGATCCAGCCTTTGGTACGATCGACTGCCTTTAACCAACCCTTGTACAATTTATTTCTTTGAGCTTCTTCCATCGCCGGACTAAACTTCCTCTGTATTTTTCTATTTGAAAGAATATCTTCCTTCTTCCAAAGTCCAGCTTGTATCCCTGCCAGGTAAGCAGCTCCTTGCGCTGTCGATTCTATCACCTCTGGCCTCTCAACGTCGGACCCAAGTATATCTGCCTGGAATTGCATGAGCACGTTGTTCGCGCTTGCGCCGCCATCTACTTTCAAGCTTGCGAGCCTGAGGCCTGAGTCTTCCTGCATGGCATTGAGAATATCTTTCGTCTGGTATGCCATCGACTCCAGTGTTGCTTTGATGATATGATCTTTACCGGTATCGCGCGTTAAGCCGAAGATTGCGCCACGCGCATACATGTCCCAATACGGTGCTCCCAATCCGGCGAAAGCTGGTACAACATAAACTTCGTTAGAGCCAAGCGCCTTCGTCGCAAAATATTCGGAGTCTTTCGATTGATCGATGAGATGAAGTCCATCGCGAAGCCATTGCACTGCCGCACCGGCGATGAACACACTTCCTTCCAATGCATATTCAACTTTCCCATCGAGTCCCCACGCTATCGTAGTGACCAACCCGCTCTTCGACTTACGAATTTCGGAACCTGTGTTCATCAGCATGAAGCAACCAGTGCCATAAGTATTCTTCGCCAAGCCTGGTTCGAAGCAGCCTTGTCCAAACAGAGCAGCCTGCTGATCACCGGCAACTCCGCAAATAGGAATCGAAACTCCGTCGTAGTTCCATGCTCCGAAGTTAGATGCAGAAGGTTGAACGTCGGGAAGTAACGAAGCGGGAATGTTCAATGCTTTCAGAAGTGTTTCATCCCAAACCAGATTACGAATGTTGTAGACCATGGTCCGCGATGCATTCGAGTAATCTGTTACATGTGATCTTCCATTCGTCAGCTTCCACATCAGCCATGTGTCTATCGTTCCGAAGGCGAGCTCACCATGGTCGGCACGTGCGCGAACACCATCCACATTGTCGAGGATCCATTTGATCTTTGTGCCCGAAAAATAAGAGTCAATGACGAGACCGGTATTCTCTTTCACATAGTCGGACAGACCCGCCGCCTTCAACGCTTCACATTCGGGAGCCGTTCGTTTGTCTTGCCATACGATGGCATTGTAAACCGGGGTTCCCGTTTTACGATCCCAGATAATGGTAGTTTCTCGCTGGTTGGTGATCCCAAGCGCGACGATAGACGAGGCTTTGACTTTGTTATCGTTGATGACTTTGGTCAAAACACTTTGTTGCGTCTTCCAGATCTCTTCAGGATCGTGTTCGACCCATCCCGGCTTCGGAAATATCTGTGGGAATTCTTGTTGTGCTATTCCTTTGATCTGTCCTGTGCTATCGAACAGCACGGCGCGTGAGCTTGTTGTCCCCTGGTCTAACGCAATGATGTAACGGTCGGTGTTCAATGTTCAGGGTTCAATGTTTTGCTTACTTGAAAAGTGCACCGTAAACCACAGCTCCCAGTACGCTGCCAAGGATTGGCCCCACGACAGGGATCCACGCATACGACCAATCGGAATTGCCTTTACCGTGAATGGGAAGAATGAAGTGTGCAATACGTGGACCGAGGTCACGGGCAGGGTTAATAGCGAAGCCTGTGGTTCCCCCAAGACTTAAACCAATCGATATGATCAGCAGTCCGACGATGATGGGCTTTAATCCATCCGAATAATCATTTCCGCCAAGGAAAAGTATACCCAATATCAATACAGCAGTTTGCAATGATCTCACTGATCAAATTCGAAATCGTATTGCGCAATGCCGGGCCTGTCGCAAACACAGAAAGTTTTGCCGCAGCATCCGGAGTTTCTTTCCAATGCGGAAGGTAATGCAGCCATACGATGATCGCTCCAGCAAATGCGCCTGCGAGTTGCGCAAGAATATAACCTGCAACGAGCTCCCCTTTAAAATCTCCGTTCAACCAAAGTCCGATCGTAACAGCGGGATTGAGATGTGCTTCGCTGAACCGCGCAACGGCAAAGATCGCCAGCGTTACAGCAAGTCCCCATGCAACAACAATGGTGAGCCATCCGGCATTTTCCGATTTCGTTCTTTTCAATACAACACCTGCAACAACACCATCACCTAATACTATCAACAAGAGCGTACCGAAGAATTCAGCGAGGTATGGATTCATTTCGAAGCGGTTAATGTTTTCCTGGTCTTGATCTTGTCGCGAATAAACTCTCCCATTCTCCTTCCTTGTGCTTTTCCATTATCGCATGCAGCCCTGTAGTGAATGCCGCCGTACATGCGGCTCTCCGCGGCTTCCATGGCAGCGTTATTAAAAGAGGTGAATGTCCTGGCTGTCATTCCATATTCAACTTCTGTTGAATCGGTGAATGCAAAGTTATCGCCGAATACGCCGTCAACGCAATGGCTGACGCTGCAGAGATCACGCTATGTCCGCTGGTATATTCCGGGAATGGAGGAGTTTGCAACAAAGGCACCCAGTTAGGGTCGATGTGTTGATTGATGTATGTTTCGGGGCGGATTACTTTGCTACGATACTTTTCATCCCAGCAAACAATAAATCCATCGACAAGTGACAGCGCGACACGGACATACGCTTCTGAAGACTGTACAGTATTAGAATGTGTTTTGCGACATGCAACGCCTGTAATGTTCATCCAGTGACCACCTGGTGAAATCTTCTTGGTTGCAAACATAACGTGACCACGAACATTTACCACGAAGGGATTGCAATCCCAAAAGCTTGCTATTTCTCTTTGAAGCGGCGTGAGGTCTTTACCGATCTGGTAAACTTCAACAGCCTCTTTATAGAATTGAGTGTTCTTATCGATGCTGAATTTCACAGCGGGCTCCGGGCGGAACTGCGCGGCCGAGTCTATCACGAAAGTCCTGATCTTATTCCAGTGTGGTTCCACCGCTTCCATGTAAGCGGGTGGCGTAGGCTTCCACGAGCTTGCGTCGGTAAGAATCGTGTACTTCGGGAATGAACGGCTCTGTGCATAGTTGTCTTTGGTGGACCATGCAATGATGTGATCACCTACTTTGTCGCCATATTCAATAGAGCGATCGAACACATCACCGGGTATGCCGAGATCACGGAACTGCTGCAACGTCTTCGCACGATATTCTTCAATGTCCCTTTCTGTAAACGTCAATTTTTTTCCAAGCCTCAACATTGCTTCAACTGAAGCGAGTTGGTAACAATACTCCAGGGTGGGATCTGGCTTCGGAACTTCGGTGAGTCCATTAACCTGGCCTGCCAACGACTCGTACGATGGATCGATATGTCTTATTGCTTCATAACCGGCAACACTTGAGTATGCATAAATGCGACTCGCGACTGGCGGCGAAAAGATATCGTGCACGATACGATCTGTAATTGCCTTAACGGTACCGTGGATGAATTCGGGATCTTCTACCTTCGTCTTATACGATTGATCATCGGAGGTGCAACTGGCAGCACCGAGAAGAATGAAGGCAACAGAAGCGCTGAAAAGACAAACGACTTTCTTGATCTGAGGGGTCATGTCTCAAATTTAGAATTTAATTCCTGAACGTCCGCTCGTCGACGCCAACTCCTTTTATCTCAAGAGACTTCCATCCGGGAGGTAGTTTTGTCTTCAGCTGGGAGATGCCTGCGTCATTGAGTTGGAGTCCGCCGAAACCGAATATGACGGCTTGCAAAAAGCCACCGGCTCCTGTTGCAAAGTATGGATTGTTACCGCCGGCGGTTTTCGGCGAGCACGCCAAACGGAGGAACCTCGTTGGGCTTGTATGCTTTAGCAAACCACTCAGTTGCTTTGTTCATGTTGCCCATGCGGCATACAACAATGCGAGCACCGAGCTTCCCATCGCCGGTCCTTCTGGCGACATTCTCGGCTCGTAATAATTAAGATCTTTTTCCACCTGCGCTTTGTCACTCACAATGTCCAACGGAAACGCGAGAAGATTCACGTCTGCCTGCTTGATCATCACGCCATCGTAAGTCGCGTTCTCTTTCGTAGTACCGTCTTCGAACTTAAGGATCGGTATGTTTTGAGCAACGTGTTCCCAATCGGAATTCGGAGCAATGCCTAGTTCTTTCGCAGCCTGCGTTGCATACCGGAGCGCAGTGATTGCCATGCCGTTGTAAATGCATTGTTGTCGATATTCTCCTGCCATTCGTTAGCGCCGATCACATTGTTGATCTCGTACTTGCCAGGACCTTTTCGTTCAACACGACTCGCCCAAAAATCGGCGACTTCTTTCAATAACGGGTAACCTCTGTCACGCAACCATGCTTTATCTTTCGTTACCTGGTAATATTTCCAGAACGCCCATCCGATGCAGCCTGTGATGTGATGCTGAAACGGTCCGGTCAAAGCCCACACAGGAGTATCTTCCGATCCTTCATCGGATGATTCCCAGGGAAACATTGCGCCTTTGTATCCATGTGAGAATGCGTTTTGTCGCGCGGCGGGAAGTCGTTGGAAACGATATTCGAGGATCGACTTCGCGATCTCGGGTTGTAACACCAGCAACGGCGGATACATCCAAAGCTCGGTGTCCCAGAACACGTGACCGTTGTAACCGAGACCCGAAAGACCCATTGGGCTCAAACTGTTTGCAGTGCCTTCGCGGGCAAAGGAGTAAAGATGATACAAGGCAAAGCGAACATCCTTCTGTGCCTGGAGATCGCCGGCAATAACGACATCGCTCTTCCATAACTTCTCCCATTCTGCAACGTGACGATCGAGTAAACGCTGCGTTCCTTCGAGCGCTGCGAAGATGGTCAGTCGCTCGGCTTCGTTCACGGGATCCTGGTAATGTTCTGTTGAGGTTGCAGATGCCACCACCGTAAATGAATAGGTCTCTCCTGCTTTCAGCATCTTGTTGAATTTCAACAGGTGCATGTTGTAGTCCCAGTCTTCATGAATCAACTGAGGTTCGCTTCCATGGGTTCTTTGAAGATAATGCTGTTGCTGGCGGCGAGAAGATGCTTACCCGATGGACTTTTCCCACCGAAGTCATCAATGGAATTTTCACATGCGGCCTGTCGATCTCTGCGTATGTGTTTCGAACATCGACCAAATGATTCGGCGCTTCGATAACACTCATCGGCGTGATCCGTACATCTTTTTTTGCAGTGATCTCCACAACAGACATGGCGGTATATGGAAGATGTCGCAAAGACATCATCGAGTGCTTTACGGAAACTTTGTCGCCAACATCGAATGTCGTAAGAAGAATGGCCTTCTTCATATCGAGTGATTGCCGGTAGTTGGTGATATCTTTTTGACCGATCCTTCGTCCGTCGACTTCGAGGTTCATGTTGACGTGATTGAAGGTCTTGAGAATGTTTGAAACACGACCGCGTTGGTAGTAATCGTACACGCCGTTCAATACAACGTCGCGTACTTTCATGGGCTCGGGTGATGAAACGATTCCGACCATGCCGTTGGCAACAGTGACTCCGAAGTAGTTGTTAGGGTCGATGTTTTTGGCTTCGATAGTCCACTCTGCAGATTGTTGCGCATATGCGAATGCAGCTAATGTTATGAAAATGAATGTGAGGGTACGTTTCATTTTATTTTCTTTTTGAATACAAGAAGCGAATCGTTGTTCCTTGTCACGAGGAATAATTGTTCTTTATTGATTGATTGAATATCGCGTACCTCACCAGTGATTGAGAAGCCTGTACTTGATTGACGTTGTACATCAAACGCCCCATCACCACGGCCGATCAGTATTAGTCCATATCCATCGTTGTCACTGTTCAATTCTCCAGGAACACCATGCAGGTTGCCACCGAGAAGGATATCGTTTTTCCCATCACTGTTGACGTCCGAAATATTGATGGCGAAGATTGGAAACCATTGTGCTTCGGGTGGCAATTCCTTCCTGGCAAATTTTCCGTCGCCTTGATTGATAAAAGCAACTGATGCAGTCGAATTCAGCTCTCTTTGAAAAAGTACCTTTCCCGTTACCAGCTGACTGATCGTAGCTTGTGAATAGGCAGCGTAGGTCGGAAATCTCTTTTCCAACGCGGGCACTTGTTTTAATAATTGATCTCGTGTGGCCACGGGTCGATCGTCGTATGCCATGATCGGTTCGAAGGTTCCGTTGTTGTCGAGGTCCGTGATATACAATTTCAATGGATGCTTGCTGACGTCGTACCTGGTATTCAATCCGAAGTTGCCCGCCACGATGTCGAGATCACCGTCGTTATCAAGATCGCCCTTCGCAAGAACATTCCACCAACCATACAGGCTGTCGAGACCAGTACCAGTTTGTTCTTTCAAAACACCTTTAGTATTCTTCCAAAGCGTTGGTGTCATCCATTCTCCTGCCGTTATCAGTTCGGGGAGAGTGTCGTTATCGATGTCGATCCAAATTGCCGACTGCACCATTCCAACGGGATGTTTTCTCGAGTCGAAAGATGTCGGCCCCACCGGTTAGCATTCCTTTGCCATCATTCAATAAAATAAAGCTATCACTATCAAAGCCGTAGCGACCTGTTACGACGCCACCGCCCCACAAATACATCTATGTCGCCATCGTTGTCTACATCTGCCGGGGCGATGCATGAAGCATTTACGTAAATTTTCTGAAGGCTATTGACGATGTCGGCGCGTTTCAAGCCTTGTGCTCTCGCGAAAGTGCCGCGACCATTATTAATATAGAGTCGTAACAACAATCTACTATCGAGAAATTCTTCTCCACCGCTGCCAATCAAGAGGTCGAGATCCTTGTCGCCATCGATATCAAACATCGCTGAACAGGTTTCTTCGAATTGCTTATCAGTTTCGAAAGCCGGTTGTGACACCTGGATAAACTTACCGGCTTTGGTTTGAACATAGATGGAACCGGGTTGACCTTGCCCCCCACCGATAAACACGTCGTCGAGCTTATCACCATTTACATCACCAACCGACATCTTCGGTCCGCGCGTTGCATTCGTATGTGGGATCAGCGGCTGTTTCTCAAGAGTGTTGAATGCATTCTCATTGTGCTTATAAGAAATGAGATGGATTGGTTCAATGAAAGATGTTGCCGGTGATGCTGCCTTCCCTGTCTTGTTGACTTCGGCAGGATGATCCACATTGTTGCGCATCACGAATGCTTCGGAGTTTGTGTTATTGACCACGATGTCGAGATCACCATCGTTGTCGAGATCGGCGTATGCGGCTTGTGTTGAGACCGAAGGCTGCTTGCCGATCCATTGGTCTGTTACATCCTCGAACTTCAAATTCTCTCTCTGCCTGAAGAAGAAATTCGGAACAGCACCCGATGGCATTCTTGTGTAGAGTTGTTCCGCGGACATTGTCGAATCGATCGACTTAAGATAATCGAGATCATTTGGCCTGCCGACAATTCCATTCGCGATGAAAAGATCTTTCAACCCATCGTTATCGAAGTCGGCCAACAAGTAGTCGGAGCTCCAGTCGGTTGCAGCGACACCAGCATAATGGGCGATATCTATAAACTTCGATGGTCCGACCTGGATCTGGAGTTTATTCGCAGGGGCAAGTGAAGTTGTTTTCAAGACTTTGTCATCGTACGGTCTTTGGCCAAGCTTAATGATATCGCCCCAACCATCATTATTGATATCAGAGCCTTCGGTGATTTGAATACCCTGGCTTCCCACCGTGAACGTCGCATCTTTATTATTAATGAGTAGCCTGGGCTCGGGTATGCCGTCGATAAAAATATCGAGAAACCCATCCTTGTTTACATCCGTCATGAATACATCGGTCTCCCATTTGGCTGAGCCGCCAGCACCTGCCTTCACGGTAATGTCTTCAAATTCAAAATCACCTTTATTCAGATACAGTTTATTCTCCCATTGATTGGAGACGAAATAGATATCGGGAAGATTGTCGTTGTTGATATCACCAATAGCAACTCCTGCCCCATCATAAAAATATGGATTAACGATAATGTTATCGTACTCCGAATTTGAAAGAGTGTTGTTGAAAGTAATGCCTGTCTTCGATGAAGGGATAAAGGTGAATGCACGAGTTTCACTCCCTTGCTGTGCCTTGTTTTTGCACGATAGCAATGAACAACTCAACAGGATAAATAAAACGAAATGCTCTCTCACGGCGCTCATAAACAAATCTGCCCAAAATAACCAAATTGATGCGATTAGCGGGGAAATTTTACTATGTTAAGGTTCTGTTGTGTTGAATATCCTGCTTTGAGTAAATATTGTTCGAAACCTTTCCTCATCCTAATATTCTTTTTGAATTGCGCTGTTGCGTTTGGCCAGGGAAAGTACGACAGCACCATTTATCTCGGCGTCAAACAAGACGCGGGTGCCAACAACTCTGTACACTCTCAAAGGAATCGTAAAAGATAGAAAGGGCGAACTGAAGATTGACGCTCACGTATTATTGACTCGTGCGAATAAGTTGGTCAACACCGACAAGGATGGTGTGTTCACACTGTCTGCATTGCCCGGCGAATACGATCTCATTGTCCGGTACCTGGGAATGAAGACGGTGACGTACAAGGTTCACCTGTATGCCGCTGCATTCATAAGTGTGGTCATGGACGAAGACACCGAAATGTTGAACGAGATCATCGTTCTTTCTGAAGCTGTCGATAAAAACGTGAAGGGATCGATCACCGGTGTCAACAAGCTCAACATCGCCGACATTAAAAAGATACCTCCATTTCTTGGCGAAGCCGACGTTATTAAGAGTCTTCAACTATTGCCCGGTGTAAGCTCGGTTGGCGAAGGCGCGAATGGTTTCAATGTACGCGGCGGGCGAACCGATCAGAATCTTGTGATGATGAATGGAGGACAAATGTTCAACACTTCTCACCTGCTCGGATTCTTCTCAGCATTCAATCCCGATGTTACCGAGAACGTTGTGTTGTACAAGGGAAACGTGCCCGCCCAATACGGAGGTCGTATATCTTCGGTACTCGATGTTCAGAACCGGAACGGTGATTTCGAAAAGTATCATATGAAGGCGGGTATCGGTATCGCATCGGGCCGGGTTGCGGTGGATGGACCGATCGCTAAGGGAAAGAGTTCGTTTATTGTCGGATCCCGGTTCTCGTATTCTTCATGGCTGTTGGGATTGGTAAACAACGCTGATGTAAAGAATAGCAATGCTTCGTTTTATGATTTCAATGCCGGTATCACACAGAAGATCGGTTCCAAACATGTCGCCTCTCTCTCCTATTATAAAAGTAACGACTACTTCCGGTTCAGTCAGCAGTTCGGATACCGGTATGGCACCGACCTTGGCGTACTACAGGTAAAGAGCTCGTTGGGTCCGAATGTTACTTCACAGCTATCGGCATCCATGGGGCATTATACGAGTTCGTACTTCGATCCATCGGACGCCGTCGGGATCAATATCTCTAATGGTCTGCATTACGCACAGGTAAAAGAAAATTTCGGTATCACTCCATTCGAAGATCACGATCTCAACGCTGGCTTTGAAATAAACCACTACAGTTCCGATCCTGAAAAGGTATCTCCTGTAGGCGACAACTCTGGCGTGATCCCCAGGCAGAACGAACGAGATACCGGTCGCGAGTTCAGCCTCTACGCTTCGGATGAATTTCCAGTCACCGATCGGCTTTCATTTACCGCCGGTTTGCGATACACGTTTTATCAGAACGTAGGTGCGGCCACAGTCTATCAATACAGCGATCCTTCGAACCGCACTTTCAACACGATCATCGACTCCACTTATTATTCGAAAGGAAAGGTGATTCAAAACTACGGCGGACTCGAACCTCGTTTCTCGGGAAGAATAAGTTTGAGCGACAAGTCATCCATCAAGTTCGGCTACAACAGGATGCGTCAATACATCAACCTCATATCGAACACCACGTCGCCAACGCCGGTCGACCTGTGGCAGGTGAGCAATAACTATGTTCCGCCTCAAGTCGGTGATAACTTCTCGCTGGGTATCTTCAAGAATTTCAGTGAGAACAAATGGGAGACTTCCATCGAGGGATTCTATCGAAAATCCAAAGACCTGGTGGAGTACAAAAACTTCGCAGAGCTACTCAACACCAATCATCTTGAAACCGAGCTGGTTCGCGCGGCCGGTCAATCTTACGGAGTAGAATTGTTCATCCGCAAAGTTTATGGTCCGTGGACTGGCTGGCTATCGTACACGTACTCGAGATCTTTTGTAAAGGCACCGATCGGCGAAAAGAACTCGGTGGTCCGTTATCCATCGAACTACGACAAGCCACACAACATCACCCTGTCGATGGTGAGGAAATTTGCAACACAAAGTTCATTCTCATTCAATTACATTTTCACATCGGGTCGACCCATGACAGCAATAGCGACTAACTATTTATCAGGTTCGTCGGTCACTCCTGTGTTCTCCGAGCGAAACCAGCAGCGCATACCCTACTACATGCGCATCGACCTGTCGCTCACCGTTGGTAGTGTATTTAGAAAAGTTAACGACGATCTCACGTTCTCTATTTATAATATACTAGCCCGCAAGAATGCATACTCTGTATTCTATCAGCGTCCCGGCTCACGTCCATTGCCAGAACCATACAAGCTCGCTATGATTGGAACTGCGGTGCCATCAATAACCTATAACATTACTTTCTGATGGCGACCGGCTTTTCATATCGATTTTTGAGCAGGAGCACTCTTCTCGCGTTGGTCATTCTTTTTAATTGTAAAGACCCGATCGACATCAAAGGAAAAGGAAGCATTGGAGTGCTTGTAGTTAGCGGACAGATCTCAACTCAGCCAGGACCTTACAGCTTGCAACTGGGATTCACCGTTGGCATCGATCAAAAACCTTCACCTGCCACCGGTGCGCAGGTAATCTTGTTCGATGACACGGACGGGTTGACGGAAGAATTCTTCGAAGGAAACGCCGGACAATACACAGTGCCAGGGAATGTTATCCAGGGCACACCGGGTCACACCTACCACGTTACAATCGTGGTTAATAACAAAAACTACGCTTCAAATCCGGAGACTATACCGGAAGAATCTGCAACGGGTACACCGTCATTCGAGGCCGGGCAAAAGTCCAACTTCATTGGGGAAACGGAAGTAAAGCAGAACGTGATGAATGTTTACGCCGACACACAATTCCCATCTCAAAAAGAAATTTATGTACGATGGGACGTAACCGAAACATTCTACTTCGCACAAACCCCGATCCCCGATCCGTTCTCAAATGCACTTCCACGCCCGTGTTATATTAGTGGAGTGGCGGATCCGCAGAGAATTAACTTGTTCACTAATAAAGGTACGCGACAGAAAGATTGAGTCATTCACTGGTTGCAGTAAGAGCGATCGACAAATCATTCCTCGGAAAGCATTTTTTCAGTTTGTACGTATCGACGACAACACCGGAATCCTACGTTTACTGGAAGAATGTAGATCAGTTGATCAACAGGTCGGGTTCAATCTTCGATACTCCCCCTGCTCCCATCAGTGGGAATGTTTCTTCAGTGGCAAATCCAGACGAAGCAGTGTTTGGATATTTTGAAGCTACGAATACTACTCTTTCAAGAGTCTACACTGTACGCAGCGACATTCCTTATCCTGTAGAAGATAGTTGCCTTGATCCTCGCTATGGAATCTATTGGGGACACTATCCGCCGGAGTGTTACGATTGCCTCAGGCTGGACAATAGCACTAATGTTCCGCCTGCCTGGTTTCTTGACGGCCCAGGGTAAAAATAGACGCAGCACTGTTGTTCCTCACAACAAATAACAGCTCGACTCCCTTCGCATCTTTCAACTTCGCTATGTTACGAACCTGGCCTCTTACGAAGAACCCCGACCTCGAATCAACGGGTTCGAATTCATTGTTACCCAATCCTTTCAGTACAAGGCCGTAGCTTGCATCGTATTGTCCCATTTCAGGGATCACATCGAAGAAATTTCCTGCAAGAACAATGTCAGTCTTGCCATCGTGATCGAAGTCCATTGTTTCGATAGCATATACAGGTGAATATTGAGCAGCAACCGGAAGTGATTTAAACTCAAAGATCCCATTGCTTTTGTTGATCAGTAGTTGTGATCGCGATTGATAAGCTTCCTTCTTTATAGATTCCTGGAGCTCTTCCTTGCTGAAAATTTCTTCAATCTGCTTTCCAGCATACTTATTATTTTCGATGAATCTTTTCTTAATGAGTGGTAGTTGCTTCTCGAGATTAGCCTTCAATACAAGTGGATAGGCCTTTCCATCTTCTGTGTACGATGTGATCACCTGCTCGATAGCCCCATTCTGATCGAAGTCATTAATATAGAGTCGTGCAGGATGCAGACTATCCGCCTTCATTCGGCTGTTAAGGCCGAGGTTGCCAAGGATAAGATCGTTGTCCCCATCGTTATCGAGATCGGTGCTCTTCACACAGTTCCACCATCCTGAAGATTTTTCCAGTCCGGGAGCGTTTCAGTCGCTTCAATGCCTTTCCACCTTCGTTGATGTAGATCATAACGGGCATCCAATCGCCGACGATGACAATGTCCGGATATTTATCGCCGTTCAGATCTGTCCACGTTGCACTGGTGACCATGCCAAAATCGGAGCTATCGAAGAAACGACGGGTGAAGTTGGTGAATCGTCCAGTGCCATCGTTGACCATTAAGTAACTGGGCGGATCCTTTCCATAACTACCTGGTATCATTCGGCCGCCGATGAAGAGGTCAATATCTCCATCGAGATCGAAATCGCTTCCCGTTACGCAAGAGCCGCTACTCATCAATGCAGGGATTCCATCGAAAAGTGTAAAGTTTCCTTTACCGTCGTTTTTATAAATCTTGTCTCTCAACTCAGGATCGTTTGCCTCGAACTCGTTACTTCCTGTTACGACAACCAGATCCAGGTCTTTGTCATTGTCCGCATCGAAAAGCAACGCTGCTACGTTCTCGGAAAGCGTGTCGCCCATGAAGGTTGACAGACTCTTCTGGGCAAAAGTTCCGCGCTGTTCTTGCAGCCACAATTGCATATGACTTCCCTTCGAACTTCCGAACACGACGTCATCTAATCCGTCTCCATTAACATCGCCTGTTGCAATAGCGGGACCTTGCGTCGAATACATTTGCTTGAGCAATTGATCCCTGTAATAATCCACATAATTGTTTTCGCGGTGAACGTACTGAAGGTTTCGTTCTGCAGTAACGTCTTTGAAGAGTGTGGAAGCCTGTGGCGCCTGCTTCCAAATTTTTTCTGCTTTCGACTGGACAAGTGTTATCTCTCTATCGATGGCAACGTCATATAAAGTTTCGATATGATCGTCCGGCCAAAGTACTGTCAACGAATCGACGGATAGGGAATCCGAACCGAAACCGAATATCAACGAATGATCTACCGATGATTCGAAGCCACGATTAGGCATTTCCTGGAGCATCTGGTAATTGCCATGACGCCACAGTGAAACTGTTGCTCCTATTGCCTGGAGGTTCTTCTTAGTCCCTTCCAGGCTCACACGCAAGAAATGTTTTCCACGCTCGCTCGACGAATTGCGATACATTACTGCCGGCATGTTAAGCCTGTTCACAACAAGGTCGAGGTCGCCATCATTGTCGAGGTCACCGTATGCAGCCCCCGTTCGAGAATCCAGGTTCACTGAGACCCCACGACTTCGCTTCGTTGGTAAATGCAAGATTGCCCTCGTTCTTAAATGCATAGCTGGACAACGGTGTGGATGTCATTTTATCCTGGAGGGTTCTGAAGTCGAACCTTCCCTCTTGTACCACCTGTCTCATCGTGGTCTCGTCGCTTAAGAAATTGATGAAATCCTGGTCGGTCAGGTCCTTGTAAATTCCGTTGGCAACGAAAATATCTTTGTTGCCATCGTTGTCCATATCGAAAAGCAACGCGCCCCAGCTCCAGTCAGTTGCGTGAACGCCGGACAACCTGGCTACTTCACTAAATGTTCCGTTACCATTATTCAACTGAAGGGTATTTTGTGTAAGCTGATGATGATAGTCACGGTTCAACTTCAATTGATAGAGATCATATCCTTCATTCGACATCGTAAGCTTCAACCGACGGTCATCCCCGGGAAGCATGTCGGTAACGAATATGTCTAAGGTGCCGTCGTTGTTGATGTCGGCACAGTCTGCTCCCATCGAAGAAAGGCTGATGTGTTGTATCTGGTTTTTGATGTCTTCCTTGAATGTTCCGTCGTGGTTGTTGATGTACAGGTAATCTCGTTCGTAGAAATCATTAGAGATGTAAACATCAAGCCAGTTGTCGTTATTAAAGTCACCGATCGTAATTCCCAGCCCGAAGCTGATAACGCTTCCATAGATCCCGGCCTTTACGCTCACGTCTGTGAACGATTCACCGTCGTTCCTGAACAGCTTGTGACCACCCAATGAATCCCGAACAGGCCGAAGGTTCTGGTACTGAAGTTTGCCAACAGGGATGAAGCTGTTATTGAGCAGGTACATGTCGAGGTCTCCATCGCGATCGTAATCGAAGAATGCTGCGTGAGTTGAAAATCCTTTGTCGGCAACCTTATATTTCTCTGCCTGCTCCGTGAATGTCAGGTCGCCATTATTAATGAACAACTCGTTGGAACGATCGTCATTGACACGATTGCCCGCATTACATACGTAGATATCGAGATATCCATCACCATTCACATCGGCCATCGTAGCCCCGGTACTCCAGGCCCGGGTTCCACCAATTCCTGCCTTTTCGGTAACATTCTCGAATTCGAAGCCTCCCTTATTAATATAGAGCTGGTTCTTACCCATGTTCGAGATTAGGAACAGGTCGGGAAGGCTGTCGTTATTAACATCGCCAATGGCGACGCCGCCGCCGTTGTAGAAATTCCGATAGTTGAATATGTTAAGCTCATCATCGCCACTCACGCTGTTCGTAAAGTCGACGTGAGTATGACCTGGAGTCATCTTTTCAAACAGCGTGTTCTTCGGTGACTCCTGTTTACAGGCCACGGCGACAATCAAAACAAGGGATATCCAAACGCTTCTCATTGCAGCCTGATAAAATTCAATTTCTCACCGTTCTTCGACACCACATAGATGATACCGTTCGCGGTTCGTATCGGTTTGATATCCCTCACCTGTCCTTTAAGCCATAATCCTGACTCACCTGACGGCACGACAACGAACCTGTTCTACCCTCATTCTTTAATAATATTCCCTGGCTGGCATCATACACACTTTGGTACATACTGCCTCCGTAAAAATTGCCGGCCAAAAGTACGTCCACCTTCCGTCGTTATCAAAATCGTTCGTTATGGTAACAAATGTCTTCGAAAGCTGCGCTGCATTTGGGAGCGGCTGTATTCTAAACTTGAAGCCTCCAAGATTTTCAAAATACGAAGACGCAAATTGATCTACTTCAAGTGTTACCACGGTGTCGGCATGGAGGACATCGCCAAAGATATCATCCATAGATTTGCCAGCATAGTTCTTATACTCTGTGAATTTCTTTTGGATTAATGAAGGCATCTGTTTAGCGAGCTCATCCTTAGTAGCTAAAGGATAAACTTTTCCGTCGCTGCGATTATAGCCTACGAGTTGTTCATTCTGTCCGTTTTTATCAAAGTCGCCGAAATACATTGTCAACTTAGAGTCATCTCCACTTTTACGGAGTCTCGTATTCAGTCCGATGTTTCCTGCAACTATATCCATATCGCCATCACCATCCATATCAGCCACCGACACGCTTTGCCATAATCCCTTCATCTTCCTGACTGGAGATGACGCGTCAATAATATCACTGGTTTCAGAAAACACGCGCCCATCGTATCTGAATATTTTCAAGGACATCCAATCACCAGCAACAACGAGATCTATTTTGCCATCCTTGTCAAAATCAGTCCACGCTGCATCTGTTATCATGCCGGCATTCTTCAATGCAGGTGCGTACTGTTCCGTTCCATCGGTGAACTTCCCCTTTCCGTCATTGACCAACAAAAACGAACGAGGAGTTTTGCCATAACCGTAGGCAACCACGCGACCGCCGACAAACAGGTCGAGATCATTATCGCCATCGAAGTCAAATGCTCTTACGCAGCTTTTGTTCTCACGCATGGCAGGAAGGCTTTCAACGGCGCGGGTAAAATTCCCTTTGCCGTCATTGATATAAAGCCTGTCGTCCTGCTGCGACATGTTGCCATAAAATTCATTCCCGCCAGTGACAACATACAGGTCTTTATCGCCATCGTTATCAACATCAACGAAAAGCGCATCGGTATCTTCGAAGACCGAATCGGTCCTGAACGCTGGTTGATTAGAAAACGTGAAACCATTTTTCGATTGAATGAATAAAGAACCTGCCTGGTGTTTTGCACCGCCAACATACATGTCGTCGAGGTTATCGCCGTTAATATCGGCGACTGCAACTTTTGGTCCTTCCTTCGAGATCATGAAAGGCATAAGGCTTTCGCGATATATATCGAGATACCGATTTTCCTGGTGCTGCCAATTGATATTAACCCCCGATGTTACATCGGTAAAAAGGGGTTTCGCACTTCTATAAATACTGACTGCAACCTTGTTCGTTGTCGAATTTTTTTGGTCCACTACGAGATGAGAATTCGCGCTTACATTTGTTACCACCTGCGAACGTCCATCATTCCAAACGACGATCACGCTATCAGCCTTCGTGTCTTTACCTAGTCCAAAGTTCAACCGCGGCTCTACTGAAGAAAGAAACCCGCGTGTGGGCATCAGGTGTTTCAATTGAAACTTTCTTTTCGTCGACACATAAACTTTCGCACCAAGTCCGAATGTGTTTGCATTGTCGCCCTTAAGAGAAATCGTCAGATAGTTGTTATGGACCTGTTGGTCTGAAAGATTTTTATAAATACTGGGTGACTGGTTGATGCTGTTTGTGACCAGGTCGAGATCTCCGTCATTGTCCAGGTCGGCATAAACCGCACCGTTCGAAATATTCTTCTCTGTCATTCCCCAAGCTTCCGATCTGTCTTTGAACACCATGGAGCTATCTCCCTCAAAAAGATAGTTGTGAGCCTTTCCTTCAGGCATCCGGCGGATGGCCATCTCAAGTTGCTTCGTTGTCAGCTCCGACGCATATAACATAGAGTCTTCATGTGAAAACTTCAGATAATCGAGGTCATTCGGCCTCTTCATGATCCCATTCGTGATGAAAATATCTTTCTGCCCGTCGTTGTTGTAGTCCTCTATTAATGTTGCCCAACTCCAGTCGGTAGACGACACACCGGAAAGCATCGCCCAGTCGGAAAATGTTTTACCTCCATTGTTGACCTGCAGAACGTTACGACTAAACTGGTAATGATATCCAAACGAGAGCTTATACATAAACATGTCCCATGGATCTTCTCCCAACGACTTTTTTTCGAGCGCTTCTTCGTCGGGCGACATGTCGAGCGTCATTACATCTTCATATCCATCATTGTTGACATCGGCAGCGTCGCAGCCCATCGAGAACCTGCTGAAGTATCGAAAGCTTTCCTTGCCGGCTTCTTTAAATGTACCGTCGTGATTGTTGATGTAATAATAGTCGTCTTCGTGAAAGTCGTTTCGTTGCATAAATATCTTCCCACCCATCGTTGTTAAGATCGGCGATGGTAATACCAAGTCCATAGCCCATCGCAGCCTGGTAGATCCCTGCCGCTTCGCTTACATCAACAAACTTCCCATTGTCGTTACGGTAGAGATAATCTCCCGCATCCTTATCGCGAAGAGTTCGGGCAATCACTTTATCATAAGACCTCGATGTATGGGTAGCGTGATTCAAGAGATACATGTCAAGATCGCCATCGTGATCGTAGTCGAAAAATGCCGACTGTGTTGAGAAGCCTGAGAAGGCAAGACCATATTCAGCGGCTTTCTCAGAAAAGGTGTTATTACCGTTATTGATGTACAATTCATTGACACCTTCGAGATTCATGTAATTCGCTACAGCGCATACGTATATATCGAGGAAGCCATCGCCGTTTACGTCGGACATTGTGACACCGGTCTTCCATTCGGCGAAGCTCTTCAGGCCGGCTTTATCTGTGATGTCTTCAAATTTGAAATCTCCTTTGTTGAGATACATCTTGTTGCTTCCGGCATTCGAAACAAAAAACAGATCTGTAAGTCCGTCGTTGTTAATGTCACCTGCAGCAACACCTGCCCCATTGTAATAATACAGGTAGTCTACTATCGAAAGTTTTCCGCTTATCGGTTCCAGTTTATTTACGAATTCGATCCCTGTTCCCGAAGACTCGAGCGACTCGAATAAGCTTGCCGTTTTCTTCTTTTCACATGAAAAAAAAGAAACGATCAATAACAAAAATCCGCACCAGGAAAATTTATTGCGCATGAGAGACACCAATCACTAATGAAGGCTAAAAGTATATAAATGAAAGAGCCACGACAACCATCGTGGCTCTTTAAAAACAATTAAATCACTCGATCAATAACCAGGGTTTTGAACGAGGTTAGGATTGAGGGCAATCTGGCTTTGAGGTATTGGCCATAAAATATCGTGACCGTCTGTCGCAGGTTTGAACGTCCATGATTTCGTCCAGGTGCCAAAACGAATCTGGTCCTGGCGGCGATGGAATTCAAATGCAAGCTCACGGCCTCGTTCTGCAAGCATATCATCTGCAGTCATACCGGCACCGAGTGGTGGTACACCACGCAAGTCCCTGATGTAGTCGAAATCAGTAACGGCGTCAGGTTGGTTACCAAGTCTGAATGATGCTTCACCCCTCATCAGGATAACATCAGCGAGACGGAAGATAACGAAGTCATTATCCTGTGAGTTATCAGCAGTGTGGTTATGAAGCTGGATTTCGTACTTCTGAGTTCTCGCACCTTTCAAGCGACCAAACGGTCCCGCTTCCATTTGGAATTGCGGAATGTTAGGGTCGATGATCATGTCGAGAGTTTCATCTTTCATCGCTACACCTGAGATGTCATACTGTTGTCCAACGATCCACATTTTCTTGCGAACGTCTGCATCATCGAACGAATTGTAGAATTCAGTAGCAGCGCTGTAACCGTTCCATGGTGAGTTACCAAGGTCGTAAGTGCGCTGGTGATTATAGTGCAGTGTTGCGTACTGGATGTTGAAGCCTGTTCTCTTCGTCTTATCCATCGGCGTAGCCAGGATGATCTCCGGAGATCCCTGGTTAGTCGTTGTGAAGTTCGAGAAGAAGTCAGCCGCAACTGAGAACTTACCACCCTTAATGATCGAGTCGCATTGCACAAAGGCTTTAGACCACTGAGCGGTGCCCGTGTAAACTTCTGCGTTCAGATACATCTTAGCGAGAATCGTGCGTGCAACCCACTGCGTCATGCGACCATAGTGCGTACCACCCACATCCTTGGAAAGAAGCGGAAGGGCAGCAAGCAATTCCGTTTCAACGAAATTATAAACGTCAGCACGTGGAGACTGTGCAGGACTTGCAGCACCACCATTGTCTCCGCTAGCTACTTTTTCAGTAATGATCGGCACTTTACCAAAATTGTCCATCGCTATGTAGTGATAGAAAGCACGAAGGGTTTTCATTTCGGCCCTTGTTGCTTCATCGGTAATGTTCGGGTTGTTGAGCTGCTGGTTGATAGCTGCAACCTGGCCATAAGCCCAGTTCCAGATGTTGTTGAATGATCCGTCATCCAATGTAGGATCCCAGTCGTGCTCTTCGAAGCGTTTCCACTTGTCACCGTCTTTCAGTCACCACCTCTTGTAGGCACCACCATTTCGTCGGTAGTTGAGTTGAGGTCGGCAAAGTTGCCATAGTAATCTCCAAGTTTACCGTAAAGCGGTCCCCACCAATGCATCCAATTGCTCCTGGTTTGTACCAAACTGAGAAGCAAGTGTTTTGTCATACACGTTCTCGGTAAGATCCGTACACGACTGGGTAAACCCAATCGCTAAGATCAAACCGATCACTTTCAACGATTTTATAATATTGTTTTTCATAATTCTTGTTCTTTGTATTTCTAACTAGAACGTGAGATTCACACCTAACATGAACGTTCTTGTCTTCGGATAAATTCCCGTAGCATCAAGACCCATGTTGTTCGGAGTCTGCTGCTGGAAACCAGTGTTTGTATCTACGGTCAAATCTCCTTTTACCTGGAGTTCTGGGTCGATACCCTTGTATTTCGTGATCAGGAACAAGTTATTACCACCGAGATAGACACGGGCCGCGGAGAGTAATGAATTGCCGGTAGGAATGTTATATCCAACCTGCCAGTTGTCCAACCTTACAAAAGCGCCACTCTCAAGCCAAAGGCTGGAAAGCTGATTTACGCCGTAGTTTGTAGGGTAGTTGGATGTTTCCTTCAACATGTTCGTCTGGAGAATTGATCCGGGGATCGCCAGGTTCGAACGAAGGTTGTTCATGATCTTGTTGCCAAACACACCACGAAGCTGGAACGACAGGTCGAAACGCTTGAATGTAAATGTGTTCACCCCATGAAGCTGTTACGCGAGGCTGAGCTTGTCCTTTTTCTGAAAGGTGAGCCTTCGTATAGTCGTTCGTGGGAGAGCCACCGTCTTCTGCATTCATCAACACCTTTCCATCGGTGCCGAAACCGGCAAACGTAGGAATGTAGAATTCACCGAGTGGGTGACCTTCTCTCAGGCGTGATGCAAACACATCAGACAAACCGCGACCGCCGAATGCATTGTATCGGATAACACCTACACCGAAGTCTGCGCTCTGAAGGCTTGTGATCTCGTTCTTATAGAATGAACCGACGACACGTGTGTTCCACTGGAAGTCTGCAGTGCGTATCGCAGTGGTTCCCAATGTAAGCTCGATACCTTTGTTAGTCATCTCACCTACGTTGGCGATGATCGTGTTATATACGTACTGGTGTGAGTCTCCAACAGGCACGCTGTAGGGAAACAACATACCTGTTGTTTTCTTCTGGTACACATCCAATGAACCCTGGATCTTTCCACCAGCAAATTCAAAGTCAACACCAATGTTGGCCGTTGTCAAAACCTCCCACTTCAAATTTGGATTTGGGTTCTGGATCGCACCGAATCCTGGAACAAAGTCGCCAACCGCGCCATCGTAATAGTTTGATGTCGGACCAACGAGAGAGATCGACTTATAAGCGCCGATACCTTCAGAGTTACCAGTCATACCCCAACCAGCTCTCAGTTTCAATAAGCTAAGGGTACTGTTTCCGGCCATGAACGCCTCGTTAGAGATTGTCCAGCCTGCACCAACTGAAGGGAAAGTACCCCACTTGTTGTTAGCTCCGAATTTCGAGCTACCGTCACGACGAACCGTTGCAGTCAGGTTGACCCTGTCGTTGAAGTCGAACGTGCCCCGTGCGAAGAACGAGATCAAGCTCCACTCATTTCTGTAAGACGTTGCATAGTTAGATTTACCATTCAACAGCGTTGCTCTTCCAAGTTGGAGTGCATTGTATCCAACAAGGTTGTACAAGCCAGCTATGTAGTTGTTGTTGTTAGCACCAAAACCGTCATCAACATTGTTCTGGTATGAATAACCACCAAGTAAAGTAAGCTTACTGTTGTTAAAGCTCTTTACGTAGTTGGCAGTGAATTCAAGAAGTTTGTTGTTGGTCTGGTAAAGGTTCTTCGAGGTGTTACCACCGTTGTTAGCGAAGAATCTTACTTCCCTGTTATATGCCTGGCTATTAATTGTGTTGTCGTTTTGAACGCACCGTTGGCGCCAACAGTAAGACCAGGAAGGATCTCGTAGCGAAGATTCAAACCTCCTACGAATACGTGGTTCACCTGGTCGTTCTGATAACCAGTCTGCATTGCTACAGGGTTAAAGAGGTCGAACGCGCCTGGTATTTCGTAGTATGATCCGTCAGCATTTTTTACCGGCAGCGTTGGCAACATCATCGTTGCACGCGCAATCACGTCGGCGTTAGCGAGCTGTGAGTTGGTATTTGTGAACGCAAGGTTGTACTGGATTTGCAGTTTGCCATTCAACGCCTTCTGATCGAGGTTGATACGACCTGTTACCCTGTCGAGACCTGTGTTCTTAACGATACCGTCCTGTTTGATATAGTTAACTGAACCACGATAGCTCAATTGGTCGGTACCACCCATTACAGAAAGTTCATGGTTGTTGGTAACTCCCGTTCTTGTGATTTGCTTGATCCAGTCTGTATTGAATCCGTTACCGTTAGCATCCGTTGGGAAACGCTGAGGGTCATTGAAACCTGTTGGATCTACAGCCTGAACTTCGTCACGGTATTCCTGTGCATTCATCATGGGAAGACGATGAGAGATAGTCGCTACCGAAACATAGTTGTTAAATGATACGACAGTCTTTCCCGACTTACCGCGTTTTGTTGAGATGATGATAACTCCGTTCGCACCGCGTGATCCGTAGATCGCGGCAGCCGAAGCGTCTTTCAACACGTCGATTGTCTCGATATCGTTTGGAGAAACAGAGTTGATCGGAACACCGATCACACCATCCACCACTACGAGAGGATCGCTACCGCCAGCAAGTGAAGTGTAACCACGGAGGCGGACTGTAGGCGATTCGTTAGGATCGCCTGATGCCACCGTGATATTAAGACCTGCAACCTTACCTTGAATTGATTGCAGTGGGTTGATGTTAACACCGGCGTTGAAGTCTTTCGAGGACACCTGGGAAACTGAACCGGTAAGGTCTTTCTTTTGAACCGTACCGTAACCGATAACTACAACTTCCGAAAGTGAAGTTACATCTGGCTGGAGAGATATGTTGATCGTGGTTTGAGCGCCAACTGCTATCTCCTGCGTGGTGTAACCCACAAATGACAACACGAGTGTTGCACTACTTCCTACACTGATGCGAAAAGATCCGTCTACATCAGTTACCGTTCCGTTCGTTGTTCCTTTTTCTAGAATGTTGACTCCCGGGATGGAGGAACCATCATCCGCTGAAGTCACGGTACCCGTTACTACTTGCTGTGCCATTGCCATAGAGCTGGCAAGGAACACGAGTAGTAATGCGTACCTGCATTTTAACAGATACAATCTGATCATACTGGTTTAGTTTGGGTTTATAATTGAGAAATAGATGAGTTTTCAACTTCGAATTCTGTATTTTCGGCTCCAATTTATGATTGTGGCTGTTGTACATACTGTCCTCCCTTCGGTAGCGAATGCAAGGATTATCCTGACTAAAATTAACAATATTTTCAGAAAACGGTAACGCAAACGGTGTCGGCTCGTCGAAAAATCGCGAAAAATACCCGTATCGTCCGTATTAAATACTCAAAAATGAAGTTCAACCAAGTCACCATCAAAGACATCGCCCGAGAACTCGGCATCTCCCCATCTACGGTATCGCGGGCGCTGAAAGATCACCCAGACATTAGTGCCGAAACCAAGAAGGCTGTCAACGAACTCGCCGACAAGCTCAACTATCAGCCCAACATCGTAGCGCTCAGCCTTCGACAAAAGAAAACAAACACCATAGGCGTCATCATACCCGAGATCGTCAATACATTTTTCTCTACTGTGATCAGTGGAATCGAAGATGTTGCTTACGAAGCCGGCTACAACGTCATACTTGCGCAGTCGAACGAATCTTATCAACGCGAAGTCACCGACATGAAAGCATTGTTCAACAGCCGTGTCGACGGCATGCTGCTTTCGCTTTCGCGTGAAACCACCAACTTCGACCACATCGAGTCTATCATATCGAAAGGCGTTCCCATCGTTCTCTACGATCGTTTTTTCTATTCCAATCCGAATATGAGCAAGGTCGTCGTTGACGACTACGTTGGCGCGAAAGAAGCCGTACTTCACCTGATCGAACAAGGTTGCAAACGCATCGCTCACCTTGAAGGAGCTCCCAATCTTATCATCAGCAAGGATCGTCTCCGCGGCTACCAGGATGCTCTCTCCGAAAGCAACCTCGAAATCCGCGAGAACTATACGATCGTTTGCCCTAACAATTCATTCGAAGAAGGTCAACGCGCTGCTCAAAAACTTTTAATGCTTCCACATCCTCCCGACGCCATCTTCGCAAGCAACGACCCAATGGCTATGGGCGCCATCCTCGCGATCAAAGAGAAAGGTCTCAAAATACCAGACGATGTCGCAGTCGTTGGTTTCAGTAATTACTTCTTCGCCCAGATCACCGATCCATCATTGACTTCTGTCGATCAACCCGGATTCGAGATGGGACAAGAAGCTGCACGTCTCCTCATTCGCCAGATCGAAGTGAAGGACAAAGACCTCGATGATCTCGCACCAGAAACAAAAGTTCTGAAGACAAAACTGATCGTTAGAAATTCATCATTGAGGAAGAAGAAATAGTTTTTAATGAAAAGTCAGACGATCGGAAACTTTGTCGCCTACGAGAAGATAGAGTTTGGCGTTGAGGTAAAGGCCGAAAAAGGAACACTAAGAGTACTAGTTTATTCTGAGTCGATCGTAAAAGTCTCAGTGAGCCCCAACGGCGAGTACGACGACTTCTCTTATGCTGTTGTTGCTTCGCCTTCCAAAAGTTCATTCACGGTAACTGAAATGAATCGGAGATTCGTATTTCTACTTCGAGGCTCAATATCATTATAGAAAAAAAATCTCTTCGCGTTCGTTTCGAAGACCTTCATCACAACATCATCAACGAAGACGAGCCTGGTCTCACCACCGCGTGGATCGGTGAACAAGTAACTACTTATAAAAAACTACAGGAAGGTGAACGGTTCCTTGGTCTTGGCGAAAAGACAGGCAACCTCGATCGCAAAGGTCATCAATATCAGAACTGGACTACCGACGCCTACGGTTATCACGGAGGACAGGATCCATTGTACGTCTCCACTCCTTTCTACATCGGCATTCATCATCAGGTGATGTACGGTGTGTACTTCGATAACTCATTCAAAACATTTTTCAACTTCCGGCGCTTCGAACAAGCGTTTCTCGAGCTTCTCGGCCGACAGCGGTGCGATGAATTACTATTTCATCGAAGGCGGAAATATTGCCGATATCATTCGTGATTACACGTGGCTTACTGGTCGCATGGAAATGCCGCCCATATGGAGCCTCGGATACCAGCAGTGCCGCTACAGTTATTATCCCGATAAAGAAGTAAAGACTCTCGCTAAAACATTTCGCGAAAAAGATATCCCTGCAGATGTCATTGTGCTCGACATCCACTATATGGATCAGTACAAGATCTTCACGTGGTGTCCGACCAACTTCACAGATCCAAAGAGCTTACTGAAATTTCTCACAGACGAGGGATTCAAGGTTGTGATCATGTGCGACCCCGGAATTAAAGTAGAGAAGGGCTACCCTGCCTACGACGATGGCGTGGCGAAAGATGTTTTCCTGAAATATCCTGATGGAGAATTTTACCAGGGCCAGGTGTGGCCGGGTTGGTGTCACTTTCCCGATTTCACCAAATCGGATACGCGTGCGTGGTGGAGATCACATTTGAAGTCATATGTCGATCTCGGTATCGAAGGGATATTGGAACGACATGAACGAGATCGCCACGTGGGGACACGGACTTCCCGAGAACATCGTGTTTGATTTCGATGGCAATCCCAGCACGACCAGGAAAGGTCGCAACCTGTTTGGATTCCAGATGGCGCGCAGTACCTACGAAGGAACGAAGAGCCTCATGAATGGACGAAGACCGTTCAACCTAACGCGCTCCGGATTTTCCGGCGTGCAACGTTATGCGGCAGTCTGGACGGGCGATAATGTCTCTTACGACGATCACATGTTGTTGGGTGTGCGCCTTGTGAATAGTCTCGGTCTTACAGGCGTCGCTTTCGCGGGATATGATGCCGGTGGATTTGTTGGCGAAGCGAATATAAAATTATATGCACGTTGGATGTCGATCGCTGCACTGTCGCCATTCTTCCGCGGTCATACCATGATCAACACACGCGATGCTGAACCGTGGTCATTTGGTGAAGAGGTAGAGCAGATCGTTCGGAACTCTATCAAGTTTCGTTATCAACTGATGCCGTACATTTATTCGTTGTTCCACCAGGCTGCCACAACGGGCATGCCGGTTCAGCGAAGCCTGGCGATCTCATGGCCGTTCGAAGCACGCGTGTTCGATCACCAGTTCCAGAACCAATATCTCTTCGGTCCATCGATACTCGTTTGTCCTTGCGAAAGCACGCGCGACATTCTAAAAGTTTTTCTGCCCGAAGGCGACTGGTACAGTGTGTACAATGGTCATAAGTTCAATGGCAACCAGGAGATCTTTGTCGAAAGCCCGATGCATCGGTTGCCGGTGTTTATTAAAGCTGGCTCTGTACTTCCCATGAAGCGCGCCGGCATCAACACGAACAAAAAACGGAAGAGCTTGTGCTTCATGTTTATAACGGAAGCACCGGAAGTTCATTCGAACTCTATGAAGATGACGGCGAGACATTCCAATATCAAGAGGGTTCTTCTTCGAAACGCACACTGTCGTTCAATCCTTCAACATCAACATTAAAGGTGAAGGCAGGTGAAGGTAGCTATAAGGCTAACTGGAAATCCATAACTGTTTGCCTGCACGGCTTCGATCCATTGAAGAACGCAGAGACAATAGACTTCTCCTACTTCACACCGATACAGAAATACGATCCAATCAATGATCCTGAATGGATCGGCAGCGAAAAGATCCAAACGATCAAGATCCCATTCACGCACGATGAGATCAATTTATCGTTAACTTAGTCGGATGTCGACAAACACCCAGGTTGGGCGTCAGCCTGCCTCCGCCAAAGGCTACGTGCAGACAATGCCTCATCTTTCCTTCTCACAAATACTGAACATGAGCTTTGGCTTCTTCGGTATTCAGTTTGGATTCGCTTTACAGAATGCAAACACGAGTTGGATATTCTCGTCACTTGGTGCCGAACCCGAGAAGCTGCCGATACTTTGGATTGCAGCGCCCGTAACAGGTCTCCTCGTACAACCGATCATTGGATATTATAGCGATCGCACATGGCATCCGACGTGGGGCCGTCGCCGCCCCTACTTTGCAATCGGCGCATTGCTGGCATCGCTGTCGTTAATATTGATGCCCAACTCGTCGACGTTGTGGGTTGCTGCTGGTGTGCTTTGGATGATGGATGCGTCGATCAACATCAGTATGGAACCCTTTCGCGCTTTCGTCGGCGACATGCTTCCTCCTTCGCAGCGCACAACAGGTTTCGCGATGCAGACATTCTTCATCGGCACGGGCGCGGTCGTTGCGTCATCGCTTCCGTGGATCTTCTCCAACTGGTTTAATATCTCCAATGTTGCAAATGAGAATTCTATCCCGGATGCTGTAAAGTATTCGTTCTACGTTGGCGGTGCAGTACTTTTTATATCGGTGATGTACACGGTGTTCACGACCAGGGAATATCCTCCTGCGAGGATCCGCGAAGAAG
>JBBCGZ010000014.1:0-113086 GCA_037200305.1 Bacteroidota bacterium
ATGCTTGTCGGTACTTTCATAGATATTCCAAGGCCGTTATTGAGAACCATTCAACTCACGGCGAAGTGTTTTATAATCGAGCCTGGGAGAAATGGGAATGAGATGAAATTGCGTTCGCTTACGAAGTATATCTTGCTGCCATCGCTTGAGATAGAAGGACTCGATTCTTCGGCATCGGAATTCACATCGGCACCGAGATTTTTAGCAGCGGTCCATTTTGCCGTCCTTGAAGAAGCTCACATATAGATCGCCTCGAGGATAACCATCGTCCTTTACGTCGGCGCGGCCGGTGATGCGAATATCAAGTAGCTGCCGTCGGGAGCGACAGCCGGATCGGTCTCGCTAACTTCGGAATTAATTTGATTCGTCGAGACGAGTCGGTGCTTCGAATTTTCCGTCGACCCACTTTGAAAGTAGATGTCGGGATTGCCGTCGGTGCCTGTTGAACTGAAGAACAACGTACCATCTCTGGTCATCGAACAACCGAGTTCCCACGCTGTTACGGAGTTGATGGGTTCGCCAACATTTACAGGTTCACTCCACACATTGTTCTTTCGTTCCACCATCCAAAGATCAACCGTCGTTTGCCATTCACAGGTCTGTTTGAAACAAAAAATAATTTGTTTCCATCAGGCGAGATCGAAGGACTGAAATCTTTAAACTTTCCTGAGAACGGAGCGATGGTTGGTTCGGCCCACTTGCCATTTTCGAATGCGATTCACAAATCACCATCACGCTACGACGAGAGTGTTGATGGAGATTTTACACCGAAGAAACAAGTTTTGCCATCAGGGGTGAATGCTGCGCTGCTTTCGTCTAAAGAAGTATTGGGACCGATGAGCTTCGAGGTCACCGGAGGATCGAAAAAACAAAGAGAGAATGATGAGAAATAACATTACGAAAGGAATGCAAATAAGGGAGAAATGCATCGCCTGAAAGTGCTTACAAATTTCTCAGATTCGTCACCGGATTCTCAACACTCGCTTTATAAGATTGCAACCCAATGGTCACAAACGAGATGAGAGCACAGTAACAGAAACGCAGCGCCAAAATAAACCGGGCCCAACGTTATCCTGTAAGCAAACGCTTCGAGCCATTGGTTGAGTAAGTACGCACTGAGCGGCACTGCAATCACAAACGCAACCAGCATAAGCCTGATGTATCCTTTCGACAACAGGAAGATAATGCTCTGCGATGTTGCATCCGAGTGCCTTGCGAATACTGATCTCCTTTGCGCGCTGCATGGTTGTGAACGACGCCAATCCCAAAAAGCCCAGGCAAGCGATTACGATAGCGACCGATGCAAAACACAGTCACCAGTGTACTCACGCGTTGCTCCGTGCGATACAATGCATCGTACTGATCGTCGAGGAATGAATAATTGAATGGTCTCGCTGGTGCTAGCTCTTTTCCATTCTTTTTCGCTAGCATTCAGTGTTCCCGTAAGATCGCTCGTTTTCAAACGAACAACAGCAGCACCCAACCAATCTGGACGATTGAACAACACGATAGGCTCGATCCTTCGTGCCAACGACGTGAAGTGAAAAATCTTTTACACACCGACGATCGTTCCTGCTCCTTTGTCCATCGTGATGCCGAGTGATGTTCTCTTGCCGACAGCTTCGTCCGCTTTCAATCCGAAGTCGCGGAGGAATGCTTCATTGACGATGTAACTCATTGACTGTATCTTTTGTATCGTCTGAAAGTTCTTCTTCCGGCGACCAACTCCATGCCCGTTGTTGAAAGATAGTTTTCAATCGGCAGCGATACCGCCAACGGTAACCCAGCCGTCGTTTGCAGGATTATCGGAAAGGTTAAATCCATTTCCTACGACTGTCTCGAAAGGCGAGCGCCAAGTGCCGGCTACAGAAGCAACACCGGGAATATTTCGGAGCGAATTCACTGAATACATGGAGCTTCGGGGAAATGTCTGCGTTGCCACGAATGATAACTACGTTCTCTTTTTCAAGACCGAGTTTCTTCGACTGCATGTAATCGAGTTGCGACAGCACTACCATTGCACCAGCAATCATCGCCATCGACACTGTGAATTGAACAACCACGAGTCCTTTGCGAAGCCGGGCGCCCGAAGTCCCGACAATCGCTCCACTCAAGACACTTGAAGGTCTGAATCGCGCCAATATCAATGCAGGATAGAATCCCGACAAAACAGAAAGGACAATCCATGTTAAAATAATGGAGGCAATCGTGGCTGGGCTAAAAAAGATCGATCTCGATCTCGTGCTCATCAAAGATTGAAGCGAAGGAAGCAAGAGGTAACATGCGGTAACTGCAAGAATGATCGCTGGTAATAACAGCAAGAATGACTCAGACAAAAACTGGAAGGACCAATTGCCGGAACGATAGCACCGACTGATTTCCTCATTCCGACTTCACGTGCTCGCGTTTGTTGCTCTCGCTGTCGCAAGGTGGACGTAGTGATACAAGCGATGATAAGTACTAATAGACGATCGCAGAAAAGATGTAAATGTATTTCAGGTCGGTAATCAGGAGTTGTCCACCGAAATTGAAGACGGTTGTATTGAAATGCACATCTTGTAAGGGCTCGAGATCGAGCGTGAGCCTGTTGCCGCCATTCACAGCTGCTTCGGCAGGAGGATTTACCCAATCGTTGATCTTTTGTTGCAGATCGGCAATCGACGCGTTCGGCTTCAGCAACACGAATGTTGTGAAGTTGGGATTGTTCCATGCTACCGTTCTCTCGTTCAGGTTTTTGAAATTGTAGATCGATACAAGGAAATCGAATGTGAAATGAGAGTTCGCGGGAACGTCTTTAATCACCGCCGTCACTTCGTACGTGTCTTTATTATTATAGAGTAGAGTTTTGCCTAACGCTTCATCGGGCGACTCAAATATTTCTTTGCCACCGATTCTGTGTATGACAACGGTGCCGGGCTTACTGATTGCTGTCGAAAGATCTCCGTGAATGCTTTTGAAGTCGAGAACATTAAAAAATAGCAGGATCGGCCCCGGCAAATCCTTTCTCTTCGAAGATGCGGTCTTTGTATGCAATTACTCGCGGCGAAAACGAAGGTGCAAAGCGAACAACATCATCAACTTCCGGAAAATTCTTCTTTACATACGGGCCCACAAACACAGGTACCGAAGGTGTGAGATCATTCGATTATCACCAGAAGAGAAAATTATAGTTCACGCGATAGATCCTGTCTTTCTTCGCATGGAACTGATCGAAACTTAACTCGTGACGATAAATATCACGATCATCATACAACACACCCACACCACCAAGAGTGAGGCCGGCGAGATTGATCATGAAATAGACTGGGTATCCGCAGGGATGTTGCGAAAATGCGGTGAGGACGTAGTTTTTCAGCATGCAGTTCGGTTTTTCTTGTTACCAGCAGGTTCACGATAAGGTACAATTCATCTACGGTATTCGACGGTTCGGCATCTCCTTTTTGTTGCAAGCGGCCCAGTTCGCGTGATAATTCGCACATGAACAGCATCGAAATATTTCTGCACTACATGCTCTGGCTGCACATCGCCGGAGGAAAGATGGCATTGATCACAGGGTTAATCGCCATGCTCACCAACAAAGGAGGTAAGGTTCACCGGGCTTTTGGGAAATTTATTTCTGGTCGATGACCACCGTGTTTGTGAGTGCCATCGTGCTGGCCATCGGTCACCAGCGCGTATTTCTTTCATGGTCGCATTCGTCAGTTACCTTCTTCCCGGGTTCGCGGATATCGCATTTTGTATCTCAAAGGACTAGGAAGGACCACGAAAGCAAGCTGGCTCGATTGGTCGATCGTGGTCATATCGGCTTGCTTCATGATATTCTTAATCACCTGGGGTGTCTTCGAATTGACCATAATGAAATGATTGGGAATTGTCGGACTTGTATTCGGAGGCATCGGGGTCAACGTTCGTTTGTGGGCGACATCCGTAATTCCGATCAATCCCTGAACGTCAACATTGGTGGTACGGTCACACTCGGCGCCATGGGCGGCAGCTACATTTCTGCCGTAACGGCTTTCGTCGTGGTAAATATTTCTATTCCCGGATTCGGTTGGGTATTGTGGATAATTCCTTCGGGCAATCGGAGGATCTTTGATCGGAAGGACGATAAAAAAGTACAAAACGAAATTTGGAAAAGATTTGGCCAGTGTTTGAAATAGCCTAAAACAGGTGATTTTCGTGAGGTTTGCCATGTAGCAGATCGCTACACGGTAACACAAATCTTATCACCACATGATAAAGAAATCACTTTTAGTACTGGTCGTGATGTTCACTTGCGCACAGGTCTTCGCGCAAAAGAAAACTCCGAAAACGGACACAAACATTAATGTCGCCAATGAAGGCGGAAAACTTCACCGCGAAAAACAATGGGCAACGTGAAGTTCGGGGATCACAACGGCGTTCCCTCCATGGAGATCACAGCGGGGAATGAGATCACTACCGCCAACAACATCAACTTCGCAAACGGCACTATCGAGTTCGACCTCGAGTTCATTGGAAGGATTCACGAGCTTCTATTTTCATCGACAGAGCGACGACGAAACAGAATTGTTTACCTGAGGAATCATCCCGATGATCCGACAGCCACAGACGCAATCCAATACGCGCCAATTATCAAGAAGGTAAACATGTGGGACATGTATCCGAATTATCAAACGGCCGCCAACTTCAAGAAAGGTGTATGGACTCACATTAAGCTGGTGGTGTCCGGTGTGCAGTTGTTGGTATACGTGAATGACATGAATCCGACACTCGTTGTTCCTCGCCTCGAAGGAAATACAAAAGATGGAGGCATCGCCTTCGCCGGAAAATGTTTCGTGAGCAACCTCGTGATCAAACCCAACCAGGTTGAAGGACTGAGCCCGATGGGTGAATTCGACCCGGTGTACAACGACAATCGTTACATCAGCTCGTGGCAGGTCAGTGAACCGATCGATTTTCCTGCAGGGCAAGAGTGCAGTAACTCAAATCCTCCTGCCTTCGCAACAAAATGGCAGAAGGTGACGGCCGAAACGCAATGGTCTCATTAATATCAGTCGCTTGTATGGCCAGAGTAGCTCACGCCCGACTTGTTTGGCTTCGAACAACATTGAAATCGAAAAAAGGAAGAGAAGCGCAAGATCAATCTTGGCTTTAGCGACGAAGTGTGGGTGTATGTGAATGGTCGCACCGCTTACCGCCGATAAGAACTTGTATGCGCAGGATATGAGAAAGCAACCTGACGGTCGGATCTCGGTTGAGAATACGTCATTCGAGATCCCGTTGAAGGAAGGTGATAACGATGTTCTTATCGGCCTCGCGAATGATTTTTATGGTTGGGGAATCATTCCTCGTTTTGATAACAGGACGGGTATCGAGATCTATCGATTTCGTTCCTGAAGTTCTCAATAAGGAGCTCGAACAATATTTCGGAACTTATGCGAGCAAGCAGGTTTCCATTCAAGCTAAAGGTGTCGCAACTTACCAACAAGCTTTCGATCCAGGCAACAGGTGAAGGTCCCATTGCGGTGGAGAGTGCCGGAAATGGAGTGTTTTAAGTTGGAGGCGTATGGCGTTACTTTGGAATTCAATGCGGCTGAGAAGAAGATGGTGTTTAAGCAAGGTGGGAATGTTTATGAGTTTTGTGAAAAGAATAACTCATTCATTACGCATTACGCACTAGTCATATACACAATACGCATTGTGGAGTCAATAGATCTAAATTGCTCCGCAATGCGTAATGACTAGTGAGTAAATGTGTAATGCGTAATGCGGCGCGTCGCGCGCGTTATTCTTCTTTAAGCGTCTTAACCGGATTCATCAACGCCCGCCGCATACGACTTATAACTAACCGTTAACGCACGATAGCAAACGTCACAATCCCTGCAAGAACAAACAACCCAATACTTGCATCGGTACGATAGGCAAAATCGGATAGCCATCGCTGCATGTAGAACCACGACAACGGTGCCGCGATTATGAACGCGATGATCATCAATTGTGCGTATTGCGTCGAAAGCAACACCACCAACGAACCTGTGTTGGCGCCAAGTACCTTGCGAACACCAATCTCTTTCGCCCGCTGATCGGCAGAGAACGACGACAAGCCCAGCAACCCCAGGCAAGCAATGAAGATCGACACACCCGCGAAAATATTCACCAGCGAACTTACTGACGCCTCGCTGCGATATGTATTACCGAATTCTTCATCCACGAATTGAATAACGGAATGGAAATGCAGGGTTGACTTCTTTGGTCACTCGTTCGATGGCTTGAAGTGTCTCGTGTGGGTTGCCGGAAATACGAACGAATAGAAGCTCCGCAGCTTTTGGATCGTAACGTACAATCAATGGCATGATCTCATTGTACATGCTGCTCATATGAAAGTCTTTTTAGAACGCCGGCGATCGTTCCGGTTGTTCCCCAAACCGACAACGTCCTTACAACGGGACTTCCGGTTCCAATGATGTCGGCAAGAACTTCATTCACCATGGAATCGCGCGGAGTTCGTAAAGAAACACGTTAGAAAAATCTTCTCCCTCGAGAATCTCCATTCCCATCGTCTTTCTGAAATTTTCACCGATCGTTAATACGTGATCTCAATCACCGCATTAGGATCTTTCCCCGGCCATCGTGCCCCGCCGGTCGATGTTCCAAATGATAATGGATTGCCACTCGTGACGGTTACTTCCTGAACACCGGGAATGCTTTGCAATTGGTGTATGTATGCCTCACGCTTATCGATCAGGTCACCCATAGATCTACACGAATCAAATTCTCGCGATGAAGTCCCGATGTCCTTGTGAAGTATGAAGTCCAGCTGCCGCGAGATGACGATCGTGCCGCTGATCAGGAAAATTGAAATGGCAAATTGGAACGTCACCAGCGCGTGACGAAAGTAAGCTCCGCCATTGCCTTTCGATCGGCCCTTTAATGATTTTTGCGATCGATAGCGACGAGAGCATGAATGCAGGGTAGGTGCCCGACAACAACCCGGTAAGCACAATCATGCCGACGATCGTTTCCCCACAGAATAGGATCACCGAAGTTGATCGAAAGATCTTTTCCTGTAAGCGTGTTGAAGTACGGCAGGGATAAAATAAACAAGTACTGCTGCCAGCTAATGTTGAGTAACAGCATACAGCATCGACTCGGCAAAAGAATTGCTGGTTAAAGCGTTGCCCGAAACGCACCCATCACCTATGCGTACGCCGATCTCGCGTGCACGCAAGCTCGATCGCGCGCCGTGGCAAGATTCATGAAGTTGATGCATGCCACCAGCAAGATCAGTACGGCAATAGCACTCAGTATGCGAACATATTGAATGCGTCCTCCCGCAGGTTCGCCGTTTTCGAATGTTCCGTTGAGATAATTTTCCCGAAAAGAGCTGAAGGTAAATTGGCTCGTTCGATTGTTTCTCCGTGTTGCGAATGATCTCAGTCGCTGCGCGTTCGCGTACCGCCGGTACATCGGCGCCGGGTTTTAACGAGAAGACACCTGAATCCTCCGTTAAACCAACTGTTCACCCACTGGTTTCGGTCGATGTAGCCCTTGCGCCGGAACGATCCAGTCGAACTGAAGAGACGAATCGTCTCCCGGTGTTTTAAAAACTCCTTTTACAGCAACATCCACACGTTCGTCCACCTTAAGCAACTGACCGATTGCTTTGGACTTCCAGTCGATCCCGAAGAACTGAAGGGCCATTCGGTCGGATATGATGATTGAGTTTGCATCGTCAAATAATTTTTGGTGATCACCAACGATCAACGGGAACGTGAATACATCGAAAAATCCCGTTGTTGCATAACGGCCCTTTCTCATACAGTGAGATATCGTTGAAGCGAAACAGGTTTTCGTTTTCCCAACTGATCGAAGTAACCGATTCGATCTCGGGGTACTGGAGTGCGGAGAACGTGCTCCATCGGGAACGGAATACCGGGGAGTTGTATTAACTGCGCCGCTCTCCTGGATCATGTTCCGCCAAACCTGGTGAGCATGCACGACGCAAGTCCAACAACGAGTCCTGCGATGTTGATGGCAGTGTAGCCTTTGTATTTTGCGGCTTGCCGCAAAGCAGTCTTGAAATGATTGACGATCATATTGGTATTGTTATTTGCTGGCTTAAGATTTTTGATGATGCCCGGTCGGAATAATTTGAAGACTTCCTTTGTATAAAGCCATCGTGCCCTGCGTATGTTGTTCGCAGCTTCCGTCTCAAACAACTCATTCAAGTCTCCCTCAACATCTTCCAGCAACACTGGATCGCAGAACCATTGCAATAATTTTCTCGGAAGAAGTGGAGGATGAATTGATTTCATTTGAATTGAAATGCAGCTTTAGGTATAGAGGCCCATAAGTCTTTCCGCGAATTCATCACATGATCGAGCGCCTTCTTTCCATGAAGGGTGACCTTGTGATAACGCTTGCGTTTTCCGCCGCGAATGGCCGTCGCCTCTCCGAACTCCGATTCCAGGAATCCTTTGTCTTCGAGTCGTTTGAGAGCCGTGCGCATAGCACCGACGCTTACTTTTCGCTTTAGTCGATGTTCGATCTCTTCTTTGATCGCTACACCGTAGGCATTACCATGAAGTACCGCGACGGTAAGCATCACGATCTCTTCAAACTCGCCAATAGAATACTTATTCATATTAGTCCTAAATGTAGCTAATATGAGCTAAAATAAAAAAACCACTCACAGAGTGGTTTTAGCCTCCCGCAGCGGAGACTACCAACTTATCAATCCAGTTTCATCGAACGAGGTGTTCTCGAGACTCGTGTTGTTGTCTTCAACGGTGAAGATAATATCATTATAGTCTGCGTCGTCGGTGTCCGTCAACGTGGTGTTGTCTTCGAATGCCAGTACCAATGCGCCACAGGTTTTTTCCTGGAAGAGAATGTGCTGTTGTCTCTTATTAGGATTGAACTGGTAATCTGTATACAATTTTGTTTTGTCGAAATCGACTTTGCCTTGCCAGCCGTTGATGATCAGCACAAAACCGATAACGGTTCCTGCGGGAAATTTTCCATCCTGAAGTTTAAGCCTATTGCCGGGCTGAAGGATATCAGAAGATACATCGGGAAAGAGAATATGAAGATCGAGTTGACTTGCTGAGGTCGGAGGCTGATTCTTGTGGTAGCTATACCATGCTACCGAGTTGCGATAGCCTGCGCCTTCTGCGAGATAGGTTACATACACTTCGGTTTCATTGAGAAGCTCAACTTTCCTTTGTGCAGAATCTGTGAAGAGAATGCGTTGAGTGATTGCTACATTTTCGGGGAAGAGCTCCAATATTCTTGCATAAAGCGTAGGACATGGCATAGTATCAATGATGTCGTCCGGTCTTTCCTGGGTTATTTCGTTGTCATGGCAAGCGCCCCAACGCTAATGCTAAGAGTAAACTCAATACAGCTCTGTTCTTCATAAGAATTTTTTTATTCCGCTGCAGAGAGCATCACATAATTGTGCCAGACTGACAATTGGCGTTTCGGTTAAAACTTTAACGTAGGTTGTAAAAGAGTGAGAAAAAATATTCCCGGAGGGCTGATGTCGGAACGAAACACTTAACGTTCCGGTAATACTGTATTGATAGTTTTAGGGGTCAGTGAAAGCCCATAGCCTCATATTTCTTCTGTCCCTGACCGCCACTTTCTCTGTCGCCCAGACCTCCAGGATCGATAGCCTTTCGGCTGATGCAGAAAAACTACTTTTTTCGCGGCCCGATTCGGCATTCATTATTGCCCGGAATATTCTCGAGCAATCGGTGAACCTCGGGTACAATGTAGGGGTGGCGAATTCCTATCACTTGATCGGTGAAGTGTTCTATCACCAGGGTTTTTACCAGGAGGCGCTTACTAACCTGATCCACGCCGAGAACATCTATCTCGAAGAGGGAAGGCCCAATGAGATGGCAGAGAACCTGAACCAGCTTGGACTTGTGCTGTACAACGTTCGGCAGCCCGACGCTGCGCTTGCAAAACACGATGAGGCGTTGAAGATCTATGAACAAACCGGTAACCTGAAGGGTATCGCTTACACGTATGGTTGTATTGGACGACTTCACGAGAAGAAACAACAGTACCCGATCGCTCTCGAATACCAGACTAAGGCATTACAATATTATGAGAAGCTCGGTGATGTGCGTGGTCGCGCGACGATCATTGAAAACATCGGTAGCATTTACGAAGACCTCGAAGATTATAAGAAGGCCGACTCTTATTATACTGAAGCCCTCTCGCTGAATGGAACGACCGGCGATAGCTTGTCGATGATCGTAAACCTGAATAACCTGGCCGATGGCTTTCGCAAAACCGGCAAGAACGATGAAGCTATCGTGCTGTCGGGCAAAGCGCTGGCGCTTGCGTTGCGACTAAAGGACCAGGACCAGATCTCGAGTGCGTATAAAGACCTCGGCAAGGTTTACAGCCAGGCCGGTCGTTACAAAGAAGCGTACGAAAGCCTGGAAAAGGGCAGAGTGTTGTATGAGGAAATATATGGTGAAGAGACACGACGACAGGGTGGCGTTACTCGAAACACTGTTTGAGCTTCAAAAGAAGAACGGCGAAATACAAATACTCGAGTCTTCACAACGACTGAACACCGTTATCAAGATTGCACTGATATCGGGAATTATGTTGCTGGGATTGCTGGGCACTACAATTATCAGCAGGCAGCGATTGAAGATCAGGCAAGGCAAAGAAACTATCGTCCGGAAAGAATCGGGACAGAAGTTGATGCAAGCGGAGCTTGAGAATGCCCACTTGCACGAGAAGCAACTGCAGGGCGAGCTCGAAAATCGTTCGAAGTCGCTGACAGCCCACACGCTTCACATCATCAGTAAGAATAAGATCCTCGACGACCTGCGGAGCAAACTCCAGGAACTGACCAAAGAAGACATGCGTGAGCAGCGCAAGCAGATCCATTCATTGATCAAGCTGATCGACAACAACTTTGTGCAGGATAAAGACTGGGATGATTTTCGGAGCATCTTCGAAACTGTTCACCGTGATTTCTTCGACCAGCTTGCAAAAGCGGTCGGGCGACCTGACGTCTGCCGACCTGCGACTGGCCTCACTGATAAGGTTGAACCTTCCGAGTCGCGACATTTCTACCATTCTTGGGATCTCCCAGGATAGTTTGAGGATTTCCCGATATCGTCTCCGAAAGAAAATTGGATTGGCTCAGGGCGAAAGTTTGACAAAGTTTATCCTGAGTCTTTGATGAGAGGTGACGAGTGACGAGGTGACGAGATGACGAGGGTGACGAGATGACGAGGTGACGAGGTGACGAGCCTGACTTTCGCGGCTTGATGCCTGATTTTCCCTGGTCGGTCCTATCGTCATCTCGTCACATGTTCACCTCGTCACATCTTTCGGTGTAGCCAACATTAAGTTTGTTTGTATACACTCGCGAATAACTTAACGTGTAGATAACATCTCGTATCTCACTGATTGTCAAATCAGTCAATCGGAAATCCAAAATCTTGTATCCCTGTTGTTAACGGCCTCATCCCGAATTGTTGCCTTTTTGATAATGCCTTTTCGTTGATCCCAGGCCTTCGGAACCGCTATTGTTGCATCGCAAAACTTTTCCACCCTATGCGCAAAGTCCTTCCTGTTATTATCATCGCCTCGCTGCCGGCGCTCTTTACCCAGTGTACTCGTTCGGCGGCTGGGAGGTTCGGAGCCCGCAACACAAACGGCAATTGTAAAACCAGTCGTACCGACTGTTGTTACGGAGCCCGTTGCCTTCGATACCGACGATCCAGCGATCTGGATCAATAAAGCAGACCCTGCCAGCAGCCTTATTATAGGCACGGATAAAGATGCCAACGGCGGACTCTTTGTATTCGATCTCAATGGCAAGATCATCCAGGATAAGACTGTTAAGAATCTTCAGCGCCCTGATAATGTCGATCTCGAATATGGTTTGAGCATCGGCGGCCAGGAACGCGACATCGCTGTTGTTACGGAGCGCATCTCTCATAAGCTGCGCATCTACAGCGTTCCCACCATGCAGCCGATCGATGATGGTGGCATAGAGGTGTTTGTAGGAGAGACCGGCGATATGTATCGCGACCTGATGGGCATTGCGCTATATAAAGATCCCGCGAACGGCGAGATCTACGCAGTTGTAGGAAGGAAGACTGGACCGAGTGGGTGAGTATCTCTGGCAATACAAGCTCGAAGACAACGGTAAGGGCGGTGTTAAAGGAACGCTCGTAAGAAAATTTGGTGCTTACAGTGGTAAGAAGGAGATCGAGTCAATTGCTGTAGATGATGAACTCGGATTCGTTTATTATTCAGACGAAGGTGTTTGGTGTTCATAAATACTACGCTGACCCTAAGAAAGGAAACGAGGAGCTCGCGCTATTTGCGACCACCAATTTTGCTGCAGATCACGAAGGCATCTCGATCTACAAGGTTGACGATAAAACCGGTTACATCCTTGTGTCCGACCAGGGAGAAAATCATTTCAATGTTTATCCGCGCGAAGGAACGGCAAAAGGTCCGCATGATCATCCGCTGATCAAAGTGGTCCCTACTTCTACGCTAGAGAGCGATGGTTCTGATGTCATCAGCGTTCCGCTCAATGATCAGTTCAAACATGGTTTGTTCGTGGCAATGTCTGCCGACAAAACTTTTCAATACTACCGTTGGGAAGACATCGCAGGTACGGATCTTAAACTGGCCGGAAAATGAAACGCCTCCTGATTATCCTTTTGGTCTTCAGCGTTGCGATAGTCAACGCTGCGACGATCAAAGGGAAATTGCTGGATGAAAATAAAGAACCTCTCACAGGTGCGAATGTTATTTTGGATGCGAGCAAGAACCTGTATGCATTGGCAGGTTTAAGATGGATCGTACGTCATCAAGAACGTTCCACCGGCACGTACACTCTCAAAGTATCATTCATTGGTTATCAATCGCAAGAGAAAACAATCTCGATAACGAATGATGGCGATGCCCACATATTAGATTTCAACATGGCCGTGGATGCGGCGATCTTGGGAGAAGTCGTTGTTTCGGCACGTGCTGAAGGAGGGTTCGGACGCAGAGGCGCGTTTGGCCGAAAAGAATTCTCTGCAAGTAGTCAACGCTATGTCGGCGAAGACGATCTCACTCTTACCTGATCTTTCTGTTGCTAACCTGGTGCAGCGTATGTCCGGGCTATCGGTGCAGCGCTCGAGCAATGGCGATCCGCAGTATGCAATTGTACGCGGCATGGATAAACGCTACAGCTATACACTGGTGAACGGCTTGAAGATACCCAGTCCAGACAACAAGAATCGTTACGTTCCTCTCGACATCTTTCCCGCAGCCTTGCTCGAAAGACTTGAAGTTTATAAAAGTCTTACTGCCGATATGGAAGGTGATGCAATAGGCGGCGGTGTGAACATGGTGATGAAGAGCGCACCTGAACACTTCGAGATGAAAGCAGATTTCCAGGGCGGGTATAACTATGTAAATACACTGTACGACTTCAACAGCTTCGACAAATCCGGGATCATAAAGCAATCACCACGGCAGTTGTATGGAACGGGCTACCAGGCTCAGTCGAGTGAGTTCTCTAAAAAGAATCTTGAGGTAAAGAGTGGAAGACCGATCCCCGACATGATCGGTTCGTTCTCGATCGGCAACCGCTTTTCTTAAAAATAAGTTGGGTGTTCTCGTTGGTGGAAGTTTTCAAAACTCATATCGCGCAACGAAGAGCCTTTGTTTGATTATGATGTTGATCCTTACGGTTCAGGCCTTCCGCAACTGGGTTCTTTACAAGAAAGACATTACTCTATTCAACAGATGCGTGGAGCAGCGCATGCGCGCCCTCGACTATAAGTTCAATCAGGATAACGAGATCAAATTTTATTCGGTTACTACACCCTGAACAATAACGAAACGCGTGAGATCAAGAGTACTTCGTTGAAACTCGGGTTTAATTCAGAACAAGGCGATGCAACATTAGGCTACAGTACGCGCGTGAAGACCACCGATCAGGGCATCTATACGTCGTCGCTGCAAGGCAATCACAAATTATTTTCTCTGCTTACGATTAACTGGTCGGCTGTTTATTCGGTGGCGAACAACAACGAGCCCGACAATGCGAAGTTTTCGACAAGCACAACGATGACGGACTTTAAGGAGACGCCACGCGGTGCCGAGAGTCTTTCGCGTCAGTGGTTATCAAACACCGATAAAGATCTCACTGGTTACTTGAATTTCATTTTTCAACCGGAGTCGTGGGGCAAGAGCTTAATCAAAGTGGGCGGTATGTCGCGGCACAAGGATCGCGACAGCCAGTATGACATCTATTACTTCGAACCGAATCCGACCCAACAGTTCCAGGGTATGAGTTGGAATACGGTGACTGATGTGACATGGTCTTTGACCAATCCTCTTGGGGCGCCACATTGATCCGATCAATTATCACGCTTTCGAATGCATCAACGCAGCATACGTGCTCGGAAAAATTGATGTGGATAAATGGGAATTGAACGCCGGAGTTCGTATTGAAAATACAAACCAGGGATATGTGCTGACAAATCCTCAAGGTATCACGCCCGATAGTAGCCAAGCATTACACGGATATTTTGCCGAGCATGACAGCGAAGTACAGGGTCAATAACACCACCGCGTTGCGCGCGAGTTACTACAAAGGTATTTCGCCCCGGCTTCTTCGAGATCGTTCCTTATATCTACCCGGATGATGGATATCCTGAGCACGGGAATCCCAGTTTGAAAAGAGTGAAGTCACAAAACGTAGACCTGCGTCTTGAGATGTTTCCCAATGTAACGGACCAGTTGCTCGTTGGCGTGTTCTACAAATACATTACTGACCCGATCGAATACACCGTAACGAAGTATGGCAATCGCTAATGAGAATGTGTTGCAGCCTAACAACTTCGGTATCGCACACAACATGGGTGTGGAACTCGACTTCACGCATTACTTCAACAAGTTTGGAATTCGCGCCAACTACACCTACACGCATTCGACCATCACAACTCCGAAACAACTTCCCGGGCCGATTGATGCCAGCGACCTGACGAAGGGCTACACGATTTACACTGTCAATCAGACTCGCCCGATGCAAGGACAGGCCAACAACATCGGCAACCTGTCATTCTTGTACAAGGACCTCGACAAAGGATGGAACTCACAGCTGTCGCTTGTTTATACTGGCGAGAAGCTCGAAGCTACATCTCCTTATTTAGGCAACGACCTCTACGCGAAGCCGATCATGATCCTTGATTTTGCTTTGGATAAAAGAGTATCGAAGAATGTGGAGGTGTTTATGAAAGCCACCAACCTTTTGAACTCTGCTTACCAGATGTATATCAAGAAAGGTGTGTACCAGCAGACCAACGAGTATCCTTATCAGAATGATCCTGCGAACAAGACTTTGGCTCGCCGCGATCAATACTACCAGACATTGCGAATAGGGGTAAGGATTAAACTAAGTGGAAACTAAATCAATTAATAACTAACAAAACAAACAACGGTATGAGAAAAATTATGAGCATGCTAGCTGCCGTCCTCGTTATAGGCACAGTGGTTTTCATAGCGAGCTGCAGCAGCGATGATCCTGCGAAGCCAGCACCCACAGTAACAGCAGCGTCGTCGACGTTGACGCTTATCGCAGATACAACGGCAACTGTTACCGTAGATATCTCTGCTGCGGCAGGTATTAAGGATATCACTGCAACACTCGATAACGCAGCAATTGGAACAGTTGAGATCACGAACAAGGCCGACCTTGTAGACAAGCTGGTAGGTACTGCTACACTGAAGTTCACTTCAACGTTTACAATGGGAACCGGTAACATCACCATTTTGGTAAGCGACAATTCATTGCAGACTGGAACAACGGCACCGATCGTTGTAACGGTTACTGATCACCCTCCGCTTGAGGTCGGCGGTGCGGTTGGTACAACAGGAACAAAAGAGACTCACATCACTAAAGCGACAACATGGGGTCCTCACCTTACTTATCACGTAACCAGCAATGTGTTCGTTGAAAAAGAAGGGTCGTTAACTTTGATGGAAGGAACAACTGTGATCGTTGACGGAAAAATACTCGTTCACTGTGCGCGGAAACTTCTATAGCTACGGAACATCAACGGATTCTGTGGTATTTACTGTACCTGCTGGTCAGCGTACCGAGGAGAATATCTTCGCTGGTTTGTGGGGTGGTGTGATGTCTTCGAACACGGATGGTACTAACACCTTCGCTGCAAACGAGATGGTGGTACAATACACACGCATGGAATATGCGGGTATGCTTGGAGAAGCATGGCAAGACATCGTTAAAATCGGTGAAATTGCAGATACAAACACACCGGAGTATGCTTTGTTCTTCAACAACCCGACTGGTATTTGTGTGATCCAGAATTCCACGTTCGCTTACACTGCCGACGTTGCCGTGCAGGTTGACCAGGGAAAAATTCTAATCACTAACAATGCATTCATCCTGAACGGAAAAGCTGGCGGGGAAGCAATCGATACCAAGGTTGGAACAAACGGTGATATCGCTTACAACGTGTTTTACAAAGTTGCCACCAACGGTGTCAAGTTCAACGCGAAAAGCGGAACATCTGACCTCCGTATTTACAACAACACTGCCGTTGAATGCGGGTGGAGACAGACTTCACACTCAGATCACGGTGGTTCGTTCAATGCAGAGCAAGGTGCTAAAGGCATGTTGTACAACAACCTGATCGTAAACTGTACTCGTGGCGTTCGTTTCTCGAATGGAAAAAATTGCCGACGTTGCTAACCTGAAAGATGGTTACAACTTCCACTATTCGAAAGTGACGAGCGCGGTGGGTGCCAACGCGTACACACCCCAGTTCTACCCTTTAGATGGGTTTATCGTTCGTGGTAATGGCAAGACAGCGCCTAACAATGTTGACTCGACTTTCTCAACATCGCATGATATGCCTACGCCGGTTTATACATCGAATAAGTATGACGAAGTAGCTACGCTGGCAGCAGCTGTGGATCCCCAGTTTGTAAACTTCTCAGTAACGTCGTTCGATAACGCAGCAGCGGCGGCATCAGAAGAGCCTTCAAACGAAGGTTTCCCTGCAACGATGAACCTCCACCTGAAGGCTGGTTCACCTGCGCTGACCGGCGGCAAAACGGACTTCGATCCAATGTTTAAGACAAACGCACTCAGTGCTGGTGGCAAAACATACGCGTCGCCTGCTCCGTCTGCGTTCTTCGGAGCATACGGAGCAAAATTAAAGAAGCGGATTTCTAATTAGCGGTGAGTCAAAGGACTACTTGAATAAAGTAGTCCTTTTTGTTAAATTAGTGTTACCAGCTTAACATGAGGGTAATACTAGCTTTTGCGATTGTTCTAGGATTCACTGGATGGACACAGGCCAACGAGATTGTTTGGCACAAAGGGAGCGTTGTGCTATCGAACAATAGTGTTGTCGTTGGGGAAATTGCACGCCCAAAGCCTCGAGTTGCTTCTATTCAGGAGCGCAGAAGGTTTGTCGGTGCTGCCCGCTCATAAAGTTTCCTCTTTCAGATATTATGATGAGAAGGAGAATATAAACAGGATGTTCATGAGTGTCGCATCCCGGTACTACGAGCGCGTTGTTTATGGCAGGCTGTCGGTTGCTGAGGATCCAAAAGATGTTTCACCAGGAGCTCAATGAGAAACACCCTGAGGTCTATGATTTTTATATTCTCGAAAACAAAACCATTCTTCCAATAAAGAGCTTTCGGAGCACGTACTTTGATAAGATCAGGGAGGAGCTTGATCTTAGCTTGATTCGTACAAACAACTTGACCCGAATACAAGACATGGCGCACTGTCGTTGATCATATTGTACAACAAGACCACACCAATAGCTATTTCAAAAGCTATTTAAATTCCTTTGTGTCGCAGTGGATACGCGGAGGAGCGGTGGAACGAGGAGAAATGCACTGTTCAGAATCCGCGTACCTCCGCACCTTAGGTATCCTCCGCGACATCTATTTAAATCCTGGCGCATCCAATTTCTTGGAGATCCTGAACACAGCGTTGATCAAACCAACATGACTGTAGGTCTGCGGGTAGTTACCCCACTGCGATCCATCTAAACCAACATCTTCACTGAATATATTCAGGTGGTTTGCAAACGACAGTATGTTATCCAATGTCTTCATAGCATCATCGATCCGGCCAACGCATGCAAGTGCATCCACATACCAGAATGCGCACACCAAAAACGTAGCTTCCGGTTTTCCGAAATCATCCTGGTGAACGTAGCGATAAAACAATCCCCTGGTCACCCCCCTGGTTCTTTCAATAACCCCTCCAACGCTTTCAGGTGCAACTTTGCTTTTCGGAGTTTGGATCGAGGTAGCCCATTGTGATCAACTTCAGGGTACTCGCATCGAGATACTCGGCACCGACAGCCTGCGTGTAAACTTTTTCGTACCGGATCGTAGCACGTCTCGATCTTATCCGATGCGATCTTCGCAAGACGTTCAGCTTTGTCGACCAGCTCCTTGTCGCCAACATTTCGTCCGAGCTTCGCCACAGCTTTCGATCCCGCCCAATGAAAGAGCAACGTGTATGTGTGCACCTGCGTCACATTCCGGAACTCCCATAATCCGGCGTCCGGTTCGTCCATGTCTTTTCAATCCAGAACAATAGCCGGTCAGCGAGAATTTTATAGGAGCTTCGTCCGGAGAATGATAATCGTTTATCGATGAACAACGGGAGCAATCCAACAAGCACTTGTCCGTAAACATCATTCTGTATCTGCATGTAGGCCTTGTTGCCGACACGCACGGGTTGGTGTTCAAATATCCTTCAAGGTCGAGATGAGTTTCTTCGAGATCTTTCTGTCCAGTGATCGAATAGAGCGGTTGCATTCTGCCAGTCTCGCGCATCAAAACATTCTGGATGTACTCGAAATATTTTTCAAGCTCGTCGAAGTGACCACATTCGTTGAATGCTTTCAGTGTATAGTAGGAATCACGGAACCAAACAGTATCGATAGTCCCCATGTTCGCGAGCTCATGTTATGCTCCGGAAGACTGGTTGTACCCGACGCAATGATGCCACCCGTGTCTTCATATTGATGCAGCTTCAAGACGAGGGTCGACCGAATTACGACCTCTTGATAGATATCGGGAACATACGTGCCTTTGATCCACGTCTCCCAATAGAGAATTGTGTTCGTGATAAATTGCTCGACTGTCGATTTCAACGGGGCTTCCAGCGCTTCACCATACGTGAGCACGAGGTACTGATTATGAATAAGCACGAATGACGACTCCTCAGTGATGTTGGCCAGCGAGATGTCGGTCGTTAGCCGCATCTGTTGTTCGTAGCCGTTGAAACGAATGTGATTGCTTGCCGGTACTCTTTCGGGCTTTATCCTTCCGTAGTCGGCTGTCGGATTACAGGTTACTTTGATCACCGGGCTCCCCGCTCAACAACTCTATCTTTCGAATGAACATCAGTGGTTTAAAGATCCTTTCGTACTGGAAGAATCTAGGGGCACAGTCGACTACGCGAAATTTTCCTTCGGCAGTTTCAAACTCGGTGCACAACACGTTGGTGTTTGTAACATAGTATTGTTTGCTTTTGTACGACCCCCGTTGGTGTGATAGCAAACTCTCCGCCCACCTTTGAGTCAAGTAATGATCCGAATACAAAAGAAGAATCGAACCGGGGCCAGCAAAGCCACTTCACCGCTGCTGCTTCGTCGATGTATGCGAGGTAGGAGCAATTGCCCACCAGGCCCATCCTGTACTGGTGGTGCTTCGTAATTGGTTCCATCTAATTCTTCTTTAGTTCATCGAGAAGCCTGAACGCCTCGCCTTGATTTCTTACGTTGTATTCGGCGGTGCTCAGTTCGTTGCCGACTTTCACCGTCACGCCGCGACCTTTGAGAACATTAAAAATATCTTCGTCAGTTTTGTCGTCGCCCATAGCCAAAATAAAATCAGATGGAAATAATTCCATCAGTTTTCCTGTGGCGATCCCTTTGTCGATACCAGCCGCTCTTACTTCGATCACTTTATGTCCGTCGAGAACATTGAGATGTGTGTTGCGTGCGAGATGATATAAATTGTCGAGCAGTTCGCGCGAACGAATGAACCCAAGCTCCTCGTCTGAATTCCTGTAATGCCACGCGATGGTGTATTCTTTCTCTTCGATGAAAGATCCAGGAGTACGCGTTTCATACAATTCAAATGTCGATTTGATCAAGCCCTTCCAGGAAGTGTCGATGTCGGTGTAATGTTGCCAGTTCTCACCTTTCAGCCTGAATGATGCTCCATGTTCGGCAACCAGGTGCACCGACAAGTGACCCCAACCACTTCTCCAATACTTTGAAATTTCGGGCCGCTGATGATCACCACCTCGGTCGACGGCGCTGCCGAAAGAGTTGCGAGTAAGTTTAATAGTTCGGCGTTCGGTCGGGCATAGTCGGGCCGCGACTCGATCGGCACCAGCGTTCCATCGTAATCCAGGAATAGTAGTCGCTTATTCGCATGTTTGTACGATTCCCGAATGTTCGTCGCGATCTTTTCATCGATCAGTTGAATGCCCCAATTCTTTTTGTCTTGTTTTGATATCTGCCAGTTCTTTAAAATAGTTGGCCACCCATGTTACCCACGTTGTTGTCGCGAATACGTCGTTGCATGACTCCCATGCAATGTTTCTGTTCGTCGGGTGGCATCACCAACGCGGCGTGTATCTTTCTTGCAACCTCCGTCTTATCGGTAGGATTCACGAGCATCGCTTCGCCTAGCTCGTTCGCCGCACCCGCCAGCTCACTTAGTATCAACACTCCGTCGTGTTCGATCCGGCTAGCGATGTATTCTTTGGCCACGAGATTCATGCCGTCGCGCAATGGTGTGATCAACGCAACGTGTGCAGATTGATACAGCGCACTGAGTTCGTCGAAACCGATATTGTTTGTAACGATACATGATCGGTTGCCACTCGAGTGTCGAATATTTTCCGTTGATCCGGCTAACCTGCTCTTCGATCATTCTCCTTCTTTCGTTGTACTTCGAAACGATCTGTCGTGAAGGCACAACGACCATGATGAACACGACCTTTCCACGCCAGTCGGGGAACAGCTCCAAAAACTTTGCGAAAGCCCGAGAGACGTTGTGAAACCCCTTTCGTGTTAGTCAAGCCTGTCGACCGAGAAAATGATTTTCGCTTCGCCGAATCTTTCCCGGATCTGTTGCCTGTGCATAAGCACGCCAGGAATATTGCGGGCGTCATTAAATTTTCGAAGTCTATACCGATAGGGAAGAGGTCGGCTTTCACAATCCCGCTCTTTTTGAACACCTCTCTATATCGATGATCTAGACCCGACACCATTGTCATTGTCTTCAGGAAATGTTGTAAGTATTCGCTGGTATGAAACCCGATAAGGTCGGCGCCTAGCAAACCATTGATGATTTTTTTCTTCCACTCGCGATGCAGCAGACGGAAGATCTCGAAAGACGGAAATGGAATGTGCAGGAAGAACCCGATCGTAACTCCGGGCAACGCTTCGCGGATCATCCCTGGGAGCAACATCAGTTGATAGTCGTGGATCCAGATCGTATCTCCCGGTTGAAGAAAGCTCAGGATCTTATCGCGGAATGTTAGCGTTCACCTCCTCATACGCTTCGAAATCACTTTCGTCGTATTCAACATAACTCGGAAAGTAATGGAACAAGGGCCAGATGGTGGCGTTACAAAAACCATTGTAATATTTACTAAACTTCTTCTCTTCGATGAATATCGGTTCTATTGTATATGTCGATGATAACGCGCCCTTAGATTTGGCTCGTTCCCATTCTTTTCAGTGAAGTCTGCTGCACCTACCCAAAACTTTTCAGTAAAACGTGCATCGGTATCTTTTTCGAAATAGCTCTTGAGTGCGCTTACGAGACCACCATCGCTTTCGGTGAAGATTGTTTTGCCATCGTGTTTCGTGGCCTTTAGGGGCAACCTGTTCGAGACTAAGATCAGTCGGGAGGTTTTCGGTCCATTCATCTGCTGTCGACGAGCAAGAAATGTACCTTGGTTCACGCATATGATCGGTTGGTATTGAACACTGATGGTTCATACCTCACATGTGGCGGATTTTCTACAATTGTGGGGTGTTAATAGCGTAACCCGTTGGTAATATTCGCATAACGGCAATGGGGTACTATTGTATTCATAACCCCACATGCCTCCGATTCTTAATTTCCATTAGTAAAAGAATCTTTTTCACCCTTGGCATTCTTGTATTCAACATCGCCCTGATCGCCCTCTTGTCTCTTGCCTTTCTGATGAAGACACGTGCTGTCGGAAGTATCGGCCAGCATATCGACAGTCAACGGATACTTATCATCAAACTTATAAAGACCCGACCTCGACATTCTTCGCTTCGAATCGGTGAACCAACTTTTTTATGAAACCGGCCAGAGTGATATGGTTCGCGAGCGCGACAGCCTCTGGAGTTTGATGAAGATCAGGAACACCGAGCTCCGGCAGGAGATGGAGGAAAACGAATTTCTCATCGATTACCAGTTTCACCAGATCGATAGCCTGTTGAACGACTACAGCAAGCATTTCAGATTCCTGCTTCGCAAGATCAACGAGCGTGGTTTCAAAGACTACGGCCAGGAAGGCATCATGCGCAGCTTTGCTCACCAGCTCGAGACAAGCAACATCATTCCCCTCACCGAGTACCTCATGCTCCGTCGACATGAGAAAGATTTCCTGCTCCGAAAAGAAAGTCGTTACGTGGATGAATTCAATGAGCTGAGTGACCATGTGGCAAGTATGAAAGAGATGTCGAAGGCCGACATGATCTTGTTGAACAACTATCGGATTGCATTTAATAAGCTGGCGGACATCAATTACCAGATCGGCATCACGCCCAGCGACGGCCTGCTGGGATTGCTGAGCACGAAAACCCTGGCGGTGTCGCGGCATCTTGAAGAGCTCACGATGTTGTCGCAAGCAAGGATCGAGCAGTTTACGCGTCGCAGCATGATTGTGTTCTCGATCACATCGATCATTACCGTTGCATTATCCGTTATGCTGACGTTCTATACGTCGGCGCGGCTCGCTCGTCCAATTAAAAAGCTTTCGGCTACGATGGGACGCTTCATGTGAATGAAGGATTTAATGAAGATGACCTGAAGAGCGACGAAGAAACGAACGAGATCGCCAACCTTTCGCAGGCGTTCGCGAAGCTCAGTAAGAAGCTGAAGACACAGTTTGCCGAGATACAATCGCAGAACCGGGAGTTGAAGAAGCTCAACGAAGAGCTCGATCGGTTTATTTACAGCGCCGCTCACGATTTGAAATCACCGCTGGCATCGATGGAAGGCTTGGTGATACTTGCGGAGAAAGAGATGAATGTGCCGGAGCACGCACATTATTTCCGTATGATGACATCCTCACTTCGAAAGCTGGAAAGTTTCATTAAAGACATTACCGACTACGCGAAAAACAAACGTCAACAACTGAAAGTTGAGCCGGTAGATGTTGAGGAACAGGTTAACGAGATCATCGACAGCCTGAAGTTTCTTCCGGACGCGAAGAGGATCACAACAAGCATTCAGATAAAGAGCAGCGCCGAGTTTCATTCCGACAAGACGCGTCTCAATATTATCCTGAAGAATCTTGTATCGAATTCATTCCGCTACTTTCGATCCCCTGAAGACCGAGAATCACGTGGTGATCGAAGGGCAGGTGAATGAACAACAACTGACTATCAAGATAACGGACAATGGTATTGGCATCGAGGAAAAGCATCTGCCGCGGATCTACGATATGTTCTACCGGGCCGTGGAGCATTCGCAGGGAACTGGCATTGGATTGTTCCTGGTTCGCGAGACCGTACGGATGCTTCGCGGAAAAATTGCTGTGAAGTCGAAACTTGGCGAGTGGACGATCTTTTACCTGACGATCCCTAACCTGAAAGGAAACACGTCGGTGATCGAAAGCGCGGAGACACCGGTGGAACATGCGGTGGTGGTCAACGACCAGTCAGTTGGATAGGTGTTTCGAGAGCTCGTCGATATGATCGGAGTTCAAAATGTCTACGCCGATCACTTCCAGCTTATCCCAGGCATTTTGAAAATCGGGCGAAGCCCAGAACCGAACAGGCATATTGAGATTATGGGCGTGATCGATAACTTCCCTGAGCTTCTCTTCATCTTTTGAAGGGATCTCACCTTTACCATCCCACTTCGAAACACTTTTGAAATCGGTGCTGATCAATTTCAGTTTCTTTTTCTCGTCGTCCTTGTAAACAACATTTGGCCGGCCGTCGAACGTGATCCACCCAGGATAATTCTTCCATTCGTTGGGTGGTGGATAATCGCCGCTCATTGTTATCGAAAGTCCTTCACATGTTTTGAGCTCCGGTATCGTTCCAGTATTTTTATTAATGCACTCATTGTTGATGCGCCTTCGGTTTTCAGGTCGATCATGAGCGTGAGGCCGTAGAGCTTGCCATTTGCTTCGTTCACTTTTTGCGACAGCGGCTGGATGTACATCGACTCGAGTGTCTTCGAAGGATCGATCTCATTTTTGGTGTGCGCTACGAGCAACTGGTTCTTCTCGAGGAACACGTCGGCTTCGATATAGGCCACTTTCAGGTCGAAGGCGTTGTGGAATGGCCTGGGTTTCAGGTAATCATTGTGCGCAAAAATGACCTGTGCGTGAATGTTCACCGAAATCACGACAAGAACGAGCGATAACAATGAGTTTTTCATACAGGCTTAACAAATCGAAAATATTGGAGATGTATTTTTCTAGAAAACATCACCACCTCAATTTATGGGAAAATTCGTGTTAACAAAGCGTTCGAACGGCGAGCTTCAATTCAATCTCGTCGCGGACAACAGTGAGATCATTCTTACCAGTGAAGGTTATTCTTCAAAAGCAGGTTGCGAAAACGGTATCGAGTCAGTGAAGGAGAATTCCCTTCGCGAAGATGCGTACGATCGCAAAACTGCATCGAATGGGAAATTTTATTTCAACCTCAAAGCGAAGAACGCGCAGGTTATTGGCACCAGCCAGATGTATGGATGGAAGTTGGTATCCGCGTCGGTGAGGAACAATGCAGCGAAGGCAGAGGTTGTCGAAGCGTGAGAAAGTACAGCAAAAGAGAGATTCGTGACATCGCGTCGACAGCCATTTATGGTATGTTGGCGCGATTAGAGATGTCGGTTTCTTCGAAAGCAAAAAAGATCGCGAAGGACGGATCGAAGGCACTAGCTCGTGCACTCGAGGAAGAACACAAAAGACAATTGAAGAAATTCTTAAGAAGATCGGCTAGGTTGCGATAGGCTGATCAGCTCAGGTCTCATCGACTTTCTCATTCAGCCTCTCATTGAAGATAACTTCAATGGCCAACGTAAGTTCCTCTGAAGGTTTCACGGCACCCGACAAGTATTGCTCCGGTGCAGTTGTTATCCGCTCCTTTGTAGAAAGCACAAGCTGCTCCCATTCATCTCTCGACAACTCACTTTCTTTTTCCTTCAGCATTTCGAGAAAGGGCTCCAGCGCCTGCAGGTAGTAGTTGGACTGTGAATTCATGGGTTTCCGTCTAGTGGTGAACTGCTAAGGTAAGGGAGAATACCATAGCGCCGAGACCGTTCTTAAAATTTAATAAGAAGCAGATGCATCTCCTGTGTGGCCGAATTGCGTGTTTTTGGAGAGAGAAAGCGACCGTTGACACTGGAAACGTGGAAATGATGTAACACAGTGTCTTCTAAAATTTTTACCGGCGAATTGCGAAGCTGCTCTACCCCGGCAACATCGGTGTAAACGAGGATGGGGCTTACACGCTCGTTCTGAGTCAACTGGATAACATCGGCGTAACGTGGAACTTGTTTTCCATAATAGAAATCAGTTCCATATGGATTATAATTCAAGCCCACTAACTGCATTTTTTTATCAACAGCCACCTTCGCTGCAACATTTCCCGACTCATACCGAAGCAGGTTCGGATAGAAATGAGTGTTGAAAATGAAATTCAGCGTTATGATAGAGAAGAACGAAGGGAATAAAACCTTTTTGAATTTCGTACCGCGATGCACCATGTAGTATACTGTCATGAAGGCACCCAATAACGCAATTACTACAACAATGATGTTCCTGATCTCGATAAGGTGAGCAGCAACGCACCTAACGCGAGCAACAGCGTGCTCACCACGTATTGAATGATGGTGATGGATTTCAGGTCGCGATCGTATTTTTTTACAAGCTTACGAACGAAGGCACCGGTGAGTATTGCACATAGCGGAAACAACACGAATATGTAATGCGGCAGCTTGTAGTGCGACATTGAAAATGCAATGAAAGGAAGAACGGTTCCGCCAAGCGTGATCGCTTCGTTCCGTCGTTTGATGATGAGGCCATTGAAGATGATCTTCTTCATTTTTCTTCCCAGTGCGATCAGGAACAACAAGCTCCAGGGAAGAAATGCCCAAAGAAATGTGTGAATGAAATAGAACGGACCGGTATCGTTTGCCCACGTGCTTTCGCCGGTGAGCCTGCCGAAGCTTTGTGTCCAGAAGTAAAACCAAATGCCCGATGAGATGAAACCGTTGTATGTCTCTCGTCCGCCGCTGGCATCGTACTGTTCATACAAACCGTAGAGCATGGGCAACAGGACTATTAGAATCACCGGGATTAACAACAGCCATTGCCAGCGAAATAATGTTCGCCAATCGCGTTTCAACAATAAATCGGTTCCGATAGCGAGGGCAGGCACCATGGCGCCGATGGGACCTTTTGCAAGCATAGCTCCCGCAACGCCTACACCAGCAAGTATTAATGCCAATAATCTTTTTGATGTTGTATACTCTGCAAGCTGCCACACGGCGAAGATGGTGCAGGCAGCGAGTATGGCGTCCGTGCGCACGTCGTTGTTGAATTGAAACCAGGCATGACAGGAAGCGAGTATGAGCGTGGAGAAATACCCGGTCCAACGTCCATAGTACATGCGTCCCAACCGGTAGGTTGAATAAAGTCCGAGTATCGTGAACAGTATCGATGGCAGTTTGTAGGAGAAATTTCCGGGACCGAAGAGATTGAACGACAGGGCGGAGGTCCAGAAGATCATCGGTGGTTTGTCGATGTAGTCGTCGCCGCGCGAGTGGAGCTGGAGGTAGTTGCCGGTCTGCGTCATCTCGCGCGACATGGTAGCGTACTGTGCTGCGTCGACCTCCATGACGTCGATAAACATGCCTATTAGGTAAATGACCAGAATAGGCAACAACAACAACCACTTCCTGCCGTGCTTCATCGCGAAAACATCGAATACTTTAGAATACACCATATCGCACGAAATCCATCCACTGCTTTTATCTTCTTTCCTTCGGCATAGGTTCGTCCGTAGTACGAGATACCTACTTCGAAGATCCGGATGCCGGGTATGCGCGCGACCTTGATCGTTACTTCGGGTTCGAACCCGAAACGATTTTCGCGAAGCCTCACCGACGAAATGATCTCCCTCCGAAACAACTTGTAGCCCGTTTCCATGTCTGTGAGATTCAGGTTGCTCACAACATTGCAGAGAAAGGTGAGGAAATGATTGCCGATTGAATGCCAGAAGAAAAGGATCCTGCGAGGAGCTGTGCTCATCAATCGTGAGCCATAGACAACATCGGCTACGCCATCGAGTGCGGGCTCGAGCAGCTTCGCATAATCGCGCGGGTCATATTCGAGGTCTGCATCCCTGGATGATCACGAAGTCGCCCTTCGCTTCCTGGATCCCTCTGCGGATACCGAATCCCTTACCGGAGTTCTTTTCATTACGCATGTAGCGTATATGTTTGAACTCGGACTTGCGTACATATTCGTCGATCACTTCGCGTGTTGTGTCGGTGGAGCAATCATCGATAATAATAATCTCCTTAGCCGTTTCGCGAGGCAGCTTCGTCTCGGTGATCCTATCGAGGATCTTTGCGATCGTCTTCGATTCGTTGTACGCTGGAATAATAATTGATAGCGCCGCCTTTTGCATTCGGGTCGAAACTATAAAATGAATAGCGAAGTTTCTTTTGATGTAACAGAGTTTAATCATACGGTAACACTCAGGTAATTTTTTATGAGTGAAATTTGTTGCGATGAAGATGTTAGGACTATTGTGCTGTTTGATATTTGTAACGACGTCTGCTTTCACTCAAGACGACGATCCAAAAATTGTCCTCATCACTCTCGACGGCTTTCGATGGCAAGAATTGTTTGAAGGACCCGATTCAATCCTTCTACAGAAGCATAATAAAATAAACTCTATTGGAATTCTAATCCCGAAGTTCGTCGCCAAATGTTGATGCCGTTCGTTTGGAGTGAGATCTCTTCGAACGGGCAATTGATCGGTAACCGTAACTATGACAACAAAGTAAACTGTGATAACCCACACTGGTTTTCATACCCAGGTTATAACGAGATGCTCACAGGCTTTATCGATCGCAGGATAAAATCGAACGATAAGATCACGAATCCAAACATGACGGTCTTCGAATTTATTTCGCAACAAGAAAGGTACCAGGACAAAGTCGCGGCATTCGGAACGTGGGCGTGTTCCCATACATCTTCCGCGAAGACTCATCAGATATCTATGTTAATGCTGGCGATGACTCTGCAACCCGGTGAGATCAGCGAACGCGAGAAATTATTGAACGATCTTCAATTGTTGTTGCCCAACTCCGTTACTGAACGTCATGATGTGTTCACAGCATTCTTCGCAATGGAGTATATGAAGCGCGAACATCCGAAAGCCGTTTTTCATCGGTCTCGACGAAACCGACTCTTACGCTCACGGCGGCATGTACGACCAGTACCTGCATGCTGCGCATCGCTCCGACGAGATCATCAAGAGAATATGGACTTATGTTCAATCGGATCCATACTATAAAGACAATACAACGCTGATCATTACTACCGACCACGGTAGGGGACGCGGCTATCGCCACGAGAAATTGAACTGGCGAAGTCATGGCCGCCTTGCATTCGGCTCAGGCGAGGTTTGGGTGGCTGCGCTCGGACCTGGCGTTGCAGCATTAGGAGAAAATAAGTCGAGCGATAAATATACACTCAGCCAGGTAGCGTCGACTATCACGGCAATACTTGGAATGAAGTACAGCAATGCGAGAGATGTAGCACCGCCGATCGACTGCATTGCTCCGAAGAAAAATGGCGCTGTGGCCTCAAGAAAATAATTCGGACCTTACAGGTTATGATCGTAACCTGTGGTACCTATCTCTACTCCACTATTCTAAAAAAAAATCCTTGTCGTTCATCCAACCAACTCCCGTTGGAACAATTGGTCGATCCCGAAAGGAGTAATGGAGAAAGGTGAAGGAATTTACGACGTCTGTGTTCGTGAGCTCCATGAAGAGACGGGTATCGATATCGCGAAGATCAATATTTTGGGAAAGCATCCCCTTCCAACGCGCAAGTATCAGAAACAGGAAAAGTCCCTGGATTCATTTTTAATTATTACTGACACCGATTTCTCCAATCATCAATTCACGAGCAACCTCGTGGAGGGAAAGGACTTTCCTGAGAATGACAAGTGGAAGTGGGTCACACTGGAAGAGGCTCTGAAGATCATTCACTTGTCGCAGGCGGAGAACCTGCCGTTGATTGCAGAGCTTGTTGGATGATCTTTTTCTGTGAAGGTGTTTTCGCGAGGTTATAAGCCTTTTGATAATTGGTTACTGATTTTTTTTGATCGATACCTTCGTAAAGATTACCAAGAAGAGTAAAGTAAAATTGATTGGTGTCCAGTCCCAACTTCTCGGGCTTGTTTTATAGCTTCTTCCTTGCCATAAACTTTCGACAATGCGTAAGTTCTGTTCAACGCAGCAATAGGAGAGTACTCAATTGCAGGAGGTGATTGAACAAACTCAGGATGCTTTCCCATTTTTCCTTCGAATCTGTTTTCAGGGTATGCCAGCAGGCAATATTTGCTTCGAGATGATACTTCGAAAGTTTATTTCCCGTGGAGGACGCCTGCAGATGTATCATGCCCTTAGTTATCAGCTCCTGGCTCCAGAGCGATTCATCCTGGTCTTCGTAAAGGATGATCTCACCATTTCCCAGATGCCTCGCCGCAAATCGTGATGAATGAAAGCACATAAGTGCCAACAACGCATTCGCATCGGGGCTATTAGTCGTTTCATTTTCGATGAGCATGTACGTAAGTCTCATGGCTTCGACACACAGATCCTCGCGGAGGACCGAATCTTCAGTTTCAGAATAGTATCCCTCATTGAACAGTAGATACAATGTTCTCAGAACGGTGTCGAGTCGCTGGTTGATCTCGGCGCCGACCGGCATCGCGATCTCTATCTTTTCGGAGCGCAGTTTTTCTTTCGCCCTCATCAATCGCTTTGTGATGGTTTCACGGTTGGTGAGAAATGCACTCGCGATCTCGTCGATCCCGAAACCACAAAGTATTCGCAAGGCGAGACCTATCTGTGCTTCGACGGGAATGGAAGGATCGCAGATAGCGAACAGCATCTGCAACCGGCTGTCGGTTATGTTTTGCTCCGACAAGTCGATGTCGGGCTCTTCATCTTTCGGAGCATTCTTTTTTATTTCGCCGGAAATATTTTCTGAGAAATTTCTTTGTCGAGCGAGTTGATTCTTTGCTTTGTTCTTAGCTACGGTATACAACCACGCTGTGGGATTTTCCGGGACACCTTTGTACGGCCATGTTTCCAGTGCTTGTGCAAATGTCTCACTCACGATGTCTTCGGCGGCATCGATATGGCCGGCGCCAAAAAATTTACAGAGCACAGAAGTGATCTTGCTGTGCTCTGTTCTGAAAAGATGTGGAATAATTTCAGTGTGCAATCTGCCTTACCTCAACTGTATTTCCTTCTCCCTGCAATACCGGGCATCCCTTTGCAAACCCGATGGCCTCGTCAATATTAGCTGCCTTCACCATAACATAACCACCGATGGTTTCCTTGATGTCGCCGAAGGGTCCGTTGGTCACCACGCCTTTGTGATTCACAACTTTCGCACCGTTGAAGCTCAAACCCTGGCCACCGATGTGCTTGTTTTGCGCGGCGATGCCGCCGATCCAGTCCATCGTTTGTTTCATCCAGATCTGCATTTGCTCCGGAGAAGCTACTTTTTGACCGTCTTCATGACGGAAGATCAACATGTACTCGTTCATAATAATTGTTGTTTAATACATGACAAACGAGGGAAGGAAATATGGACAGGGAAGTTAGCCTACTTCAAATAATTAAGACAAACTACTCCATTTTCAAAAGTATGGGTCTTTTGAAGTTTCAATTTAGTGATATCATTCAGTCCCTTAAACATAGGCACACCTTTCCCGAGAAGAACCGGGTTGATAAACAACCAGTATTCATCAACAAGGCCGAGTTGCGCCAATGAATGGCCAGCGGAAGGACTTCCGAAGATCAGGATTTCTTCTCCCGGCTTTTTTCTTGATCTCTGCGATCTCTTTGGCGAGATCTTTCCCGATCACATGCAGCTTCTTCGAAGGATCCGACTTCAATGTGTGCGATAAAACATACTTATCAACTTTCTTATACCACGTGCTGTGTTGTACGTCGTGCTTGCTTGGGTTGGGACCATCGGCTGCAGTTGGCCAATAACCATCCATCATCATATAAGTATTCTTGCCATAGAGGGCTGCATCCGATTTATCGGTACGATCATTCGCATAGTCGAAAAGCGTTTCGTCTACAATGATCCAGTCCATTTCTCCATTGGGTCCGGCCACGAATCCATCGAGGGATACGTGCATGAATTGAACAATTTTTCTCATAACCTTTCTTTTTCTTTTTTGACTGAAGTGTGTTAAGATAATTTTCTAATGAATCAAACCTTTGTTCCCAGATCTTCCGATACTTCTCCACCCATTCTGTAACCTCATCAAGCCTCTCGATCTTCACTTCGCAAAACCTTTCGCGGCCCTGTTGGGTGATTACGACCAGTCCGCATTCCATCAGGATCTTCATGTGCCTGGAGATTGCGGGCCGGCTGATGTCGAAGTTCTCGGCTACGCCATTGAGTGTGTGGTTTTTCTTTGCCAGCAGCCCCAGGATTGCGCGCCGGTGTGGGTCTGAAATAGCTTGAAAAACGTCTCTTCGTGTTTCCATATCGTGTAACTAGGTGGTTACAAATATATGAGTAACAACGTGGTTACGCAATGTTTGTTTCAAAAAATTTCTGTGCTGTCATTGCCCGGACGAGCCGTTCAATGACAGGCTCCTACTTAATCCAGGTGTTGAGCGCCTGATTCGGCGTTTTTATAACGATTTTGAAGAAATTGGAGGTGCTCTGGAAAGCGAAAGAGAAACGTTGGTCTTTTACAAGTACCGTAGCAGGATGAACATATTGATCTTCATCACCTTTTTTGAAATTATTGGAAGGCGAGATCAGGATATCCAATTTCCGATTATCAGTCACATAACTCTTCCACTCCACAACAATCTTATTCCCCTGCCTCGAAGCACGAAGATCTGAGAACTCCAACGGCCCGATAAATGGAACACCATCCAGCTCATTGCGTTGCTCTTCCGGGATCTTAACGCCAAGATGATTGCATATCGAAGGCAGTATATCAACTACCCGCCACGTTTCCTTTGAAATGCTCATTCAGTTTCGTGCTGTTGGTAACAATCCATGTTGTTCGTTCGCGGTCCGACTGTCCACCGTGATTCTTACCCGTATCTGCACTGCGGCCATGGTCTGTAGTAACAACGATCAGCCAGTCTTCATTGAATGTTTGTTCACGAAGCTTGATCGAGTCCCATATTTTTTTGATCTGCTGATCGGCATTGAGAATGGCATTGTAAAACTGATCGCTGTCTCCAAACCGATGGCCCATGTCGTCGGTGTATTCGAGATAAACCCACGATAGGTCTGGACCTTGTTGTTGAACATATTGCGCTGCGTTTTCTACAACGGCCTCATCAATCTTCTTGATATAGTCGGCGTTCTTGTCGTGAGGATAAGTAACGGTATCCAATTCCAGTCCGTCGTAAGAATAATCTAATCCATCAACAACCAGTTTTGTGCGGTTGTCGGTCCATGTTGAAAAGATGGCTGTCTTCAATGATGGATTCACCTTCTTCGCGATCCTGAATATGTTCAAGTAATTATAGTTCGGATCGGCGATATCGTTATCCCACACATTATGCTTGTTTCCCCAAACGCCGGTGAGGAGGTTGTTGTAACCGGGAGCTGAGATGGTGGGAGTTTGATTGTAAGAATCTTTCACGCCGCCTGTATGCGACCTGGTAAATCGCCAACCTTCGAGATCTCCATGAGGGTAGGGGGTTGAAGCTTTTCAATGACGTCGGCGGGAATGCCGTCCACGATAATGAGAGGGCCTTTGGGGATTTCTTTTGAGCTTGAACTGATGTCGCGATCAGCAAAAGGATGATGATGGTTCTAATCATTGGGTTCGATATGAATAGTAACGTTACCTAACTCAGGTATTTCATGCTTCAACGCGTCTTTAAGTTTATGAGAAATTTTGTGGCCTTCTCTCACCGGAATGTTTCCATCCACATTCGCATGCAATTCTACCTGGTAGGTCATTCCTGTCTTTCGAATCAGTAATTTTTCGGTTGCTGCAATTCCTGGAACTGTTAAAGATACTTTTCTGATCCTCTCTGCCATTTCGGGGTGAACATTTTCGTCCATGATTTCTCCCAGCGCCGGGCGGAAGATGAGATAACAGTTGTATAATATAAAGGCGGAGGAGAATAGCGCCGCCCAGTCATCGGCTGCTTCGTAACCTGGTCCCATGATCAATGCGATCGAGATACCGATAAATGCCGCGACGGAAGTCAATGCATCGCTGCGATGATGCCAGGCGTCGGCTTTCAATGCAGAGCTGTTGGTTTCTTTGCTCTTGCGGATCACAAACCGGTACGATATTTCTTTCCAGGCGATGATGACAGCGAGAAACCATAATGTGTACGCCTCCGGAAGATCATGCGGCGTTAAAATGTTTTCGATACTCTGCCATGCAATGATCGAAGCCGAGACAATCAAAAAACCAACGACAAGAAAAGTCACCAACGGCTCAGCACGACCATGACCATAAGGATGCAGATCGTCCGGGGGTTTACTGGCATAACGAATCCCGACGAGCACAAGAATCGAGGAAAATATATCTCCCGTCGATTCGATGGCATCGGCAATAACGGCGAACGAATTTCCGAAAAAACCGACAGCGCCTTTCAGTAAAGCCACGAGGGTGTTGCCTACGATGCTAAACCATGTAGTCTTAACTGCTGTGTGTGCGTGATTATGTACGTGATCGTGCGACATCGCGGAATCCGAATGCGAACATTAAAGTTACTAACACTGCGAATATCAATGGAACGGTCCAGAATGTTTGCCATTGTTGTAAACCCTGGCTTTCACTCATAACTGAATTGAAGATCTGTCCACCGGCTATCGTTCCCAGGCCTTGTCCTATGCCATACGAGATCATCACAAAAAAACCTTGTCCTTGTGCCCTGGTTGCTGGCGTTGACCTGGAATCGATGTACACTTGTCCCGCTACATAAACGAAGTCATAGCAAGCGCCGTGCAATAAGATACCGAGGATGAGCATCCACTCCGATGTGTTCGAGGCAAACAGAAAATAACGAAGCGACCAGGCGCATAATCCCATGATCAACACGCCCTTGATCCCAAATTTCTTGAAGAACCAGGGAAGAGAAAGTAGAAACAGCACTTCCGACATTTGCCCGAATGTCATTTTGAATCCGGGGTTTTCAATGCCTACGGTGCGAAGAAAGACGGGCACGTAAGGAAAGTATACGGCAAACGGGATGCTGATCAGCAGGATGCCCAATACGAAGACGAGAAATGATGGAGAGTAAAGATGTTTCAGCGCACCAAATCCAACAGCTTCTTTATGTGGTGGTATGTTCGGTAATGTGAAACTATAGAAGCCCATGATTATTCCTGCTGCGCCAGAAACATACATCGGTAAGGCAGTTGTATCGCCGTGAAATATTTTACTTACGATCAAGCCTGCAACAATCCACCCGATAGTTCCGAATAATCTCACAATAGGAAAATCCTTCTGCTTATCATCGACTAAATGAAACACTGTGGCAGTGGCCAGGCTCACTGTCCGGCATGTAGCATAACATGTGAAGTAGAATGAAGACTAAGAAGAGGGTGCCGGTGAATGACGGTGCAAGAAAAATAAACACGCCACTAAGTATATGCATCACACCCATGACCTCTGAACAGGAAAGAACCTGTCGGCGATCATTCCAGAAAGAATGGTGAGATGATGGAACCGATTGGCTTGCGAGAAACGCCAGGTAAATGATGTCCGACATCCCCTGGGCTTTCATGTAGTTTCCGCCCGTTGCGTACCATGAGCCCCAAACGAAAAATTGGAGAAAAAGAAGTAGAGCTAAACGGAACTGTATTCTATGCGAGAACACTCTTCGCGATCAAGCCTTTGATGTACTGCATTGCCATTTTGGTGGCCTTATCGATTTCTTCGACGCCGGCGATCTTGTGATTACGGATCATCGGCAGGCAATATTCAGAAACCAAATATCCTTTGTAACCGATGGCTGTCAGTTGTTCAATAAATGCTTCGTAGTTGATCTTTCCACCGTGTGTTGGCGCTGGCTCCTGCTCGATATCGCCATTAGCATTTTGTCTGAAGTTCCATGCACCGTAGTGTGTGTACATAATGTGCTTACCACACTTCTCAACGGCTTCCTTCACATACTCGTCTTTCTGCCTGTCGAAGAACAATGGCACATCCATACAGAGCTCGATATTCTTGCGATCCAGTTCGTGGAACATCGACAATGTATCTTCATAGCCGGGTGTAAGAACCGGAGCGTGATTTTGGAGCAACAATGTAATGCCCATATCGTTGGCCCAATCTGCAACTTCCCGAATGCCTTCGATAGCGCGGTTCCATACGCGAAGGTCGGATGCATTCACGGGCTTGAAATAATTTCCACGATCATAAGGAGCATAGGAAGCAATCGCTTCTTCATCGTTGATGATGCCGGGCCATGCTGCGAATATTTTCACATACTTGATCCCCAGGTCTTTCGCCATCTCGAGCGTGAGCTTCATCATAGCGAGGTTGTTCTCGCGATCCTCCATGTGTCGGCCACAGAAGTTACTCATGCTTTCGAGTGCACATAACTCGATGCCTTCGTTTGCAGCGACAGACTTAACTTTTTCCCGTTCTTTTTTCGAAATATCGATCGGTGACCCGATAGGCCGTTTGGTTTCGATAGCCAGCGCTTCGAAGCCGAGTGACTTCGCCTTGTGGATCTGTTGTTCGAGAGTTAATGCCTTGCCTGCATAGAAGAGGCCGGCGTATGTAACGGAGAGGAGCGCGAATTTCATGAGGTGAAATTACAAAAACTAACTTTTATTTTGTAATTCCTTTGCTTCAAGATTCGCTTCTATTCCTTCCTTTTCAGGTCCGTCCTCAAAAAATTATACAAGCTCATGTAAACATTGGCAATCCACACCAATGCAAAACCCGCGATCACATAACCGACCCAGTTGGTCATTAATAATTTGAAATCTGTAAGGAGGAGGAATATGATGGTAACGTAATGGCTGAAGCAATATTCGCAGGTGAACAGGTAGAAGAATTTCCGCATTACCATGAGCTTCGACTCTTTGCTCCTCTTTACACAATACTCATGCGGCTCACGAAATATTTCTTCGTGTGTTACGGTCCACGCAATGCATGCGATCGGCAGTGGTAATATCAACAGCCAGAATAATTGCTCGCCCCAGGTCACTTTACTTGCAGCCTGTTTTCAACATTCGATACACCCGAAACGAGTGCGGCAATATCTTCTGCGCGGTGTTTTGAAGAATTATCGACTACAGTTCCATTGAGATGACGACACCTTTATCGACGGTAACTTCAATATTAGAAGCATCAACGTATGCATCATCGTCAACCGGGAGTTGAGGTCCTCTTCGATGCGCTTGTCAGCTTTTGTGGGAGCTTGCCGTTCATCATGTTCACCGAAATCGTATGATTCATCACCATGCTTATCCATGTTCTTTCATCTGTGTTGTTCATAACACTCTTTTTGAGTGTGGCGCGCAAACTTTATACCGTGACTCCTTTCGGCTGTCATTGCACGGCTCGTCGGGCAATCCCCGGCTTCGAAGGCGGGATTCCCCGCCTGCGCGGGGAATGACAGCTAGGCAGAAAAGGTAAAGTCGGGAAGTCTTTTGATCACACCTCCTGCCAGTGCCGATTCGTGGCAAGAATCCCCACAGAAGTGATATTGGCAGACTGCTGTGCATTCGGATAAGGTTGACGCTTGTTAACCAACGCCATGAGGAACTCGTGCGCCAGGTGAGGATGTGATCCACCATGTCCCGCGCCCTGAATGAATGACAAATGTTGATGGCTGTCGGAATCATACACGCCGCCGGTTGTGAAGCCCGCGATCTCTTTGGGCAACAGGTGTGCATAATCGGGAACTTTTACGCGAGATGGAACTTCGCCGGTATGGACGACATGATCTTCGTGTTCGATCTGTGTCCACTCGAATGATTTTTTGGAACCATAAACATCGAAGCTCTCGCGATATTGACGGGCTGTATTGAATAACGACCTCGTGATCTCTGCGGATAGATCGGAGTTCCTGAATTTAATATGACACGTTTCGATGGCGAACGGCGAATTGTATTTAGGGATGAGATGTGCGCTGATGGTTCCTGAACCGAAGCACGAAACATATTCGGCTTCGCCGCGGGTGAGTGCGAGCACCGGTCCAACGCAATGAGTTGCGTAATGCATCGGAGGAAGTCCTTCGCCAATAGCCCGGCCACTTTTCCATTTCCTGTTGATGTGATGCGCGGAGGAACTGGATCTTTCCCAGCTCGCCTTTGTCATACATTTCTTTCACAAAAAGAAATTCGCGGCTGTAGACTACAGTCTCCATCATCATGTAGGTCTTGCCGGTTTCTTTAGCCGCCTTTACGATCTCGCGACATTCATCGACGGTAGTTGCCATCGGTACTGTACACGCCACGTGTTTGCCTGCGCGCAGTGCAGCGATCGACTGCGAAGCGTGCATGTGAATAGGACTGTTGATGTGGACTGGCGTCGACATTCGGATCCTTGATCAGTTCGTTGAAGTCGGTGTATCGCTTTTCAATTTTAAATGCATTGCCAACTTCGTCGAGCTTTGATTTTGTACGCTGGCAGATGGCGTACATGTTGGCATTGGGATGCTTTTGATAATGGGTATGAATTCGGCGCCGAAACCTAATCCGGCGATAGCGATATTTATTTTCATTTTTTTTGTTCGAAGTAGAATACGCCGTTCTTATTCCGATTGCGAAGTCTAATAATCCGTCTTTATTAATGTCATCGGCTTCGAAGTTGATACCACACCGGAGTTGCTATCAATGAGATGTCGTTTCCAAACAGGCTTACCTTTTCCGTCTTTCAAAGTTCAACCAGTAGATGTACGCGGGTTCCATCCACCGGGACCTTCGCCCCTGGTGTGCAAAGAAACGTTTGCCTGTAATGATGTCGGGCAGGCCATCGTTGTTCACGTCTTTCAAAACAACGCTGTGCACTTCGGAGAACGTGCTGTCGATAACATGTCGCTTAAAATTGATGTTGTTGTTTTGATCTTTGACCTGTTCGTGCCACCAGAGACCGTAATTATGTGCGGAGCCTGAAACAACGTCGGTGTCTCCATCACCGTCGAGATCGTACGGGAGCATTTGAGAACAAGGATAGCCGAGATTGGCTTCGTGCCATTTCCATGAAACAGCCTTCATGTCTTTCGGAGCTTCCCACCATCCGCCGATGATCATGACATCTTTAATTCCGTCGTTGTTGATGTCTCCCCAGCCAAGTCCATGTGAAAACATGCCGACACCTTTTGCTTTTGCGTCACTGATTGCATTGCGTGTCCACGTTACTTTCTTCGCCTTCACGGAATGACTCCACCAATTCATCTGGCCGGACTTCTCATTTCCGAAGACGAGATCTTGTTTGCCGTCACTGTTGATGTCGACCATCATCGGCGATTCGTTCGATCCAATCGAATCGACTAAGTAACGGGTCCACAAGATTTCCTTACCGGCAGGGTTCTCCAGCCAATAAACTTCCTTACCGGGAAAGTCGAACAGGATCATGTCCATCCAACCATCTTCGTTCACGTCGGTAGCGAAGTTGAGGAATGAGTCACTATATCCTTTGTTGTAGTAAAACTTCTTGGAGTTCTTCCAGATGTCATGGGGTTTCAATCGGGATTCTCGAACCCAGCGCGCGCCGGCAATGATGTCGGGCTTACCGTCTTTGTTGACGTCGGCGATGGTTGAGCCTTCGGTGTAAAATTCATCCCAGATGTGATACTTCTTGAATTCCTGGGCGGAAACAACAAACGGGATGAATAAGATTATTATCAGGATCCTTTTCATAAGCTCAGCAGGTAGTTAACTAACAAATTAAAATCTTTCTCACTGATGGTGCTTTCAAAACTGTCAGGCATCAAAGTAAACTTCGAAAGCTTTTGTTCTGCGATGTCGCCATTCGCTATCGTGAATTCTTTCCCGGTGATGTCGGCGAACACTTTACTCTTTCCTTCATCGCGGCGGAAGAGACCACTCTTCACGGTGCCATCTTTCAGTTTGATGGTATAATTCTGAAACGCTTTCGAAATATTCCTGTTTGGATCGAGGATCTTTTCAACGAGACCTCGCGCGCCGGTCTTGCCGATGCCATCGAGCTGCGGACCAACCCCGAGCTGTCCGCCAAGCTTGTGACAAACTCCACAGTTTTGTGTGAAGACAATTGCTCCCGAATCCAAACTCAGTTTCTTTTATCGAGTGCATCGAACGAAGCAAGTCGTTTATCGATAACCTGTTGTTTCTCCGCACTGACAGGAGGGAGGTCTGCTGTTAATACAGTGAGCTCTTGTTGTTGTTTCTTAGATGCATTCAATAATATTAATTCCTGGGCACGTGGTTGAAGAAGCATTCGTGCCATGATCTGACCTTTCTTTACTTTATCAAAGATGATGTCCTTTCCGTCCGGCGAACCAGCCAGTGCAATTACTACGGGCTCCTGCAACCCAAGTGGGATCGATGTTAATCCATTTAACACTGTATTCACTTGCTTCCCGGGAAACTCACCCATCGCTGTTGCAATTCTTATTCTGAAATCAATAACAGAATCATTCTTCAGGATCTCACCTCCAATAGACGCATTCGCTGGGTCGATCTTCATCAACGCGCGCAACACGTTGCTTCTTAAATTCTGTCCAATCTTATGTCCCTGGTTGAGGAACGATTTCAGATCGGGGATCAATGATTTCACCTTATAATCTCCCGCAATGGCAATCGCAGTTGTCTGATTATTATATTTTACATCGTCGTCGCGCAGATCGGTAGCAGGATATTTTTTAAAAAGGTCGGCTGCTAATTGAGGTGCGATCTTAGTGAAGAGCTTTTTATCGTATTGTTGAAACGCTCTATACATAAGTGCCTTCTGTTCGAGGCTTGCATCTGGATTTCCGAAAGCTTCGTCAACAACAGATTGAAGTTTATTCGCTGGAGTATATTGCGCGATCTTCTGATACGCCTGCGGAACCCTGTCGTCGGGCAACTTATACTTCTTCATGAAATTAACCAGGTAGACGGCTGCGTCGGGAGAATTAACGTCGACCATAACGCCGGCGATCAAACCCGCGTCGGTTTCGTCCCATTGTTTGGTCAAGGCTTCTTTTAGGACATTGTCATTTCGAAGAAGATTTCGCATAGCGAGGCGACCTGTGTAAAACAAGTGATTGTCGTATGTAGCATCAGTCTTATGAAGAACACCCAGCACTGCTTCGAGTGATTGAATGCTCGGATATTTTTGGAGGAGCTCGGTTGCTACACGTCGTACGTGTGGACTTTTTATCATTCAGCGCTGTCGTTATTATCTCGGAGTACGCCGGATTGGGATCTTTTTCCACAAGCACACGAAGCGTATGGATCTTCACCAGTGAGTCGCCGCTCATTAAAGTTTTTATTGTTTCATCATCCAATGCGTTCAATCGGTGCAAAGCCCATATTGCATGAATGTTGTTGGTGCTCTTTTTCAAAGCACTTATTGCCTCTGCTCCAACTCTGTCGCTAATCTGATCCAATGCCAGCATCCTTGTCAGCAGGTTGTCGGCATCGAATTTCTTGATCAGCTCCTCAGTACGCTCCTCAGTACTCAACTTCGTCAGGTCAACCTTGTCATTCTTCTTTCCTTTATAAGTAATCCTCCAGATCCTTCCGCGCTGCTTGTCGCGCTTCGGGTGATCGAGTGAAACTTCGTAGTGACCAATGATCGCGTTATAGAAATCAGCAACGTACAACGCCACCATCCGGACCCAACTTAACATTCACGGGACGGAACCACGGGTCTTCACTCTTGATAAAATCAACTTCACTCTTACCAACCGCGACGAGCCCTTCCATGTTGCCGAGTAACGATGTACTCTCGAATTCACAACATCGCCAATAAAAAAGTTGCCACGGAATTCTTCAGGGAACACAACGTCAGCATACTGTGTGATGCCGGCCAGCGCTGTTGCCTCATCCGCCAGTGATTTCATATCGGGACCAAAACCCATGATCGGCACCTTGCCAAAGTGAGGATAGTCGCCACCACGTATCAATTGATAAAGAGGTGAGCTGTGACTGTCGGTCGAATAAACATAACCGTACTGATCGAATACAAGTCCGAATGGATTCACTTGTCCAAACGTGAGCTGCTCCACGCGACTTCCATCCATTTTGAAACGGAATGTGTTTCCGGAGACGAGTGTGATCGAATCACCATCCGCGCCGGCAAACGTCGACTTGTTGGTGAAACCATGACACGAATGAACCCAGCCATCGTAACCGCGAATGAAATTGCTCACCATGCCGTGAGTGTCCTGGTAGCCAAACGGACCGAGCATCATCTTCTTGCTCTCGAACTTATCGTCGCGATCAGCATCGGTAAGTTTATAAACATAAGGCACGCTGAAGCTGATGGCGCCATCGGAGGTTGGATAAATCCCGATAGGAATGTTAGATGTGTCACTCACCACTGTGAACTTGTCGGCTTTGCCGTCGTTGTCGGTATCTTCGAGGATGGTGACTTTGTCGGTTGGCTTGCGGCCGAATGTTGGAAAAGGATATTCGAAAGATTGAGTGACCCACATGCGACCTTTTGCATCGAAGGTGAGGTTCATGGGTTTGTCGATATCGGGTTCGGAAGCGAAGAGAGTTATCTCGAAGCCTTCGGGAACGATGAAACCTGCGAGCTCTTCTTCAGGAGTGCGCGGATCGGTAGGTCGTATGTTTTCTGCAAAGTTGGGCCCGCTGGTCTTACTGTCGTCGCGGGGTGCTGGCTTGGTGCAGGCGAATAAAAGGGATAGGAGGAGTAATGAGGGTAATACTCGCTTCATAAGGTTTAGATTTTACGGAAAATACTCAAAAAACCTTATAAGCACTCACCAATTCCTACACCACTTAAGTAATTCCCACTGATCCTTATTCGTGGATTTTCTTTTTCGAATTGACGCACCTGCTCAACGATCTTTTGGTGCCCAACATAAAACTGAGGAATTCCTTTTTTGAATTCCTGCACATGAACAACCTTCGTGAGGCCGGGTTGAATGATCTTGTTGAATTCTTTCACAGCCCCATCAACCGACGGACTAAACGAGTAAGGACGGTCTCCGCCGCAAAACAACACGAACAACTTTCTGCCTTCCGAACTTTTTGATGGGAAGATGTTTGAAACACAGACTGCTCCAAGCAACGACAGTCTTTCTTCCGACGGTACAAGAAATCCGAAGCCTTCGAATGAATTGACTCCCGGTACACACTCACAATAAATTTGTGTGACGTCGCTGTAGTGAATGGACTTCAGTGGCTCTGAAAGTTCTTTGATAAGATCGGCTGTAACGAATGCCGGTGTTGTAATGTGAATCTCATCGAAATCTTTCAATTCATCAATATGATGAACGGGCCTATTCGTGATCAGAGATTTCCCAGTTGATCTGCAAGTGCGTTCGTGAGCGCTGCAATTCCTCCCTTGAACGAAATGATCTTCCGTGGTCCCCGGTTCCTGATGACTGATCCCGCGTCGATCAATTCGGAGTTTCCTGCATAGATGCCATTCATCATCGGGTTGAATAACTTTTGATAGGCCTCTTTTCCGAAACGTCTTTGTGCGTAAGAGGAAACAGTCTCATTTGGTTGTGTCTTTGATGTGAACGGCGCTTTCAGCATCGACATCTTTCCGCTGAACGACAACAGTGAGCTCGTAAGACCTGCAGAATGCAGTCTGCCTTTCGAATAGATGTATCTTTTTTTTGTTGCATCCGATGCTTCGATGATCTCGAGGTTTAATTCGGAAGCGAGCTGTCGGATCTTTTGCGTTTCGGCGATCGTTACCGGCCCAAGATCCAACTCTATTCCCTGGCAATAAATTCTCCCGATCTTCCCGCCAACATGACGCGACGCTTCGAACAAGGTCACGTTGTTTCCATCCTTCTTATGTTTATAAGCGATAGAAAGTCCACTAACACCCGCACCAATCACGGCGACGTTCACGCCCATAGAGTTGCATGCTGCGTTTCTCGATCGTTACACCACGAAGCAAAAGTTTTTATCCAGGGTTCGAACGTATTGAGACAAGGAACCACATTGAATGACTGACCACCTGCTTTCATAAAGATCTCTCTTCCGCTGATCGCGATCTCCTCCAGTGTTTCGAGACAATCCGCAACGAATGCGGGACAAACGACAACGAGATCCTTAATTCCCTTTGCGGGATATGATTGAAGTACCTCTACTGTGAAAGGCTTTATCCACTCGTCGCGACCAAGGCGCGATTGAAACGAGTAACTGTATTGTCTTCTTTGAGGTCCAATTTTTCGGCAACAAGTTTCGTTGTTTGAATGACTTGATTTTTGTAACAGTAATTAGAAGGTAGAGTGCAACAATCGGAATTCGTATAACAACGCTTTTCAGTTTTTTTTAAGTGACGAACTGGTAATCCGTGGTAACTAAAAGGAGGTGACGAGATGATGAGATGACGAAGGGACGAATGATTTCGGTCAGAGAGTTGATGTAGTGTGACTCTTTATAAAAAGGTTTGAGGATCTTAACAGACACAGATTTATCGACGTGCTTTAATGCATGATCTACGGCCGTTTCGTAAGATGACATTGCATAGTGTGGATACAACGGTGCGACATACAACTGATCAAAGTCTGTTTTCTGCTTCAACTCTTCGATCGCAGCCGCGGGAGTTGGATTGCCGTAGCGCATTGCGACAGCAACCGGCATGTCGACCAACTCTTCGATCTCTTTTTTGAATGATTCGGTGATGACTTTCAAAGGAGGGCCGTCCTTCGTCCAAACTTTCATGTAAGCATGTGCCGATCGCTTCGGACGGAACGGCAGAATAAAGCCCTTAACGATCATCGATCGGAGGAGGTACGGCGCATCGATCACTTTCTCGTCCATCAAAAACTCGCCGAGGTATTTTCTTACATCACTTATCGAACAACTGTCGGGCGAGCCGAGGTTAAGCAGCAAAAGAGCGCTCGTCATCCTGCAAATTTTTAACAATCTATTGGGAAGAAATACCTCTGCACTTCCTAAAAATGCCGGACGGCATCCTTATTACGGATATCGACATTTTTCAAGATTCAGCAACTATAGCTTCGCCCCCGATGGACCAGAAATTCTTGTCGCGGGCCTTAGTTACAAGCGCTCGGACGTCGATCATCGCAGCAGGTTTGCTTTCAATCACGACGAATGTGCCGCTGCGTACAAGAATTACGGCGGTAACTTCTTCATCCTGTCCACTTGTAATCGCACCGAAGTGTATGGCTTCACCGCCAACGAGGATAACATCAAAGCTATCTTACTCGAGAAAGCCAATTGCACACCTGGAGAGCTTCAGTCATTGATCTACGTTAAGGAAGACAACAACGCAGTATCTCATTTCTTTCGTGTTGCTGCCGGACTGGATTCACAAATACCTGGCGACTACGAAATCATTTCACAAATAAAATCAGCTTTCACGCTCGCGAAAGAACATTCGAAGACGAATGGTTTCATGGAGAAGATTTTCAACTACGCCTTGCAAGCTTCGAAGGAGATCAAAAACAAAACATCATTCTCCGATGGAACAATCTCGGTAGCCTACAGCGTTGCGTTGCAACTCGCAAAGTCTGAGGCGAAGAAGGTGACTGTGTTGGGCGCGGGAGAAACCGGCGAGCTTGTTATCAAGTATCTTCAGAAGCTCCGCCCCGAAATTCAGATCCATCTCGTGAATCGCGACAAGACTAGATTACAACTGGTGGCAGGAGAATACGATGTCGTTCCTTTTCCTATCGCAATGCTGTCGGAAGCAATATTCGATTCCGATGCTTTGGTAGTTACAACAAATGCAACGATGCCGTTGGTGGATATGGAGCACGTAGAAGGAAGCCAGTTGAAAATGGTGTTTGACCTATCTGTGCCCCGAAATATTCATCATTCGATCTACGAGATCATGCATGTGATGGATGTTGACGACGTATCGAAACAGATCAATGTAACTATTGAGAACAGGCTTCGTGAAGTTCCGAAGGTTGAATCTATTATTTTTGAACATATAGAAGAGTTTAATGAATGGACTCTTCGACGCGCACTATTTCATACTGAAAAATGATGTAGGTGTCGCGGAGGATACGCGGAGAAGCGGTGGATACGCGGAGGGTTTCTTGCTGCATTTCTCCGCGTATCCTCAGCTCCACTGCGTATCCTCCGCGTAACAAAACAAAAATTTCTTGAATGCTGAAAAATGACCTATTACTACGTGCCCTCAATGGCCAACACGTAGAACGTCCTCCCGTGTGGATGATGCGACAAGCCGGCCGCTACCTTCCCGATTTCCGGAAGCTCAAAGAGAAACACGATTTTTTTACCCGTGTCCGCAACCCCGAGATGGCTTGCGAGATCACTATCATGCCCGTTAAACAAATCGGCGTCGACGCTGCTATTTTGTTTTCCGACATTCTCGTTATCCCCCAGGCAATGGGTATCGAAATACAGATGATCGAAAGCAAAGGCCCCGTTGTTCCAACACCCATCCGGACGCCGAAACAGATCGACGAGCTGATCACAACCGACATTGCCGCGCGTCTCGATTATGTAATGAAAGCAATTCATCTTACACTGAAAGAGCTCGATGGCTCCGTTCCACTCATCGGATTTGCCGGAGCACCATGGACAATCTTATGTTATGTTGTACAGGGCGGCAGCAGCAAGACGTTTACAATGGCCCTCGACTTTATCGACAGACATCCCGACCTCGCACATCAATTGTTGTCGAAGATCACGGATGCCACTATCCAATATTTGAATGCGAAGGTCGACGCTGGCGTTCATGCCCTTCAGTTGTTCGATAGTTGGGCCGGGCTACTTGATAAGATGAGTATCATGAGTTCTCTCACAGCTACAACAAGAAGATCATTGAAGCGGTCAATAAAAAACTCCCCGTCATTCTCTTTCCAAAAGATCGTGGCGAAGAGCTCGACCAGTTGATGGACTCCGGTGCTGCCGCAATCGGCATCGACTGGAATATTTATCCCGAAGCTGCGCGCAAGCTGACTCAGAACAACATCACACTGCAAGGCAACCTGGATCCGTCCGTTTTATTGGAAGACAAACAGGTCGTTCGCGATGAGACTCGCAAGATGATCGACCGATTTGGAACACAACGTTACATCGCTAACCTAGGTCACGGCATTCTTCCAGAAACGCCCGTCGAGAACGCGATCGCTTTCGTTGAAACGGTAAAGTCGTACAAGGTTGGACAAAACTGATTTCATATCGTTCATTCAGTCATACCAGGACCGTCTTTGTAAAGTATTCGAAGATGAAGACGGTCACGCAAAATTCTCAACAGATAAATGGGAGAGATCAGATGGTGGCGGTGGCATTACGCGCATCATCGAAAATGGAAACGTGATTGAAAAGGGCGGAGTAAACACTTCAATCGTTTATGGAAACGTTACTCCCGCGCTCGAACAGCAGCTTCAATCGAAAGGACAGAAGTTTTTTGCTTGCGGCGTTTCGATTGTCATGCATCCCGTGAGCCCGATGGTGCCAACGGTTCATGCCAACTTCCGCTATTTCGAAATGATGAACGACAATAGCGAGATTGTAGATCGTTGGTTTGGCGGAGGATGTGATCTGACTCCTTATTATTTGTTTGAGGAAGATGTCGCGCATTTTCATTCAAAGTTCAACGCAAACGAATGGTATCCCGTCTTCAAGAAGAATTGCGATGAGTATTTCGTGAATAAACATAGAGGCGAACGTCGTGGTGTTGGTGGGATCTTTTATGACTACATGAGACCTGATAAAAACAACAGACTGGTTTCAATTTGCAAAAGACAATTCAGAGGCATTCATCGAAGCGTATGTACCGATTGTCCGAAAAAGGAAAGATCACCTGTATCATGAACGTCATCGGCATTGGCAGGAGGTCCGTCGCGGACGTTATGTTGAATTCAACCTCATCCACGACCGTGGTACGTTGTTCGGTCTTCGCTCCGGCGGAAGAACTGAAAGCATACTGATGAGCTTGCCACCACGTGTTCGTTTCGAGTACAACGATCAACCCGAAGTCGGATCTGAGGAAGCCAGGTTACTCCAGGCGCTAAGAGTTTAAGATCATTCGTGTTTCAAACCCTCCACCGGGTTTCGACTCGAGCCCTGCCAGGTTTTATAAACAAGAATACCGAGCGATAGTATGATGATGATCAACACTGGCGGCATGTATGTCATTACTCCGCCTTCGATCCGGTAAGCGAATCCATTCAACCATTGGTTGGCAAACATTACTCCCGACACGCTGCCGATCACAACGCCCGCGATCGTGAGGTACACGAATTCTTTCGACAACAATCGGATCAGCGACATCGCACCAGCACCTAATACTTTTCGAATGCTGATCTCTTTCGTCTTCTTTTCAACGTGATGAATCGTGAGACCGAACAGTCCCGAGCCCGCAATGATGATCGTTAGAATTGTGAAGTACAGGAAGATCGTTTGTAACGTCGTCTCCGCTTTGTATTGTTCATCGAAGTAGTCATTCAGGAAATGATATTCAAAATTTTCTCCCGGAAGTAGACGATGCCATGTTGTTCGAAGCTCGTCGAGGTCGTTGGAAGATATCTTTAGAAACAGGTGTCGAGCATCGTTAATCTTCCTGTTCTGCCCGGTGATGATCAATGGTTCGATCTTGCTGTGAAAAGATTTGTAATGAAAGTCGGGAATGATGCCGACGATCTCATAGTCGCCTCCGTAGTTGTGTATTGTTTGACCGATCGGATTTTTCCACCCGGAGGATCTTGCGAAAGACTGATTGATGATGGCCTTTCCTGGAACCTGGCTGTCTTCGAAGTCGTGAAATGATTTTCCTTCGATCGCATTGAGACCAAGCATCGACGTATAATTCCTGTCGGCGGAGAAGTTGGAGATCACGGGCTCGCGTTTTTCTCCGTCCACCATGATAGTGACAGGTGAAGCTGTTACATCCGTTGTGCCAGGTGTACTTGCGAAGCCACCGGTCGCTACTTCGCTTACCGATTTTATTTTCGAGAGCTCGTCGATGTAAAAGTTTGTGTGTGCGTTCGAAGCGGAATCGCCTGGCATGTTCAGCACGATTATTTTTTCTTTGTTGAAACCGGTGTCGCCGTTGCGCATGAAGTCGGTTTGATATAAGATCGTGGTAAGGATAATGATGAGACTGGTGCTCAACGCAAATTGCAGCGTCGTGAATGTTTTTCGCAGGAAAGCATTTCCTTTCATGAACGTCTTAGATGCAAAGGTCCATGCGGGATATATGGACGACAGTGCTGCCGACAGCATCAGCAGGATGACAATCATTCCAATCAACAATAGATCGTTCTCTTTATTGAACGACAATTCTTTGCCCGAAATACTTATGAAAGTCGGACTCATGATTACAAAAAACGCTACGGCAAGAACCGCCGCTATGATCACGGCAACTGCAGACTCGCCGAGGAATTGTGATACAAGCTCTCTTCGTCGTGCCCCCACAAACTTTCGAATACTCACTTCCTTTGAACGCTCCAGCGAGATCACAGTCGTGAGATTGATAAAGTTGAACAAGGCAACAATCAGCAATACGACGGCAATCAGGGCCAGTATCTTCGTATTCGCTTCATTGCCCTTCGGGTTGTCCATGCCGGTACCAGTCCAGAAATGCAGATCGGTCAGCGACTGCATGTCGAAACTATACTGAAGTTGTCCACTAGCCTTTCGGTTCATCATACCACCAACTTCATCGAGCTTGCTCCGAATGAACTCCGCGTCTTTACCGTCTTTCAAAAGAACATAAGTCTGGTAACCAAACTCGTCATCTTTATCTTCCTCGCCACCAAATTCTCCATGTGCAATGGCGTTGATCCACTTGTCACTGTTCGAAGGAACGTCGCGCATGACTCCAGTCACCGTGTACGGTTGCCCGTCGATCTCCACGAATTGTCCCATAGCCACACCGTGAAAATATTTTTTCGAGAGCGACTCCGAGATCACAATGGACCGCTGTTCTTTTAACGCTGAATTAGGATTGCCTTCAATCAAAGGATAGGTGAACACATCAAACACCGAAGCATCGGCCTTTACTATCCCTTTATTCTCTTTATTAGTCTTATTGAAAACGGCCTCAGTACCTTCGATGCGAACAAACTCCTCCACCTGCGGACAAACTCTTTTCAAATGTGGACCGAGCTTTTGATGTGTCCACAAGAGGTTTTGCGTGTTCTCGTTTGTCTTGAAGAGGATCGTTAGCCGATAGATCCTCGATGACTTCTCGTGGAAGCGGTCATAAGTGAATTCGTCATACACGAAATAGAAAATGAAAATGCAACTTGCAAGGCTAATGGCAAGTCCGCCGATATTGATAAAAGAAAATGTTTTATGACGTGCGAGATGTCGCAACGCGAGACGAAGGATTTGGAGCATGGCAACTACTATTTGGTTTCGCGAGAAGGCAGTGTCAATGTAAACGTCGTCCCCATCTCTTTAGTACTCTCCACCTTAATATCCCCACCATTATTCGTCAGCAATTCTTTTGTGATCAGCAACCCAATACCCGAACCCTTCTCCTTATTAGTTCCCTGGGTTGTAACGAGTTGATCGGGCTGGAACAATTTATTGACCTGGTCTTTGGTCATCCCAACGCCGCTGTCTGTAATCATCACCTGCACATAGGATGGATGTTGCACGGCGCCTGATCGTAATGGTTCCTTTCTCTTTTGTGAACTTGATCGCGTTGGTGAGAAGATTTCGTAACACGATCTGCATCTGTGCCCGGTCGGCCCAGACTTCCACGTTGCCTGGAACTTCATTCTTCGCAATGATCCGCTTTGCTTTCAAGTCACTTTCAAACTGTTGCAATACCTTTTCTACTTTAGCTTTCACAAGAACGTTCGTAGGATTTATCTTCCTCTCATTCAATTCACTCTTCGCCCATTCGAGAAGATTCTCCAAAACATATCCCGACGCCGTTACTTGCTGTCCCAACTTGGCAGCTACTGTTGCAACGTCAGCCGCGTTAAGGTCGCCAGCCTGGTACAGACCGAGAATCGACTGAAGATTACCTAACGGTGTTCTCAAGTCGTGGCTGATCACCGAGAAGAGCTTGTTCTTCATCTTATTGAGTCGCTCCAGCTCCGAATTGGATAACTCCAGGTCTTTATTGAGCTTCTTCCGCTGTCGACTTGTTTGATAAGTCACAAACGCAAGCACACTCAACAGCCCAATAATAATATCGCGGCGTACTCGAGATACTGTTGCTGTTGGATGGTTCCGAGATTTGCCTGGTTTACCTTTTGAAGCAGCTCAAGTTCATTTTGCTTCTGGTCGAATCTGTAAGAAAGTTGCAGTTGCTTCAGGCTCCGACCATTCACGCGATCTTGTTTGTCTTCGTTCACCTGGTGAAACTTCTCATAATAGTCGAATGCTTTTTTGTAGTCCCCGCGATGTGCCCATGCCATAGCATACACCCGGTTGATCTCATCCATCGGATTGAAGAAATCGTTGAAGTTGATCTTACGATGAGCAATGAAAGTAACAGCGCTGTCGAGATATGCGAAAGTGTTTTTCATATTCTCTTTTCTCAAATAGACTTTCGCGAGATTGATGTAAGTCTCGATCTCGTTTTCGAACTCACTAGTCCGTTTTACAAGACTGAGATTTTTTCGATAATAATAAAGTGCGCTGTCGAAGTTCTCACGGCGGAAATGAAGACTTCCAATGTTCCCAAGTAATATTGCAATCCACGCAGAGTCGCCGTTAATGACCGCAACTTTATACGCATTCCGGAAATCTTTTTCTGCGACATCGTAATCCCCCGCCTCCCGCTTGATCAGGGCCAACCCATTATAACAGTTGATCTTCGTTCGATTGTCGAGCGAGTCGGACGAACCAAGAGCTTTCATATAGAAGTCTTGTGATTCGGAATAATTTTCTGCCTTGTGCTGGATCAGCGCGATCTGGAAGTAGCATGCCGCCTCAGCCCTGTGTTTACCTTGCTTCGCAAACAGCGACGCGCTCTCCATAAAATACACGATCGCCTCGTGCATACGGCCATCGCCATACATGCTGCCGGCCCCAGCCATAAACGGTAGGCAAAACGACCTCCGCGAATGACTTCGACTGTGCGTAGCTGATAACGTCGGCTACATCGGAATCCATGAACGTGAGCTTGCCTTCGTGGAAGACCGTTATCATGTTTTGAAAGTGCTTGTCGAATTCGGCAACCGTGGTGGCATCACGGAGACGTTCTTTAAATTCGGTAATGCTTTGAGAATGTCCGGCGCGGGGACCGACCAACGCCCCCACTATGACAAGAATGTACAGGAATAGTCCTCTCACAAGTATTAAAATTACACATATGAAAGAGTTATCCGATCATCTGAATGGTAAAAGTGAGCATACGCTCGGCTTATTCCGGCATTTTATTGCCGAATACAAGAAACTGGGCGTCATTTCAATCCACCCTACGAAGTCGATGATTGCCATAGCCGGGAAGACTAATGTTGCATACATCACTCGTCTTGGAAAGGATTTTATGGACGTGACGTTTCCGTTTGATCAGCCGTACAATGACAACCTGTGTTTCAAAAAGATTGCGCAGGTGCCAGGACAGCAGCAGTACAATCATCACTTCAGGATGATGAGGCCAGAGGATATTAATAAAGAGGTGAGAACGTATATGAAACTCGCCCTTAAGAACAACAGCTAAGCTTCGACAAGCTTGTTGTACTTGTTCCTGTATTCGATTGGCGACAGGCCCGTAATTTTTCTGAACGTTGTTCTAAAAGCCTTCGTATCTGTATACCCAACTTTATACATCACCTCATTCACATTCTCACGCGAAGTTTCCAAACTCATCTTGGCTGCTTCGACCTTCACGCGCTGAATGTATTCAACCAGGGTATTGGATGTCGCCTTCTTAAATCTTCTTTCAAGGTTCCTTCTTCCCAATGCAAACATCGATGCAAGTTGGTCGACAGTGATCTTGTCGTGAAAATTGTTTTCGATATACTCCTGAGCCTTGCGGATCGGTTCGTCTTCGTGATCTTTCTGACCAGAGAAGATCATGAAAGGCGACTGACTTTCGCGATCGATCTCGATAGCGAAAACTTTCGCGCAAAGGATCGACATCTGCCTGCCAACATACTTCTCTATTAAATAAAGAATAAGATTGAGGTACGAGTATGCACCACCACTCGAATAGATCCCACGTTCATCGGTAATAACTTTCTCCGCACTAAGAGTCACGTCCGGGAACATCCTCCTGAAATCATTCTCAGCAAGCCAATGTGTCGCCACCTTCTTGCCGTTTACCAGTCCTGTTGATGCAAGTAAGAACGCGCCCATGCACAGGCTTGCAACTTCAGCACCTCCTTTGTATTGTTTTTCAATCCACGGTATGAATGCTTTATTCATTTCGATGGATTTCGCAATATCTCCGTCGATCGCAGGAATAACTACCAGGTCCGTTTTATCCACTTCATGGAGAAGGCGATTACTATGTATAGTGTACAAACCACCACCAACCGCCGTTTCACTTTCCACACCAACAAGCTCTACTTTAAATGGAGCTTCCGCGTTCTGACTTGTAAAAAACTGATTCACCTGGGTGAACAGTTGCCGCGGGCCTTCGATGCTGCCAAGGATTGCTCCCTTTGGAACGAGGATGGTGATGGTCTTCATAGTATCAAATCTATAGAACCATTGTGTCGTAATCAACCCCGCAGTATGGCGGAAACGCACCCGCACATCAAAACAGGCACCATCTACCTTTGGCACAGGATAAATGAAGAAAGATATATTCTTTGTGCACAGTGCTGGGCCTCAAAATAATTTAACAGGGAGTAACAATTTTGTTACTCATCTGTCTAGATCATTGGGTAACGGATATCGAATAAACCATCCGCTGATGCACCAATCCTGAGAATCCCAGGTACGTGGCATGGAAAATGGCGCTCCAGTCAGCGCTACCAGTTGGTGGTAACAAAGCAGCACTGATCGGTCATTCGTTAGGCGGTTCGGTGATCGTAAAATGTTTATCGGAAGGTTTATGCCAGATGCCTCTCGCGGGTCTGTTCCTCGTTGGAGCGCCGTACTGGGGATCGAAAGGCTGGGCGATGGATGAATTCAAGTTACAACATAATTTTGCTTCGAAGCTTCCGCCGATCGACAACGTATTCATCTATCACAGTCGTCATGATAAGTGGGTTCCGTATTCGCATGGACAATCTTATGCAAAGGCGTTGCCCTCTTCAAAGTTGAGAACTATCGATGGCAACGAGCATGAGTTCAATGAAGGACTTTCATTGTTGGTAAATGATATTGAACACTTAAGTTTTTGATTATGGTAGAAGTATTCAAGACCAACGTTCATGGAAGCCTCCATGCGAAACACCTGGTGAATGTTATCCAGTATTATTTCGAAGACTATAAAGTGAATTTCGATTTGGATGATTGCGACCGCATCCTGAGGATCGAGGCGACCAAAACCATTGAAGTTGAAGCGGTGATATTGCTTTTGGATAATGTCGGGATTGAGGCTGAATTACTGTCAGATGAGGTCCCCTTAATAATTATATAACATTCCCTTAAAGTCCCTGTTGATCTCTTTTTGTTTTTTCGGGCCAACATGGACCGCGAAACAGCCTTCTATCGCCGTAAATTCAACACAGCACTCGAGCCAATCAAAGTAATGCTCGTGAATAAGAAGCGCACTCTTACCCTGGCCACGTGGATGGCGTTCGTGAATAAGACAAAAACGAGTGTCCTCGAAAGTCCCACGGAGTATCTTGGCGAGAATCTGCCCGAGAAAGAGCTGACGAACCAGATCGTTGATTCTTTGTTTAGTGATTTCCTCCGAAGAGAGGCGTAACGATTATCGATTCAGGGCTCTCCAATAGATCTTTCGACCTGAAGATCACTTTAAAGTTCACTTCACCAATTTCCTCCCAATCACTTCTTGTTGAAATGATCTTCGCATTGGGATGCGCCTTTATAAATTCATTCACCTCCACCGGTGTCTCTAGCTTTGGAATCGGCTTACCAACTTCAAAAACAAAAGCGGCGTTGATCCTCTTGTAATAAGCCAGCTCACCATTCAAGATATCCTTACTTTTCACAACAGGATTCTGTGCATCGACCTGGGGCAACAACCACGTGAACACGAGGATCAGCAGCACCATGAAACTTCCCGTCCATGTGTAGAATGCTTTTGCAACTTCGTCGTTGATCACAAAATACAACGCGATTATAGCACCCACCGGTGCCACTAAAAAAAGCATCCAGCGATTCGACAACCCCGACAATAAAATATCCTGGTCGATAGCAATGTAAGCCGCAACAGGAATCGCGAGACAAATTATGAGCGCGACAACAGCACTGATCTTAAGTGCCGTGTTGGATGTTGATTGCTGCTGTATGTAAAAGCCTAACAACACCGCGAGGAATGGAATGCAAGGGGAAGGATAACTAGGTAATAATGTCTTCGAGAAGAAGAAGAAGCCCAACACTGCTGCGCAGATCGATAGAGCAAACGGAAAGAATTGGTTGTCTTTACGACTTTTCACGGCCAGCACAACTGCCTGTGGCATCACCACCGACGATGGCAACAGTGCAGCTATCGCAATCACCACCACGTCGAATGGAAATCCTCCGTGACCTTCGAATGTATTCACGTACCGGTCGATATTGTGAGTGAAGAAAAAATATTTCGGCCACTCCCAATCAGTTGCAAGACCCGATGCAACGTACCACGGCAGCCCGATCAATAGAGTTATCAATACACCAGGGATGATCTTAAGTTTTGCGAGTCGTTTGAAAGAAAGATCGCGTTGCGAAACCAGGAAGATGAGTATTGACAGACCAGGTAACGCGAAAGCGATAGGTCCTTTTGCAAGGAACGCGAGGCCAATCAATGCATAGAAAGCATACAGGTACTTTGTTCCCCCTTCTTTATAACCAAGGTAAAAGCAAAACCACCCGGTCGTCAAACAAAATAAGAGGTAAGGATCGGGTACAGCCAACCTGAACTGCACAGCCATCTGCAGCGACGCTATATATATTATGCTTGCAAAGAATGCCGTTCTTTCGTTAAGGATCTTCCTCGAAAACAAGTAGATCGACATTACAGAGAGTATTCCCATGAGCACGGAAAATATTCGCGCACCGAACGCATTCACCCCGAAGAGTTTATATCCCGCGATCATGAAGAAGTATTGGAGTGCGGGCTTGTCGTGAAATTCGTTGTTGAAGGTTGGTACGAGGTAGTCTGCTCTGCGAATCATTTCGGCAGCGCTGCCTGCGTTCTTCGCCTCATCGAGCATGTAGATAGAGGTGCCCCAGAAATTCCAACCGTAAACAATAATTGCGAGAGCAAGGACGATCCAACGAGACTCTTGCAGAACGTTGAACCTTGAACGTTGAACTACCTCGGAGACACCCGGGTACTTGTATTTCTTTTTACCTGGATTTCGAGTCGACGACTTAACCATTCAGCTTTACCATAATTTTCAAAAAGTTGCCACGCAATAAGCGCCACCGCTGTGCCGATGAACGCACCACCAACCACGTCAACCAAAAAATGCTGAAGCAGGTATATTCTTGAGTAAGCGACAAGTATTGCGAATGCTATCACCACAAAAAACACCGATCTCCTTTTAACCAATAACGCCAATAGGATTGCGAAGCAAAATGCCGTTGCTGTGTGACCAGAAGGAAACGAATAGTTTGTATGAACATCAACACCCGGAACGAAATGCAACAAGTCATTGTCAAGCGTGCCGGTGGGACGAAGCATGGTGGGAAATACGAATCGTTTCAACAAACTACAGAGCAAACCGTGACCGACCCACGCCGATATGGCCGCAATTGAGAAGCTGAAGCGAATAAATAATGTGATGAGGATTAACGGGATGAAGATCTTCCCATCGCCGCCGTATGTAATGAAAGTGAAAAACCTGTCGCTGAATTCGTTGTGATTACCGTTGATCCAAAGAACATCGTTGCCTTTGGGAATAATTATCGCCGCAAGAACAACCGACGACAACACACCGCCAATGGCCCACAACAAAAATTTCTGGAATTGATCCGCGCTCTTCATCATATCCAATCACACAAAAATACCAACCCACTTATACCACTTTTAATACGTGTTCCATTGATGAACCAGCTTTCTCCAACTCTGCCTGCAAATCATCCAGCACTTTTTTAGTGTGTTCCGTGATGTTGCCCTTAAAGTGCGCGCCTTTGCCGGCGATGTATACGAGCCCGTTGTGAACGATGGCAGTGGAAAACAATGGAATCACGGGAGTCTCCTGGTCGTAGACGATATCTCCTGCCAGGATTTTTTCGTTCGAGGCCGTAGATGTTGTTGTCGCGTTAGCAGCGGACACGCCCGCCTGAGCGGCGGACACGCCCAACAAGCCTGTCACGGCCAGGGAGATTTTTTTGATGAGAGATCTTCGATTGGTTTTCATGGTATGCATTGTATGGTTGAGTGAATTTATTTCTGTCTGTTAGTTTTTACTTCGTCTATTGTAACAGCCGACGCATTGTTTCCAAAGTTAGAGCGCACATATGTCAGCACGTCTGCAACCTGTGCATCCTCGAGGAAACTGTGCTCGGGCATAAAGCTGTCGAACGCCTCATCATTCACCACGATACTACCTTGCAGTCCTTTAAGCACAATATTGATCAGCTTGTTCTTATCGCCCGTAACCCACGGTGTTCCTGCAAGTGATGGAAATCTGCCGGATGCACCCTTGCCATTGTTTTGGTGACAAGTTCCACAATATGTTTTATAGATCTTCTCCCCATTGGTAGTAACCGCTTTGTCGAGGTTGTCGGAGATCTCATCGGGCCGCCTGATGTTCGAAGCCGATTTCCTTTGATTGATCACGGCAAGTTGCTCGCTTCCGAAGCTAGACTTGTTCCCTTTGAACATCACGCGCCAGATCTTGCCCTTTTCTGTATCACATATATATAAAGAGCCGTCCGGTCCCTGCGCCAGTCCCATCGGGCGATAATGCGCGTCACTCACATCCACAATCGGATCGACACCTGCGAAGCCATCGGCGAAGACTTCCCAATCGCCGGAAGGAACACCATTGGAAAAAGGGACAAACGCAATGAAGAAGCCAGCCTGTGGATAGGGCGCGCGGTTGGTCGAACCATGAAAAGCAATGAACGCACCATTATTATAGTGTTCCGGAAACTGCTTCCCGGTATAGAAAAGCAGATCGTTCGGAGCCCAATGTCCCGGAAAGCCGATCAATGGCTTTTCAAAATCTTTGCATCTGCCCACTATCGTTCCATCGCCACCATATTCGGGGGCTTCCACTTTTAAGTTCTTGATCTGATCGTAGTAGCAGTAAGGCCATCCAGCATCGCTACCTTCCTTTACTCTCAAAAATTCTTCTGAAGGTAGCTCGGCACTTTGCCATGGCGAGAACTTATTCGCCCAAAGCCGAAGGAGATCGTCACGTCCATGCATCACCACATATAGATTGCTGTCTGCCCTGTTCCAGTCCATCGCAACGATGCTTCTCAGGCCGGTTGCGAATTTGTATCCGTCGGCCTGGGTTTGATCTTTCTTGTTGGCATCGAATCTCCAAACTCCGCCATGATCTTCAAGTAAAGGGCAGGGATCGATTCCATTTGAGTACGGTGAGCGATTAACCATCTGGCACGCATTGGATGGCGCACCAAACGGTACATACATGTTGCCTTTGTCGTCGAATGATACAGGCTTCGCAATGTGTTCGTGGTTGCCATGCTTATGATCGTCTTTTACGATCACTTCAATCTCGCTATCGGGAACGAGCTGCCCTGGTGTCAGCTTCTGACGATAAACCACAAGTTGAGAACTGAAATAGAGATACCCATTGTGCACGCGCATGGCGGTGCCGTATGTTCCATCATTTTTATAGTTACCAAAGGGAACGATAACATCCGCCTTGCCATCGCCGGTGGTATCACGAAGAGCGATGTTGCCACCCCATTTTGGAAAACGTGCTTTCACGTAGATGTCACCGTTATCATTAACAGCAAGATGTCGTGCACGACCCTGCAGACTATCGACTACTACAATTACTTCGAATGATGGAGGAACAATAAGACCACCACTTCCAATGTCGCCCTGCGGAAGATTGTTCTCTACTGAACAAGTCACAACGAGAAGCAGCGCGCTCAATGGAAAGATAACTTTCATTTGAATTGCTTTGCAGAGATCCCATTTAGATCCCACACAACCTCACCATTCAATATCGTTGCCTGGCAGGTTAACTTTTTATCCCCATTGATCTTGAATCCCTGTACGTCCACAAATCCGAAGCGGCCCTGGTCCAAACTCAATATCGCTACGTCTGCAGGCGCGCCTATGCCCAGGTTACCGAGGTCTTTCTTATTAATGATCTGCGCGGGCTTCCACGTCGAAGCAGTCACGACTTCATTAAGCGTAAGTCCGCAGTTCAACAGTTTTGACATCACATTGAGCATGTCCTTCATTCCCGCGTTCATACTGCCGGTGTGAAGATCTGTGCTGATGCTATTGGGTTTGAGACCTTGCTGGATTGCGGGTAATGCCTGCTCGAAAGTGAAACTACCGCCGCCGTGACCGACATCGAGGATGATGCCTCGCTTCTGGGCATCGAACGCGAAAGATTGCACCTTTCCATTTTCCACCAATGGCAACCTGGTTTTAGTATGTGCATAACAATGCGTGAGTATATCGCCGGGTCGCAATTTTTCCATCAATAATGTCTGCAGCGATAGAGGAGGATCTGCGCCACCGAAGTCAACCATGACAGGTATGCCGGCAAGTGCGCCGGCTTTCACTGCACGTTCTGTTGGTTCCCAATCCGACGACATATAATGAGCGAGCTTCACACCGACGATGTACTGTGGATATTGCTTCGCGATCATTGCAGTTAGCTTCGCATCCATGTCGTTGATGTTCTGTTCATGTGCTCCGCCTCGCATCCCTGACCCAACGATGTTGATGAACGCAAATACTTTTGTTTTTGAACGTTCGATAGTCTGCGACTTTAACGTTTCGAAGTCTCTCCACCCGGAACCCCCGGCATCTGCCACGGCTGTTACTCCCGAGCGGAAAGTGAATCCATCGGGCGGCAACGCGGTGAAGCTGTTGCTGAGATATGCATTAGGCTGTGTACCGAAAAAGTGATGTCCATGGATGTCGATGATCCCGGGGATCACGTACAGATTTGTTGCGTCGATAACATTCTTTGCCTCCTTAGTGATCTTCGAGGCCACTTCGGAAACCTTGCCGTTAATGATGGCAACATCCATCACCGCATCGATATTGTTCTTCGGGTCGATCACGTGCCCGTTTCGAATGAGCAGATCAATTGGTTGTGCGTTTACTTGTGCGGAGGAGATACCGATGCAAACAGTAAGAAGAGATCGGAGGAGAGTCTTCATATGACATTAGTTACGATTTTTGGAGGACAAATTCAATAGAAAAAGGACCCTTGTAATTCTGATTATAATTGACTTATTTCCTTCTGAAAACAGAAGGAAATGCCAAAGTTTCTCGGCGAGTTCGACGAAATGATCCTGACCCTTGTCGCCACGTTGCAAGACGACGCGTACGGGGCATCCATTAATATAGAGATCGGGAAGTGGCTGGAACGGAAAGTCACACTTAGCCAGCTGCATGTTACGTTATACAAGCTGGAGGACCAGGGCTATGTTAGATCGAAAGTGGGCGGTGCTACCAACGAACGCGGTGGTCGCCGGAAACGGATCTATACGATCACAAACTCTGGTCTCGCAGTTCTCAAATCGATGAAAGAGAAAAGAACTGAGATCTGGAAGCTGATCCCTCAATTCAAATTTCACAATTGAACGTCATGAACTCACTTCCATCATGGGCTAAATGGCTATTGCAGTGGATCTGTCCAGCGGAATTCTACGAGCAGATCGAAGGTGATCTCATCGAAATGTATAATCACGAAGTCAAAGTCCTTGGTGAACGACGGGCGAAGGTCAGCTTCTTATTCAAAACACTCCGCTTCATTCGACCAGGAATCATCCTTCGAAATAAGTACCGACTATACTCCAGTCGCAATACCATGACCCTGCACAACATCAAGTCCGCATTTCGTTCTATGCGACGCGACAAGCTCTTCGCCACCATCAACATTGCTGGTCTGTCTATCGGCATTACATCGAGCATGCTGATCCTTGCGTGGGTGCAGTATGAATATTCTTACAATCATTTTATTGGGAACCGTTATCGGTGTCATCCAGGATATTGTTAAAGGGTCGCCATTCGATCATGTGCGGCCTTGTTACATAGGTATGCTGGGTGATGGCAACAATCACCTCACGGTTCGCCTGGCGGGAGCAGATAATCTTGCAGAGACAGTGACAAAAGTGCATGATGTTTTTAAAAATTGGACCCGCTTAATCCCGCAGAGCCGTGGTTTGTGGGCGACAGTTGGAAATACAACTACCGGGACATCAACTTCGTAAGTGCTCTTGCACGAATGTTTGCGGCACTGGCAGTGTTCTTAACATGCCTTGGTGTTGTGGGGTTAGCAGCCTACACAGCTGAGCGGCGTAAAAAGGAAATTGCAATACGTAAAATACTCGGAGCGACCATTGGGTCTGTGTTGACTTTGCTATCGAACTATTTTGTTCGCACAGCGCTACTGGCAGTCGCAATATCTTCGCCCGTTGCATGGTTGGCGATGGACAAGTACCTGAACGAGTTTCAGTATCGCATTGATGTTCCGTGGTGGATTATTCCCGCAATAGCCGTGTCTATGCTTTTCGTAACGCTCACGATAGTGTTGATGCAGACTTTTCGAGCGGCAGGAGAAAATCCTGTATTGGGGTTGAGAAGTGAATAGCGAACATCTTCCTTAGTCAATCTAAATGGAGTTAATTCAACTCAATCAACTTCGACCTTCGCTCCAACAGCAACGTGTCGCGCCAAACGTCATCCATCTTGCCTATCTTCTCGCGGGTTCCCACGATTCGGAACCCGAGGTCCAAATGAATTTTAACGCTGGCTTTGTTTTCAGGAAAGATTCCCGCTTGTAACGTCCAGATGTTGTTCTTTTCGCTCGCATCAATCAAATGTTGCAGCAACATTTTTCCAACACCCTGTCCGCGATGCGCAGAATGAACGTAAACACTTACTTCACAAACTCCGGCATATACACACCTTGATGACACAACTGATAACGCCGCCCATCCGATGACGTTGTTATCAAGAACACCAACAAACCTCGATTGCTCCGCAAACTTCGCAACAAAATCCTCCCAATGCGATGGACCAGCCTTTTCAAATGTGGCGTTGTTCGTCTCGATTCCTTGCTTGTAGATCTCTGCGACACCGGGAAAGTCGTGCGAAAGCATTGACCTGATCGTCATCATATTTTTTTTATAATAATAATCTGAATCTTTAATCGTAATATTACGATTAATATAAGTATGGGACTAACAAAAACTGAAGAATTCACCAGGGCACAGAATGAGCTGGCTGTTATCACCAAAGCCCTCGGGCACCCCGCGCGAGTCGCAATCCTGCAATTCCTGGTCAAAACCAAGACATGCATTTGCGGGGATATTGTCGAAGAGCTTCCATTGTCCCAATCCACCGTTTCTCAACATTTGAAAGAATTGAAACAGGCCGGGTTAATTAAGGGCAACATCGACGGTCTAAGCGTATGTTATTGCATCGACGAAAAGGCATGGAACAAGGCGAAGAAACAGCTTAACGATTTCATGGAAAGTTTCACTGGCCAAAATTGCTGCTGACTATGTTCTTTGTTGAAGACACGATAAAACAAATACTACAGCAATTCGAAAAGATACCTGTTGAACGACGACAAATCCTGACGAAGCTATCGACCTTCATCAATCAGCATGCGCAGGCCAACCTGATCTTTATTTGTACTCATAATTCGCGTCGTAGCCACATGGCACAGATCTGGGCCGAGACTGCAGCTTCGTATTTCAATATCCCGAATGTCTACTCATATTCTGGTGGAACGGAAGCAACTGCATTCAATCCGAGAGCTGTTCATGCATTGCGAAGCATTGGTTTCAAGATTGACCAAACGTCAGTTGACTCGAATCCACACTATGTTATCCGGTACTCCGATGACCAGCCTGCTCTCGAAGCGTTTTCTAAAAAGTATGACGACGCCAGGAATCCGCAAAGAGACTTCGCAGCCATCATGACCTGTACTCATGCTGACGAGAATTGTCCTGTCGTTGTCGGTGCATCTGCCCGGATCTCTTTGCCTTACGATGATCCAAAGATTTCGACGGAACTGATTTAGAATCCAGTAAATACAGTGAACGGGCACTTGAAATTGGACGAGAGATATTATTCGCCTTTTCAGAAATCAAAAGAAGATGATTGCGGATCCAACTTTCTTTCAAAATGAGTTGCTTGGTTTTGTTATCAAGAAGGTAAAGGATAGATCAATCGCAGAAGATATTGTACACGATGTTTTTCTTAAGGCGCAGGCCAAATCGAGCCAGGTCAAGGATAACGATAAAATGATCGGCTGGATTTATCGAATAACGAGAAACACGATCATCGATCACTTTCGTTTCAATCCCGAATCATCAAATCCGAAGACCTGGATTGGGAAGACGACCAATCATATCTCAATCAATGTGTTGAAAGGTGTTTGACCGAAAAGCTTTCAACACTCCCGGATAAATATCGTGAAGCCCTTGAGTTATCAGAGGTGCAGGGCGTTTCACAGTTAGACCTCGCGAGACAATTAAACATTTCCTACTCCGGCGCGAAGTCAAGAGTACAACGTGCGCGACAGATGTTGCGAGAGATGATGGAAAGAGAATACCGCATTAAGCTAGATAGATATGGCAACGTGTTGCGATGTGAAAATCGATTGCCCTGCGGTTGTCAGTAAAAAATAGAGGCGAGCCTAAGCCCGCCTCGTGTTAGATTAGCAGCATCCTGTTGGAATACCACCTCCGCCGCAACAACCATTGTCGCAACAGCCCGGATCTTTTTGATTTTTCATAATATCTAATTTGTTTATCACATTGACGGGCGAGATGCGATAAAGACGCAAAAATCCTTACTTCAAAAAACCGTCCAGGTAACCTAGTATTGTTTTCGTCTGCATCATTACACCAACATGGCCCTGCGCGGGAACAATGGCCAATTGTGATTTTGGCATAGGACCGAAGTCACCCACTATACCACCTCCCAATAGTTTATACGTTTTTATCAACTCAATTTTATCCAGCCCGTCATTGTCGCCCGCGATTATTAACACTGGCGAAGTAAGCTTCGCAATATTGGCGTCGCCCATATCGAATGGTACGCCGGCGTATGCAATCATTTGTTCAATGAACTTTATAAACTTGGTCTTGTCTGGTGCCACTGCATCGTATCCTGTTTGCAAAGGTGAGTTTGCGAACGCCTCTGGCTTGAAATGTTTGAACGCATCATTCACTTCCGGCATCCAACCGGTGCTTTTATAAGTGGCGGAAATGATCACTAATTTATTTACACGTTTAGGACTTTGTATTGCCACTTTGTAAGCAATAGAACCACCCATGCTAAATCCCATAACGTCGGCACTGTCGACTTTTAAATAATTCATCACTCCATCCACATCGCTCGCCAACGTAGCGAGGTCTAATTTTCTGTCGGAATACGGTGTGTGCCCATGTCCCTGCATTTCAAGGGCGATTACTTTTCTTGTTTTCGACAATTCTGGTATCAGCTCCGCCCAGTTCATATCGATGGTGTAAAAAGCACCATGCAACAGAACGAGGGGCTTGCCGGAGCCATATACTTCGTAATAGACTTTGATACCATTAACGGGCGCGTAGCCGCTTTCAGTAGGTTTACTGTGTTGTGCGTTCGACATAAATGCTATTAATAAAAATGCTATGATTAATACTTGTTTCATAAAAATTCTGTTTAGATCATTTTGAATGTTATTCTAAAACTTCACAGTTGTAATTCTCTTGCTTAAGCAACTGAATAATTTTCTCGACGGAAATATCGCTTCCCTGCACTCTTAGTATTTTGTCCCAGTCACTCAAATCGAAATTTATTTTGTGCTCGGGAAATTGTCTCGAAAGTTTTTCAAGCAGAACTTTTGATTCTGATACCTCCTCAACATTTGTTTTGAATACTTCCACCATAACGAAAGGAGTTAAGCTCCAATAACGCCGGTCTTTACTTCTCCAGCTCTTTCATAGTTGCAGTAGATCACACCATTTCGTGTAACCAAACTGTCAGTCAGCTTAAAAGCTGCGGGCATAGTTCCCTCGTGGAACAAACGCTTACCGCTACCGATCGTGATGGGGAAGATCTTCAGCCACAACGTGTCAACCAGGTCATGTTTGAAAAGTGTCTGGGTCAGGTTGCCACTGCCGTGAACTTGTATGTCACCACCGTCTGAATTCTTCAGACTTTTAACATCATCTACGCTTTTAATGAACACGCTGTTTTTCCAACTTGCGTCACTCTTAGTCATAGTGTGGCTCATCACGTACTTGGTGACATCATTGACGCCAGGCCAAAGATCTCCGTGCGTTGGCCAGAAGGAAGCAAAGAAGTCGTAGGTTTTTCTGCCCAAAAGAAGATCTGCCGACTTCACGTGTTTTGCCATGAAATCACCGGCTTCCGCATCAGCTTCATAAAAATATGGAGCGGTCCATCCACCATATTTGAAATCATCAGAATCATCGTCGGCCCCACCGGCTGCCTGCATTACGCCGTCCAATGTTATGAATGATGAAACGATTATCTTTCTCATGGTATTTGAAGTTATTAGTTCTACTTCTGTTGCTTGAGAGTTTCCAGCAGATCTTCGAGATTTTCGATTTGCGCAGCTGCTCCTTCCTTGAATCCAAATGCAAGCATTCTCTCAAATCGTTCGAGCGACTCGTTCTTAATAGTGATAGTAACTTTCGTCATTTCACCTTCTTCGCTGAAACTGAAATCCCAATCGGAACCCGGCAGCTCGAGATTTTCATCTTTGTCTGCGAAGGCATTGAAGATCTTGAAATTAGTCTTCGGACTGATCGAGGTATATTTCTGAACTCCCCAGCGCTCGTTTCCTTCGGGACCCACCATTGCGTAAAATCTTCTGCCGCCAACCTTAAAGTCCATGACCTTTGTTTTTGATGCAAAGGGTTTAGGTGCCCACCACTGGTCAAGGATTTCTTTTTTGGTGAAAGCATCCCAGACGAGAGAAAGTTCTGCATCAAATTCCCTGGTGAAGAATACGCTCTTCGCTTCTTTGTCAACGACGAGCTCAAATGGCAAATTGGTTTTCATTTTTTCTGCTTTTTCATTGTTGATAATACTTTGTCAAGTTCATTGAAACGAGTTTCCCAGATCTTCCTGAATTGGTCGATCCATTTGTCAATCTCTTTCATCTTCTCGATCTCAAGTGAGTAATAGATCTCCCGGCCTTGTTGATCCTGTTTCACGAGATCACACTCCGTAAGTATTCGAAGGTGCTTGGAGACAGACTGCCGGGTGGTGTTGAAGTTGTCGGCGATGGCGTTTGGTGTCATGGCCTGAACTGCAATTAGTGTGATAATGGCCCGTCTTGTTGGGTCTGCTATCGCCTGGAAAATATCCCGTCTCATTTTTTTTGAGTTTTGATTGTGAAACTGATCGGTTGCAAATATATGTGCAACTCTTCGGTTGCGAAAATTTATTCGCAAGATTTTCTAAAATAATTTTCGATAATATGTCTGAGCGTCTATTTCGACAGTCTTCCCGGCGTAATGCCCTTTCCGAGTTCGTAGATAGTTCCGACCGCACCCACAACAGAGTAGTACTTTTCCAATTCAAGCCTCCATCTGATATAGAAGACCGCATCGATGCCCGTACAATGCGCACCGACCAGCGTTTGCAGGCCATACGTTTTCAATTTCTCCGCCGTCCACTCGAGCATTTCATCAGATAAGTCGAAAAGATGAAAGCCACCAATCAATGTTGTAACTGGAGCGGGTCTATTCACAAGTTGTCGTGCGTATTCAATAGTATTCACCACGCCCGCATGTCCACAACCGGAAACAATCATAAGTCCGTCATTTGTATCGAACACCAATGATTGATCTTCCGGAACGTTGTCGGCCACAACCTGGCCGTTAGGCAACTCAACCTTGCCCGAACCACTCCAGTTTTTCTCATCGTTCGGTCTCGGTACCGGGCCCGTGATCCACATGCCGGGATAGATCTGCTTTGCACTCTTGTAGATTATAAATTTACCGCCGGATTTTTCGAAGCTTGACTTTAGGTCGTTGAGTGACTGTGCGTAGGTTGAGGATTCCGGTCTCGGGTAAAATGCTCCTTCACCAATATGTACAATCGAAAGTGCCTTAGGATTCGTGACTGAAAACTTATTCCGCAACGTCATCAATCCGCCGGTATGATCCGAATGACCGTGACTCATAAAAACTTCTTCGACAACAGACAAATCGATTCCCAATTCCTTTGCATTCTGGAGCACAGTTTCAGGACGTGCACCAGTATCGAATAGCATCTTGCGACCGTCGACTTCTATCAGTGCACTAAATCCCCACTCACCGATACCTTGATCTGCCAACATCGTGGAGAGGATCGTTACTTTCAATTTCTCTACTTTTTTACCTTGAGCCGCAACGGAGCCCGTGATAATTACAAGTGCCAACAACAGACTTGGTTTGATAGCTGCTTTCATGACATACAATATCCTATCTTTAAGGCTCATGATCAAACGAATTCTTCGGGATAATACTGTCGTCAATCCAATGATCAGAAACGTGTTGCGAATTCTTGCGCCAGCTGGCGGTAGTCTGCGCAGCCTTACGGATCGCTACCAGGTTTACGGCAATGTTTGTCTAAACATCGATGACGTGTCTTTCAATATCTATAGTGAAGCAGACGATCTCATTGCGTCGGAGTTGTATTATGGAAGTGACTATGAGACGAGTGAATTCAAACTTGTGAAAGCGCTCACTCAGAATGCTTCATTGTTTGCCGATGTTGGCGCCAACACCGGCCTGTTCTCGTTGTTCGCCGCGAAAGCGAACCCGAATTTGAAAGTGATCAGCTACGAACCACATCCGTCTAACTATTCCCGACTGCAAAAGAATATTTCGATCAACAACACAAATAACATCAGTGCACGCGAATTGGCTGTTGGTGATAGTGAGTCAACGATCGGCTTTACTATTCCCGCGGATGGGCGCATCTCTGCGACGTCGTCGGCGAACCACGGATTCTCAAAAAACTTTCATGCTGTCGCTCACAAAGAGATTTCCGTAAAACAAACCACGCTCACGAATGAGTTGTCGGGCCGGATTACATCGCGTGACTTGTTGAAGATCGACGTTGAATACTACGAACTGAATGTTCTTAAAGGAGCAGAAGATGTTATTCGTCAGTCGCGGCCGTTCGTCATGATAGAGGTGTTAGAATACGAACGCCTGGTCGAGCAATTTCCGTCCATGAAGGGTCTCATTGACGCAGACCATGCCCGTCGCATCCAGGATTTTTTTCGTGCGCTGGATTATCATCCATACGCATTACATCCAACTGGAATTTTAAATGTCAGTTCCGTGAGTGATCCTCACCCAAGCAGAAATTTTTTGTTTATTGGAGGCCCGCCAGTTACTGGTATGATCCCGTTCGACAAACTTACATCCCCAGAAAAAATATGAGAAAACTGATCTACGCAATGAACCTCACATTGGACGGCTGTTGCGACCACACAAAAGGAGAGGGTACTGATGATGTTCTTCAGTATCATGGCCAACTACTGAACGAAGCTGATGTACTTCTTTATGGACGCGTCACGTATCAATTGATGGTTCCCTACTGGCCGGACCTCGCCAAATCACAGGATGATACAAAAGAGACGAACGCATTTGCTAAATCTTTCGACGCGGTGAAGCAGATTGTCGTTTTTTCAAAAACATTGGACAAGGTCGAAGGAAGCAAAACGAGAATTATCAGGACGGGCCTTAAAGAAGAAATACTGAAATTGAAACAAGAGGAAGGCAAAAGTATTGTCGTAGGTGGTGTTGATCTTGCTTCGCAGCTCGTGCAGCTCGGCTTGGTTGATGAATATCATTTTCTCTATCAGCCAAATATTGTTGGTGAGGGAAGGCGATTGTGGGACGACGTCAGTCTGCCCGAGAAGCTTCGTTTAAAACTTGCCGACTCAAAGGTCCTTTCGACCGGTGGTATTGCCCTTAGGTATCTGAAAACCTAGTTCCGTTACATATTCTCACATCACCCAGCTTTCGCTCCACCAAAATCTTTTGGATGGCAGTGATAGACTTCGTTGAACGATTTGTAGAAATAAGAGCGACTATTGAAACCAGTCTCGTAGATAACTGCCGATACACTCATGTTCGAGTTCTTCAGAAGGTCGGCAGCTTTCTTCAACCTGTATTGCTTCACTAAACCGTGTGGCGTCAACCCGGTGATCGCCTTCACTTTCTTATAAAGAGAAGTCTTGCTCATACCGACTTCCTCAGCGATAATGTCCGCGGAAAATTCCGGTTCACTCAAATGATCCATGATACACTTCGTGATCTTCAGGAAGAAGGCATCGTCTTTTTCGCCAATGCCTGTAGAGATCGAGTCGAGCTCTACTTCGGCGATGTTTCCAAAACGTGTCCGTACCTGCTCGCGATTGCGGATCAGTCTTTCGATGCGAATGAACAGGTGCTCGGGATGGAACGGCTTCGGAATGTATGAGTCGGCGCCAACTTGCAATCCCTCGATGCGATCTTCAATCTCTGCTTTCGCCGTAAGCAGGATCACAGGAATGTGACTTGTCTGAATGTTGTCTTTGATCAGCCTGCACAACGTAAGGCCGTCCATCTTCGGCATCAGTACATCGCTGATCACAAGGTCTATCTTATCTTCATCCAGCAATCGCAATGCGTCTTCGCCATTGGTTGCCGAAACGATCTTGTACTTGTCCGACAAGATACTTTGAAGCAAGATGATGATCTGCGCATTATCGTCGACAACCAGCAGTGTATATTCTTTTGTCGGTGGTTCTGAGTGAACGGCTTCTTCGGAGGGCGAGATCAAGCCAAACTCCTGCGAGATCTTTTCGGCCAGGTTGTTGGTCGACAATAACATCGTCTTTGTTTCCACTTCCTCGTAGGCATCACGACTGATGGGAATGTAAACGATGAACGTAGACCCGCTGCCTTTCTTGCTCTTCATCTCTATCGTTCCCTTGTGCATGTGCACAAGGCTTCGCGTAAGCGAAAGGCCAATGCCCGCCGACTTCGAGTTGGGTTCGTTGTCTTGTCCCGGGTTTGAGAAGAAACTTTCGAAGATGGCATCTTTCATTTCTTCGGAGATGCCGACTCCCGTGTCACGGATGATGAATTCTGCAATCCCATCGTTGTCTTTCAGGATCACTTCGACGTGTCCGTCCTTGGTGTTGTACTTGATCGCGTTCGAGATGAGATTGATCAACACCTTTTCTAATTTCCTTGAATCGACCCAGCCTGCCAATGATTCACCCGGAGGAATAAATTCGATATTGACATCCAGCTCGGCTGCATATTGATGGAACGACTCGACGATCTCGTGAGTAAATGAGACCAACTCCACTTCGACAATCTCCAGCTTCTCTTTACCACTTTCAATTTTTCTAAACTGGATCAGCTCGTCGATCAGTTTCTGAAGACGCAACGAGTTGTTGTAGATGGTCTTCAATTGATTCTTTTCCCACAGCGAGGTCGACTTTCTTATCAATGAAACCACAGGACCGAAGATGAGCGTGAGGGGAGTACGGAATTCATGTGCCACGTTTGTGAAGAATCTCAACTTGTAGTCGCTCAACTCCTGCATTTGCTGGATCTTGAATTTGTCCATCGCCAGGGCTCGTTTCACTTTCGCGCGTCGACGGATAACCAGGACAACGCCCACCTGCAAACCGATGAGAAGTATTGCATATAATCCATACGCCCACGGCGATTTCCAGAACGGCGGCGTTACCGTGATGTTGATAGTCTTCGGTGCATTGCTCCACTGATTGTTCTTGTTGGAATAATTGATGTGAAGAATGTAATTACCCGGCGGAATGTTCGTGAGGTTTACCACCGATTGTTGTCCGATGTAGTTCCATGACTTGTCGAAGTTCTCGAGAAAATACGCGTAGCCCGTACGTTGCTTGTTCCAATAGTCAAGCGTGGTGAAATGGAAGCTGATAAAATTCTGGTCGTGTGTCAATACGATCTCCGAAGTCGCATCCACATGCTTCTTCAAGATGCCACTCGAATCGCCTGCAGTAACGATCATGTTGTGAACCTGGAATTCGTTGACAACCAACTTCGAAAAGTACGCCGTTGTATCCATTCGATCAGGATGGATCACATCGAGACCATTGATACCGCCAAAGAACAAATCGCCCGACAGCTTTGATGCACAAAATGCTCCGTCTGTAAATTCATTATTCTGCAGACCATCGTTCACGTCGAAGCTCTTGAAGGATTTGCCCGAAGGATTGAACATCACCAGCCCGTTGTTGGTGGAGAACCAGATGCGATTGTCTTTATCGGAGAGAATACCATGAACGGTGTTGTTGGGAAGTCCGTCACGTTGCGTGTAATACACGTTGTTAAATGGACGACCACTCAACGGAAGACGACTGACACCGCCGCTTGTACCAACCCACAACTCATCATTTTTCGAAACATGCAGACTCAACACGTCATTGTCCACAAGACGATTTTCTATTGCCGATCCCGTGTGAAAATGTTCTTCGATCTTATTCGCCAGGGAGTTGTATCGATAAATGCCCGCGCCTCTCGTTCCAAACCAAAGGATGTTCGGAGTTTCTTCAACGATCGAATACACGATGTTGCTATTGATCGTCACGCCTGTAGTGGTTGCCGAGGCGTAATGAGTGATCTGGCTGTGATGTTCAAGACGATAGGTTCCCCGTGGAGTCTGAACGATCTTCATTTGGATGACGCCGTTACCGCTGGTGCCTAGCCAAACGTCACCGAAGGCATCGATACATATTGCATAGACATAATTGAATGCGATGTCAACTTTGTTTTCGAAGTCGCGCGGAAAATGGAAGATCTTCCCTGTACGGTGTTGCATCATATCGATGCCCTCGCCGTCAACTCCAATCCAGATATTTTTGTGTTTGTCTTTATTGATCGACAACACGGTGTTGTTACTCAGCCCGCGCGAAGTGTTGATAACCCTGGTCGCCTTTCGGGAGGCATCTACAATGTTCAGTCCACCGCCGCGGGTACCTATATATAAGGTGCCGTCTTCATCTTCATAGATCGAGCGAACGATGCTGTTCGAGATGTCGCCACGTTGTGTGTTTCCAGCAACGACAGCGCTGAAAGGTTTCGTGCGCGCAAGAAATTTATAGATACCATCGCCATCAGTTCCAATCCAAAGTATCTCCTGCGAAGTTTCGGTCATCGTTAAGATCTTCCGTTGTGCTTTGGCAAACTGCGGGAAGTATTCACTCATGTCGACAACAACGGCTTTGTCATCTTTAATAGTAAGCTTATAGATGTCACCCAATTCTGTTCCCAGCCAAAGTGATGAGTGATCTCTCGTTTCGGAAACGGATGATATCGCGTTGGGAAGTTTACCTTCGAGGGGACTGGTTTCAATTGCAGTGAGACTATACAACGACAATTGACCATCGCCCGACGATGTGACTACATAATATTTATTGCCAATGGTAACAAACTGGTGATAGCCGATTCGCTTTTCTCCCAATTGTCGCGTGAAGATCACCTTGCCGTTCAACGTACACACGAGGTTTCCATCAGCACCCAACAGGTACAGCAAACCGGAAGCGCTTCCTATATCGAGAACATTCTTCAACCATTCATCCTCCACACCTTCGACGCGTACTGGCTCGAACTTGTTCGAAGTATCATTGAAGCGACTGATGCCCTGGCCGCGGAGTGTGATCCAAACATTAGAGTCGGGACCTAAAACAGCATGCAGACTATATTCCGAGAACGGAAGATTTTCGGGCTCATCGAAATAGCGATTGAAATGATCTTCGTCGCGATCGTACCTGTTGATGCCCTGGTGTGTTACTACCCACAGGTTATCATTCTTGTCTTCAAGAAATTTCCGGACGACGTTATTACTAATTGAGTTTTTCGCGAAGGCATCGGGCTTATAGATCTTGATGCTGCTGCCGTCGTAACGATTAAGTCCGTCCCAACTTCCAAACCACACGTAGTCGTGACTGTCCATGTACACCGCCGTGATGGCGCTGTTCGATAGACCGGACTCTTTACTTATATGTTGATATGGCCAGGGAGGCGTTCCCTCGGTCGGATTTAACCCCCAAAGAGTTAACAGAATCGCAGCAATTTTCATCAAACAAACCTCCTCTCAATCGGTTGCAGAACAAACCTAGCGATTCGCCGGCTGCCAAACCGCCCAAAGTTGTACACCCGGTAACCTTCTTTGTCCTCCTTGTTTCAAAAACGTCGTTTTTCGTCCGGGTGAACTGAAATAAGAAAGATAGCGGACTATAGGAACGGCTCTTCGGGTTGACTTTGCAATCGTTTCCACACCGAATGGACATAGCAAAACGATTCGAAAACAACCCGATCCTCAAGCCGGCCGACATACGTCCGAGCTCTGAGGACATGAAGATCGAGTGTCTTCTGAACCCGGGTGTGTTTAACTATGACAACTGCACCTGGCTATTGCTCCGCGTTGCAGAGAAGCCGATTCAGCAGGAGGGAAAGATCAGCTTTCCGGTTTACGACGAAAGCGGTTCGATCAGGATACTGGCATTCGATAAGAACGATCCCAACCTCGATCTGTCGGACCCCAGAGTTATCACGTACAAAGGACAAGATTATCTCACAACACTATCGCACTTGCGACTCGTTTGCAGCAACGATGGTGTTCATTTCACTGAACCCGATGGATACAAACCGATCTTCGGTCAGAACAAACAAGAAGCATACGGCATCGAAGATTGTCGTGTGACGAAAGTTGGAGAAACGTTTCAATTGACGTTCACCGCAGTTTCTTCATATGGCGTTGGTGTTGGATTGATACAAACAATAGACTGGAAGAAGTTCAAGCACCGTGGGATGATCTTCCCGCCGCACAACAAGGACTGTGCAATCTTCGAAGAACAGATTAACAACAAATACTATGCGCTACATCGTCCGAGCAGTCCGGAGATTGGCGGCAACTACATCTGGCTGGCAGAATCTCCCGACCTCATTCATTGGGGAAATCATAAATGCATCGCTACATCGCGCAAAGGTTATTGGGACAGCACTCGTATCGGTGCTGGCGCAGCTCCCATAAAAACAAAAGACGGCTGGCTCGAGATCTATCATGGAGCCAATGAAGACAATCTCTATTGTCTCGGTGCATTGTTACTCGATCTCAGGGATCCTTCGAAGGTGATTGCGAGAAGTGAAGACCCGATAATGACACCCAAAGAACCTTATGAGCGCACGGGTTTCTTCGGCAACGTGGTATTTACAAACGGACACATCGTGGAGGGCGACCGCATTCGCATGTACTACGGTGCAAGCGACGAAGTGATCTGTGGTGCCGATCTGTCGATCAACGAGATTTTAAAAACACTGAAATAGAGCGGTATGGAAAGAGTAGAGACAAACATTGAAGTAGAGATCATAACGAAGCAAGCGAAGTTGCCGCTGGGTGAAGAAACTCGGCCAACAGATTCAAATTCGTTCAGACCTCTTTCCAAGCTCGCGAATGAGTTGAAGTACTTCAAGACCATGCCACGCGACATGCGTGTGTTGCTGGTGACTAACGCTATCTACGCTTTCGTCATTCCTGTCATCGAGATCTTCGTGGGTGCTTACATCATGCGTAACTCGAATGATCCGAAGATTGTGGCGCTGTACCAGTTGACGGTGTATGCGGGCATTCCAATTACATTTTTAGTGAATGGATTTTTGCTGAGCCGGGTTAAGATCTCGACACTGTACAGCTTCGGCATGTTGCTAAGCGGCTTGTCGATGTTAGTCATGATGACGTTGAACACGCTGTCGATATCGGGCATTGGCGTAGCGGGAATATTGATGGGCTGCTCTTTCGGATTCTTCTGGGCGAACCGCGATTACCTGGCGTTGGGAACAACAACAGATAAAACAAGAAATTACTATTACGGGCTCGAAACATTCTTCTACACCATCACCGGCATCGTAGTGCCATTTGCCATCGGCGCTTTCCTCGGTCGTGCCGAAGCCAACGGATGGTTTTCGGGTAACGTAAACTTTGCTTATAAAATAGTGACAGGTGTTGTGTTTGGTCTGACAGTTCTCGCGAGTATCGTCATTCACCGTGGAACATTCAGGGCGCCGGCCCAGAAGAAATTCGTGTACTTCAAATTCCATTCACTTTGGAATAAGATGTTGGGTCTCGCTGGACTGAAAGGTTTGGTGCAAGGTTATCTGGTTACAGCACCGGCAATACTCATCATGCGATTGGTCGGAAACGAAGGATCACTCGGCATGGTACAAGCAGTAAGCGGATTGGTAACGGCGGTAATGCTTTATTTATTAGGAAGATTTACGCAGCCGAAGCATCGCATCACCATACTGACTGTCGGTCTCGCAATCTTCCTGGTCGGAACCATCGTTAATGCCTGGCTCTTCTCGGCCATTGGTGTAATAACATTTGTCCTCTGCAAGGTGTTGTTCCAACCTTTACACGATATCGGGTACTTCCCGATACAAATGAGGGTGATTGACGTCGTGTCTAAGATCGAAAACCGCAATGAGTTTACTTACATCTTCAATCATGAGTTCGGCCTGTTCCTGGGGCGACTGCTCGGATTGGGATTGTTCATAGTGCTGGCGACGTACGTCGGCGAATCATTCGCATTGAAATATTCACTAGTCATTATAGCCGTAATACAGCTGGCGTCGATACCAGTTGCGAAACACATTGTAAAAGAAGCAGACCGTTTAAGTTGATGATCGCTCGTATCTATTTATTTGTATTGGTGTGTGTGATTGCATCGGGCTGTCACTCTAAGAAGCCCGTAACGCAGATCACTATTGATCGGATTGCAGGAATGCCAGACCAGCCGTCGCCATATAAAATGCTCGACTGGAAAGAGAAGGCGATCAATTTCGATCAATATGTTTTCAATGCAACGCAGAAAGGCGAGTTCCTTCCGTTTATCTGGACCGACAGCTCGTTGCGAAACCTTCCTCAAAAAACATTCGGCATGTACACGGTGATCGGTGATGTGCGACAAGGACCGAAAGGCAACAAAGAATTTCACGAAGCATTGAATTCTATGGGAGCACTGATGGGCGCCGGACTTGTTGGAATCGATAAGACCAATCAGAAAGGCAACAACTACGTGAAGATGGTCCAAAACTATTTCAATAAAGACAATGGCTGGAACATCATGATGAACAACACCAATCCGCAAGTGGCATTGCTTGGCGGAGGATATGGAAGAGATTGGTGGTACGATGTTGTTCCCAACGTATTGTTCTATGCGTTGTGCGATCTCTATCCGAATGTAGAAGGAGCCGACAGTCTTCAGCGGATCATTGCCGATCAGTTTTACAAAGCAGATTCGGTTCTCAATGGCAATTACGACTACAGCTATTTCGATTATGGAAAGATGCAGCCCATGAACAACCACATCCCACATCAGCAAGATGCTGCCGGTGGTCATGCTTTCGTATTATATGCCGCATACAAAAAATTCGGCGACGAAAAATATCTAAGAGGCGCCATATCCGCTACGAAGGTTGTGCATAGCCAGAAGGAGAGTCGCTTCTACGAATTACTGATGCCCTTCGGAGCTTACATCGGCGCGCGACTGAATGCAACACAAGGAACAGACTTCGAGATCAAGAAAGTGATCGACTGGACCTTCGATGGATGTAAGGCTGCCGACGGTCGTACCGGTTGGGGCGTTATCTCGGAGCGATGGGGCGACTACGATGTTCACGGTTTGCAAGGCAGCATCACCGATGGTGGAGGTTATGCTTTCCTGATGAACTCATTCGCACTTGCATGGCCGTTGGTGCCTACCGTAAAGTATGACAATCGCTACGCAAATGCGATCGGCAAATGGATGTTGAACGTGACCAACGCCGCGCGACTTTGCTATCCGTATGAGATCGACGATCAACATCAATTCCTTCCGGAGAAGAAAGACATTACGCGAAACGTGATCGCCTATGAAGGCATCCGGAAAAATGACGATTACGGGAAAGAATCATTGAAGGGATTGTCGCCGGTTGCAACGGGCGACGGACCCAAGTGGGTGAAAGGTCAACCCCAGGAATCCATGTTCAGTCTTTACAGCTCTTGTCAGGTCGGAATCTTCGGCGCTATTGTGAAGAAGACGAATGTTGAGAAGATACTGCAGCTTGATTGTAACGCTACCGATTTTTATGCCGACGACACCTGGCCAACTTACCTCTACTACAATCCTTACGACGAAGAGAAATCCGTTGCCTTCGAATCATACGACAATAAGCCGTTCGATCTCTACGACGCTTTGACCTGTGAGAAGATCCAAACGAATGTCACTGGCTCGGTCGACTTCGCGATATCACCGAAGTCATCGCGATTGATTGTAGTGATCCCCGCAAAAAGTAAAGTGGAAAAAAATGGTTCTGTGTATAAAGCTGCCGGTAAGGTGGTAGCATACGCTGCACCTGAAAAATAGTTATGCCTATGAAAATAAAACACTACTGTTTATTGATGTTGATGTTCGTCGGCGTAAGCAGCTACGCGCAGACGATGATCAAAGGAAAGGTGATGGATGTGAAGAACGAACCGGTTATCGGTGCTAACGTCGTATTGAAGGCTACGAGCTACGGAACAGTAGTTGACGTTAACGGTGACTTTGCCCTTGAGATACCGGCTGGTACAACTGACGCGACCCTGATCATTTCATCGATCGGTTACATCACGCAGGAAATTAGAGTTGGAAGTCAAACAAGTTTTAACGTCACGCTAGCCGAAGATGCCAGGGTTCTCAGTGAAGTTGTTGTGACAGGTTATACATCACAAAGAAAAGATAAGATCACCGGTGCGGTCGCAATTGTAAAGGCGGATGACCTTATGAAACTTCCCGTCCCTACAGTAGACCAGGCACTTCAGGGCCGGGCACCTGGCGTGGTAGTTTCGCAAAACACCGGCGCACCTGGCGAAGGAGTTTCCGTTCGCATTCGCGGAGTAGGATCTGTGAACAGCGGCAACTCTCCGCTCTACATTGTTGACGGCCTTCCAACTCTCGACATCACCAACCTCGCGGCCGGTGATATTGAAAGTCTTACAATATTAAAAGATGCTTCAGCTGCAGCGGTATACGGATCACGCGCTGCGAATGGTGTTGTGATCATAACAACAAAGACCGGATCGAACGATGCTCCGCGTGTTCAGATAAGCAGCCAGGTTGGTTTCCAGGAACCAAGCCGCAAGATAAAAATGGCAAGTGCTGATCAGTATGCGCAGATCTACAATGAATCAGCAAATGCGGACAATGCATTGATACCATCAGACCAGCCATTCCTCTTAAGGCCTTTGATAACACCAGACATCGCTTCTTCAATGTCGAACATCGACCAGGTTGATGCGATCATGCAGAGAGGCATTCTTCAGTCGCATTCTGTGTCAGTAGCAGGTGGTAACGAAAAAACACGTTACTACATCGGCGGAAATTATTTTGGTCAGCAAGGTATCGTTAAGTCCAGCGACTACGAACGCGTTTCAGGTCGCGTGAATGTTGACTCTGAAGTTAAGTCGTGGCTCCACGCCGGTGTAAACCTCAACATATCGAAAGCAACTTCAGATATCGTGGGAAGCTCCGGAGATGGAGCTGGAGGTAATGGTGGTAGTGTTCTCAGGTACGCTTACTTCCGTAATCCCGCTGTTCCTATTTATGATGCAAATGGAGACTTCCTGGACAAACCAGATCGCTTCGATTTGTTCGGAGATGGATACAATCCAGTTGGTATGCTGGCGTACAATCAAAACAAGAAGATTGAGGATCGTGTCTTTGGAAGAGTTTACCTGAATATCGAACCGTTTAAAGGATTTAAGATCATCTCAAGTCTCGGTCTCGATCAGGACAATATTAACCAACGCAGGTTCGACAGAACCTGGGGAACCAACAATCGCATCAATGGTACCAACCGACTCAAGGTTGACGCAGCAAAAAACCAGACGATCACATGGAGTAATTATGCTTCGTACACAAAAGAGATCGGCGAACATCATTTGAATGCCCTTCTTGGCGAAGAGACTATTCAAGGATCACAGTATGCGACATCTTCAAGTCAAACGGGCTTCTCCGACCAGGATGCAAATCTGACTTACATAGGACAGAGCACTGGTTTGATCCAGGGCAGTGAAAGCCAGGTTGTTAATACGCTGGCTTCGTTCTTTGGAAAAGTTGATTACGATTATGCTAACAAATATTTGATCTCCGCAACTATCCGTCGTGATGGATCTTCCCGCTTCGGTCCGGAGAATCGTTGGGGAACATTTTATGCAGGTTCGTTAGGATGGAGGCTCGACCAGGAATTTTTTAAGCAGAGTGATAAAGTTGATCGTTGGTTGTTACGCGCCGGCTATGGTTCAATAGGCAACCAGCAAATTGTTGACTACGGCTACGCGAGTAGAATAGGATTCGATTCTTACTACGCATACGGTTCGACACGCACTGCAGGTTCTTCGCTGCTCACATATGGGAACGCCAATATCAAATGGGAGACCAGCAAACAGATCAACATCGGAACGGACTTGGAAATGTGGAGCGGGAAGTTGGTCGCGTCTTTTGACTATTTCCATAAGCTGACAACCGACATGTTGGTCTATCAGCCACTTGCAGCTTCGGTTGGATCGCAAGACCGCGCTTATACCGTTGCCAATAATGGCGATATGTTAAACACTGGCTTCGAGTTGGCGTTGAGTCACACAAATCATATTGGCGCTTTCAGGTACACCATCAGTGTCAACGGCGCAACATTGAAGAATGAAGTGAAGAGATTGGATGCACCGATTGCCGCAGGTAACGTTGGTTCTGTCAATCTCACGTTAACCGAACAAGGTTATCCCGTTGGATCTTTTTACCTGTGGCAAATGGGGGGCATATTCCAGAATGCAGCAGAAGTATTTACGAGTGCGAAGCCACTCGGTAATGTACAACCTGGTGATGTTAAGTATGTTGATCAGAACGGTGACGGTAAGATCGATGCCAGCGATTACACACACCTCGGTAGTCCAATTCCGAAGTTCACTGGCGGTCTGAATCTTTCGCTTGGATACAAAGCGTTTGATATGTCGGTGTTCTTCCAGGGCGCCTACGGACAAAAGGTTTATTCCGTTCTCAATCGTGACATCGAAGGTTTCTATCGAGCATTCAATGTAACTGAAAGATACTTCCAGGGTCATTGGACGGGTGAAGGAACGAGCAACGTGTATCCACGTGCTTCGTGGGTTGGCGCCGGTAACAATGCGCTTATCTCATCATCGAGATTTTTGGAAAACGGTTCTTACACACGCCTCAAGAATCTCCAGGTAGGATACAACGTTCCTAAAGAGTTCCTGGAACGATATGGATTTACAGCCTTCAGAATATTCTTCTCAGGTACAAACCTGTTAACGTTCACGAAGTTCCAGGGCTCTGATCCTGAAATGACAACCAGTGATAATGCGAATGCGAAAGGCTCCGGTGATAAAGCTGCCGGTATTGATTGGGGAACCTATCCCGCCGCTCGCTCATACAACCTTGGTGTAAACCTCACTTTTTAAAATTATGAAGAAGATATATATCATACCGCTCTTCTTAATAACAGTGTCTTGTTCAGATTTTCTGGAGCAAAACCTGGTTGGCCAATATAGCACCGACACTTTTTACAGAACCGGCCCGCAAGCCGAGATAGCAATTACCGGTGTGTACAATGCAATCTCATTCACATCATCTGGAAATGCGCTGTGGGTGTTTGGCGATGTTGTATCGGACGATGCTATAAAGGGAGGAAATGCCACGGATCAGAATGACATCTCGTTGCTCGAGACATTCAATTATACGCAGGCCAACGAGTATCTCGATAAGATCTGGAGGCAGAATTATGAAGCCATCAATCGTGCGAACATGCTTCTTTATTACATGCCCCGCATCGATATGGATGACGCACGCAAGGCAGAAATTACCGGTGAAGCGGAATTTATTCGCGCTTATTGCTACTTCCACCTGTCCAATATTTTTGGGTCAATCCCACTTCGCACAGAACCCCTCCTGAGCCCGGAGGGGAGTGCGAAGGCAAAATCCTCTGTGGATGACATTCAAAACCAGATCGAGAAAGATCTGACCGATGCACTTACGGGATTAAAAATATCACCGACTCATTTTGGCGGAGTATCACAAGGTGCGGCATATGGATTGCTCGCGAAGCTTAGACTCTTCCGTGGCCAATGGCAATCAAGTCTCGACGCCATCGATGCGTTGGAGAAGCTCGGTGTGTATGCATTAAGACCATTATACACCGACAGCTTCAGAGACTCGGCTCAAAACAACAACGAAGATATTTTCGAGATACAACAACTAAGACTTCAAAACCCTTCGATGGCGAGTTTTCTCAACCAGTATTTCGGAGCACCAGCTTACAACGGTTACTTCTTCAATCAGCCCACACAAGGTTTTGTTAATGCATTCGAAATGACAGCCGACAGTGTATATGATCCACGATTGCATTATACAGTTCGTGGATTACGTGACAAGTACATCAATGGCGAAGACTTCGACCCACGATGGTCGTCGACAGGATATTTAAACATTAAACACGAGCAGCCTATCAGCGAGGTTCCGGCCGGAACAGTAGGTGAATCAGGACTCGATTACGTGTACATGCGCTACGCCGAAGTGTTGTTGATGAAGGCCGAAGCATTGAATGAACTCAGTCGTACTGCGGAAGCCCTGGCGCCTTTGAACGCCGTTCGCAAAAGAGCGCGCGAAAGTTATCTGTATGACAAACATCTCGAAGATTTTGGAGCTGTGCCAACAGATTTACTTCCTGATGTTGCGTTGGGATCGCAATCACAAATGCGAGATGCTATTCGTCACGAACGTCGTGTTGAACTAGGATTCGAATTTCATCGCTACTTCGATCTGCTCAGGTATGGCAAGGTTGCCGCGGAAGATGCATTGCAGGGTACTGGCTTCAGCTATGACAAGAACAGGTACTTCTCAATTCCGATATCTGAATTGCAAACTAATCTGCTAATCAATCAATAAATCTTAATGAGAATCTTAAAATCAAATTCAACTTTCAAACAATCAAATTTTATGAAAACCAAGTTTAGAATCTCGGCCATGCTATTTATGGCCACAGCGCTCGCCACGATCTTCGTCGTGTCGTGCAGCAAAGATGATGTAATCCCGCCGCCGGATCTTACCGCTTTGAAAGCTTCTATCGCTGCCGCGCAAACAGCTTTCGATGCATCCGTTGAAGGTAAAGCTGATGGACAATTTCCTACAGGATCGAAAGCCGGCTTGCAAGCTGCAATCACTGCAGGACAAGCTGTTGTTGACAATGCTGCGACCACACAGGTTCAGGCAGATGCTGCAAAAGTTTCTGTTGACACAGCAGTAACAACTTTCCAGGGATTGGTGATCAAGCCTATCGCCGCTGAAAACCTTATTGCTCACTGGACTTTCGATGAAGGAACAGGTACAACTGCTCATGATGCTTCCGACAATCATTTCGACGGAACACTCAAAGTAGGTCCCGTAGCACCAAACTGGAAGAGTCATTTGCCAACATGGACTTCAGATAGAAGCGGTACTGCCAACAAAGCTCTACACTTCAATGGTGGTAACGTGGAAGTTCCCTATAACACGAAATTGAATCCTACAGCTGCGATCACAGTTTCAGCATGGGTTATGGCCGACACAGTAAAACTGGAAATCGTTTCCTCGGACTTCAATCATGGATCGGTTACAAGTATGAGCTTCAGGAAGGCCACTATCCTTTCTTTACTATGGGTTGGAGCGACGGTACAAACACTGGATCTTACGACCACGATGCTGGTCAGGCGTTACCTAAGCTCGACAGCAAATGGTATCAACTTGCAATGACGTTTGTTCCCGGTAAAATGACATTCTACATCAACGGTGTAAAGGTTAAAGAATATACCGACACACCTAATGCAGGAAATTCAATTTCGGGCAAGCCTTACAATCTTACCATCGGTCAGGACTTCCCTACAGACAAGTATTACATGGGTGATCCCGGCAACGGCGATAACTTCAACGATGCAACGAAGGCAGATCAGTATCATGTTATCCCGGTTGCCTGGGGTGGTTACTACCAGGGATCGCTTGATGACTTGCGTATTTACAACATTGCGTTGTCCGATACCCAGGTTACTGCGCTGTATACCCAGGAAAAACCTTAGTAGTTGTTTGGTTTCTCAAAAGTGTTGAGGCTTAGTCCTCAGCACTTTTTTTATTCTGGATTATGTTGAAATACTTACTTATAGCTTTTACTATTATTAGTCTACCCGCTTTCGGACAGACCAAACAGATCAATGTCAGTAGAATTGATCAAATGCCCGACCTTCCGTCGCCATATCAAATGCGCGACTGGAAAGATGTAGCTCGCAAGTATGATGATCTCGTTTACTCGACTTTAGTTAAGACAAAGAGCAGTTCCACCAACTATCCCGGGCTTCAGCCCATCCTTCTCGAATCTTACATTGGTGGCAACGATAATGCTGCGGAGGCGATTAATATAATTCCGTCTATCGTTGGCGCATCATTGGTAGGCAAAGACAAACTCACATGGGCGCAGAAAACAAAAGATTTCTTTAATAAAGCAAATCAACAAAATATTTACCTCAACGGTTATTCCAACATTAGCGGAAACGATTGGTGGTACGACGTTATGCCCAGCGTCTTTTTTTACCAGATGTATACTCAGTATTCACTCGATGCCCGACTTTCAAAGTCAGTTCACAACGGTTGCCGATCGTTGGTTGGATGCAGTTCATCACATGGGCGGAGCATCGGCACCGTGGGTAACGCCGGATATGAATTATCGAGGCTGGTATATGGCAACGATGACAGGAAATACGAGCAGCGTTATGGAACCCGAATCGGCAGGATCGATCGCGTGGTTATTGTATAATGCTTATTCGAAGACTGGCGACAAAAAATATCTCGACGGTGCACAGATGTCGATGGAGTTTCTATCGAATCTCAATTCCAATCCATCCTATGAATTACAGTTGCCATATGGAACGTTGACTGCTGCGAGGATGAATGCGGAGCAGGGAACAGGTTACGATATTGATAAAATGCTCAACTGGTCGTTCGATCGCGGCGAGCTACGAGGCTGGGGAACTATTGTCGGAAAGTGGGATGGCAACGATGTGTCGGGATTGATAGGCGAAGCCAACGACCAGGGCAATGATTACGCTTTCGCGATGAATGGCTTTGAGCAGGCGGCAGCGTTCGCGCCAGTAATGAAATACGACAAGCGATATGCAAGGGCGATATCGAAATGGATCCTGAATCTTGCAAATGCGAGCAGGTTCTTTTACTCAAAATATTTGCCGACCGATCGACAGGATGATTATGCCTGGAGCGTAGCTAACGATCCGGAGTCCGTGATTGCTTACGAGGCGTTGAAAGAGCAAAATAATTTCGCGAACAATCTGCCCCTTTACGGGACTGGTGACGCAAAACGAAATGGTTGGGCGACGACGAATCTTGGTCTTTATGGATCGTCGCATGTCGGTTACCTGGCGGCCGTTGTGGAAACAACGGATGTTGAGGGAATACTGAAGCTCGATGTGAACAAGACGGATTTCTATGGTCAGAATGCGTTTCCGACCTATGCACTCTTTAATCCTTATGCCAATAGTCAACAGGTTACGATATCTCTCGGACCAAGTACTTACGACGTGTATGATGCCATCAGCGAGCAGGTTATCAATACGAGCGCAACAGGTAATGTTTTGATAAATATTCCTGCCAACGAAGTCATGCTGTTGTCGTATTTGCCGGCGGGTTCGTCGCCCGTCAATAAGACAGGAAAGCTGATGATTGATGACAAGGTGATAGATTATCATTATGGTTATGATTTCAATCCTGCATTGCGGATAAAATCAATTGCAGCGAAGGATCAGAACGTCGCGTTTGCCTCGACAGCTACAGTGTACGCTTCGGTAGACAATGCATCAACAAATGTTTCCTATGAATGGTATGTGAACGATGTACTGGTAACAACGACACCCGAAGGAGTTTTCAATTGGACGACGCCATCGGTGGAGGGATCATATAATATTTTGCTGAAAGCGATCTCGGGAACGAAGCAGGCAGTCGACAGCGTAAGCATAATGGTTTGGCAGGTTGTGCCAGCACCGCCGAACATCACCGGGCTTTCGGGATTGCAAAAATATTTTTTTGAGAACACCGCCGTCGCGCTGATCGCACAGGTGACGTCGGCGAAAGATGAGAAGTTATCGTACGAATGGAGTGTAGAGAACGGTAATACTACGACGACGGACTCTTTGCTGAATTGGACGGCTCCCGCAGAAGGAATTTATTCGATTTCAGTTACGGTAAAGAATAAGTTCGAACTGCAATCGACCTACTCGATGGATGTTTTGATAAAGGCGAAGCAAGGTGAAGTGACAAGTCCAATTGCATGGTATCCGCTTGACGGCGATGTGAAGGACTATAGTGGTCATGACTTCGATGCACAACTCAGCGGCGTTCAGCCGGCACCCGATGCAAGGGGAAATGCAAACAGCGCCTATAAATTTTCGAACGATACTGACATCATCTTCGTGCCGAATCAGTTGACTCTGAATTTTGTTGACGCGGTTACGTTGTCATTCTGGGTGAATGCCTTACCGGTTAGTACGGAAACATTCATCCTGTCGCACGGAAGTTGGGAGGAGCGATGGAAGGTGTCGATCATACCAGGCGGCAAGCTTCGGTGGACGGCGAAGACTGACGAAGCAACGATAGATCTCGATAGCTCGGACCCGCTTCCGCTGAATGAATATCATCATGTAACTGTCGTCTACAGCGGTTATTCGATGGAGCTTTACCTGGATGGTGAGTTGGATACGTTTACACGACACTCGGGTTTATTACAACAATCGTCCTAAAGCGATCACGTTCGGGCGTAAAGATCAGAATGAAACGAGATATGCGTTGAAGGGTGTATTGGATGAAGTTAGGATATACAATGAACCTTTATCGCCAGAAGAAATAGCAACATTGAAGACACTGTGGCAATAGTGATGTCGTGACGGGGTTTGAAGGAAGAAGAGACGATCGTGCCGTATCCGAATCCTGCGAGGGGGAGGAGTGATTTATGTGGATGCGGAGGTCAGGAGTGTGTCAATGATGGATGTTATTGGGAGAGAGATTTCATTTACGGTTGTGAATCACCAGGGTAAGACTGAGATCAGGATACAGGGTGATTTTCATGGGATTGCTTTGATGAAGGTGGTGGACTGAGAGGGGATCGTTCGTGTTCAAGGTTCTTGTTTGAAGGTCATTTAACTTTTCGTGCCTGCCTCTCAAGGATTTCCTTTGGAAATCCATACTTTTCGAAGAACGCCACAGCGCGGTTGGCACTTTCAATAACACAGGGCTGTTTACTGATTTCACTGTTTTCGTAGCGCTTAACGATATACTCCCAGGTATATTTTTTTCTTTTTTGTTTTTCGCATGTTTCGATCTTTTTACAAATTTAAATATTTCGTTTACGTTGAACCAGGAATGCCTCGTTAAGTAATTCAACATTCGTTTCAAACGATTCCCACTGTCCATTCTTAAAGCCCCTTCTGCGTAGATCGGTACGTCTGGAAAATACGTACTGAACTTTTGGACTGCTCTTGCAACCGTAGTCAGAATTTTCGGCCGGTCCTTGATTGTTGAAATCGCCTTATCATTGTATCCTTTAGCGCTTTCATCCCAGTCTCCAAATGAAAGATTGAAGAACGTTTTTCCACCGATACTTTTTGGAATAAACATTATTTCTTTCTTGATCTTTCCGTTTGGTCTGTCACTTTCAAACTAAAGTCGAGATCATCGTCGCTTGTTAAAAATGGATAATAGTCCTGATTCACGCTTCACAAAATCTGCGCGCGAATATGCTTCGTTAGTTAATGAAATAATAAAGGAACAGCTTGAAGTGCTTCCTGATTTATAAATCCACAGGTACAACACCGTCTGAATTCAGGAAGCTCACACTCCCTCAAAGATTATCGCGTTGTCTGGTTTCGATAAAATGAAAAATATAAAGGGCTTGTTAAGTTTTACTGTCGGCGGGCATCGAACGTGCGAAGCCCGATGCAGTTGCGGCCGCAGCCTCAACACCCTGCTCGTTTAATTCAATAGCAGCACTGTGAATGATCTTGTTTACACGCAATCCCGGGCCCTCGAACATTTTACTGAGATCAGCCGACGCTGTAAACAATTGGGTCAACCCGATTTTTTCCAAAGTCGGGATAAGATTGGTCTTATTGTTGAATTTGAATTTTGGCAAGTAGAAATCTAACGTTTCACCCTTCGTCACCAGGTTAGTTATCGCCGAAGGTTCATATTCCAATCCTCCAAAAAGATCATCAATGGTTGTTGACTCCTCAGCACCGGTTGCAATAACAAACGACAAGCTGTCGTGGAAAAAGAGCTCATAGCATGTAAGCCATTCGTTACGATAATAATTAACTGGCCCCAGGCGATGCATGTACATAGCCCGCGACAACTTTTTTTCGAAAGTAAAAAACGTGTCGCCCGCGGTTTTGCTTGCCTCGAAGGGGTTAACCCAACTTCCCTTAAACAGGATCGCGTTTACTAATGCAGCTTCTGTTCCAGCCATATCTCCGGCATTAACAATGTCTTTGATCTTGTTATCGGTTTTCTTTGCAACCCAGTCATTAACCTGGTTGGCAGCCTGCTCAGCGACGCCCGACAGTGAAAGCAACTCGCCGTTGAACTCTTTGCTGAAACGATCAGCGTATTCCTGTTTAAGTCCTGCGCTCTCGCCCGACCAAAACGAATTTGCAATCGACACCACTTTGTGATCTATAAGAGTCTTAAGGCCCTCGTGGATCAACGCGACTGCCTGGGGAGGATTGTTACTATTGAGTACCTGTAAAAGTTCTTTTTCAGTTTCTCCCCCAGCGCCGGCTTCTATCATCGCGAGATTTGAGTAAATGTTAAACGGCGAAAGCACAATGTTCTTACCGTTCTTATGTGTCTTCACGAGCAGTTTGAGCGCCAACTTATTGTGACCCTCAATATCGATCGATCGCTGCGCGTGGGCCGTGAACGACAACACTATAAAACGATCAGTTGAGATTTCATAATTACAATATAATGTCATTGAACAAACAACCACTCTCAAAGCTACCCCAATAGTTAAAATAAGGTATAAATTCGACCAGATCGGTAAACTCAAACAGTTGGGATTTTAGGTTATTTCCTAAAAGAATTGAATATGAATTTGCCCGATCTATCCTCCGAATATCAGCTTACAAACGAGCAGATCAACAGCTATCAAGCCAACGGCCACATCTTTATAAAAGGACTGTGCAGCACGTCTGAAATATCCTTTTATCGCGAAGCAATTCTCGATGCCGTCCGGAAATTGAACACCGAAAAACGGAAGCTCGAAGACCGCGACACTTATGGAAAAGCATTTCTGCAGATCTATAACCTGTGGCGACAAAATGAGGTACTGAGAAAATACGTGTTGTCGAAACGTTTCGCGCACGTTGCTGCGAAGCTCATGGGTGTCGAAAAAGTAAGACTCTATCACGACCAGGCACTGTTCAAAGAACCCGGCGGCGGTCCCACGCCATGGCACCAGGATCAATACTACTGGCCACTCGATACCAATAACACTATTACTATGTGGATGCCACTCATTGATCTGACCGAGGACAATGGGGATTCATGCGTTTCGCATCCGAAACACACAAGCTCGGATATGTGACCGCCGAAGCGATCTCCGACGCCTCTGAAGAATTCTTCAGCGATTTTGTGAAGAAGAATAACTTCAATGTAACCGGAACGACGCAAGCCAATGCCGGTGATGCTACATTCCACTCTGGCTGGACACTGCATAACGCACCGGGCAACCAGTCGGACGTCATGCGCGAGGTGATGACGATCATTTACTACCCCGACAAGACCAAAGTGCTCAAGCCCGATCATCACAACCGTGAACTAGATCACTCTACCTGGCTGATGAGCGTTCCGCCCGGCGAATATGCCGCAAGTGAATTGAATCCACTGATCGATTGATGAATACAAATCAAACACGTTATCTCTCGCTGGACGTCTTCAGGGGATTGACGATCGCCTTCATGATCATAGTCAATTCTCCGGGGAATGCTGCCGCCAGCTTTAGTCAGTTGAAGCATGCCGCGTGGAATGGATTTACACTGACTGATCTCGTGTTCCCAACATTTTTGTTTGTTGTTGGAAACGCGATGAGCTTCACTATGAAGAAGTATGGCGACCAGGATCAGAAGTCTTTTCTCACAAAAGTCTTTAAGCGATCATTGATCATTTATTTGATCGGGGTTATTCTCAATGCTTATCCCTTCTTCACGATTGCAGATGGCCATTATGTGTGGATCGATTTCACCGCGACCAGGCTCGTGCATGTATTAGGCAGGATTGCCATTTGTTATTGTGTTGTCTCGCTGATCATTTACTATGCAGGTCCAATGACTTCGTACGTCGTTAGCGGCGTCACTTTGGTCCTTTACTGGTGGATCTTATATTATTTCGGAGACCAGCCCGATCCTTACAGTCTCACTGCAAATGCTGTTGCCAAACTTGATTTGATAATTTTAGGCACGAAGCACGTCTGGCATGGTGAGGGCGTTCCTTTCGATCCCGAAGGGTTGCTGAGTACTCTTCCCGCTATCGCGAATGTTGCTGCAGGATATTTTGTCGGAGACTACATTCAAAGAACTAATGCGTCGAAGTCTATCATTCGACTCAGTATTGCTGGAATGATACTCGTGGTGATAGCCGTGATCTGGGACCAGGTGTTTCCCTTCAACAAGAAAATATGGACCAGCTCGTACGTGCTGCTCACCGTTGGACTTGACCTGTTGATCCTGTCATTCCTGGTGTACATCGTCGAGATCTCGAAAGTAAAACGTGGTCTTGGGTTCTTCGAAGTCTTCGGCCGAAACCCGCTGGCACTATATATATTGTCTTACCTGATCATCAAGTTACTCTATTATATACAGGTTGATGGTGGCAACGCCAAAGACTGGATTTATCGATCAGTGTTCGAACCCCTCGCAAGTCCCGCCATTGCATCCGTGTTATTTTCGCTCACTGTTATGATGACCGTCTGGGTTGTCGGTTATTTCATGGATAAAAGAAAGATGTACATCAAAGTCTAGATATGAATAAGATCATTCTCGTAACTCTTCTTGCAATCAACTCTACCGCTTTCGCGCAACAGAAAACAATCCAGGAACGACTGGGCTATTCAAAAGAGACAAAGTTGCTGATCATACATGCCGATGACATAGGAGTTTCGCACTCCGAAAATTCGGCCAGTATTTACACCATGGAGAAAGGCGTCGTTAACTCCGGGAGCATCATGGTTCCTTGTCCGTGGTTTCCTGAAATCTCAGACTACGCAAAATCACACCCCAATGCCGACATCGGTCTGCACCTCACATTAACCAGCGAGTGGCGAAACTATAAGTGGGGACCGGTGACATCGAAAGACAAAGTTCCAAGTCTCCTCGACGAGCAAGGATATTTTAATTCAGGCACGCTGGCGCTGATGAAGAACGGAAAGCCCGAGGAAGTTGAAATGGAGCTACGGGCCCAGATTGAGCGCGCGAAAAAATTTGGTATAGATCCAACGCACTTCGAAGCACACATGGCGGGCGCTGTTTTCAACGCCCGAATTCCTAAGGATCTATATCAAGCTCGGCCAGGAATACAAGGTCCCTGTCACTTTATCGAAGGAGATCGCAAGTATTTTCAAGATCAATCTCGCCGACTATGTCAACGACAAGAGCATTATCGTCGACAAGTTTATAATGGCAACGTGGGAAACATATATCCACGGAATGAATGAATACTACACTGCGCAGATAAAGTCGATTCCCGCCGGACTTAGTATCATTCAGCTTCATGCGGCTTATGACGATGCAGAAATGCGCGCCGTCACCGACGGGCATGTCGACTATGGCGCCGCATGGCGGCAAGCCGATGTGGATTTTTTTTACCAGCGATTATTGTCGCAAATTACTGACGGATGAAAAGATAAAACTCATTACCTGGAAGGAGGTGAGGGATAAACTCATTCGCTGATCAATGGAATATTATCAACAAAATTTTGAAAAGCTAACCATACTTAATTTTGAAAGGGCCGAATACGAACGGTGCACGTTTGTCAACTGCGATCTTTCGAATGCCGACTTTACGGATCTTAAGTTTGTTGAATGTGAGTTCAAAGGATGTAGCCTGAGCCTGGTCAATCTCGCAGGCGCTACGCTTAACGACAACCGTTTCACACCTGTAAGATGTTGGGGACTACGGTTCGATCAGTGTAATCAATTCGCACTATCGTTTTCATTCGACAGTTGTGTTGTCAACGACTCTTCATTCTATAAATGCAAATTGAAGAAATCCTCTTTCACAGGAACCCAGTTCCATCATTGCGACTTCGTCCAATGTGATCTCTCGGAGACGAACTTCCACAATTGCGATCTCAAAGACGCCATGTTCGAGAACACCAACCTTCAAAAGGCCGACCTTCGCACCGCGATCAACTATTCAATCAATCCCGAGATCAATCAAATAAAGAAAGCAAAGTTTAGTTTGTCTGGATTGAGAGGACTTCTTGAGAAATATGATATCTCAGTTAGCCCGTAAAAGGCCAACAAAAACTTTGTATCCCTCTTCATTGAGATGCAGCCCATCGTTACTCGCGAACTTTCGATCGAGCTTGCCTTCCGGGTCTTTTAGCTTCGAATTCAGGTCAAGATAAACAAATGCACTATCCTTCGAGCGAAGCTTCAGTTGCTCGTTCACAACATCCGACATCCTGTTCTTATTATATGCGTCGGGATATTCGTTCTTCACATCTTCGTTCGTGGGCAGTAGACTGACCACATAAATGGGTGTATTCGGTAGCCCGGTACGAAGTCGCGTTACGATCACTGTAATGTTGTCGATAGTAATGTTGAGTGGAATATTCTGAGAAACGTCATTGATGCCGATCTCGATAACTACTTTTGAAGGCTGTGGTGAGATAATATCGTCCAGTCGTGTTAGCACACCGAATGTATTGTCCGCCGCCACTCCTCGATTCACGACACTGGAATCTCCAAGGAGCCTCTTCCAGTTTCCATATTCGATGATACTGTTGCCTACGAGGATGATTGTTCCTTTTTCGACGGGCTCCGTTTTGAATTGAGCAACCCTTGTAGCAAGATAGTCCGGAGCGTAATGGATGGTATCGTAGCGAGATAGTTGTTCGTTCACTTGCAGGAGGCTCATCTTCCATACGTCATCATTCTTTTCGAATGCAGCACTTTCGATGAAATTGAGTGTTTGTTTGACAGTGTCGTCAAAAATAAAGTCGGCAACGGCACTGTAACTTGCATAAGCCCTGTTCTCGTCGATCATGACGGCAAAATCACTGAACGTGTAAGTCACGGAAAATTTGTACTTACTCATCTCATGAAACACGCTGTCGTTGTTCCATACTTTTCCCCCTTCATACAAAATAAAGTCTGCCGTTGTCGCCTCGATCATGATCTTCTGATCCTTGAGCCGGATACCATCATAATAGTCTCTAACAGACTTCTCAACCGACGCTTCTTCCGAAGGAAGGTTTCCTGTGCAGCCGGAGACGGCGAATATTAATACAATGAAAGGTAGCTTCAGGCTCATCCCACAAATCTAGGTCCTCCCTATTAATATAGAGTGTGCAAAAATTCTCAAATTACAATCATGTATCTCACCGCCCTTCCAGATCATAGTCAGCCTGGGTTCGATGAAAAACGGCATTTCAGCATGTTTGGTAACACAAACATCATCTTCAATGCCACCAGTAGCCAGTCGCGGTGTGATAATCATGTGGGTTGTCTTTCCATCAAAACGGTATTGACGGGTGAAGAATGGTACGGCATTAACGGAACGAACGTCGCCGTAAGGCCCGGTACATTTTTGCTGCTCAACGACGGCCAGAATTATTCATGTCGCATCAACGACAACCACGTGAGAACGGTGTCGGTTTTCTTCGCAAGGGATTTCGCGGCTTCGGTGTTGCGCGATTCCTCTAACGATTTAGAAACTGTAATCGATAATCCCCTTGAAGTTGACAAAGCGCTGCCGGAATTTTTTCAAACACTTCATCCGTTAGATCATGACATGAATCAACGCTTGTTGTCGCTGATCAATTCAGTGAACGCTCTCGGTTACGATCACAACATGGTCGACGAGCATTTGATCTTCTTGTTACACGATCTTCTAAGCGTTCATCGAAAGGACATCGCGGCTTCGAAAAGAATTCACGGTATTCGATCGTCAACTCAAAAAGAAATCTTCAAGCGGGTTTGTATCGCTCGCGATTTACTTCACAGTTTTCATTATGAAAATCCCCGTCTCAAGTGGATAGCGTCCGCGTCCTCATTGTCTGTTCCACAGTTGGTGCGCCAATTCAAAGCTTCGTTCGGCGTTACTCCGCATCGATATCTTATGACTATGCGGCTTGAGAATGCCGGCAACATGCTACGCGACACTAATCTTCCAGTCACCGAGGTGGCATCACATTGCGGTTTCGAAGATGCAAGTGTATTTGCCCGCGCATTCAAAGGCAGGTTCGGGTTATCCCCTGTCGCATATCGCGTTAAATAATAAAGTATTAAATTCATTAATGAACTCTTCTATTGCACGGCTTGTCACCCTGGCTTTAATCGTCTCACTAACTCTTAACTGTTCCGACAAACGAAAGGAGCAAGCCCTGGCGCTCGACCTGACGCGAGGGGACATTACCCTGTGTGGTTCCGGTATCGACCAGTTTGGCACCGTAAATTTCAGCTCCGCGTGTTCCGAAAAAACCCGGGCCGACTTCAATCTCGCAACTGCCCTGCTACACTCTTTCGAATACACGGAGGCGGAAAAGATGTTCTCGAAGGTGATCGATGCAGATCCTGGCTGCGTGATGGCCTACTGGGGAGCTGCGATGTGTAACTTTCATCCATTGTGGCAGCAGCCAACTCCAGCCGAACTGGAGAAAGGCTCGAAGATTATTGAAGTCGCGAGAACAATTGCCACTGATAAATCTTCCCGCGAGTCGGACTACATCGAAGCCATTGCCGTCATGTATGAAGACTGGAAGAACATCGATCATCGTACCCGAGTTGCTAAGTTTGAAGAAGCAACCAGGAAGGTCTACGAAAAATATCCCGACGATAAGGAAGCGGCTATCTTCTATACGCTGGCACTCGATGCCGCAGCCGACCCTTCCGACAAAACTTTCAAGAACCAAAAGAAGGCCGGCGACATACTGAACAAAATGTACGCGACTGAACCCAACCATCCGGGCATCGCGCACTACATCATTCATACGTACGACTACCCCGAGCTTGCAACTCTCGGATTGGATGCCGCGCGGAAGTATGCATCGATCGCGGCAGCATCAGCGCATGCACAACACATGCCGTCGCATATCTTCACCCGACTTGGACTTTGGGATGAAGCCATCGAATCTAATTCGAAATCCGTTTCGGCAGCACAATGCTATGCGCAGAACATCGGCGCCAAAGGTCATTGGGATGAAGAGCTTCACGGACTCGATTACCTTGTGTATGCACATTTGCAGAAAGCACAATATGATGAGGCGCTTAAGCAAGTGGAATACTTAAAGACCATCAAAGAAATATTTCCCGAGAATTTTAAAGTGACATATGCGTTTGCTTCTGTGCCTGCACGGTATGCGGTTGAAAGAAAAGACTGGCCTGCTGCTGCCAGGCTCGAACTTCACGAAGGAAATTTTGTATGGGATAAATACTTCTGGGAGAGATCGAATATCAACTTCGCTCGTTTGCTTGGTGCCGTTCATACCGGAGATCTCAAAGGAGCAAAAGATGAACTGGCCCAGCTTCAATCAAATTATGACAACCTTGTGAAGGCAAACGAAAATTATAAATCCAATTTTGTGTTGATCCAGGCGAAGAGTGGCGAGGGTTGGATCAGGTTGAAGGAAGGGAAAGAGGCCGAGGCAATAAGGTTAATGACAGAAGCCGCAGACCTCGAAGACCGAACATCCAAGCATCCGGTTACACCAGGAGAGATCATTCCGGCAAGGGAGTTACTAGCGGATATGTATATGGAGGTGAAGGATTATAAGAATGCTTTGATTGCTTATGAGGCGGATTTGGTGAGGCACCCGAACAGGTTAAATGGACTGAAGGGAAAAGAGATGGCTGTGCGTGGGGCCGCTAGATTATAGATGCTAATCTATTCTTTTTCTTCTGCGGGTATATTCTTCCGGTAGTCCATGTTTGTCCAGAAACGCCTTCAGTTTTCTATTCTTTTCAATAACGAAAGGGGAACTTCCGTAGTCCCTCATATCGTCAACGACGGTTATAGATTGTGAGGTCAATTTTTTACGAGTTGGCATTTTCATAAGTTTTGTAATACAAATTTATACTGTTTCTTTGAACTTGACCGAGAAGGCTTCATAGTTGATGTTTCTTGTAAACGGTTCCCAACGCCCCTTATTCAAACCAAATACCTCAAGAGCCTTTTTAATTTTATTCAAATTCGCTGCGATCCCCATCTGATATAGCCTTGTTCTACCTGGAGTGCTTCCTTGTGCAGCTACCATCATATCCGGGAAATATTCGGTAACAGCGATGACTGTTTCAGCGACAGTCGCGAGTATTTTTATCGTATCCTTATTATTTGAAATCGCTTGGTCATCGATGTCACCGATTTCTTCATCCCAATGACCAAATGCGAGGTTGAAGAATGTAGCTCCCCCGATATTTTCCGGACTGAATCTCACAATTTTTTTAATCTTGCCGTTCGGGCCCTCGCTCACAAACTCAAAATTGAGATGATTCTTATGTGACAACAATTGATATCGCTCCTGATTCATTCTGCTAATAATATCAAGAGCAAATATTAGCAACTTATAAATGAGTTAAACAATAAATCATCTATAGTTGCTTTTGTCAGGAAAACCAGATTGTCATGAATGATTTATTTTTGTGACAACATTTTGAAACAAAAAAGGACCAGTCTCCCGGTCCTTTCTTTTATATGAGACTACGGCTTCGGCAAACTCAGATTCACGAACGGTAAGTTCTGTGTCGATATCTGTGGGAGCTTTCCATCCCATTTCTCTACCGATCTTGATTCTATCAACGCCTTGTTTATCGATGCCGACAACTTCTCATTGATATAAGCCTGCGCCTCACCAGTCTGTCGTATTGAATTTGCGTCGGCCTCCGCTTTTATCTTGATCGCACTCGCCTCTGCCTTCACTGCATAGATGCGCGCTTCGGCATCAGTTCTCGCCTGGATGATCCTGCTGATGCTGTCGGCTCTTGCCGTTAACACCATTGCATCGGCCGCAGCCTTCGCCTGGAGTACTTTACTTTCTGCATCGGCTTTGGTCCGTACGATCACTTTATTTGCTTCGGCTTCGACAGCTTTCACTTCATTCACACTTTGTTGTGACTTTTGATTCGCTTCAAGCTTGGATGTGATGGCGGCTTCAATTGATGGAGGCAAGTGCAACTCACCAATCGTATAAATCCTATCAATTATAATTCCATATTGCCTGGTCTGCTTCGACACCATGCTATCAACTCTCAACAACAAGTCTCTTTTGTGAACACCGTAGATCGATTCGATCGGCATACGAGATGCAGTCGTATTCAATGCGTCGCGTACCATGTTCTTCAGAAAGATGTTGGTGATCTCTTCGATGCCGCGTCTGTACTTTTGAAAGATGGCCGGCACGCTATCGGGGACCAGTGAATAGCTGATACCGAATTCACCACTCACATCAAGTCCTTCTTTGCTCTGAAAGTTGATCGAGTTCCCGCGATCCCAAACGTAGTTTTGTTGAAACACGGGGAAAGTGTAAAGTCTCTGATTAGGTCCCATAAAATAAGCACCAACGCCCAACTGTTTTTCTTCGACACCTTTCTTGTTTCCAAGAAGGTATACTTTAATACCACGATAGCCAGCAGGAACAGTACTGACGCAAGAGGAATTGACAATGACCAGGGAAAGGCATGCCAATACAATGACGATCTTTTTCATAAAGATTTTTAGTTTGTTTGGATTAGAAGAAGCCTACACCAATTAAACGACTGATCGTCTGAATCGCTCTGAAACTATATTAAAACCGGATATAGCTCCATTTAAAAATCAATTAAGATTACTCTGTTCTCAGGCTTTTGACTGGATTTACGCGTGCTGCTTCGAGGGAATGCCAGGCAACGGTAGCTGCGCCAATAAGAATAGCGAACGCCCCGGCGAGAAGAGCCGCCCACCAATCGAATCCGATATGATAATGGAAATTCGTTAGCCAACGCTCCGCAATGTACCAGCTTGCAGGAAGAGCTATCAGAAATGAGATAGCAATAAGCGCTATTAAGTTGCCAGAGACATTCAACATCAGTTTCAGGACAGTTGCACCCAGAACTTTCCTGATACCAAACTCTTTCGTCCGCTGAACGATCGTGTAGGATGCCAGCCCGAATAAACCCAGGCAAGCAATCAATATTGCAAGTGCAGAGAAAACATCCATGATGTCGCTTAATCGTACTTCAGTCTCGTACAAGTCCTGGTATCGTTGATCGACAAACGAAAATGAGTAGATCGAAGCCGGCGTCAGTTCCTTCCATTTGTTTTCGAGATTACTGATCAACGTCGGGTAGTCGTTGGTCCCTGCGCGAACCACCAGGTAATTGAACTGACTTCTCGGGTGACGCCCGGCGGAAATTATGAACGGCTGGATTGCCGTATGTAAAGGAGCAAAATGAAAATCTTTGACAACGCCTTTTACAACACCTTGCGAACCCCATGCTTTAAGAGTTTTACCTGGAGCTGTTTCATTAGTCCAATTGAAAAACTTCACCGCAGATTCATTCACCAAAAATTCCCAATTACTGTCGCGTTCAACATTTGGCGAAAAGTTATCGCCGGCGATCAGTTTCAGTCCCGCCGTCGAAACAAACCCGGTGTCCGTTGCCAGCATTCCGAGGATCTGCCGATCTTTTACTCCATCGATCCAGAATGCAGACCGCATTGTTACATTGACAGGCGTAAACATCGTGGCCGAAACTTCTTCGACTCCGGGCGTTGCGGCAAATTCTTTTCGAAGCACGTCAACGCTGAGCCGGCTAACACTGTCGAGCTGAAAGGAGAGGAGCTTTTCTTTATCGAAGCCCACATCCGCAGTACTCATGAAACGAAGTTGCTCCCGTATCATCGTTGTGCTAATGATCAGCAATATGGAGGCTGCAAACTGTGTGATCACCAGGGCGCGCCGCAAACTCAATCCCGCAACTGAATTTTTCATGCTTCCCTTCAATACCAATGCAGGTTTGTAAGACGACAATATGATTGCAGGATAAGCGCCACCAAGTATGCTCACAACAATCCAAAGAAGCGCCACGTACAACAACCACTCCGGATGATGTATGATATCGACATCCAATATCTTTCCAGTGACACGCGTAAACAGCGGCAGTGCGACGATTGTCAACAACGTGGCCAGGATCAATGCAATGAATGAGACAACCATCGATTCGCCGAGAAATTGTCCGAAGAGTTGAATGCGAAATGCACCCATAGTTTTCCGAACGCCAACTTCCTTCGAACGCTCGAGCGACCTCGCAGTCGACAGGTTCATGTAGTTGATCACCGCAATCAACAAGACCATCATCGCGATCGCAGAGAAAACATAAACGTAAATGATATCGCTTGCTCCGGGTACACCGATGTAGACCTGGTTTCGCAAGTGCGTGTCGAACATTGGGACAAGGTCAAAATTCATACTCTCCACCAGCCAGGTTCCAAAGTTCTCTGGTGCGTTGGAGATCGACGTGGCGCCTCTCGCCTTCAACAGCCCGGGCATTCGTGCAACCATATCTTCAGGGTGAGAGGCCGGATGAAGAACAAGGTAAGTAAGGTAAGAGCTGTTGTCGAAGTTGCCTTCGCGCTCCGCCTGTATCGAGCTCATCGACAGGAGTAAGTCGAACTGAAGATGTGAATTGATGGGCGGATCCTTTACGACACCTGTTACTCGATAATTCTTATTGTCTTGCCCAACGATACTTTGCGAGAGGATGTCATCTTTCCAGTTGAGCCCAAAATACCTTGCTGCAGTTTTCTCGGTAAGCACAATCGACATTGGTTCGAACAACGCGTGCTTTGGATTTCCAACCACCAATGGAAATGTAAATACGTCGAAGAATGTAGAGTCGGCCCAATACACCTTACGTTCTTCGATCACACTTCCGTTGTGCGTGAGTATTAAGGACTCACTTCTTATACGAGCCATCGATTCCACCTGCGGGAAGACTTCTTTAGCGAATGGACCAGCCGCCGACGTTGCAGCTGCGACAGGGAGTGGCGTCGATCCCATCGTCCATGTCATCGTAAGCAGGTATGTACGATCGCCCTTCTCGTGAAATTTGTCGAAGCTCAACTCCTGGTTGATGAACAGACCGATGACAAACGTCACCATCATGCCGATGGCGAGCCCGCCGATGTTGATCGCATTGTGCAGGCGTTGTCGGTTCAACTGACGGACACCTGTCTTCAAGTAGTTGTTCAGCATAATAAGAGGATTATTAGGTGAATATCGTTTCCTGTCTTTTCGAAAAGCACCATTGGCAAGCATCGTAATGATGTCGGTGACATAACCTATTGATGCAAGGGCGCGACCTTTTTGTTCACACCGTTCTTCATACATTTCATGAAGGTCGCCGAGAATGATCTCAGCGTCGCGGTTCGACGACAGCGCCTGGACGAGCCAAACCAATATGAACGGAGGTTGATGTTTCATTTTCCAAAACCAAAGGAGAGGTCTCCGATTGACTTCCACATGTCATCGCGGATCGATCTTGCTTTCTGCAGTGCATTGGCGCCAGACCTGGTGATCTTATAGTAGCGACGTCGTCGTCCGCCACGTTCGGGGGCCACGTCGCTTTCGCGCGATTCGAGAAATCCTTTTTCTTCGAGGCGGTTAAAAGAGGCATGAAGAGCACCTATGCTGGGATTACGACCGAGTCGGCGGCGGATCTCGACTTTGATAGCCATGCCATATGCTTTTTCGCGAAGGATGGCGACGGACAACAAAACTACTTCTTCAAACTCGCCGAGGTTGGTGCCTTTCATATCAATTTTCCTAAATGTATAAATTGAGTGTGTGAAAATCAAATTGTGATAACTTTATTGTCTCAACTGATGAAATAGTTTTTGATTTTTATTTCGATTGTGATCTGCAACCTGGTGGATGGGCATCCGGAGTTATCTACATCCTTAACAAGAAAAGAAAGTATAAATCCACTTTTGGCTGATCGAAGTTTATGCCGAATTCAATACCTTGATTTCGGATGCAACTTTCTGAAACTACACCTCCCGCCAGCAAACCCAAGCCCTGGTACGTGCGATTGTTCGGCAACCTCGCACTGCAAGTTATCACGGCCATCGCCGCCGGCGTGTTGCTCGGACATTTCTATCCAGCCACTGCCGTGAAGATGCAGATCATCGGCCAGACGTTCATTGACATTATCAAAGTGTTTATTGGACCAATCATATTTCTCACCATCACACTCGGCATCAGTGCTATCGGAGATCTAAAGAAAGTAGGACGTGTCGGTATCAAAGCACTTATATACTTCGAAATCGTCACCACGTTTGCACTCGCGATCGGGATCCTCGTGGCGACAGTTTTGAAACCCGGTCAAATCGACAAGACTGGTCTTGCTATCCAGGATGCATCGAAATACACACAAAGCGCAGGAAAAGAATTTGATTGGATCGGCTTCTTCAAAGCGAATTTTACTCTTCAAGTATTGGTTGTCGCGATCATCGCTGGTGTTGTGTTGAGCTATTCGCGTCATCGTGAAAAGGCCGTAACGTTTCTCACCAAAGCTTCCGCGATAGCTTATAAGTTATTGCGGATAGTGATGTACCTGGCACCGCTCGGTGCCTTCGGTGGAATGGCATACGCCGTTGGCAAGTTCGGACTCGGAACGCTCTTACCACTTGGAAAACTGATGCTCTGTATCTACATCACTATGTTTTTGTTCGTTGTGTTTGTTCTCGGTTCACTGCTTCGCTATTACAAGCTCAGCATCTGGAAATTTTTGAAGTATATAAAGGAAGAATTGCTGATCGTATTTGCAACATCATCTTCGGAGCCAGCCTTGCCATCGTTGATGAACAAACTCGAGAAGTTTGGATGCAGTAAGTCCGTCGTTGGTCTCGTAGTGCCGGCCGGGTATTCTTTCAATCTCGACGGTACATCTATTTATTTGTCCATGGCTGTGTTGTTCATTGCTCAGCTCTTCAACGTCGAGTTGTCGTTTGGCGAGATGATGAGTATACTCGGAATATTGATGATCACTTCGAAGGGGGCAGCTGGTGTAACGGGAAGTGGCTTCATCGTGTTGGCCTCCACGCTTACTGCTATTGATCGGATCCCCGTTGAAGGTCTCGCCTTCCTTTTGGGCATCGACAAGTTCATGAGCGAAGCCCGCGCCATCACTAACATTATCGGCAATGGTGTTGCTACTGTGGTGATTGCAAAGAATGAGAAGGAGTTTACTGAGCCTATTGAGCTTAAAGACTAATTATTTTTTATAGTCGTCGTGCAGTCCCTCGCCTTTGAGGATTTTTGATGTGCACTTTTCGATCCTCGCGGCACGTGTTTCAGATTTCTTTGGTTCTGAGAAATGAACTATGTAGCCACGTTGTCTGCCTGGTGTTAGTGCGTTGAATGCTTTTTTGAAAGATGCGCTCTTTTTCAATTTATCTTCGAGCTCTTGTGGCACTTCGTATTCGCTCGTCTTTTTGAGCCGAACTTTCATTCCGGCTTTCTCGATTTCTATAGCCTCGTAGATGTAAGCTTTAAGAATGGATTCATTCTTACTGATGTCTTTCGCGTTGACAAAAGGAATAAAGCGGGCAGCCTGGACACTTCCAGGCTGCACCATTATATTCTTCTCATCACTCATCAATGCGCCTTTGAAAAAACTGATGATACAATGAGCTTTAAACTCTCCGAGAATGAGAACGTTCTTTTTATGATAAGTGTAGCAAGGTTGTCCCCACTTCACTTCTTCATTCAGACCACAATCGAGAACAATAGTCCTCAACTGTTCTAACTCCTTTCGGAATTTAGCTTTCCTTAAGAACTCCTCTACCGTTACATCCAGATCCATTACTTGAACTTACTCTCGTCCAATTTAAAGAATCTTACCGCGTTGTTGAAAAATATGTCTCTCTTCTGTTCTGCAGAAAGATAATTTGCATTCTCAATGACACCGATCGACGTCTCGATCAGCTCGGGCCAGATCATATGGTCTGTTCCATACAGAATTCGCTTTCCAAAACCTGCTTGCACCAAACGACGCAGATAGTCGTGGATCTCTTCCAAGGGATAGCTCCAGATAAATCCAGCAAGATCTACATACACATAAGCATTCGCACCCATCAGGTTGATCATCTCGTCGGCCATCGGGTATCCTGCATGCATCACCCATATTTTCACCTTAGGGTGACGAGCCAGCATGTCTTCCAAAAGGAATGGATTACCTAACGAAGCACGGAAGTTGGGCGAGGTAATATTAGCCATGCCGTTTCCACCAGTTCCCATGTGAATCGCTACCGGTATCCCTGCTTTCTCCGCCGCGGCGAAATATCCATCGAGTGACATATCACTGGGTGAAAGCCCTTGATATTGCGGAGCAGTTTCACCCATCACTTTATAGAAACCATTGTTCAACGAATCGGTGAACGCTTTCACGGTCATGTCTTTCGGCGAGCTTACGCCAATGCTAGGGATCAATCGGTCGCCCATCACTTTCTTCCACTTGTAGAGGATCTCTGCATCACCAGATGCAACGATGGTCATGTTCAATCGCTTCATGGTTGCCACTAATGCATCCTGAAATTCCTTGTCACTCTTCGCAGCCTTCAGCGGATGGGCGCAGTCGAGATTGATAAAAGATGGAGGAGGGCCAGCCGGATCCGAACCCGGCATGTTCTTCAAAAACCAGGGACACATGTCGCCGGCAAATGCGGGATTCACCTTCATGGCATGCACATGCACGTCGATAATCGGGAGGTGTTTCTGTGTTTCCTGGGAGAAGGCCGTTGTGGCCACCAGGCACACGCAGAAGAGGATAATTGTAAATTTTTTGATCATGTTCATTGTGTTGTTAGTACACAATCTAATATTTTTTTCCATGCCTGTGCAACCTTTCTATAGATTGCGGGTATCTTATAGGCAAAGGTGAAAGAAATGTCTAAAAACCGTGTCCCGGGGTTTTCGGGGCCGCCTAAATGGGCCGTCAGCTTCTTTTTGTGGTACAGCAATGACCACCTGAAAGATGCCGTGCTCGGCGATCTCCTCGAATTACATCAACAAAGGAGAAAGTTGATGGGAAAGCGAAAGGCAGACTGGCTATTCGTCTTCGGCGTGGTACAATTTTTACAACCTTTTGCAGTCAGAAAAAAAGGGAGATCAACACATCTAAAACATCTCGATATGTTCAGGAATTACATCAAGATCGCCTGGCGCAGCATGAATCGCCAGAAAATGTACACTGCAATCAAAATCGGCGGCTTCGCACTGGGACTTGCCACCTGTATGGTCATTTTTCTTTTCATACGATTTGAGCTGAGCTATGACAACATCGCGAATGCAGATCGAACATACCGTTTGTATAATCATTACCTGGGACAAGACGGTGGAAAGTGGGTATCAACACCCGCCAACATGGCCTCTGTTATCCGCACATCGTATCCGGAAGTTGAGAAGGTGGGTAGGCTGATCCCATATCAATGGTTTGATGGTGGCAGCAATCTCGTTCGAAGAGACGACCGTGCCGAAAGTACCTTTGAAGAAAAAATAGCTTACGCCGACAATGACTTGTTGGATGTGCTCGCTATCCCAATGGTTTATGGCGATCGTTCGAAAGCATTGTCGCAGCCAATGAGCATCGTGATCTCGCGAGCGAAGGCTGACAAATATTTTCCAAATGAAAATCCCGTTGGCAAGCTGCTGGTACTCAACGACGATAAAACTAAAACATTCACGATCGGTGGTGTAATGGAAGACTTCCCTCCGAATCGTCACATTGACTTCGATTTCTTTCTTACACTTTCCAATGTAGAATTCTGGAAAGGTGAACAAGATAGTTGGTGTTGCTGGAACTATGATGTGTATATGCGATTGCGTTCCGATGCAAGCGTTCCTGAGCTCGAACAAAAAATGCTGTCGATTAAAGACACATATTATGTCGCCTATTTGAAGGAAACGGGCAACACATCTGAAGCAGACGTAAAGAAAAATCACACTTTCAAGCTTCAACCAATCCGGGACATCTATCTCGCCGGAATGGAAGTCGGCGATAATTTCCGACATGGGGACATTCGCTATACCTGGCTGTTCGGATCCGTTGCGGTCTTCATACTCTTGCTGGCTTGCATCAACTTCATTAATCTTTCCACTGCGAAGTCGGCGAATCGCGCGAAGGAGGTTGGACTTCGAAAGGTTGTAGGTTCATTCCGGAGCTCACTGATCCGTCAGTTCCTCACAGAGTCTTTACTCTATAGCTTCATATCGTTTGCCATTGCAGTGTTCATACTAATACTTGCATTACCCTTCTTTAATTCACTTGCCGGGAAAACACTAACGATCCCGTGGGGTCAGTGGTGGTTCTTCCCCATACTGATCGCTTCAGCGTTGTTCATTGGTTTCGTGGCAGGAATGTATCCATCGTTCTACTTATCAGCTTTCAAACCAATCGATGTTCTGAAAGGGAAAGTCAGCCGAGGCAGCAAGAGCGGGTCTTTGCGAAGTGCGATGGTGGTTTTCCAATTTACCACGTCGATCATTTTGATCATTGGAACCTTCGTGATCTACAGGCAAATGAGTTACATACTGAATGCGAAGATCGGATTCGATAAAGAACAGGTACTGATGATACAAGGTGCAAATACGTTGGGCAATAATTCCGAAACGTTCAAGACCGAAGTGTCGAAGCTTGCCGGTGTCGAGCGTGTAACGATCAACAATTATTTGCCGGTATATGGCACACATCGCGACCAGAATAGTTTCTGGAGAGAAGGAAAAACAAAAGAGGAAAAGGGTATTGGTGCACAAGCGTGGTGGATAGATGAAGATTACATCGCAACTATGGGTATTAAGTTGCTCGATGGACGAAACTTCGATCGGTCGATCGCGTCCGACAGCGCTGCTGTGATCGTCAACCAGGCGGCTGTAAAAGAACTGGGACTAAAGAATCCGCTCGACGAGAGGATCGAAAATTGGAGAAAATGGAAGGTGATTGGTGTGGTGGAAGATTTTCACTTCGAAACAATGAAACAGAAGATCGGTCCGCTGGTATTTATGCTTGGAAAAGGTGGCTCGGTCGTATCTATAAAAGTATCGTCAAATAAAATGACGAAAGTGATCGATGAAGTATCACAGGTATGGAAAACATTTCTGCCTAACCAACCGATTCGCTACACCTTCCTCGACGAAAGTTATGCACGCATGTACGACGATGTAACTCGTACCGGAAAAATTCTTACAAGTTTTTCGGTGCTGGCAGTTGTCGTAGCGTGCCTTGGTTTGTTTGCACTGTCGGCGTTCATGGTAGAGCAGCGCAATAAAGAGATCAGCATTCGACTGGTGTTAGGAGCTTCGGTGAACAACATCTTTCGCTTGCTCACTCAAAACTTTGTGATTATGGTTGCCATTGCATTTGTGATCGCGGTTCCGATAGGATGGTACCTGATGCGGAGCTGGCTCGAGGACTTTGAGTACAAGATTCCACTGACGTGGGACTTGTTCGCGATGGCGGGATTGGTGTCGGTAGTGATAGCGTTGTTAACGGTAAGCTATCAGTCGATCAAAGCGGCATTGATAAATCCGGCGCAGAGATTGAAGGCGGAGTGATAGTCCCGACCGGTGCGTATCAATATTTCAAATCGATATAACCACTAACGTCTTTATCACCGCCGTCGAATGAAACCTTATAGAAGTAAGTACCGGACGGAAGTTTGTTGCCATTCTTGTTCGTGCCGTTAAATACGTTGGTGGTGTTGTTGTAATCGTGAACCGAGAACACTTCTTCACCCCACCGGTTGTAGATTTTTACTGTGTTCTTCTTCTTGCCGGGTATGGTGTCAATGTTTTCAATAAAGAAGATCTCGTTCTTGCCGTCGTTGTTTGGTGACACTGCGTTGTACACTTTGAGTTCGCATGGAGTGAATGCCAGCGCAGCGTCATCGGTCGTCACTTCGACAGCGCCGTCGCCATTGATCCTGCATCGATAATATCCAGCCTGCGAAGGGTTGCTACCGTCGACCGTCAACGATGGTGTCTTAGTGCCTGTATATCCACCAGTGTCGCTGATGTCCGCAAAGGAAGTTCCGTCGTTCGAGTGTTGCCATTGATATGTGATATTGGTCGGACCGGATGCACTTGTTGTAAATGTTGACGCAATGCTCGCGCAGACCGCAACGTTTTGTGGTTGCGTATCAACATCAGCTTTAACATTTGTCGATGGCGTTATACAACTAATTGTTGCAGACCATTGAGATCCTGCGTCCCCCCACTCGTAGACGAACGTTAGAGCACCATTGGCGTTCTTTGCAGTGTACGTGAAATTGTCGTCATCGTTGTAATCATTATTCAGACTATCTATGGGCTTACCGGAAGCATCGATGGCATTAAAAATAAAGAGTTGATCGTCGATATCTGTATTACTGAAAGTAACCCTGATTCTTGCACCCGGTGTTGCGGGGAGGAAGGTTAACACGATGTTATCATCATCGAGACTACCACCTACGAAAGTAGCATTGCAGGTCTTTATGGTTCCGTTGAACATTTCCGCATCGGCGGTTACGTTGAAGACACCAGGGGTGGTTGTCGGTAATTCCATTACTTGTAACACTAATATCACCGGTGCTTGCACCATCGGGGACCACTACTTGAAGTTCGTTAGATGTTCCGTTGAGGATCTCTGCAGTGACGCCATCGAATTGTACGACGTTGTTCGCGAAAGCCGGATCGAAATCAATTCCATTGATTGTAACATACGTTCCAGTAGGACCATCACCTGGTGTGAAATTAGAGATGGAAGTTGCCGGTGCGATCGATCGTTTAAATAAAGTACCCTTGTCGTTAATGCCGCCCTGGTTAGTTACACCATAGAGAAATGTTCCATCCGAATAAAGTTTGCCAGGTTGTTCTCCGTCGCTAAAGTCCGTCATCTTCCCAAACCCCGATCCATCAGGCTTAATTTTAAATATTGTACCCTGATCATTTGCGCCCCGGTATGGTGTTGTTCCATACAAGTAAGTTCCATCGGATATGAGAGCCGTGGAGGTGCCTGCGCCGGAAGTTTCATCGAGATCTTTCAGCGTTTCAAAACCACTTCCGTCTTTTTTTACTCTGAATATCGTTCCGTTGCCAGTTGCTCCACCTTCCGAAGTCGTTCCATATAAATATGTTCCATCAGAATAGAGTGCACCGACAGGAGATTGCCCATTGTTCGCATCGAAACTTACCAATTGCTGGAAAGCGGTTCCGTCGTTTTTAATTTTATACACACTTCCGAATCCTCCAGCGGTCCCACCCTGGCGGGTTACTCCATATAGAAAGCCTCCGTCGAGAAGTAAATTAGACTGTGGGTATCCACCATCGGTGTCGAAAAGATTGAAAGTATACAGCTTCGTATAATTGGTTCCATTGGGCATTATCTTGAAGACAGTACCGTAATTATTCGGAGGTGCGCTGTTTTCTGTTGTTCCATAGAAGTAAGTTCCATCATAGATCAACGTACCGGAAGGACTCAAACCACTGGTCGTTTCTTCGAAGTCGAAAACCGTAGCCAGGCCTGTTCCGTTGGTGTTCACCTTATATATAACTCCATTACCATTGGCGCCGCCCGATGTTGTCACTCCATACAATGTCGAGCCAATCAAAGTAAAGGCTCCGCGAGGACCGTATATTCCTGTCAAATCGAAATCAATGAGTCGTTGAAACCCAGTTCCATCCATTTTTACTTTATAAGCTGTTCCCCAATTGTAGGCACCGCCTGTTGATGTGGTTCCATAAAAGTAAGTTCCATCAGAGAGCAATTCGCTCGTTGGTTGACTATCAATTTCCTCGAAAGAGTGAAGATCAGTATAGCTGGCGCCGCTCGTATTTATACTAAAGAGACCTCCGCGAATAGATTTGCCACCGCCTGCCTGTGCTCCAAATAAAGTTGATCCAACCAACGTCATCGTTCCTTCTGAAAGCGTACCACCACCACCGCCATTAGCCGTGAAGCTGTGCAATACGGTATAGGCCGCGCCCGACAGATTGATCTTAAAGATCGTTCCGTTGAAGCTAGTACCTCCTGACAGCGATTGTCCATAAAGCCAGTTTCCATCGGAGACGAGACCTCCTTTTATACCATAACCGGTGACGTTACTGAAGCTGACAAATTGTGTGTAACCCGTTCCGTCGGGCGCGATGCTATATAGGACACCGTTGTTACCAGGACCTCCGTATTGGGTTACTCCCCAAAGCATTGTTCCATCATACACTAGTGGACCATTCGGTGCTGCGCCATTGGAACCATCGAAGTTGAGCAACGTGGTCGAACTTGTTCCATCCATCTTTACTTTGAAGATCACGCCGCGGCTGCTGGCGCCACCTTCTCTTCCTGCTCCATACAGGAATGTTCCGTCGGATACGAGATTCCCATAGGCATAACCGCCGGTTGTCCCGGTGAAGTCTGCAAGCTTTGTAAAGCCTGAACCATCTTTATTGATTTTGAAAACAGTTCCATAATTGCCCGTACCTCCACCTTGTGTAGCGCCATACAATGTTGTTCCGTCGGAGATCAATCCGCTCATAGGAAAACCGCCTGTCGAAGGATAGTTAAAGCTGAAGATGTCGGTGTAACCAGTTCCATCTGTGTTGATCTTATATATAGTGCCCTGGCTGAAATCCCCACCATTTGAATTGGTGCCAAATAAAACGCTGCCGTCATAAAACAATGTTGAATGATAACTCTGAGCATCCTCATAGCTGTAAACAATCGTTACGTTGCCGTTGACATCGGATTTATAAATGACACCGAAGCCGTTAGCACCACCGTCGGATGTTGTTCCGTAAAGAAATGATCCGACAGCGATAGGAGTTGCGAATGGGCGTATGCCATTTGGAGCTCCACCGAAGTCGTAAAGTTTAGTGAACTGTGCGAATACCGCGTTAGACGTGAAAAGGCAGAACGCTATTATTATATAAATAAGAGAGTTCGATTGGGATGGCTTAATCGTGGCATTGGCTCGTAGGTGACCATTAAAAGTAAGAAATAATCGAAAAGCGGCCGGTACTTCACCCAAAGTAGGTATGCCAGTACGCAGTTCTATCGTCTTTAATGTTAGTTGGTGGAACAGTGCTGTGATGCAATTGTTAATCCTATTTTAAACTTCGGTTAATTTTTAAAGAACCTTTTACAAAAAAAGACCCTTTTATGAAAAAACCTTTACTCATTTTGTCCGCTGTGGCTGCTTTCATGTTTGCGAGCTGCGACAACGAAAACTCAACCAATCCCGAACCGCTTGGAACAGTAACGATCAAGGTGCGATTGTAGCCGACCTTGATGAGGACGACGACTTCGATGACCTCGCTCAAATGGAGAAGATCCCTGCTGACGTAGCAGTTTACTTTGTCGACGCTAACACAGGTGCGCTTCTGACTACTGTTAAAACAACCGCAGACGGTTACACTGCTGACATCCAGATCGGTGGTCCACGTGATATTCTTATCATCGTTGGTGACTTCCAACACAAATCAACGTGGATCTCGATGGCGACGACAAGTTGAAAAAGTAGCAGCGGTCTACAACAGACGTCAATTCGGAGAGGTTGATGGTGCCGTGAAGGCGCGACCTTTATCGAGAACATTGAGATCTCTCAAACCTGAGATCCTCGATTTCTGATCGCAATCAAAAATTATTCACAACTTAAATTTTGAAAGCTGATGATCAGAAAAATATATAAGTTTGCTGACTGATACTGTTGATGACAGTAACGGCAGCGATAGCACAGGAAGTAACGTCGGATGCCCCGGTACTTAGAACAAAAAAGGTGAAGCATATCTTCCCGTTACCGATGAGTGGGCAATCGGTGTAGCTGCCAACCCATTTCTCGGTTATATCGGTAACTTCCTCAACGGAACGATCGACCAGAGTGGTCCCGCATTTAATTACGGAAGCAATCCTGCTAACACATCGCTAATTTTGGTAAGAAGATGGTCGACGAGCAATACTGCGTATCGTGTACGCTTTAATGTTACTGTTCGCAACATCATCAACAAAGCAGTTGTTAATCAGGACCTGGTTAACCCAACTCCTGGATTCCCGGCATTTGCTGAAGACTGGCAGAAGGTAAGTCAAACAGCCGTTGTGATCGCTCCAGGTTGGGAAAAAGAGAAGAGGATCAACTCGTCTGCAAGGCGTGTATGGTGGCGAATTGGTTATTGGCATGAAGCGTTAACCACCTTAAGTATCAGTATGGCAACCCCATCACTTCGGATTTCGAAACACCAACTACATCTAACTTCTCGGGACAAGGTTTTGGAAACAACCTTCCTCGGTGGAGGTGCTCGTGTTACCGAAGACAAACAGGGAATGAATTTCCTTGTAGGTGCGCGTGGTTTTATCGGTGTTGAATACTTCATTATACCCAAGATCTCCCTTGGTGGTGAGTTCGGGTATATGGTGGGATGGCAGACCCAACGTCGTACCACAACCAACGTCTCAGGTATGGGACGGAGGTAACAACAACATTCGTGAAACGAAGACAGACTCTTATAGCAATGGTGGAAGAACAACGCATTGGTGTTGGCATCGACAACCTGAGTGGGTTCAATCAATTTGCTTTTTCTACTTCTAAGAAAGTTTGGGGATAGTTGAATTGTAGGAGAAGCCTGTGGTGAAAACCATGGGCTTTTCTCATTTTGTTGGCAATTTTTTTGTAACTCCGGGTTGAGTGAAACGTAATTTATTCGCTGCCTTCCGGAGCGTAAACTACCGGCTCTATTTTTTTGGTCAGTCGCTATCGTTGATCGGTACGTGGATGCAACGGACGCCGTGTATTGGATGGTGTACGACCTTACGAAGTCGGCTTTCATTCTTGGCATCACCGTTTTCTGCGGACAGTTCCCATCGTTTTGTTGTCGATCCTCGGTGGCGTCGTGTCGGAACCGGTATAACCCGTTTCCGGGTATTGTTAGCCACACACAATAGCGTCGCTTCTACAAGCGGCTACACTCACCGCGATTGTCTACAGCGGTCCATTACCAGGTATGGCACATCCTGGCGTTGAGCGTCGTGCCTTGGTTGTATCAATGCGTTTGATGTCCCTGCCCGGCAGGCATTGGTGTATGACATGATCGACCACAAGGAATATCTACCCAATGCTATTGCTTTGAACTCGTCGATGGTGAACGGAGCGCGATTGATCGGCCCGGCGTTATCAGGAATTGTGTTGGAGAAATTCGGAGCGAGTGTTTGCTTCCTCTCAAATGGTGTGAGCTTCATGGCGGTAATAGTTTCATTGTTGCTCATGAAACTTCCACCGTTCATTCCTAGAGAAAGAATAGCGAGTGGTTTCGAAGATCTGAAGGAAGGACTCAAATACCTGAGGTCGACACCGTCGATCAGTAAGGTGATGTTGATGCTTGCATGCATGAGCTTTCTCGCGTTGCCATATGTAACAGTTGCTCCCCAATCTATGCGCGGGATATTTTCGTGGGCACTGCGAGTACTTTCGGGTTGCTGAATAGTTTCGTTGGCATGGGTGCTGTTGGAGGTGCGTTGTTCCTCGCGTCGATGAAACCCGGAGTGAATCTCAAGAAGGAGTTATTTCGATGTACGCTTGCGTTTGCTGTTGGGCTGATGGCTTTCCGCTTATATGAAATCATTTCCGATAGCTTTGATCTGCATTGCCGTAGCAGGTTTCGGAATGATGGCACAGACTACGATCAGCAATACGATCATACAAACAACCGTCGCACCAACGATGCGTGGTCGTGTGATCAGTTATTATGCGATGGCGTTTTTTTGGCATGCAGGCCGATCGGCAGGACTGGCAGTAGGAGCGATAGCTCACACAATGGGCGCACCGTTCACGATCCTGTGCCAGGGAATTGCAACGTTGTTGATCGCAAGTTATTTTCTTTCCATTCCTCAGGAGAGATATTCTGTTAAGGAAACAGAGAATGAAACTGCACAGGTCGAAGAAACTATTGTAGAAAGTACTTAGTGTTTGAAATTCAACAACGTAAATATTACCCGGAGCCGTTGACGACGCTTGTCAATGTTGTGCGCAGGTCTTATGTAATCGGTAAATGTTTTTTTTGTCCGATCTCTCGCCTCGTGAAGTATAGAATACTTTCCATCGGGACTTACGCGTGGTGCTATAGTCCCTGAAAGGTGAGTTTACCGGCCGCGCCTAAATTTCTCGAGGCGGTCCAAACACCATTCACTTTCTCGCTAATGTTGATATCGTAATTTCCCAATCCGTCTTTTCCTCCATGACGCCGAGTAGCAAGTAGCTTTCATCTGGCGCTACGAAGCAATCCAATTCATAAGAAGGTGTGCTGGATTCTTTCAGATGTTCTGCTGCACCCATAATGACCGTTTATTAATTTCGACATGTAAAAGTCCTGCATCGCCTTCGCCACCAAGAGCGCCAGGTCGATTGGAGCTGAAATAAATATTCCCGCTCGCCGATATCGACGCGAAGTGTTCGTCGTATTTGCTGTTGATTGTTGTGTCGAGATGGATCGGATCACTCCAGCCGTTCGAAGTTTTTTGTTACCATCCAGATATCGTAGTTGTCGCTGTCTTTGCCATCGACGGGCCTTTTGGATGTAAACACCATCTTCTTTCCATCGGGTGAGATCACCGGATCGAAGTCACGATATTGACCTGAGAATGGAGCGACTTTTGGCTCCTGCCATTTTGCCGTTCTTAAGTTCAGAATAACAAATAACGTCGACGTAAAAGCGAAGCACCGCTTTTGAGTAAAACACGGTGTTGCCATCGGGTGTAAATGTTCCTCCGAACTCATCGTCGTTGGTGGAAATTACTCCTTCGCCGAAAATTATTGGCGGATCAACCAAAGCCAAAAGAAGAATTAATATGCTCATTTCAAATTATTCAGG
>JBBCGZ010000015.1:0-88708 GCA_037200305.1 Bacteroidota bacterium
GTGGTTTTCGATAAGGTTCGCTTCGCTTACAACGATTCCAATTATGTTTTGAAAGACATCAGCTTCCATATCAAACCCGGTGCTACGGTGGCATTCGTTGGAGCAACTGGGGCTGGTAAGTCATCGATCATCAATCTTCTCAATAGATTCTACGAGATCAACAGTGGATCGATTAAAGTGGATGGTGTCGACATTCGCGAGTTCGACGTGTCGGTTCTTCGTAGGGAGATTGGTGTTGTTCTGCAAGATGTTTTTCTTTTCTCCGACACTATTCGAAACAACGTCACCCTGGGCGATAAGAATGTGACAGACGAAATGATCTGGCATGCTGCCGACCTGGTTGGAGCGCGCAAATTTATTGAAAGACTTCCGGGTGAGCTCGACTACAACGTGATGGAACGCGGAGCTACATTGTCGGTAGGCCAGCGACAACTGCTGTCGTTCATACGCGCCATGGTGTACGATCCAAGGATTCTCGTCCTCGACGAAGCAACGTCTTCGATCGACAGTGAGACCGAAGAAATGGTGCAGTCTGCTATCGCAAAAATGATGACGAACAGAACGGCGATTGTTATTGCCCACAGGCTGTCGACCATCCAAAAAGCCGATACAATTATCGTTCTCGAGAAAGGAGAAATTCGCGAAAGCGGCAGACATGAGGATCTGCTGTCTAAAGACGGATATTACTCGCAATTATATAGAATGCAGTATAAGGAAGTTGTATAGTTTCTAGTCTCTAGTTTCTAGTTCAAAGTTTCGACTAACTTGAGACTAGAAACTAGAAACCACAAACTTATGAGGATCGGCGTAGTCCTGCTCTTTTCGCTTCTCTCTTACACTTTGCATAGCACAGAAAGATTCAACCCAACTAAGAAACACCTCTTATCTACTACAACCCGATCGCGTCTTCGACGGCGAGAAAATCGTTACCGGTGTTTCCGTCTTCGTTCATAACGACAGGATCGCCGCTATCGGACCCACCGCAAGCGTCAAACCCGGCGGTGATGTAACAGTTATAAAACTTCCGGCTGCACTTTACTTCCCGGTCTCATCGAAGGTCATTCACACCTGTTGCTTCATCCATACAATGAAACAGTATGGGACGACCAGGTATTGAAAGAAAGTGACGCATACCGTGTTGCACGTGCTACTATACATGCAAAGAATACATTGATGGCCGGCTTTACTACAGTTCGCGACCTCGGATCCGAAGGTGCTGGTTACGCCGATGTTGGTTGAAAAAAGCAATCAACGATGGGATCATCCCGGGACCGCGAATGCTTGTTGCCGGGCCGCGCAATTGTAGCTACCGGTTCTTATGGACCTAAAGGTTTCGACACCGACTTCGAAGTAATGATCGGTGCAGAACAAGCAGATGGAAATGATCTCATCCGTGTTGTTCGCGACCAGATGGGCAAAGGTGCAGATGTCATAAAGTTTATGCCGATTATCGCTGGGGTGCTAACAACGAAACGAGACCAACATTCACCATAGAGGAACTGAAGCTCATCGTTGAAACCGCAAACAGCTCCGGTCGACAAGTAGTTGCACACGCCTCAACAGCCGAAGGCATGCGTCGGGCAATATTGGCCGGTGTATCGACAATAGAACATGGCGACAATGGAACTCCGGAAACATTTGCATTGATGAAAGAGAAAGGTGTTGCATAGTGCCCAACCATTAACGCGGGTTATTCTGTCGCCCAGTATCGTGGCTGGCAACCAACTTCTTTACCAGAGCCCTCTTCCGTGAAACAGAAAAAGATAAGTTATAAGCAAGCTTTAGATGCTGGTGTAACGATAGTTGCCGGTGGCGACGTCGGTGTGTTTACGCATGGCGAAAATTTTCGCGAGCTCGAAATGATGACAGAATATGGAATGCCTGCCGATGCCGTGCTTCGTTCTGCCACCAGTGTAAATGCAGATGTTTTTGGTTTGGCGAATACCGTCGGTAGAATAAAAGCAAGATTTGAAGGCAGATATTGTTGTTGTGCAGGGCGACCCGACAAAAACATTTCTGACCTTCGGAAAGTCAAGTTTGTGATGAAGGATGGCGTTGTATATAGGAGTGAAAAATTGTAACTTTTAAGTAAAATAGAGTCCCTCATGAATCGCAAACAAGCTCTGAAGTCAATGGCCGCCGGTTCGGCTGCTGTTGTTGGTCTTCCCTCAATTTCGAAAGCATTCAACTTACTTCCCGACGCTTTGAAAGGCAATATCAATCATTCCGTTTGTCGCTGGTGCTACCAGGACATCAAGCTCGAAGATCTTTGCGAAGCCGGTAAGAAGATGGGTTTGAAATCCATCGAACTTCTTGGCGCGAAAGAATGGGCGGTTGTTAACAAGTATGGACTGACTTGCGCAATGGGCTATGGTACAAGCGTAGGACTTAATCACGGCTTCAACGATCCCAGTTACCACAAACAACTGCTGGACGAGTACACCGAAAATATTCCGAAAGCAGCCGAGGCTGGTTTGAAGAACATCATTTGCTTCAGTGGCAATTCGAACGGCATGGATCTCAAGACTGGTATGGAGAATTGTGCGAAAGGTTTGGATCCGGTGGTGAAGCTTGCACAGAAATACAACATCACGGTATCGATGGAGCTTCTCAACAGCAAAGTCGATCACAAAGATTACATGTGCGACAACTCCGTGTGGGGCGTTGCACTTTGCGAAAAGCTTGGTTCTCCGAATTTCAAGTTGTTGTACGACATCTATCACATGCAGATCATGGAAGGTGACGTGATCGCAACGATCAGGAAGAATATCAACTATTATTCACACTTCCATACGGGTGGAGTTCCTGGTCGTCATGAAATCGATAACACTCAGGAGCTTCAGTACCCGGCGATCATGGCGGCGATTGCTGCTACCGGTTTCAAAGGCTTCGTGGCGCAAGAATTTATCCCGGCGAAAGCCGATAAGCTGGCGAGCTTGAAACAAGGAGTGGAGATTTGTGATATCTAGCGCTTCGCTAGCCTCACACTTGCATCATCTGCTCTTATATCCACTTTAGCATTGCCAGTAGCGAGTGTAAATCTCGAACGGTCGTCAGATTCTTCTATTGAATTGAAGCTTGCATCGGTGCGAATGCTTGCGTCGTCGTGGCGGATGTCGAAGCGGCCACCACCGGAAGTAACCGTGAATGAAACTCTTCCATCTTGTGTGTTGATATAATAATCACCGTTATCGGCGAGGGATGTTTCAACGATGAAGTCTCCATCGTCCATCTCTGCTGAGATCCGTGAGAAATTTGCATTCTTGATTGTGATGTTAGAATCGTCGCCATCAATTTCGAGACTTCCTTTTCCCTGGTCCATCTTCACATCACCGTCGTCGAGACGAAAACGAAAGTCGTCGCCGTTGCATGCAATCAATTCGATGTCGGCGTCGTCGAGGTCGGCATCTACTGTTCCGTTGATATGGTCGATAAGGTAATCACCATCGTCGCCGTTGATGACGAGACTCACACCTTTTGGAGCGTCGATCTTGATAGTGTAACGTTCGTTGTAATAACCTACGATGCCAGTGTGTGCCGACATTGATCTTTCACGAATGGTTACGTTGCCATCATTCTCATCGATATCAACAGTAAATTCTTCGGTGCCGAAAGAGAAGCCACGTGTCTCTACTTCGCGATCGATTTTTATGTTCACATCCGTACGGTCGGAGCCAGTTATGAACACTTTCGCGTCGGAGCAAGTGAGACGAATGGTGCCTTTTTCACTGATCTTATGTTTCTCGTCGATGTGATAATTGCCTGTTTTTGTGGTCTGGGCGAAGGAAATTCCAGTGATGAGGAGGGAGGGCAATGGTGAGAATGTTTTTCATGGCGGTGAAGTTTCGCCTGTAAGACGCAAGTTTTATACCTGAGGTTGCTTAAAGGCTCTGTATTAATGAAACATACAGCTTCGTCATTTTAGGTTCTGCCTCATTCGCCACTTTTATGATCTCTTCAATCTTCACGGGTTTGAGATCGTCGGGATTGCAATCGTCGGTTAAGACTGAGATCGCGCAACACGGAATTCCCATGTGATTGGCAACTAAAACTTCGGGCACCGTACTCATTCCAACAGCATCCGCTCCTGCCATCCGGAGAAAACGATATTCGGCGCGTGTCTCCAATTGAGGGCCAGCTACTGAAGCGTAAACACCCTTATTCAATTTGATCTTACTCTTCTTCGCGATGTCTGTAAGCATCTTATTCAACTTCTTCGAATAAGGTTGACTCATATCGGGGAAACCGTGGTCCGAGTGTTTCAAAGTTCTCGCCGCGCAGCGGATTATCTCCCTGGAAGTTGATGTGATCATCTATCAACATCAGCTCACCTTTCTTCCATTTCAAATTCATGCTGCCCGCGGCATTCGATATCAACAATTGTTTAATGCCCAAAAACTTCATGACGCGAACGGGCAACGTGATTTGTTGCATCGAATATCCTTCGTAGAAGTGAAAACGTCCCTGCATGGCGAGCACCTTCTTGCCTTTAAGATCTCCGTAGATCAGTCGCCCCTTATGAAACTCGACAGTCGATATCGGGAAATGAGGGATCGAATTATAGTTGATGATAATCGGGTTCTTTATTTCTTCCACGAACGCGTTCCTAACCCCGTTCCAAGTATGATCCCAATCTCCGGTTTTAAAATTCCGCGCTTTTCAAGATAAGCGACAACCTCTCTAATGATCTGTAACATTCTGATTCCATTTAACTCCCAAAAGTCGCATATTTATCCACTATGAAAAACCTATTCCTTGTCGTTGTGGCGTTAGTCGTTACTGTTCACGCGTCTGCGCAAACGTTCAACAACCTTCCCGTTACAACGCAAAAGCCGCCGTTGCATGGTAAGCACTGGATGGCCGTTACCGGTAAGCCGCTTGCTGCAACAGCCGGCGCCATGACCTTCTCGAAGGGTGGCAACGCTATCGATGCGGCATGTGCAATGCTTGCTGCCACGTGCACAATGTGGGATGTTCTTTCATGGGGTGGTGAAACCCAGGCGCTGATCTATAATCCGAAGACCAAAAAAGTTATTGCCATCAATGCATTGGGTGTGGCGCCAACCGGGGCAACGGTAGATTTCTATAAGAGTAAGAACATGAAATATCCTCCGGAGTACGGCCCGTTGGCAGCAGTTACACCCGGCACTCCCGGTGGACTGTTGACCATGCTTGCCGAGTATGGTACGATGAGTCTGAAAGACGTTCTTGCCCCGGCGATGCAGATGGCTGAAGGATACCCGATCGAAGCACAGACTGCATTCTCGATCGAACGCGGCAAAGATCAAATCAAGCAATGGCCTTATTCGAAGAAAGTATTTCTCACACATCCGGGTGAAAAAGAGAAGCTCCAGATGCAGGTGAGATCTTCGTGCAAAAGGATCTTCTCGAAACTTGAAAAAGTTAGTTGAAACAGAACAAGCGGCCCTGAAAAAAGGCAAGACACGCAAAGAAGCTATCTACGCAGCTTACGATAGATTTTATAAAGGAGACATCGCGAAAGAATTTGCGCGCGGTTGCCAGGAACAAGGTGATTGATCACAGAACAAGATCTCGCCAACTGGAAAGTGAAGATCGAAGAACCGATGATGACTAATTATCGCGGCGTGGATGTTTACAAGTGTCAGCAATGGACACAAGGTCCTGCATTTCTGCAGACGTTGAACATACTCGAGAACTTCGACCTGAAGAGCATGGGATATAATTCAACTCGCTACATTCATACGGTCTACCAGGCGATGAACCTCGCGTTTGCCGATCGCGATTTTTATTATGGTGATCCTGCGTTTGCTCCCGAAGAGCCGATGAAGGGATTGCTTTCAAAAGAATACTCAAAAGAACGCGCAAAGACGATCAACTGGGAGATGAACGATACGAAGGCGGGCCCTGGAGATCCTTATCCATTCGAAGGCAAGACGAATCCATACGTAGATATTTTGAAAACCTGGGGCAACTCGCAGGCTTCGAACTACAATCCCCTTAATCCTTTGAATGAAAAATATTACGAAGCCTTCACGGCCGGGACAACGTCAGTAGAAGCAGCCGATGAAGAAGGCTGGGTTGTTTCAATGACACCAAGCGGTGGATGGGTGCCGGCATGTATTGCTGGTAACACCGGTGTTGGCATGAGCCAACGCATGCAGTCGTTCGTAATGGATGCTAAGATGTGTCCGTTCAATGTGGTTGAGCCGGGCAAGAGGCCGCGTGTTACGCTCACTCCTACGCTTGCTATGAAAGATGGAAAGCCGTTGATCTCGTTTGCAAAACAAGGCGCGGATGAACAAGATCAATTGCTCTTACAATTCTTTCTGAACATGGTTGAATTCAACATGACGGTACAGGAGTCGGCCGAAGCGCCGAGTTTCAAAACACTACAGATGCATTCGAGCTTTGGTGATCATGAAAAGATCCCCGGTGGAATGGTGTTGAATACACAAATGCCAGCATGGGTGCGGAAAGATCTCTCGAAGATGGGATACAAACTATCGTACCAGGAACGTACCAGTGGACCAATCAATGCAATATTTTTTGATTGGGATCATAAGACGTTTTGGGGCGGGAGTTCCAATCACGGTGAAGACTATGGAATTGGATGGTAACTATTCGTAGAGATCGGCAATCGGTGTCTTACAAACCTCTTCAAAGTATACCGACACCTTTTCAGTAACCGCCTTAAAATACTTCTCTCCTTTCTCCTTCGAAGCTTTCCTGGGATCGCCCACACCTGTGTCTTTTGTAACCTTCATCCACTTCCTCTCTGCCCATGCCCAACCTTCACGAATTCCTGTGATCCGAAATTTCTTCGAGGCACCGTCGCCAGCTTCGGATAACGGAAGAACAAGATCGGGACGGAGATACAACATCAGGCTCGTTTCCATCTCACCAGCATGGTCGTCTTTGTTTTCGAAGAACTGTTTCTGATCGATCGACTGGTACCAATTGCAAGACGTCAGGAACATCCGCGGAAACTTTAGTCCCAACTCACGGATCATCGTGCGAAAGTCGTTGCCACCGTGACTATTCAATATGATCAGCTTATAAATACCCTGCCGATCGAGTACCTCAATCACATCACGCAAGATCATGAGTTGCGTGCTCGGATTCATATTGATGTCGAGTTTCACATCGAACTGACCGGTGTTAACTCCGAACGGTATCGGTGGAAGAACAGTGAGCTTCGCTCCGCGTTCCCATGCGAGTCGCGCAGCTTCGGCAGAAATAAATTCGGATTCTAAAATATCGGTGCCGTAAGGCATGTGATAGTTATGTGCTTCGCAAGCACCCCATGGCAAGACTGCCGCATCGAAGTTTGCATCTTTGATGTACTTCCAGTTGGATTCAGAGAGAATGTAAGGGCGCATTAGTTTCTTAGTTTATTCAGGTATTTGTCCATGTCTCCAATTTTATCCCAGGCTTCGCGTGGCATTACGGCAAGTCCTTTCCCGCAGGTCCAGATTGACACAAAATTTTTGGACATAACAATATGCTGTTTCCATTGAGTGTAGGGGCAATAAAGCATCAACGTGCAAATGTCAGTTGCTGTAATCAGATCACCGGTTGTCGGAAGATGAGTGTGCATGCTGGTCACTAGTACCTTCTCGCCGGTACCTTTGCTTTCGGTGATAACAGGATTAGAATGAAGTTGCTTTTTTTCGATAAGCTTGTTCTGATCGTCAAAAGTCAGCAGATAGTCATTACCAAAAATGACCACACCATTTTCTTGCGGGCCGGTCAGTATGTAAACACGTTTACCAAATTCGTCACTCAACGGAATAAAATTCGGATTTGTCTTTTCATATTTCTTAAAGAGAGTCTTGTCAGTTTGAAATTCTTCAAGTGCCGTTGTTCTGATGGCAACGAGATCCGTCTCCATCGAATTCATTTCCCGTTCTGTCCCATCGACGACTGCGGTGTTAATGTTGTATGTGCTATCGAATGTAAATGAAGCAAGAATTTTTCGCGGCGTATCATCGGAAAAAAATACGCAAGTAGCCTTCCCCTTCTCGACGTATGAAAAATAACCACGCGCCCTTGGCCGTTTGTCCTGAAACTTCGCCATGAAAATGTCGGTGCCATACCACGAAGCCATGTCAGACTTATAAAGCTTTTTTGCTTCGATGACAAGTTTTCGTTCCGTCTCAGATTGCGCGAGACCATAGTGTACCGCAACGGTGAGAAGAAATATAGAGACGATGGTTTTCATCAATAATCCTACAACGCCGGTAACGCAATCTTATAAACCTTTCCTTTCTTCACAGTCAGCTTCTCGTCGCGGAGCCAGGGGTTGAAACGTTTCAGAAGCTTGTAGCTGGTGCCATTCGATATTGAGAAGTCTACAAGATCTTTCACTGTAGAATTTACCTCCACGTATCTCACGGGCTCCTGCTTATACCTTGCGCTTTCGCCGATAGTGAAACCGTATTTGGTTGGATGCTCCATGATCTCTTTGATTGCCAAAATGCGGAAGACATACCGCGCGGTTTCATCATTCAGGAAGAGATCGTAATACGACTTCACGTGTTGATTTTCCATGGCGCGGTCGAGACCAGCCATACCCCGGTCGTATGAAGCGGCAACGAGGGTCCAGTTGCCAAACTTACCATAGGCCTTTTTCAGGTACATGCAGGCTGCAGCCGTAGCTTTCAGCGGATCGTAGCGCTCGTCTACTTCGTCGCGGATCTCGAGGCCAAGCTCCTTGCCGGCGGGCTCCATGATCTGCCAGAAACCAACTGCTCCGCGGGGAGATACGTCGTTGAGCAAGGCCGACTCTATCAGCGCCTGGTATTTGAAGTCATCAGGAATGCCATTCTCTTTCAGTATCTGTTCGATCTGCGGAAGCCAGCGGCCTGCGCGTTTCATAATGAAGATCGTGCTGTTGTGCATGTACGAATTGATATGCAACTCGCGATCGAATCGTTCGAAGACGTCGGGTATGTTGAGGGGAACTTGCTCGCCAGCAAAACTGATCGTGGTTGGAACATCCAGCGCTCGTGCTGGCATCCATGCTCCTTGTGCGTCTGCAGATTGTTCGAGCTCCTTCTCGTCGGTAATGTTGTCTGCTACCGAAGGATCGTCTGCATTGCGTGTCGCAGGTGAGCGACCAATGACTTCGTTTTCAATTTTCGTGATGCGCTTGTTCGTAGCCCAGAAATTCAGGACCAGGACAATCAACACCATTGCCGATAAGATCGCCGATGCGTACTTCATGATTTCTAAAAGTTCGGAGACAACATGTACTTCGAATAGAACTCGTCGATGACGTGAACGGCATCTTCGGGTGTATCGACAACGCTAAACAAGTCGAGATCTTCTTCGTGAATCATTCCTTCTGTCAGCAATGCCTGGCGAATCCACTGAAGGAATCCTGCCCAGTATTTTTTTCCAACGAGTACAATCGGGAACCGACCAATCTTCTTGGTTTGAATGAGTGTAAGCGCTTCCGAAAGCTCGTCGAGCGTGCCGAAGCCACCGGGCATCACAATGAATCCCTGTGAGTATTTCATGAACATCACTTTTCTCACGAAGAAGTAATCGAACGTGATAAGCTTATCGGGGTCGATGTATATGTTGCCTTTTTGTTCATGCGGCAAATAGATGTTGAGACCGACTGATTTCCCACCGGCGCGATTGGCACCGCGGTTACCGGCTTCCATGATGCCAGGACCACCACCCGTTACAACACCGTAACCGTGAAGGACCAACTGGTAGGCAATCTCTTCAGCAGTCTTATAATATTGATTGGTTGGCTTGGTGCGGGCCGATCCGAAAATGGTAACGCAAGGACCGATCTTCGCAAGCTTCTCAAAGCCCTCTACAAACTCGGCCATCACTTTAAATATTACCCATGAGTCGGCACTCTTGATCTCTGCCCAATCTTTATCCTTAAAAGCCTGCCTGATACGATGCTCGTCGTCGATAGCATTATTCAATACGTCGCCTGCAATTCTTTTCTTTTTTGACGTCTTTCCGCTCTTTACCTTCATATCTTGCTTTATTAGTCATTGCACACAATGACGGTTAAAATTTATCAGATGAAATATAGCAGGTTTTTGCCTCTGTTACTGCTCATAGCCTGCAGCAGCAATAAATCAGATTGGCCGCTCCTCCCATTCGTTAAACTCGATAACGTCAACCCAGTGTTGGAGGCCGGCAATAATACTTTCATCTGCCCTGTGCTCAACCAGGAAGTGAAGTGGGACGAGAAAGATGTATTCAATCCAGCTGTTGTCGTGAAGGACGACAAAGTTTACATGATCTTTCGTGCCGAAGACAAGATCGGTAAGTACGCCGGCACATCGCGCCTTGGTCTTGCAATCAGCGATGATGGACTTTATTTCACGAAACAAGGAACACCTGTTTTTTATCCCGATAATGATAGCCTGAAGATCTACGAATGGGAAGGTGGTGTTGAGGACCCACGCATCGTCGAGAGTCCGGATGGAACTTACGTGATGACTTACACCGGGTATGATGGTTCTATTGCGCGACTACTCATCGCTACGTCGAAAGATCTCCAACACTGGACGAAGCAAGGTCTTGTATTGACGGGAAAGTATAAAGACACGTGGAGTAAATCAGGAGCGATCGTCGCGAAAAGAAATGGCACTAAGATCATTGCAGAAAAAATTGATGACAAATACTGGATGTATTTCGGAGATACCGATCTCTTCATGGCCACATCGGACGATCTGATTCATTGGAATCCTGTTGTTGAAGCAAATGATTCGTTGAAGTCTGTTCTCAAGCCACGATCAAATATGTTCGACAGCGAGTTGGTGGAAAGCGGTCCTTATGCTTTGATCACTGACAATGGAATACTTCTCCTTTACAACGGAATGGATCATGATACCCGAACGTATTCTTCAGGCCAGGCATTGTTCGACCTCAACGATCCAACAAAACTTATCAGCCGTCTTGACGATCACTTCCTCACACCCGACAAACCCTATGAATTAGTAGGCCAGGTAAATAAAGTTTGTTTTATTGAAGGCATGGTTCCATTCAAGACCCATTGGTGGTTGTATTACGGCACGGCCGATTCAAAAATTGCCGTTGCCATGGGACCCGACTTGCCCGCCGGAGCAGCGGAGGAGGGCTTAAGGTAATGTCACAAACACGCTTCGTTGTCGCCGGTTGTCTCTTCGCAATCCTGTGGGCTTCGGCATCTATCGCCGGAAAATTTGGATTGCATTCCGCGGAGCCGTTAACGTTGTTTACGATACGCTTCCTGTTGGCGGGCTCAATTCTACTCGCTTACGTTGCTATTGCACGCAAATGGCAGACTCCTTCGAAGAAGGAATGGTTACAGCTTACCATCTTCGGAGCCTTCAACACCACCCTGTATTTAGGGATCTTCATTCTCGCACTTGGCGAAGTCGCGGCAGGCATCACTACATTGATGATTGCCCTGAACCCGTTGCTCATAAGTTTACTTTCATCGTTATGGATGCGCAGACCGGTTGCTACTCGTGAGTGGATCAGTATTACCCTCGGAATGATTGGTGTCGCTGTCGCGACGTTTCCCCTCTTCGAAGATGGATACGCCACGATTGGTGGTCTCCTGTTGTTACTGTTAAGTATGCTCACCTATTCGATCGGCGCCGTCTACTATGCTTCCGTGAAGTGGACTCTAAACAGGAGTGTCATTAATGGGTGGCAGGTTTTGATTGGTGGTCTTTTGCTGTTGCCATTCACTTTGATCTTCGAAAAAGGTACTAGTCATTTTGATCTTCAATTCTGGCTTTCGATCACGTGGCTTATCATACCGGTGTCAATCGCTGCCGTTCAGTTGTGGCTATATCTTTTGAAAGAGGATGCTGTTAAAGCATCATTGTGGTTGTTTGTGTGCCCGATCTTTGGGTTGCTCTATTCGACATGGCTGCTCGACGAGCCGTTTACTTTCTTTACTGGCGCCGGGGCGATGCTCGTACTGGTGAGCTTATATATTGGTCAGAGGGGTCAAAGAGTAAACCAATAATTCACTTTCAAAACAATTGCCCTGCTCTTCACTGCCCAATTATCCGGCAGGTAGTTATCAGTATAAACAAGAAAAATATCACTCGCTGGTTTGAATCTCCACTGCAACCTCGAGTTGATGTTCATATTATTCAGCTGTTGATTGTACTGAACATACGTTGTGAAGAACAATTTATTCGTCATCGTTACATCCAGTCGTGGACTAACCAGCCAGATCGGTCGGTTTCCCCACGGCAACGGCATCCTTATGTCATTATACGTGGCACTCAACAGGAAATTGACGTAAGGCTGAAAACGGTAACCAAGAGTTCCACCCGCCGTCATTTTCGTTCCGCCCGAGTAATATCCGCCATACCGAAAACTGGCAGTGTAGGTAAGCATCTTTTGCGGCCGCGACGAGTAGTCCATGCCCGCGGTGTAGTATGTGTTCTCCGTTCCTGTTGGCAATGTTTCCAGGCCGGAGTTCGTGGGGTCGAATGGCTTCAGCAACTTCACATAGTTCTTCGTACCGCTGAAGCTGAGTATGTTCAGCTTTCTAAAATTGAAGACATACGACGCCGTAGTTTCATCGTCTGTCCGATTCATTTTTGTGTCGAAGAATATCGAAGAGATGAATTTCGGCCCGTGACTCAAAATATGTTTGCTCTTCGGGAAAAATAAGTAAGCTGCCTGGGGTCCAAATCGTGTGAAATTCACGCGAGGCACATAACCAACTTCGGCGTTGAAGTTTGGCCCCACGCGTTCGATCTGCATTGCATTAAGCCAATGCCTGCTAAAATATTGCAGGTGCCCGGCATATACCCAACTGTCTGTCTTTTGCTCCTGCCCCGGACTCAACGACTTAAACACAAGACCCTTCCCCGTAAATTGATTATTGCGCGACTGAAGATTGTATTCAAGACCGGCAGTTCTGTTGTACATCGAATACACCGGCGTCTTATCATCAGTAGGTGTTTGATAATTAACCGACTGTTTATTGATGAAAAAAGCCCCGACGTATGATCGGGCAAACAATCTCCTTTGGATCGTCGCCATCGCGAAGTTTTGCGCCGGCCTTGCTGTTGAATCATCTACAGTGGCAGTCTGCATGTCCATCGCGCCGAGTCGCCAGTTCCTGTTGATACGTCCGCTCAATCTAGCGCCGGCATTAATCGGAACACCAAGGCCTATCCTTCGCGAAAAGAATGGTCGTATGGTGGCATATCCAAAGTTGGCGAAGATGTCGCCGTTCTCGAGAAAAAATTGCCGCTTCTCGGGAAAGAATAATTCGAAACGACTAAGGTTCGTCACCTGCTGGTCTACGTCTACCTGCGAGAAGTCCGGGTTAACCGTCAGGTCGAGATTCAAAGACGGAGTGACCGAGATCTTCGCATCCATTCCAGCATTGAATTTGTCGGCGACAGGAGAATGCTTTTCGAAGTCTTTTGATCTTCGTCCAAGTACATAAGGTATCAGCGACATGTTGACCTTCGGTGTTGGCGGTGCTTCATCCCAAACTAAAAACCCTGTGTGCGAAAGTGATGCCGTGGCGAACTGTCGTGGTATTGGGGTCCAGCTCGATTTCTCGGTAGTCTTCAGGTCCAACCTGCTGAAGTTGATACCCCATTTCATGATGTTCTTCTTGTATCGAATGCTCTTGAACGGAATGGCCATCTCCAACACGTATCGATCCGGGTAGTTTCCTACAGCAGAGACCCATTTGTTATCCCAACTTAAGTCTACAGTGCTGCCCTGGTACATGATGCCATCCCACTGCGCGCCGGCAGCGCTGAGGCCAAATGAAAATCCGTTGGTCTGATCGTCGAACGTGTCGATAAACAGAAGGAAGTTATCGTTCTTACCGAATGCGAAATCACGTTTAAGAGATTCTACCGTGTACTTGGTGTCGGTGCTGTGATAACAAACCGCCTGGAGGTAGATGTTCCGCTGGTCGTAAGTCATTCGGACTTCGGTAGGAACCCTGGCCATGCTGGTGTCCATTGGCAACACCATGTAAAAATCTTTCGCGACTTCGCATGTCTTCCATGCTTCGTCATTGTCCACACCGTCAATGCGGACCTCACCGTTGACCCTAAAGATGTGGTATTCGAAACGAGCGTTGACTTTTTGGCTTTGTGCGGATGCGGAAACACATAGGCACATTGTAAACACATAGAAACATAGCGCACATAGAATACAGAGAACTTTCTTTTGCATTTCTATGTGTGCTATGTCTCTATGTGTTTAAGTAATCTGAAAGATATTGAAAATGTTCAGTCAAACGACCGTTAGCCGCGATGGTTCCTCTTTCAATTATATGTGTGGCGTCTCCAATCAAGAGCGGACGCAGAATGCGATCGATCAAATCGCGCCCAAACTCTTCGGAGGCGCTTCGTGGTAACTCGCATGGGAGGTTGTCTATGGACATCACAGTCACGAACTTCTTGTTGCTAAGGGGTGGCTGCACGGAGTCTGTCGATGCATCGTAGTCGTATAGCGGGTCCGCGATGGTGCTGGCATACTTGGTGCTGGGAACCGATCCTTCGATGTCGCAGGTGATGTCGGCGATCACCTTGATCTTGAAGTCTTTCGACAGCATGTCTTCTTTCGTAAAGAGCACCGGTGCCTTTGGGTTCCAGAACGCTCCGGCAAGCAGCAGGTCTGTCACTTTCGTGAACTCCAGGAATCGCGACCAGTATCTTTCGGGCTCGGTGTGAAACTCGTCGCGGTTGAAATGGCCTCCTTCTTTGCGACTGTGATAATCGGCGCTGCCTAACTGAACATAGACGGGTTCGTCGAAAGTCTTCTGGAGAAAATCGAATGGACCCACCTTACGAACACCGGCGGTGTCGAGCGTTTCCATGGCGCCTTTCGCAACACGACCGGTACCGGTAAGTACGATCTTGACTGGTGGCAACTTTACTTTTCGTAGTTCAAGCTTCAGGTCGTTCACGTCGAAGCATTCGAAAGCACGACGGAGGTTGAAGAGATCGAAACGTTTTCCGTAAGCGAGAATGCCGTTGTATGCTCCAACCATACCGGCGTATCTGCCGAACGCAACAAGTCGGTTGCCCTGCAGGTCTTTCAAGGCTTCGTAATCAATTAAACGGATATTCTTTTTGATAACTGCCTGGAGCAACTTTCTGTTGTGTGGCTGTTTCTTGATCGTATGTGAAAAGATGATGTAAGTCTTTCCTTCAATGAGGTCTTCAATCGGAACTTCTTTGATTCCCATCAAAATGTCGCAGTTCGACATGTTGGGGACGACGGGAATTCGATAGTCGCTGTATTCTTTGTCTTTAAAACATCGTATTGGACTCTCTTCAACTTGCACTTTTACGTCGGGGAATCGCTGTTCGATCTCTTCTACCTGTGCGGGAATGAAAGGCACGCGTTTGTCGGGAGGATTTTTACGCTCGCGAATGAGTCCAATAGTCATACACGAATATCTTAAATTAGGGTGATGAATCCTTATTTCGTTCTGGTCGCTGGCTGGCTTGTTTACTTTGTGATACTGAACTTCCTGGGGTCATTGAAGAAACTGCGCGCGTTGTTTTGTATTACTGGCGCTATAGCTCTGTTGTTTTACGACGACAGTATTCATTCCTTGAATTTCTTCACCACAGAAGGGCCAATGCGTTGGGTCAGTATGATCTTCACAATTTTTGGGATGATGGTCATTCAGACTTCGTTCCGGAAGTTTAAGGTTAAAGAATTCACAGAGCTTGAATCCGTCCGACATCCCATTCATTCGGGCGTCATCCTGCTGGTGTTGGGATTTTTCTTTTTCATCCCCAACCTGCCTACGCTGATATCATGTGTTTGTATTTTGGTATACGTACCGATTGGTCTCTACCTGGAGGAAAAGAAACTGGTCGCAACGTATGGCGACCAGTATATTGAGTATCGGAAAAGAGTGCCGGCGATTATTCCGGATAAACTACTCAAGGAAATTTCCTAAGATCGAGCTAGCCTCCTTACCACTATTCCTTCCATAAGGCGCCAATGCCTGTACCAATTTCCTGATCGGCATAGACTGCAACCAAACCTTACCTGTGCCGCGAAGTGTTGCGAGGAAGATCCCTTCACCACCGAAGATCATCGATTTAAGACTTCCTGTTGTTTCAACATCGAAGTCGATATGCGATTCGAAGGCAACAACACAGCCTGTATCAACACGAAGTGTCTCGTTGTTCAATGTTCTCTCAATCACAGTTCCACCAGCGTGGACGAATGCTTTACCATCGCCGGAAAGTTTTTGAAGGATGAAGCCTTCACCACCAACGAGACCGGAGCCGATACGTCTGTTGAACACCATCGAAACTTTCGTTCCATAGGCAGCGCAGAGAAACCCATCTTTCTGAACGACGAGCTCATTGCCGCGTTGCTGCGCAAGATCAATCGGAATAACAGTTCCAGGATACGGCGCCGAGAATCCAACTTTTGCTTTCTTGCCTCCGCGATTAGTAAAGTGTGTCATGAAAAGTGATTCTCCTGTCAGCATACGACTCGCGCCCGACAGCAGTTTGTCGAACAAGCCCTGGCGAGGATTGGAGCCATCGCCCATTTTCGTTTCGAACAGGATTCCGTCTTCCATAAACAGCATCGCACCAGCTTCAGCAATCACCGTCTCCATTGGATCCAGTTCAACCTCTACGATCTGGATGCTTTCTCCTTTGATTTGATAGTCGATTTCGTGGGAATTCATGTATTAGATTTTTTTGTTTCGCGGTGGATACGCAGAGAGGCGGAGGATACGCAGAGGTTTTTTTAAGCGCTTAGGAGAATTTTCCGCGAACCCTCCGCTCCACCGCGTATCCACCGCGCTACTTTGATTTATAATATCGAAAAACGGGATACTTTATTGGAGGGTTTCCGGCTTTTTGCCTTTCCACACTCTCATCAAAAAAATTCCACGTCACTAAACCATCGTCCGATTCCGGTTCTAGCAGGTAAAACGCAAGATTTCCAAGCGGTTGGGCCAGTGTCACCACAAAATCTCCCTTTCCAAATTTTTTCGTCGTAGCAACAAACTTTCCGGTTGCGGTTGCCATGTTGTGCCCTTCAAATTTGCGTTGTGCGGTTTCATATTTTTCGATCACAAACTCGTCGCCAGAAAATTTCTTCGACTTCTTTAGTTCCTCAACCTCAATTCCATGCTTTCTTAAGTTGTCGACTATCGACTTCAATCCTTTTGGAATGATATAGCCTCCTGGAACTGTACTCGTTGACTCCGCTTCGAAGCCGCCATAATAATTTACATTGTTGAGTACCGTGCGGCTCTTCATTGGCCTGTAGCGCTTCGAGGCAGTATCATACTGATAGTCATACGATGGCATGTCGTTGAGCACTTCACTGGGAACCATCTTAAAACGAACGCCCTTCTTTGCGAGACTGCCTGCCTGCTTTGCTGTTCGCTCGTCAGATTCTTTATTGATCTCCTTGATCTCGTCGGCGTGATTCGCTGCGAAGTCAATGATTGCCGTCACGAAAGTATTCGTTGAATAAATTCTTTTACTGAACGGTTCGTGCGAGAACGCTTCACTAAGTATCGCCATCCGGTTTCTCAATCCAAATTGATTCACGAGATATCGCGGGTGATGATTGTAAGTATAAAAATTCTTCGCAGGCCATCCTTCGTTCATGTAGTAGTCGCCATACGGACCGAACTGCAATCCATATTTTGTCCGCACGCTCTCGCTGATCTCCTTCAGCATGTCGACAGTGTACAGGTAAGGATCTTCCTCGCCTGCAGAAAGATAGCTCGGAGCCCACGTGAGATTCCATCCATGCCATGATCCATTGGTGGTGTGCAGATCAACAAAGATCTGCGGATCCCATTCATTAATGATGTTGAACAATCCGTTCGTTTCGTTTGCCTCCATCTTCATTCCATCGCGATTGAGATCGAGACCCTGGCTGTTCTCGCGAATGCCTACTTCGGGTGGACTATTCTCCTGCGTTGGTCTACGACCATACGCCATCTTGTCGTTGCTGTCGGTATTATAAATCGGGGCAAATAAAATAATGAGCTTCTCAAGAACAGGAGCCTTGTTTGGATTCTGCAGCAGCTCGCGTATCTGCATCATAACGGCCTCCTTGCCTTCCACCTCGCCGGCGTGGATGTTGCCCTGGATGTAAATGATAAGTTTGCCGGTGGTCTTCGCTTCATCTGCTGAGTTCACCATAGGATGCGCTACGATAGCAAGAGGAATGGCTTTTCCTTCGGGGCTAATGCCCATGGGGATTACACGGATGTCTTTAGATCTTGCAGACTGCGCCGACAGGAAGTACATGACGTCGGCATAGGTGGACGTTTTTTCGTAGTTAGTTTTCTCGGGAGTGAGATCGAGGCTGTCGGGCCAGGCTGGCTGCGCATTAGCAATCACACTGCACAGTACGCACACCGTAAATATTCGAACCATCAAAACCATTTCTTACTTCTTCGATGGTCGGCCTTTTTTCTTTATCTCCTCGATGTCCTCGCGCTCCTGAAGTTTCTTGTCGTCGACGTTCTTGTTGAGGAACTCGTTGATCTTCTCGATGTTCATGTTCCCTTTGATCTCGCCGAATTCATTAATGGAGACTTCGAAACCCGAAAGATCTTGATGAACTCGCGCCTTCGGCGTGGGTTTTTCTTTTTTCTTACTTTCTTTCTTGCTCATACAAGTTGGTATTGAATTCTTTTTTGAACTTCGTCAGCGCCGAGAATTTCCATCGTCTTTATCAAATCAGGACCAGTAGTGCCGCCTGTGAGCGTGATCCTCAGTGGCTTCATCATCTGACCCGTTTTAACACCCGTCTCCGCACCCGCCTTATCGATAGCTTCTTTGAATGGAAACTCATTCAGCGTTTCCAATAACTTCTTAAAGAACACCGGGTTCACTTCCGCTTTTGTTGTTGGCCTCTCGATAAAAAACTTTCCTTGTTCCTGGAAATCCTTTACGAAAGTTACGCGGTCTTTCAGCGCCTCAAAAACCGGCTCTGCTTTTTCTTTGCCGAACCATTTCACCAAATGCTCTACCACTTCCGCTTTATTGCGTTTTATGTACTGCTGGTTAAACCACTGTGCCTTCAGAATATCAAACTTCGCACCGGCTTTGCCGATACGCTCGATCGAAAAGGCATCGATCAACTCGTCCATTGAAAACAACTCTTGTTCAGTTCCCGGGTTCCATCCAAGCAATGCCAGGAAGTTGATAATCGCCTCGGGTAAATATCCAGCCTCACGATAACCGATCGCTACTTCATTGGTGTTGGGATCTTTCCATGTGAGGGGAAATATCGGGAAGCCAGCTTTATCGGCGTCGCGCTTACTGAGCTTTCCATTGCCATCTGGTTTCAGCAACAGCGGAAGATGTGCGAAGCGTGGCATCGTATCCTCCCAACCGAAATACCTGTACAGCAAAATGTGCAATGGTGCCGAAGGCAACCACTCCTCTCCACGAATCACGTGACTGATCTTCATCAGGTGATCATCAACAACATTCGCCAGGTGATACGTCGGCATACCGTCGGATTTCATCAGGACTTTGTCGTCAACTTGCGATGAGCTGAATGTCACTTCACCACGGATGAGATCATTCACAACAACCTCAATACTATTCTCGGGGACTTTGAAGCGAATGACGTAGGGTTTACTTAAGTCGAAGTTGGGATGCGACAGGGAATTATTCAACGACATCCGCGACTTAGCATCATACTGAAATGCAGAGTTTGCTTTTCTTTGAGCTTCGAGCTCTTCGGTTGTATCGAAAGCGTAGTATGCATGACCAGCCTTCAGAAGTTGCTCTACGTATTCTTTATAGATTGGCTTTCGCTCGGACTGGCGGACAGGACCTTCGTCGATAACAATACCAGCCCACTTAAGAGACTCAATTATAAATTCTTCAGCACCTGGGACAAAACGATTCTGGTCGGTGTCTTCAATCCTGAGGATCATAGTACCGCCAAACTTTTTCGCTAATAAATAATTATATAGTGCAGTCCTCAAACCACCGATGTGCAGTGCACCGGTAGGACTAGGAGCAAATCGAACACGAACTTCTTGCATCTCTTGTAAAGTGAGTGCAAAGTTACGGGTTTACTTTACAGCTATGCAGGAAATTTCCACGTTTGCTTCTTTCGGCAGCTTACTCACCTCCACCGTTTCCCTTGCCGGAGGCTGATCGGGAAAATACGCACCATACACTTCATTCACTTGCGGGAAGTCGCCCATGTTTTTGAGGAAAATCGTGGACTTCACAACGTGCGTGAAATTCAATCCCGCGGCCGAGAGAATGTGCTCGATATTCTTCATCACCTGCTTCGTTTCGTCTTTGATGTTTGCATTCACAAACTTGCCGTTGCCCTGGTCGAGCGCAATCTGACCAGAGATGAAAAGCATGCTCCCGGCTTGTACCGCCTGGCTGTAAGGACCGATAGGTTCGGGAGCGTGTGGTGAGAAGATGATGGTTCTTGACATATTAATCACAAATTACAAAACACAAATTACAAATTACCTTAAGAGTGCACCTTTCAATCTTAACAATTCCGTTTCTGAGACCTTTGCGTTGTAACGGGCCGTCGTAAGCCTGTTGTAAGCATCTACAATGCTCTGTTGAGCCGTACGTAAATCGATCATTGTGGCTATACCACGTTTGAAGCTTTCCAACAAGATAGCAACGTTTTCCCTGGCGTACTTAATGTTATCCTCTTCGATAGCGAGTGTTTTGCGAGCGTTGTCGTAGTTCGCGTATGCTGCGCGGACGCCGTTAAATGCCAGCGCTTTCTGCTGCTCGTAAAATATTCTCGAACGTTCGAAGTTGATTCGCGCAATTTGAATGGCGTCTGTAACTGCAAAGTTATTCACCAAAAACCACGTGCCGCTAACTCCCAACTGGAAGCTCTTATTTTGCGTAACGGGTGGCGAGAAAGCATTCGGAGGCACCGTATAATTCTGCGAGTTGAAGTTATAACCTGACGTCAGGTTGATGATAGGAAAACGGTTTCCAACCTGGGCCTTCAGATTGAATTTCGCGACTTCAATATTTCCTCTCGCGGCCATCAATGCTGGATTCGTCGACTCAATGCCATCGAAAATTTCATCAACGCTAAGGCCCAAATTCAAAGGAATGGTGTCCGACACTTCAAACTGTTCCGGCAATTGACTTCCGGAAAGAGTATTGAGATTTGCTTTGGTCTGAAGAATGAGTGCTTCCTGTTGCAGAACCTGTGTTCGAAAAGCATTCTGGTCGAGCTTCGCCTGGAGCCATTCCGTTTTGATACCCGAGCCGACTTCAAGCTTTCTTTCCGCAAGCTTAATACGTTCTTCAGACACCGAGATCTGCTCGTTGAGGGCTTTCAACTGCTGTTCCTGTGCTACAATGTTGTAGTAATTTCCGATCACCGACGCCATCGTGTTCGCCATCTGGTTCGTAACCAGTGTCTGGTTAACCGCTGCTACATTTTGAAGCTGGTTATAAGTCGCGAACATTTTCAGACCATCAAAGACCGTCCAGGTCAACTGCGCGCTGTACTGCAATTGAATGGCTTCCGGCTTCGTGTCGTTTACGGTTCCATCGGGAAGCTCTGAGTGACTTTTTTGAAAGACCTTATTTCGTGCGCCGTTCAATGTAACATCGGGTACAAACAATCCCTTCGCATTACGTGCATCCGTCTTACTGGCAGCTGCGGTGTTCCTCGACAACTGCACATCGTAACCCTTTTCGAGAGCCATCACAACAATGTCCTGGACCTCCAGCCGTTGCTGTGCCCATGATGTTGTGGTGATTAAAAATAATAGTGAGAAAAGTACTCCTCTGTTCTTAATGTTCATAAGCTAATTCCTTCGCGGGCGATTCCTCTATCACATCTATTTGATCTGCTGCATGCTTGCGTGCACGAGAGAAATAAGAATAGATGGCAGGGATCACAAAGAGTGTAAGTACCAGTGAAAACATCACACCGCCTACAATAACAACACCCAGTGGCACGCGGCTGGTAGATGCATCGCCGAGAGACAATGCGAGGGGCAGTGAGCCAAGGGCCATGGCCAGACTGGTCATAAGAATCGGACGAAGACGCAGCTTCGATGCTTCAATAACTGCTTCGATCTTCGGCAAACCTTCTTCACGTTTCTTGTTCGCGAATTCAACAATAAGGATACCGTTCTTCGTTACGAGACCAATCAGCATGATCATACCGATCTGCGAGAAGATGTTGATCGTAAGACCGAACGCCCACAATGATATAAACGCACCGCAAATAGCAAGCGGTACCGTGAACAGGATCGTCAACGGATCTATAAAGCTTTCGAACTGCGCCGCGAGTACAAGGTAGATCAGTACAAACGCAAGGATGAACGCGAACAAAGTATTGCCTGAGCTTTCTGCAAAGTCGCGCGATGAACCTGCGAGAGCTGTGTTGAATGAATCGTCGAGCTCTTCACTGGCAATCTTTCTCATTACCTCGATTCCATCACCAATAGTTTTCCCAGCTACGGGCGATGCAGAGATCGTTGCGGCTTTAAATCTGTTGAAGTGATAAAGTGAAGGTGGTGTTGCCGATTCTTCGGTTGTAACCACGTTGTCGATCGACACTAACTGGCCTGTGTTGGTGCGTACATACAAGCTTTTCAAATCATCTGGATCGTCGCGATCATTTCTTGCCACCTGCCCGATCACCTGGTATTGCTTTCCGTCTTTGGTGAAATAACCAAAGCGTAGGTTACTGTAAGCCAATTGTAATGTCTGTGAGATGTCCTGAACACTGATGCCAAGTTGCGTAGCCTTCAACCTGTTGATCTTCACAAGTAGTTCAGGCTTATTGAATTTCAAATCGACGTCCACGTTTTGCAACACTCCGCTCTCGTTGGCCTTTTCAATAAACTTCGGGATCACTGCTTTCAGCTTATCAAAGTTGTTGTTCTGAAGAACAAACTGCACAGGTTGACCGCCACGACGGTTTTGTTGTATTGTTTGCTCCTGTTGAATGAACACACGTCCATCAGGGAACGCCGGCAATAATTTTTGAACAGAATTAACGATCTCTTCCTGTGATCTCTTCCTGTTTTTAGGTTCAATGAGTGTTGCTCTCGCCCAGCCACTGTTCGATGCGCCGAATCCTCCACGGCCACCTGCGCTTGAAATGATTGCAGTATACTCAGGCACGGAATCCATAACAAGCTTTGTAAGCCGATCCACATAATTATCCATGTAGTCGAACGACGTTCCTTCCGGAGCCGATACCTGTAGACGGAACTGGCTCCTGTCTTCAATAGGAGCAAGCTCCTGCTGGAGATTAATTGCTATGAAATAGGCAACGCCGATCACAACAAAAACGATAACAAAAGCCGTCCACCGAATGCGCATAAAAGCTGTGAGCGTTTTTCGATAGCCGTTCTCCATGCCTGTAAAGAAAGGTTCCGACCAATGATAGAAGCGTGAGTGCTTATGTTGTGAGCGGGTAAGTTTCACACTCAACACAGGAGTTAGCGTAAGGGACACAAAGGCGGAGATCAATACAGCTCCCGCAACCACGATACCGAATTCGCGGAACAAACGTCCAACGAAGCCGGGAAGAAATACAACAGGCAGGAACACCACCGCGAGCGTGATCGACGTAGAAACAACAGCAAAAAAGATTTCTTTCGATCCTTCGATCGCTGCCTGGTACTTATTCATACCACCTTCAAGTTTCTTATAGATGTTCTCCGTAACAACGATACCGTCGTCCACAACAAGACCCGTGGCGAGCACGATACCAAGCATCGTTAACACGTTTACCGAGAACCCACAGAGGTACATGATAAAGAACGATGCTATGAGCGACACAGGAATGTCGATTAGCGGACGAATCGCAATCAGGAAATCGCGGAAGAACAAAAAGATGATCAACACAACGAGCACAAACGACAACAGTAGTGTCTCTTGAACTTCTGATATTGATCGTCTAATGAACGTGGTTTGATCAAACATAATGTCGAGCTTGATGTCGGATGGTATTTCCGACTTGATCGACTCAAGACGCTTGTAGAATTCGTCGGCTATCGTTACATAGTTTGAGCCTGGCAGTGGCACGATCGCCATTCCAATCATCGGGATACGACTTTCGCGCAGGATCGACTCCTCATTCTCTGGACCCAACAAAGCCTGCCCAATGTCTTTGATCCGGATGTTACCCGTAGCAACATCCGATTTCACGATCACATTATTGAATTCATCTTCCGTATACAGGCGACCGAATGTGCGCACCGTGAGTTCCGTTGCATCACCTGTGATCTTACCGGAGGGTAGCTCCACGTTCTCGCGATTAAGAGCATTCTGAACATCAAGCGCTGTGAGATTGTATGCGCTGAGCTTGGCAGGATCAAGCCAGATACGCATTGCATATTTTTTCTCACCCCATACCATCACCGAGCTCACACCAGGAATTGTTTGAAGTCTTTCGACCAATACATTATTCGCATACTCGGTAAGCTGGAGAGGATTCTTGAGCTCACTCTGCACTGTCATTGCTATGATCGGATCTGAGTTTGCGTCGGCCTTCGAAACAACTGGCGGCACTGTTAGGTCCTGCGGCAGCTGGCGCTGTGCCTGTGAAACTTTATCGCGAACGTCGTTCGCAGCAGTTTCCATATCAATACCCAGTTCAAACTCCACGTTAATGCTCGAGGTACCCACACTCGAAGTCGACGTGATATTTTTAATGCCGGCAATACCGTTGATAGATTTCTCCAAAGGTTCGGTAATTTGCGATTCAATGATATCGGCATTTGCACCGTTATAGCTCGTATTCACGTTGATGTTCGGCGGATCGATCGCCGGGTAATCGCGAACGCCGAGATAACTAAAGCCGATTGCGCCGAACAACAACAAGATGATGTTCATCACGAATGTGAAGACGGGGCGCTTAATGCTTAACTCCGAAATATTCATATCCTTCCCGTTAATTTTTTTACGACTTCGGAAGCTTCGATAGCTTACCTACTTTAATTTTTGCAGACGGTCTTATTGCCATCAAACCTGTTATGATCACAGTATCACCCTTCTTTACTCCAGTGTTCACCTGCACATAAGAAGAGTCACGAATGCCAGTTTCAACAATACTGAATATTGCTGTGTCCTTTCTCAATATGATAACCTGCTTGTTACGTGCCGTCGGAATAATAGCCTGTGTCGGTACCATCAATGCATCGTTGGTTTCGCCCAACTGCAGGTTCACTTTCACAAATGCCCCGGGTACCAACTCGCGATCCCTATCTTTTACGATAGCCTTAATTCTCAACGTTCTTGTTGTCGGATTCACGTTACCTTCAGTTGCTATTACCGTGCCTACATGATCTTTCTTTCCACCATCAACACGAAACTTCACTGTATAACCTTTGTTGATAGTCTTCGCATATTTCTCAGGCACAAAAAAATCAAGCTTCAATTGATTCACGTCGCGAAGCGTGGTAACGATATCAGTTGCTCCGAGATATGCGCCAAGACTGACGTTGCGAAGTCCGACCTGTCCTTCATAAGGTGCACGGATCTCCGTTTTCGAAATCGAAATTTTCATCGACTCAATGTCGGCCTTCAGGTTGTCGACATTCAACGTAGCAAGATCATAATCCTGCTGGCTGATACCTTTAATGTTAAGAAGCTCTTTTTGTCTTTCTTCAGTCTTTTGAGCGATCTGTATTTGAACCTCCAGTTTTCTCAACGACGCCTGGAGATCCTGGTCGAATAACTTCACAAGGACAGCTCCCTTCGCAACGACGCCGCCTTCCGGAATATTAAGCTGAACAATGCGGCCATTCACCTCGGCCCTGATCTGGGTCTCCTCCGCAGGCAATAATGAACCAGGTACTTCCACGGCTTCGCTCACCGATGAAGGTTCAACGACAAAGCCATCGACCACCATGGGTCCACGTTGACGATTCGCACCTCCGTTGCCTGCTTGCGGCCCGCCAGCTGTCGGTCCCTTTTTCGATTCGCCGCACGCTGCCATGACCAATATTATGATCAGTAATAAACCTGTAAAACGCATAATTTATTCTTGAGAAAAAAGCCAAAAAACCCCGGAAATTGACTTGTCCGCTTCGCAGGATTTCGCGGCAAAATTGAGATATAAACGTATCAATTCCAGTGTCTTCCCGTAAACTTTCGTAGACGGTAATTCGGCCAGACCTCCGGTATTATTTCTTAATGTGTAAAATTAACACTTACTCCTGATTGAAAGTTGTGGATGGGTCGAACAGTTTAAGACATCAGTCGAAAAACAAGAGGCACTCCCTGAACAACTAAAATAGACCTTGTTAATGAGATGTTAATTGAGTTGTCTTTGATCGTAGTTGAGCATTCGATTTTTTCAGAGCCCCAAAAAACCTCCACCTTCTTTACCCCTTTTCGTTCGAGCTTGATCCTCCTCAATTCAACCTTGCCGGACTTCACTTCAATCTTCGCTTCCTTTTTAGCCTGGGAAAATGTTCCCCATCCTTCAGCTGCTGTGAATGCAGCTTTGAAATTATCTGCACCCAACTTCGGTGCGAAGCCAATCTCTTGTTTTGGCCCATGATAAGTGAAGCCACAAGCAGTAATGAAAGTACCGTAGCTAGCCATCGCTCTTGCATAGTGATCGCTACACTCAACTTCATTAAATGGATTTCTTTTCTTCGCGTGATATCTATCGTGTATCGTGCGGGTAAGTATCAATGACTCTTCAACCATTCCTTCTGCCATCATATGCGAAGCCACCTGGTGTTCGAAGCCACTCATACATTCGTGAAAGTATGTTACCTGCCACGCATCCTTTACTCCATAAGGAGCTTCTTCATTCTTTGGATTGGTGTTCATGATCATTCCGCCTTCGCCAGGCAATGCGTAAGGCCGACCACCATGATGCTCCGCAAGATATGGCCCGACATCCGTAGTGAAATTATACTTCCAAAGAGCCTTCAGCGCCGAGATTGTCTTCTCTTTGTCGATGATCCTTTCGGGAATGCCAACCTGGAATGCCCAACTTTGTCCGTATACCTGGTCGATGTGACAAGTATTGTATGAACCGAGAACTCCGTCGCGACCTTTAATTGCATCGGGTCGATGAATGAAGTATTCTCCGTTGAACAACAGCTTCTCCATGTTTGCTTTCCCCTTCGTAACGTAGTCGTTGCAACGCGCCGCGAATTCTTTGTCACGCATTTCATCGGCCATGATCGCCGAAGCTTTTATTGCTGCCAACGATAATCCGACAATCCATGCGATCTCGCCCGGCCACTTCGCATCGAGTGTGTTCTCGAGTTGCGTGTCGGTCATGCCGTCGTTGTTGGTGTCTTGTATTAATAGGTATTCGATAGCATGCTTTGTCTTCGGCCACACCCGTTTCAGAAACTCGTCGTTTGCGCTCATCTGGTGTTCGCGATAGATGTCGAGAATACGACCGGCCTGGCCATCGACAGCCGGGGATGTATCATATTCAGCGCGGAAGCCGATATGTCCATCGTCAAACATCCCGGCACCGAGATCTACACGCTCTCGCGTATCGCGTTCCAGCGCAGGGAATATTCTTCCGACAGCCTGGGCATATTGCCACACGTGGTTGCACGTGCCCGGGCAACTGCCAATGCCTTCCCACGCATAGAATCTTCCGGACTCAAACCAATGACACGTTGTTGTTGCAAGTGTTGATATGTTGAGGAATGTGCGTTCGAGAAACCAGTGAGGCAAAGTGCTTTCATTGTACCAGGTGTTGGTCCACAAAAGTGTTTGCTCGCTTAATGATTTGAAGTTGTCGTTAATGTATTTGACAACTTCGACCGATGATTTGAAACGTTTTTTGTAGTGACGACCACCTTCGCTTTTGATCTTATCGAAAGTGAGGTTGGGGAAATACCAGGCAGCAACGTAGTTGAGTTCTTTTTTTGAAGATGGCTGAAGAGTGAATGATGAGGTGATGGTTGCAAGAGGCTTCTCTTTGATTTGATCGCCCTCATTAAGAGAGGCGAAACAAAAGTTGCCATAATCCGGCGCATGCCAGAAAGTTTCGTCTGCCCAGTTGTAACTCTTTGCGTACATGAACACACCGTTCTCCTTCTTTTCATTGACGCGATAATACTCGGCGTCGTTAGCGCTATAGATAGCGGATTTGTTTTCGAACCAACCGGTAAATTCAACATCAACTTTAGTGGTCGATTCGAATGAGTAAGAAAGAATCGTTGCTGGCAGCGCGGAGTCTTCGGCATTCAAGGGAATAAAAGGAGAATAGGCCTTTAGTACAACTGTCAATTCTTTGAAAAGATATGTTACAGTCGCGACTGGATAAGTGGCTTCAAACTTAATCTCGTCGGCATCGATCAATTTTCTTTCAACACCATTAATCTTAATTGAAAATCCCTGTTCGATTGGCCTGACGTCTTTCACTGGCTCAACATAATTCGCGCCATCAAACGGTCTCGCATAATCGAAGGTGAACTGGATCTTCTCGTGCCACGGAATGTTCTTGTACACGACACCACTTTGGTTTTTATTGAAGACATCCCACAACCAAAGTCGACCGTCACCACCGAGATAGACCATGCCGCACATGATGCCACCAACGGGCATGCCGATGAACTGCAACTCGTCTTTCGATTTCAAATAGGTGGTTGGAATTCCGCGTTCGTACAATGACTTCACCCACGCAGGGTCAAGTCTCTTGATCAGTATGGGATCACTTGCATTGTTCGCCCACGAATCAAATCGGGTTGTGAGCAATGCAGTAGTAAGAAGGCTAGTGTTTTTAATGAATGTTCTTCGTTCCATTGCACTCAATCTACGAAGAAAAGGTGTTTTACTCCACCGTCACACTCTTCGCCAGATTCCTTGGCTGATCTACATTACAACCTCTCATCACAGCAATGTGATATGACAATAGTTGTAACGGCACTACTGCGATCATGGGAGTCAACGCTTCCGTTGTGGCCGGGATCTCGACAACATAATCCGACATCTTCGGTATCAGTGTATCACCTTCGGTAACGATCGATATCACTTTACCTTTTCTTGCCTTTACCTCCTGGATGTTGGAGACAACTTTGTCGTACGAGCTGTCCTTCGTCGCGATGAACACTACCGGCATTTCTTCGTCGATCAATGCGATCGGTCCGTGTTTCATTTCGGCAGCGGGATATCCTTCGGCGTGTATGTATGAGATCTCTTTGAGCTTGAGGGCGCCTTCGAGTGCAACGGGAAAATTATAGCCACGTCCCAGGTAAATAAAATTCCGGGCGTCCTTAAATTCTGAGGCGATGTACTTCACTTGTTCATTCAATGTGAGCGCCTTCTCTACTTTTGATGGAATGCTTTCGAGCTCCGCAAGCAATTCGTGGAACTTGTGTTCGGCAATCGTTCCGCGTTTTTGCGCAACTATCAGGGCGATCATATTCAACACAGTAAGCTGTGCCGTAAATGCCTTGGTACTTGCAACGCCGATTTCGGGACCAGCATGTGTGTAGGCTCCTGCGTGCGTCGTGCGTGGAATGGACGAACCAACTACGTTACAAACGCCGATGATGATTGCACCTTTCGACTTCGCAAGCTCTATCGCTGCCAGCGTATCAGCTGTCTCGCCCGATTGAGAGATCGCGATCACAACATCGCCCTCGCGAATCACGGGATTGCGATACCTGAACTCCGATGCATATTCTACCTCCACAGGTATGCGGCAAAATTCTTCGAAGAAATACTCCGCAACCAAACCAGCGTGCCACGATGTACCACAAGCTACGATCAGTATCCTGTCGGCATTCACAAGCTTCGTTACATATTCGCGCAAGCCACCCAACACCAACCTGCCGATCTCGGCATCGAGACGACCACGCATACAATCCATGATGGACCTGGGTTGCTCGAATATTTCTTTTAACATGAAATGCTCGTAGCCTCCTTTTTCGATGGCTTCCAACTCAAGATCAACTGTCTGTATATAAGGGGTGAGCGGCTGATTCGCCGTACTCTTGATCGATAGCTTTCCGTTTTCGATGATCGCGATCTCCTGGTCGTTCAGGTACACAACTTCATTCGTGTACTCAATGATGGGCGTAGCATCGGAAGCCATGAAGAACTCGCCTTTGCCAACACCAATAACCAGCGGGCTTCCTTTTCTCGCGGCCACAAGTTTGTTCGGGTTCTCGCTCGACATCACCACGATCGCGTAAGCGCCCACAACTTTCGTCAACGCCAGGCGAACTGCTTCTTCGAGCTCACATTTTTCTTTTTGCTGAATGTCTTCAACAAAATGAATGAAGACCTCTGTATCTGTTTCACTTAAGAAACGATGGCCCTTGTTGAGAAGATCCTGCTTCAACGAAGCATAGTTCTCGATGATACCGTTGTGGATGATCGCAAGTTTACCGGACCCTGAATAATGCGGGTGAGCATTCTCATCGTTAGGTGCGCCGTGCGTGGCCCAACGAGTGTGGCCCATACCAATATGACTCTTAAGATTTTTTCCCTGGACGAATGCTTCAAGCTCCGATACTTTTCCTTTTTTCTTGAAGACATTCAGGTTTCCGTTCATCACTGCGATACCGGCACTGTCGTAACCGCGGTACTCGAGTCTCTTCAGTCCTTTAATAATAACATCGGATGCCTGGCGTGGTCCGACATAGGCAACGATTCCGCACATAATCTGAAAGGGTTACTGTTCTTTAATTCTTGGAGTCGTGTAATAGACCTTCAACTTCAACTTATCTGGTGGAAAGTAAAAACCATTCACGCTTCGCGACATAGCCGGAGCATAATTCGGAATGGTTGTGATACTGGCATAAGGAATAAGCTCGAAGTAATGCAGGAACTCGGACTGATCACCATCCAATTCTGTTTGTAAATAATTGGTCATGTACCCGGTGTAGAGTTTCGAATCGAAAGCGTTTGCTTGTGCCAGCAGGAATGTTGATTTGTCGTCACCGAGAATTTCAGCCTGGTAATACGGACTTAGATAACCGCCGTCGGCGCGTGAAGCAATCTGGTGCCTCAAGACAAAATCAGCATCTACGCCTGAGTATGGATCGCCAGTGATATCGGTGTTCTGCGTGGTTGTCCTTATCTCGCGGTTGTTGGGTTTTATCGCACGCAACAAGAAGCTCAATGGTGCCTGGTCTTGCTGATCTGATTCGATTCGAAGCTCGGCAACGCTCAACGCTTTGATCGAAATGTTTTTGAAGTACTCTGTTACTTCAGAGAAATCAAGACTGGTGGTAATTCCTGCGCCCGCCTGCACATATCTTAAACCTGTCGGTGCTTCGAAGTCCTGGTAAGGTGTAGTGAGCCCGGCCAATGGAGTTCCTGAGCGGTCTATCTCCAATCGTGTATACGACATATACTCGGCTATTCCTGAAGCTTGTCCCGAAGGCGACAACAGGAAGTACAACTGGTATTTCGTTGTGTCGATCTGGTAATCGAGGATCATTCTCGTCTGGGTATGCTCGAGGTTGATTCCAATAATTTTATCGGCATTGGGCGCCGTTATCGCGAAGCCTTTAAACTTCTGTCTGAACCTGGAGAATCGCGTGTAGTTCTGGTCATTGTCGCCAACTGAATCCATGGCGAGAGCCAACAATTCGAATCCAAAGGTGTCGTCCAGCTCTATCGTCACGCTGTCTGCGATTATCTGGTCTGCAACAGTAGCGGGATCACCATTGGTCTTGATATTCGTATCGAAGTCCGTCGGACTAATTCTCCGTTTACCCGATCCCAGGAGTCTGCCGGTTCTCTGCGGCTCATTCGAATAATGAGGTAGATATGTGATCATGCTGTCGAGAAGCTCATGCACCTCGAACAGCTGTTCATCGGTATCTGTATGAGCGCCACTCCAGTAGTAATCAAACACGAGGTTCAACCTCAGCCTCAAGACGCCGGGGTTGGTGCCATAACTAGGATAAGTGGCGGGCCAGTATGCAGTGTATCCTGTGGCCGTGGTCTTTCCGAAGTTTGGGTCTTCGGAGTGACCAACCATAATGCGAGGAGGCGAAACTGTCTTAGCGCCAGCGCTGGTGGAGGTTGGGCCTATCACATATCCGTAGCTGGTGGTGATGGAGTCCATCAAAAATGTTTTTGATGGAATGGAAAATTCTTTCACAAAGACTTCGAAATCGCCGTTGGGGTTTTTAAACCCAACGTCGCCCGTATCGTCCTGACAAGAAAGAAGAACCAGGATAGCCAGCGTTAACGTGGCTCCCTTAGAAAATACTCCGGCCTTAGCCCACCAATTCGTTATAGAGATTAAAAAATGACTCAGTGTAGTCATCGTCCTTCTCAATGGTCTCAACTTTCTTATCTTTTATTTTCTTAACTAATCCTTCCAGCTTTTTATTGTCGCCGGCAACAGAAACTACATCCGACCATTGAGCGCCGAGCTTAATAAAGCCTTCGTAGTCGCCGGTCTTCAGGTGACCCAACATGTTATCTTCAACATCGATCATCTTCACTTTGCCCATGAGGTCGCCCTTGAACTTGTGATTGAAGCTGTTATTGTAGATGGTGAACACGGTCTTTGTGTTCTTGAACAACGGATCGTTTTTGTAGGTCGTCTTCAGATACAACGGAATGAAGCTTGTGATCCAGTCATTGCAATGAACTATATCAGGAGCCCAGCCTAGTTTACGAACTGTTTCGATCACGCCCTTACAGAAGAAGATGGCGCGCTCGTCGTTGTCCTCGTAGAAATTATTTTCCTTATCGTGGAATACTGATTTACGATGGAAGTAGTCTTCGTTGTCGATAAAATAAACCTGAAGCTTTGCATTTGGAATAGATGCCACCTTGATGATCAAGGGCTTTTCCTCTTCTCCCACAGCTATGTTTATACCCGACAACCTAACAACTTCATGTAACCTGTTCTTCCTCTCATTGATCAAGCCAAACCTTGGGACCAGTATGCGAATTTCCATCCCTTTTTCCTGCATCGCCTGGGCAGCTTTCTTACGAAATCGGCAACCTCAGTTGTTTGGAGAAAAGGATTATTTCACTGGCCACATACAGGATACGAATCTTTGACATTTGCTTCTTTTTTAGGGGAAATGAAAAACCGAGCCACAAAAATACGGAAAATCTGCCCCTTATTCAACTCATTTTCAAATGTAAGAGCTTATATTGAGGCCCGTCAAAAACGCTGGAAATGCAGATTTTCAAGGAAATTGGCCCTCTCAAGCTTCATTTACAGCATAAAAGAAAGGAAGGTTTTTTGGTTGGCCTTGTACCCACCATGGGAGCCCTTCATGAGGGCCATTTATCCCTAATCCACGCCTCCAAAGCCGTTACAGACATCACCGTTTGCAGTCTCTTCGTCAATCCCACTCAGTTTAATAACCCAATTGACCTCGAAAAGTATCCCCGAACGCCAGAAAAAGATATCAGCCTCCTGGAATCGGCCGGCTGCGACGTGCTCTTCGCACCAGAAACATCCATGATGTACGAGCGTCCCGGAGTCATCCATTTCGATTTCGGCCAGCTCGATAAGGTACTTGAAGGAAAATTCAGGCCGGGTCATTTCAGCGGTGTTGCAACGGTGGTAAGCAAGCTGTTTCACATTGTTGAACCCGACCAGGCTTTTTTTGGTCAGAAAGACTATCAGCAACTGCAGATCGTCACCCGGTTGGGTGGAGGAACTGAAATTCAACATCCAGGTTCACGGCGTGCCCATAGTGCGGGAGCCCGCAGGCCTCGCAATGTCATCGAGAAATCAAAGGCTATCGGAAGAAGAAAAGAAAAAAGCATTAGCGCTCAATGAAAGTCTAAAAGAAGCACGAGCTCTTCTGCTCAAGAACAAACCGTGGGGTGACGTCCGGAAAGATATCATCAACAAGTTTTACGAAAATCTCCAGTTGGAATATTTTGAGCTTGCCGACAAGAATGATCTCACTAATACGTCTAACATAAATATAAATAGTAGCATCTTGCTTGTTGCTTGTTTTGTGGGACCGGTTCGGTTGATTGACAACATGTTCATATGAATTCAAAGATTAAGTCCGTTCTTCAGTATCTCATTACGATTGCAATTACCGGTGTACTTGTTTGGCTGTCGTTGCGCGGGATCAACGCCGGCGAAGGACACGACACTGCGGATCTTATCTGGAGTGTTTGGACGAAGTCGAATAAGGTCTACCTGCTGCTAATGGGTGGTATTTTGATGCTCAGCCATGTATTGCGTGCCGAACGCTGGCGAATGTTGCTTGAGCCCTCGGGGAACAAAGGCACTCTCTGGAATAGTTTTCTTTCTGTGATGGTCGGATATCTTGTGAACCTTGCCATTCCTCGTGGTGGAGAAGTATCTCGTTGCTACAATCTTTTCAAGCTGGAGAAAACACCAGTGGAAGTTTCTTTTGGAACTGTTGTGGTGGAAAGATTGGTGGATGTGATCTGCATGCTGATACTGGTAACGATCTCATTTGTTTCGGAGTGGGGAAAGTTGAAAGGGATTCATGGATGCACTCGACTTTTCTGGCGGTGGAACGAAGCCGACGGTTTCACCATTCATGATCGTTATAGTACTTGGCGTGATCGGTGTTGTTGTGTTGATCTACTTCCTCCGCAATAATCCTCGTTTCAAAAAATTACTGAATGGTTTCAAAGAAGGTTTCCTCGCAATCTTCAAGTTGAAAAATAAATGGCTGTTCGTCGGTTACTCTATCGCCATCTGGGGATTGTACTTCCTAATGAGCTACACGGAATGTTTGCCTTCGATGAAACCGCACACTTAGGTATCCGTGCCGTACTCACTATCTTTGCTATCGGTGCTATCGCGATGGCTGCACCGCTTCCCGGTGGCGCCGGCTCTTATCATCTCCTTCTTCCATTGGGATTGGTTTCACTTTATGCAATGAATCGCGCCGATGCCGTGCATTTGTATTCATATTTCATGCGTGGCAAACAATTGTGTTGGCGTTTTTCGGGTTTGGTAGCTTTACTAATTAGTTTATGGCTAATAAGATCGAAAAGTCGAGCGATAAAATAAGGTCCGCTTCCGAGGCAAGAAAGAAAGTTGCCGAATGGAAATCGAAAGGCGAACGTGTTGTCTTTACCAATGGATGTTTTGATATCATTCACCTTGGTCATGTAGACTATCTTGAAAAAGCACGGAACCTGGGTGATCGTCTTGTAGTTGGATTAAATACAGACTCCTCTGTAAGTCGATTTAAAGGCGCTGACCGGCCCATCCAGGATCAGAATTCGAGAGCCCGGGTAATTTCGTCATTCCAGTTCGTCGATATGGTTGTGCTGTTCATGAAGGACACGCCTAAAGAACTCATCTCTGCGCTGGTTCCAGATGTGCTCGTGAAGGGCAGTGACTATTTGGCAGAGAACATCGTTGGCGCGGATGTTGTGAAGAAGGCAGGAGGCGAAGTGACGACGCTGGATTTCGTTCCGGGATATTCCACTTCGAAGGTGATCGAAAAGATCAGGAAAACGTAGAAACGAAAACACTCTAAATCCTATAGCAATGGCTTTTTTAATTGGTGGTTTCTTTATGCTGATTGGATGGCTCGTGCAGAGTCGGTTGAAAAGCAAGTTCAAAGAATACTCACAAACACATTTGAACCGCGATCTTACTGGCGCTGAAGTCGCAAGACTAATGCTTGCCGATAATGGTATCCGCGATGTGCAAGTGATCAGCGTGGAAGGTCAGTTGACCGACCACTACAATCCTGGCAACAAGACTGTAAACCTGAGTCCCGAAGTTTATCACGGACGCAATGCTGCCGCAACTGCTGTTGCTGCTCACGAATGTGGCCACGCAGTTCAACATGCGCAGGCCTATAACTTGTTGACGCTTCGTACAGCCCTTGTGCCTATTCAAGGGATTTCATCTCAAATCATGAGTGCAATCTTTTGGTTGTCAATCCTTGGTGGTAGTTTTCTCCACATCCTCCCCTGGTCGACACTTATCCTGATTGTGATCGGTTGCTACGCTGTTTTCTCATTGGGTTGCCGTAGTAACATTGCCGGTGGAATTTGACGCTAGCCGCAGAGCTCTTGCATGGGTGAAGACAAGAAACATCGTATCGCCCAACGAATACGACATGGCACAAGACGCATTGAAGTGGGCCGCAATGACTTATGTGGTTGCCGCAATAAGCTCGATCACTCTGCTGATCTACTTCGTGTTGCAATACATGGGAATGAATCGCGACTAAATAAAAAGAATAAAGTATACCTTTAGGTCTGGACCCAAATCCAGACCTTTTTTTATGAATTTTCAGCTAACAGAAGAACAACTCGCTGTGCAATCAGCTGCCCGTGATTTTGCACAGACTGAATTGTTTCCGGGTGTTATCGAACGCGATACACAACAGAAATTTCCCACCGAGCAGGTGAAAAAAATGGGACAGCTTGGTTTCATGGGAATGATGGTGGATCCAAATACAACGGCGGTGGAATGGATACGATCTCATACACGCTCGCTATGGAAGAGATCTCCAAAGTAGATGCATCGGCTGCCGTTTGTATGTCTGTAAACAACTCACTTGTTTGTTGGGGTCTTGAAAGATTCGGAACAGAAGAGCAAAAACAAAAGTACCTGAAACCTCTTGCGGCGGGTGAGGTCATTGGAGCGTTTTGTCTTTCGGAACCCGAAGCAGGATCGGATGCAACAAGTCAGCGTACGACTGCCGAAGACAAAGGCGATCATTACCTGTTGAATGGAACGAAGAACTGGATCACGAACGGGCAATAGCGCAAGCATATACATTGTGATCGCCCAAACGGACGCAGTGAAAAGGCACAAGGGTATCAATGCACTGATCGTTGAAAAAGGAATGCCGGGCTTCGTTGTTGGAAAGAAGGAAGACAAGATGGGCATTCGCGGCTCCGATACACACTCGCTGATGTTCACCGACGTGAAGGTTCCAAAAGCCAATCGTATTGGCGAGGAAGGCTTCGGTTTCACATTCGCGATGACAACACTCAATGGTGGTCGTATCGGTATCGCTTCGCAGGCATTAGGTATAGCAGCCGGCGCCTACGAGCTGGCTCTTAAGTATTCAAAAGAAAGAAAGGCCTTCGGCAAACAGCTGTCCGAACACCAGGCCATACAGTTCAAGCTTGCAGACATGGCAACGCAGATCGATGCAGCTCGCCTTCTCGTTTGGCAGGCAGCGTCGCTCAAGGATCAGAAGAAAGATTTTGTGAAGGCTGCCGCGATGGCGAAGTTATTCGCGTCGAAGATCGCACAGGACGTTACCACAGAAGCCGTTCAGATACACGGTGGTTATGGATATGTGAAAGAGTTTCATGTAGAGAGATTAATGCGTGACGCCAAGATCACCCAGATCTACGAAGGAACGACCGAGATACAGAAGATGGTTATAATCGAGAGAATTGCTTCGCGTATAAGTGTTCAACGTGCAACGTTCAATGTGCAATGTTGTTCAGCGCTTCTTCTATAGTCGAGTACTTGAATCGATAGCCTGTCGACTGAATTTTTTCAGCGCTCACTTTACTTCCATTCAATACAGCTTCAGACATCTGACCTAACACAATCTTCAAGACAAACCCGGGAACATTGGGAGCCCACAACGGCTTATTAAGTCTTCTTGCGAGCTCTTTGGTGATCTCTTCGTTGCTTGCCGGTTCGGGCGCAACTGCATTGAAGATCCCTGAAAGATTGTTTTCAATAACGTGCACAAAGATGCCACACTCATCTTCGAGATGGATCCAGCTTACGACTTGTTTTCCGGAGCCTAATGGTGAACCAACATAAAGCTTGATCGGCTTCTCCATCTCTGCAACAGCGCCACCATGTGATGTAATAACTATTCCCGTTCTTATGTGCGCCACGTTCTTTACCTGGTCTGCAACCTTTTCCCATTCGGCTGTTAGTTGCGGACATGAAATCATTACCAGGCGGATCGGTTTCTCTGAACCAATGGTTGCTATCGCCAAATCCGTAGTAACCAATTGCGGAGCCAGCAATAAATTTCGTTGCGGGGGCGATCCTTCAGGCACTTTACAATAAGTTGGGTTGAGCCTGTACGACTTGCCAACAATTCTTGTTTATAGGATTTTGTCCACCTGTGACCGCTGATGTTGGCGCCGGCAAGATTGATCACTATGTCCACGCCATCGAACGCGCGCTCATCGATGGTCTGTTTGTGAATATCCCACGCGAACGTCTTCACGCGTTCGCCCGTGACTACGTCGTGGGCTACGCGTGTTCTTCCGAGGTGACGGACCTGGTGGCCTTTTTGCAAAAGGATCTCGGTAAGTCGGGTACCTATGAGGCCCGAACCGCCGCCGATTAACACGCAATGACTCACTCGAATTGAATTATTAGATTTGATACGAATTTAACACCCCTGGCATGATACGAGCACTTTTTTTTGTTACTGCTTTCCTAATGGCGTCGAGCGTGTTCGCACAAAAGGTTTCCGTTAGCTCGCGTGCATCGAAGATCAACAACGAAAATGCCGACGGTTACGCGTCGGACCTGGACGGCGGCTCCGAAGAAGTTCGTGTAGCGTTGGGCAAATTCATGAAGGAGTCCGGTAAGACGAAAAGTAATGGCGACATGATCAGCGTTGCGGAGCCCGTGATCAACGGAACGGTCTACGCAAAAGGGTTTTTGTATGGGACGGTAGCTGGCTCCGATGTAAAGACGCGGGTGTGGATCGGCATCGTGAAGAATCAATGGAACGCCGAAGAAGCTGAAACGGTGCTAAAAGAGATCGAACAAATGGTGTATCGGTTCGGCATCAAGTTCTATAAAGACAAGATCCAGTTAGACATCGACCAGGCACAGCAAGCTGCGGATGCGTTACAAAGCAGGCTCAGAAGACGCAGAACGAAGGAAAGTCTTTAGGAAATAAACTTACGGCCAACGACCAGGAAAAGGTCCGCCTCGAGAAAGCACTGGAGGCCAACAAGCTTGAGGACCTGGTTTTGAAACAGAAGATCGTCAACAATAAGAAATCACTGGACTCCCTGGCAAGTTCTATGGAAAAGATCAAGGTGATGATGGAAGCTCATAAGGAGAAACAGAACAAGGTTAATTAAGATCCGATCACTTCGGTATCCCCTTCCACATTCTTTCATTCTTATCGTAGCGCACGTTGTCATCAGGGAACTCGATGTATTCGTTGGGCCAGGAGTTCTTTGTGAGATAAGCCTCGAGACTCTCGCCCTTCACCATCTTATCGAATAGAAAAATACTTTTCCTTATCTGCGTTGTGTCGGGTGCCTTCCATGTGCGAAACACTTCTTCGTATTCAGTCATATCGCCCTTATCATTCAATGTATACCTGCCACCGGTGGCAACACGCTTCACCGTATTGCTTGGCGCGATGCGGCTAAGTAAAAAGTAATGTGTTCCGTCTTTTACGAAATATGCGTCGAGACGGTGAGCTGCGAACTGTCCCTCATAGTGCTTATCATATTTTTTATCAAACCTTTCGGTCACCGGTATGTTCTCGGGTGCGCGACCAACGTAACGTATCACCCGGGACACCTCATCGGTTTGTTCCTGTGCCGTAAGCCAATCGGCCGGGTCGTATCCTTTTTCTCCGCAGGAAATCAAAACGACCGCTGTCCAAACCGCGAAGAACAATGACCTAAACTTCATCACTCAAAATTTTGTGCAAGGTAAAAAAAGAAAGACTTGCCTTGCGACAAGTCTTTCCTCTATTAAAAACTATTAATTCTTAGTAAGCCTTAGTGAGGGGCTGGAATTCAGACCAACCATCAGTCCAGTCGGTAGCACCGAAAGCACCTTTGTAAGTCGGAGTCTTATCGAAGAAATCACCAAGTTTCGTGCTTGCATACAGTGTAGCAGCTGTTTGACCAGTGATGCTACCTGCAGTAACTGCGAAGTTAGGGTTCGAAGGATAAGTAGAAGTGCTCTTTGATCCATAGAACAAGCCAGCGTCGATACCAAGATCCGCGTAAGGATTGATTGCGCCTGCAGGTTGTGTACCACCGGCAACAGACCATGAGTTGGCGAGTGCGCCACCAGGTTTAGAAACTGTGCTAGCACTACCAACTGAGTTACCAGTTTCCCAGAAGCCCTGGATAGTAACAAGAGGAGTACCAGTTGCTACGTTAGTTCCATATACAGGAGCAGATTCATGTGGGAACAAAAGGACGTTGTTACCGAAACCACCTACACCCGCAGTGTAGTTAGCCAATGTACCGTCGTCGTCCATTTCCAAACCCTGAACAGCAGGACCACTTGCGCTACCGTAACCAGTGATAACACTGTTGAAGATAGAGATAGCAGTACGCCTTCTGATGTGCATTGCGCGAGTATAGCTACCAGAGATAGCACGAGGAGCGCCAGCACCAGTACCAGTAACGTTAGTGTTGTTGAAGTCGCGAGGACCGAGGATTGTCATGTTAGAGAACACGCCTTGAGTACAACCACCTGCGTTTGTTCCGTCGCACACAGTACCGATCGCGTTAGCGTTACCCCTGGCTATCGCTTTCGAATGATGTTGAACCAGATTGGTCAGCGATGAAAGGAGCGCGGACTGAAAGACCGAACTGAACATTACCTCTCCAACCGAAGTCAGTATCGAAGTCGTCATCCCATGTTGCCATTGCAATAAGGTGCTTAGCGCCTACAGAACCACCGAACCATTCGAAGGCATCGTCACCACCGTAAGATGATTGGATATATTCAAGTGTAGTTCCGCTACCTACGCCGGCCAATGTAAGACCGTTTGTTTCGCTGTTAGGGATAAGCTCGATACCAGCGTACTCGATACGAACATACCTCAAAGTACCGCTGTTCTGGTTGTTGATACCAACAGTTGCATCGGCTTGATTGATAGTGCCATACTTGTAGAAGTCAGCATCGTTAGCAGGAGCAGTAAGACCTTCAACTGCAGGCTTAGCAGACTGGTTAACGTAAGCATCTCCCATGAGGATAACGCCACCCCAGTCACCTTTGTCACGCTCGCCAGCAGGCTGGCTTGATGTGAACACGATAGGATCAGCAATGGTACCGATAGCAGTAAGCACGCCAGTAGGCTTCACGATAAGTGTACCTTTAGTTGCCTTGTCACCTTTAACAACAGCGCCAGGCTTCAACTGTAAGAGTTACGCCAGGCATTACAACGTAAGGACCTTTGATAAGATAAGAAGTGCCCTTGTGGAGAGTCAGGTTCGAAGTAAGGTTACCAGTAAGCTCGTTTGTAGAAGCAGTAACAGTGTATACAACCGCAGTGCTGTTGAGGTCCTGGTTGTCAGTTACAGTGATCGTAGCTGTAAGGGTAGAACCGATAGCTGCGTTAGCAGGTACAGTGAAGACGAGGTCTTGAGTTGTACCGGTTACAGTAACAGGGCTTGTGGGCGTACCAGTAAGACCAGCTGTTGTAACATAAGTAAGGTTCTTGATACCGTTAGGAGCTGTGATAGTAGCAGTAACAGTTACAGTAGCACCAGGGTTAGCATTTCCTGTATTAGAGCTCAGGGTGATTGAAGGAGGAGCACTGATCGTCTTATTAAGAGTAGCAGTACCTACGCCTGATTGAGCGGCTCCATCCGTTACAGTCAGAGTAACAGAAGCAGCACCTTCAGAACCATCGGCTGTGAAAGTAACAACAACCGATCCGGTAGTCGCACCTGCAGCAGCAGGAGTTTTAACGGTAGCTGTACCGCCAGTTGCTACTACAGTAGCGTTGGCATAACCACCGTCGGCTTTAAATGTGAATGTTACATCAGCACTGGTACTGATTTGCACAGAGGCAATACCTGTAGGTGCTGTTACGGTCGGCGCCGGAGCAGGGGCGTCGTCATCCTTACATGCCTGGAATACCATCACTGAAGTGGCTACCAGGAGCAAGGAAAAGATCTTAGTGATGTTTTTCATGCGGATTAGTTGTTTGAATTAGCGCCTCAAAAATATCGGTCTGCCTTGTGGGGGTGTTTACTGCCGGGTTAAGTCTTCATTAGCCCAGTGTTAACGATTTTACAATCACGTAACAAAAAACGAAAGGTCCGCCTAAGCGGACCTTTCACATAACTATTTGTCTTCTGGTAAAACTTTACTCTTTCATGAACATCCAGTTGAGCGCCAGTCCATACTGGGTACCTACACGGTACTTCTGGATGAGTAAGTCCGAACCCCTTGATCTCCTGGTCCTGGTTGCTGTCCTGGCGAATTCTGAACGGTGTGTTCAACAAATTCTGTGCATTAACCTTTATCGACATTGTACGTGTGATCTTTTTCGAGATCTGAAGATCTACGGCCTGGCGAGGGCATTTCCCAGAACGTAGGGAAGTTGATGTCACCCACACTGTAGATGCGAGGGCCAAACACGTTGTAAGCTGCATTTACAGAGAAACCAGACTCTTCATCATTGTAGTAGACACCAGCGTTCAGGATGTAAGGCGACTGACCTTGGAGTGGTCTGTAGCGTGCGAGGTTTCCACCGGCATTTGCACCCAATATCCCACCTGGCTCTTCATGTAAGCTGCATTGATATTAACCGATGTATTCCGGAGGAATTTCGAAACCCCAAGGCTCGCGAGAGACTTTCTGAATTCAACCTCCACCCCGTAAACATAAGCGGATGTCGAGTTGTTGTAAACCATCTGGGGAACATCAGATGTTACCTGGAGGTAAAGCTCAATGGGATTTTTATATTCTTGTAGAAGCCTCCCACACTGAAAGTCTCACCGGGGTTGGGATACCATTCGTAGCGAAGATCGATGTTGTCGACAAACGCTGTCTTCAGGTTCGGATTTCCAACAAGTGCGCTTTCAAATTCGAATTGATAGAAGAGGAACGGCGCAAGCTCACGAAACTCGGGGCGATTGACCGTTCTGCTGTACGCAAGACGTACCAAAGATCTTTCGCTAGTGTTGTATGCAAGGTTGAACGAAGGAAGCGGTGCGAACACTGGGTTGTTCACTTTGATAGGTGTTCCATCGTTGCCAAGCGCGGTCAGCTTTTGCACGTTGTACTCTGCTCTGAATCCAACATTCAAATCAAATTTGCCAAGCGGGAACTGACCGCTTACATAAGCCGCGGTGTAAGTGTTATCACCATGGTAATGATCTATGTTGGTTGTACCTTCTTCAATCACGAATCCATTCTGTGCCTTAACGTTTTCAGGACTGAATATCGTTGCAACGGGAAGATGGATCAGTTGATCGCCTATTGCCGGGTCTGAGAACCCTGGGTACAGATAGTTCATGTACCGCGCATTCGAAATCCCTGCTCTTCTTCTCTACGAAATAACCAGCCTTGAACGTCGGAGCGCGTTTGGAAGTAATATCACCGAATTTCTTTTCGAAGTTGAGGCCATTCGAGAAGCCTTTATCCTGAAGTGTTGACCAGAAGCGACCAGCTTCAAACAAGTTCGCACTCGGAGGAAGCTGCATTGTGTAAGGATCATCGGTACCTTGTGAGCTTGTCGGTCTGTACGTTCTGAAACGACGGTAGTCGGGTTCGTTACGATTGATGTAGTTCATACCAAGAACCCAATTGAGTTTATACGAACCATCACCAAGAGTGTGAGTACCTTCCAGCTGACCTGTATAGATTGAACGACTGAGGTAATGATACGCATAGTTCATGAAGTCGTCACCGGGTCTTTGAAGGTAATCCTGGCCTTCGACGAATGGTGGTCTTATCTTCACCAAGCTGCACAAACAAGTTTTTGAATTCGATTTTGTTCCTTTCGTCAATCCTCGCGGTCCAATTGTGCATTACGTTAACACGAACATCATTTGAATATGATTGATCCTGGTATTGGAAGCGTTTGCCCGGGACATCTGTATCGAAAGAGTTATAGCGAGACAGGTCCGAGCTGTAATGCGTGAAGCTGTTCGAATAAGCGACCGATGTTACGTTGCTCAGTTTTATTCCGCCCACTCTAAAGTTCTGAGATGTGGTGAAGTTAAAGCCCATGTCGGGACGTGCAGTAACTTTATTAAGAGCGAAGTTGTTTGTCAGCGATTTACCTGCGGTTTCGCGAAGGTCAGAAGCACGGTTAGAATTCTTGATGTCGGCCGTTGCCGGGAAATTCGAGGGAAGATCACGGGTACCACCATCGAAACCTAACCAGTCCAGTCTTACCACTTACGTTCTTATCGAAATCTTTGAAAGTGGTATTGGTGCGATAGCCAAAATTCAGACTCCACACTTGTAAAATTATCGTCGGTCGGTGCTTTCGTTACCATCTGGATAAGACCACCAGCAAAGTCGCCAGGGTTTGCGGCGGTAGCCGACTTATAAACCAACATCTGGTCGAGTGATCCTGCTGGAATAAGGTCGAAAGAGAATGATCTTTTATCGATCTCGGTGCTGGGCGCGATGATCCCGTTGATCATTACCTGGTTGTATCGTTCTGGAAGACCTCTTACCAAAACGAAACGTCCGTCTTGTACAGTGATACCGGGAACACGCATCATTACCTGTGCAGCGTCTCGATCTGGTAACTTTGCTATCTGCTGCGATGAAATACCGCTAACAACGAGTTTGTTGTCCCTGATCGTGCTGATCAAGTTCACATCTGTAGAGATCTCCTTTTGTGCAGTAACAACGACTTCCTGTAGTTCCGCAACGTCTTCCACGAGAGTGATCTTTAAAGTTGTTTTCTTTCCCGGCTCAACTATTACATCAGGAATAGTTTGCGTTTTATACGCGATATAAGAAACAACAATGGTATATGTGCCGGGCTTAAGATTTGTGATAGCGAAATTACCCTCGATATCAGTCGGAGATCCGACCCCGGTGCCCTGGATCATTACGTTACCTCCGATGATGGCTTCACTGGTTTTATGGTCTATTACTTGTCCGTCGATCGTTCCGTATTGGGCGAGGGGCGACGAAGGATATTAGACTGAATGTAAGCAGGGTAAAGAGGAACTTCATGCAGCGGGTATTTGCTGCAAAGGTGCCCTACCAATATTACCCGTCTGGGTCTGGTATATTACCGAATTGTTAATGAATTAAAATGCGCTTAACGCAGCAGAATTATTTGGCGATTGGCACTTTTTCCAGAATAGCCTTAATGATATCGGTGGTCCTTACGTTATCTGCTTCGGCTTCGTAATTCATAAGGATACGATGATTCATCACATCGCGTGCGACCTCTTTAATATCCTCGGGTAAAACGAACTCTCTTCCTTCCATATAGGCAATGGCTTTTGCCGCCAGGTTCATGTTGATACTTGCCCTGGGCGAGGCACCGAACTGAACGTATTGGGCTGCGCGATCCAAGCCATATTCTTTTGGCTTACGTGTGGCCGTTACTAACTCTATACGTTCGGCAGGTCGGGGGAGCAAGAAGTTAGTATTGCACCGAATACGGACTATCCAAAGCTTCATTCAATTCACAATAAGATGAAGTCTAATTTAGTCAGTATCCCGGATTTTTGTTTTAAACACACCCTTGTGATAGGTCAACCTGGTCTGCGGAATTGGGTATTGCTCGCTTTTCCCGGCTTTGAACTGAAACGTGGTTCCTAACGTCGAAGAACCGGCAAGTGAAGTGTTGTACAGGTATGCAGTCTGCAAACAGTCGGCGTTATCATTAATATTAGCTGGAATATTTCACCCCCATCTTACAAGGTCGAAGAACCGGTGGCCTTCAAGAGCGAGTTCCAATTTCCTCTCCATGTGTACCGCCTTGCGCGCCGTGATTTTTGCGTTGAACGTTACATCACCGCCGGTGCGTATAGTGCAATATTATAATTGCCTGCGGGGATTGATTGGATCGATGGATCGGCGTAAGCTTGCCAATCTGTTTTCGAAGCATCGGAAGAGATCTTGACCCACGAGTCTTCACTCAATTGACGCGCTCTCACATCGTTTACATACTGCATTGCATTTGTTAAGCTTCCTGTTTCAACTTCACATTCAGCCGCCATCAACAGGACATCAGCGAAGCGCTCAAATACATATTCACCGCTTCATAGCCGGCAGTCTGCGCGCTTTTGTCCGTATAAGTTCCGAACGTAGATCCAAGTGCATTATATTTTTTCGGTGTATAGGTGACCACCGTCATTGAGTGAAACGAACCCACGTTGGCGCGTCATACATTCCCCAATCCAAAAACGGAACTCCTGTTCGTCCCAAGGTCCAGTCGCAACGAGGATCCAATGGTTCAACATCGCGTGCTATCGAAGTTGCTTGCTTGTCTTTCAACCACGTCAACGTCGGTCAGTTCATTGATGTTGCTGTTAAAAGTTCCATCCAGGAAAGGCAGACCATTGGCATTGAGGCGGTAAGAATTTGCGAGGTCCCAGCGAGGGATTGTTGAACCCGCAGCAGGTAACGTACGGATTTCACCGTACGGATAATTCATTGCCAGTTCAGCATCGGCATTGGCCCCACCGGAGCCATCGTTTACAGAAGAGTTGATTGCGAAGACTGTCTCTGTTATTAATTATCGTGACTTGCATCAAAGCAATCTCTGAACTTCGGCAACAGTGCATACTTATTTCCAGCAGCTGTTTTTCCCTGGGCGATAACGTCTGTAAAAATCGACAAACGCCTCATCATATTTTCCTGGTACAATAAACACTTCCCTTTGAAAGCATACGCGGCCCCATTTATTTGCCCGGCCCGGTGCGGGGCATTACTTCAGGCAATGCACATGGTAGGCTGCATCGAAGTCGGCAATGATCTTTGGCATGGCATCTTCGGTGTTAGCGATGTTGAAGTCTGTAACGGTCTCGTCTACATAAGGTATGTTGTTGAAATAACCTTGTATGCTTCGAGGTGAAAGAACGCCCGCAGGAACCTTCGCTTCCGCCAGTGATCCGGGTGATGTTCCGATTGGTGATCATTCCATCGGGCACTTGTGCAAGTGTTTTCAAACGAGATTGCATCGGTTTATTCCCGTCGTACATAGAACCCCCACTTCGCGATCAAGTAACTGTTGGTGGCCGAGGACGTAAAGGACTCAACGGGTTGATGTCGAACTGTTCGCCGGGGATCCCGCCTTTAAAAGTTTCCTGGCCGCATACGCTGCCGAACACCCAGTTGGTAGCATTGCCTGACCATACTCCGGCAGTAGACGAAGAAACTCCGTTTGCTTTCAACGCAGCGTACGCACCGATCAATAACGACTCGACTCCATTTTGATTCAGCAACTGTGCTGTGCTAAGACTTCCTTTCGCAGGAATGTTTAGATAGTTGTCGGAAAAGAGAACGACAACTTTAATATGCACAGGGAGATTATATGTAAAGTTTTTTTCATAATGATCTTGATTAGAAGTCAACATTAAACCAACGAGGTACTGTCTAGTAGCTGGATAGTTCCCGACGTCGATGCCCACGTATCGTATCCACATTACCTACAAGCTCGGGGTCCATCCCGGTATACTTGGTGATCGTAAATAGATTCACAGATTGTATCCAGATACGTACTCTCGATAATTTCATTCTGGAGACAAAGCGACGAAGGAACATCATACATCAATTGCAAATTCTTCAGTCGTGCGTATGATCCATTCTCTACATACCATGAGTTGGATTGCGTGTTAGTACTGAAATTTGAAATTGACTCGACCACTGGAGTCTTTGCGTGAGAATTATCGGCGCCGGGTTCGAGGCTAAATGAATTGAGTGTGTTCACCGACATTGCAGCGCCGGCAGAAGACGCATAAAAGTTAGTATACCACTTGTTGAAATTCAGGATCTTGCTGCCGTACGATCCATACAAGAAAGCTGTAAGAGTAAATTTCTTGTACCTCGCGTCGATGTTAATACCGTACGTGAACTTCGGAATGGGACTTTCCGATAACTATCCTGTCTTCCGGCCGATTTTTCCATTCCCACTAACGTCGGCGAACTTGAAGCGGCCGGGAGCCGCGCCGTCCTGTGTCGGTGAGTGCGCAACATCTTCGGCATCTTTAAAATAACCGAGCACCTTGTATCCATTAAAACGAAGAGATCGGGTGACCGACAACATTCCTCACCAACTGAAGATTTCGGACAATAGAACCAGAAGGTTCGAAGTAAGTTTGACCTGGCGCAATAGAAGTGATCTTGTTTTTGAACGGTGAAATGTTCGCATCAACCGTGAAGTTCCAGTCGTTGGTTGATCGTGATCTTCTTAATCACCTGGAGGTCGATGCTTTGTTCGTCATCGATCCCACGTTTTGAAACGGATTGTTCAAGTAAAACACCCGCCTGAATTAAGAAAGGAAGGATTGAAGAGCAGGTTGCTGGTGTTGCGTTGCCAAATTTCAAAGATCACTTCAAGGCTTCCATCCATGATAAGTGCCATCGAGGCCGATGTTAGCTGTTGAGCTTGTCTCCCACTTAGCCGCCTGGTTGCCGGGCTGCAGTGGAGCAAATCCGCAGCGTTGCCGGTGCCATTTGTGCCATTGATGTCGTACGCTGTACTGGCGTTGCCCTGGTAGAGTGCATACTGGTTGGAAGGATTGCTGGTGAGAATCGCATTTGTGTTCCCAAGCTTTCCATAACCTCCACGAAGCTTCAAGTCCTGGATAAAGATCCCGTCCAACATGAAACGTTTCTCCGGATAATCTCCATGCGCCCGATATTGATGGAAATACACCGTAACGGTTTGAGGTCCGACAATGACGAACCATCTCGCCTGATCGAGGCACTCAGGTAATATCTTTCTTTCCAGTTATAATCAACCTTGCCAAAGTATGACACAAAGGTGTATTGCGCAGTCGGGTTGCTATTCAATTGCTGTGTTGAAGCAGCAGTATTTGTGAGACTGATATAATTGGATCGAGACTATACGGATTGAGGCCCGACACCCTGGAGGTTTCTACCGATGGCCCCTTCTTATTGCCTCCTGTCCCGCGATGGCTTTCGATTGCATGCTCTCCCAAACTTGTTATCGTATTGAATTGTATTCGTCCACGTATAGCTCAGCTGATATCCGCTGATCTCGGTTAGTTTGTTTGCTGTTGTGTTAACCTGCATTCTCGTAAGTTCTTTGGCTCAGTATGAACGAACGTGTATTATCGATTGCTCCACCGAAATTGGAACGAAGAAGCACGTGATTAATAGCGTCGATCTCGATGTAGGCGTACCAAACACGCGGTTGATAATATTTTTATAGTAGTTATCATTCAATCGCGTTTGAGCTGCTACCGGGTTTGCTGGACTATTGAATCCCGGTGCTTGGGTGCCCGCCCAATTACCCATTTGCATCGTGCACAGGGATGATCGTTGGCATACGAAAGGCCAGGTTCAACGAATTTCATCCAACGTAGATCCACTGTTCGTTGTTTGATCCTTGCTGTCCGCTGCTTCGCGTAGATAAAAGGATTCGAACGATACGTGAGAAGCATGTTCTCACCAATCTTCACGTGCTTCAGTGGCTTGTATTCTGTGTTGAACCTAAGACTGAACCTCCTTAGAAATTGATTGACGACAACACCTTGCTGATTGAGATAAGTAAAGTTGGTGTAATAGTTTGCGGCGATCATTTCCACGCAAGAGACTTAAAACCGAGACGCGTTGTTGGAGCAACGCGCGTCAGTGCTTTGTACCAGTCGGTGCCACCTTTGTTTGCCGCCGTAAGCTGTACGAGTTGTCCCTTGCCGGGATCAATATTATAATTCGCGAGTGCCGTCGCGATGCGCGGATCGCCTGCCATTACGTATCCGGCATTCGGTTGTCCCGGAACACCTGCGAGGATATAGTCAGGCACACGGGGTTGTTGAGGTCGGGGCCATACGGCTGACCATTGGCAATTCTGTGCACCGGAATTTCTAAGTGCTTCGTAACTTTATTTGCCTGCTGTTGCGGATCGAGATTTTGTGGCCCTTGTCCGGGCATAGTAAACGCCAGTGGTAAAATCTAACGCATGCGTGGGCTTTGGTGTCAAACTTCCCGTGTTTCGTGGTGATTATAATAACACCCGCCTGCGGCCCTTGCTCCGTAGATAGAAGCTGCGCCCGCATCTTTCAAAACAACTTGCGACTCTACATTTAAAGCATTGATCTGGGTGTTGTCGAAAGTGGGTACGCCATCAATAACATAAAGAGGTTGATTATTTGTCAGCGAGCCAAAGCCACGGATCCGCGTTTGTGATCCAGCGCCGGGCTGGTCCCGACGTTGTTACCTGCACGCCAGCAACTCTTCCTTGCAATGCCTGGCTCACATCGCCTTGCGGAATAGCGACTGTACTCGTGGACGAGATCTGCGAGATCGCTGTAACGATGTCGGCCTTGCGAACAGATGCGTACCCGGTAACAACTATTTCCTCGAGTGTTGCAACGTCGACAGCTAATGAGACGTCGATCGTTGTTCGGTTGTCGACCTGTATTTCAGCTGTCTTATACCCGACGAAAGAAAATACGAGCACGGTATTGCCGCTTGCTACGGTCGATGGAATAGTCTCCACTTTGATCGGCTACCGATCCGCTGTTTGTTCCCTTCTCGATGATTGTAACGCCGGGTATCGGCTCGTCTTCATCGCCATTTTTTTCCTGAAACATGTAAAGTTTGTGCGAGTGATGATGAACCAAGAAGCAAACAGAGTAAAAAGGTCGATAGCTTGAATTTTGAGTTAAATGTTTTTTTCATGAAAAGTCATAGAATAAATAATAAGGCACACCGATTTTCGGCATGACCTATTTGATTTTAAAAAATGATTTAAGCGAGGGAGTTAGCTTAACTCGGGAGGTTGACTGATCGAAGGAGTATGATTGGGATGTAGTGTCCCGATAAGACGTGATGGTGCGATACTCATGCTCCATCCTGATGCTACACTTGATACGGAGAATGTTGTAGCGGTGTATTCTTTTATTATTTGAATGTCTTTCGAATGCGGCGCGTTGCTGTCTTCGTCGTTGATGGGACTGGGCGTGTTTAACGAATGCGTCGTTGATCTTTTCATGCTGAACATCCCTGATACAGATAATTTCCAGTGTGTCGTTGTGAAAGCGTTGTTTAACGAAGACGGAGAAATTCCTCCTTGTATTCGAAGACGCCATCTACGCGTTCATATCCGTGCCAGTCGCTCGCATAGGGGAATGGCAATGGGTATTCTTCAGTGTTCCGTCTCCTTCAGGTTCTCACTATTGGCGTTGAGTGTCGCGATCTGTTTTCGATCGTTTTGATATTCGAGGCCAAGCAGGAAGCCATAGTATCCCATCGTGTTGAAGAGGATGAGGAGAATGAGGACTATGGAGAAGATTCGTTTCACTTGAAGTTAAATCTAGTGAATTTACAATTAGGATGTCTTCAAAATAACGACTTCACATCCGTATTAGCTTCTGCTTTTAACTCCCTTGATCAAAAGCCAAAAGCCCAGAAACGATCTCATCCAATGCGATCGGTGCATAGCAGACCGGGATGATCGTGCTCTCGATCTCTGGAAAAATATGATAGCGAACTGGCTGATGAGCAACAGCGCGGAAGCAAAAATTCCCAGGCAGCGAGAGGCTCTCGGTATGTAACCAGACTGAAGAATAGATAATTGAAGACTGTCGATCCCAACCCAAGAAATATTGCAACGACATTGAAAGTTAGTGCATAGGTATCGTGCCAGAATGGTGAGTGCCTGGAGTTGGGCGGAGCTGAACGCAGTAAGTTTGTCGGCGTCGCTGATGAACTGCATGGCGACATAAGAATGAATGATGGCGATATAAGCGACCGGTAGTCTCCACCATTCGAAATAATACGGCGAGCAATGCGAGGTTCCTGTTGACTGGGCCGCAGCAATAAATAAAGAGCCCAGATCAATGCGACGTCGATGGCGAATGTGATGATGTTGTTGGCGATGCCGATGCGGTACAGTCGCTCGTGAGATGCAACGTTGGTGCGGTCTTACGGTGTCGCCGCTCACTACGAGTGCGGAAGGAAAATGTACATAGAAAACTCCGCGAAGAGTCCCTGTGGCCATGGCGATCAGGAACAGGAGGCCGGCGAGGCGGGCGGGTTGGAATTGGGGCGGTGTGGTTTGGGTTTCCATAGAGTGAAGACTCAAAACTATGGTTCGCGGGTTGCTTACTTAATTAATACACCCGGTGGAGAAGTCTTAAACAGAGTCACTAGCCTTAGATATTCTGTGCTGTCATTTCTTGGTAGAGGGTAATCAAATAACATCCTGCTGTTGGCCGATTTAAAGAATCGTATGCACCATGAGGAGGTCACCGCTGTCAAAGTGAGGGGCCACCAATAGGAGTGCTGGGCACACGCCACCTGTTATGCATGTTGGAAATAATGGATTCTATATTCCTCTCCATTTACTGAAAACGTGAAATGTATGCTTGTAGAGCTGTGGTTTCCTGAGGTGTAATAAACCACAGTGCAATGGCGTAGTTTGGATGGGCGATGACCAGGAGGTCGTCACTGCATCCCACCACGAATACCAGGATCATGATGCAGAAGAGCAATGCGCGGGTCATTCATCTAGTTTAACGATTTCCTGGCTTTTGAGAAATAACCCTTTCGAGCTTTAACGTAATTTAAGCGGCCAACTATTTATCAGATCAACGTACCTTTAGTTCATGAGCATTAGAAAATACATCCCTGACTTTCTTTTTCGTTCTGCAACTTTGTGTTGTCGCAGCTCAAACAGGATCGGGTTACCTGATACTCAAAGAAGAAAAAAGATTGGGGGCATCAACTGAGAACGCGCATAAAATTCTTGATGAGATCGTCGATAAATGTGAGGCTGATATCAAATCAAGAAACCTACCACCCCGCGAAGCTCTTAAGATCATCGGATCGAATATTTCTCGCGCTCAATTCACATTCGAAAACAATCATTCGACTTACGCAGAGGCGCTTTTTTCAAAGAAGTTCGACTGCGACCAGTTTGCAATAACATATCTCACAGTTTGTCGACGTCTAAAACTTCCAGTCTATGCAGTTCTTATGCCACAGCATATGGCGATTGTATGGGATGATAGAGACAATGTTGTACTCTGGGAAACCACAATAAATGCTGAGAAAGATTCATCCGATTATATTAAAGATTTTCACATTCAGTCATGAAGCTATCAGGAACGGAATCTGGTTGAATAAAATCACTGCTAAAGATGAGGGCGTGCTCGTCAACAATTATGTTGGCGAAAATTTACTCTTCGGCAGAAAGGAATCTCAATCGAAACCCTATTTCGAAAAAGCACTTTTCCATACTTGCCAACCACTTCCGTTTCGACAAATAATCTCGGAGTTGTATTGACGAGGGAAGGAAAGCCGGATGATGCTTGCGATTTTGTTTCGTAAATGCTTAGAGACCGATCCTTTAAACTATCGAGCGCTGAACAATATCGGGCTGATATTTTTTTGACAAGAAAAAGTATGATTCTGCTCTGTATTATTATGAGAAATCGATCCAGATAGACGATCAATTTCCCGAATCTCTCTATAACAGGGGACTTGTTTTGGGTCAGGGTCTTTAAGAGTATGACGAAGCGATCGAGAACTTCGACAAGGCGATCTCACTCCACGAAGCGTCGATGCTGACTTGTCTGATTACTATATGAATAGGGGTGTGTGTCTTCTTTACAAAAAAGATTATAATGAAGCTGTCGTAAATTTTTCTCATGCTTTTGAGATCGATCCGACTAATTCGAATGCGTTGGTCAATCTTGCCATTGCAAAGTATACTTTAGGTGACAAGACCGATGCGTGCGAAAAAATCCAGGCAGCGGTGAAGATGGGGAATAAGACGGCAGGGGGATATTCGATGAGAATGTGTCGTAATGAAAAAGGGCCATCTTTTCAGATAGCCCTTTTATTTCTGTAGCGGGGGTAAGACTCGAACTTACGACTTTGGGTTATGAGCCAACGAGCTACAACTGCTCCACCCCCGCGATGTTACGATCCTTAAAACTCACTTTTTCAAGCCCGTTTTGTGTGAATCGGAGGGACAAAAGTAGACCTCCCACCCACGCTAAAAACCAAATGCCGCAGGAAATAGTGCCCAAGAAATAAAAAGGTACAGTTACTTCGCCCCCTCCTTCTCTATACGTCCCACCCTATCGTCCACCCCGTGAAGAAAGACTGCATCGCCCACTCCCGTGTCGCGTCTCCGTTGGTGAATTGATTCTCTAAATCAGTCGGTATCTTGATCTCCTTGGCCAGCATCAGCACGCGTCACTCCCCTCGAGATCGCATCCAATGTTTTTTGCTGAACAGTTTCAAAGAGAAGCTTCTCGCGCTTCACATAGTCCAAACCCTTCAATCACCTCACCATGTCCCGGGATCACGATCAACGGGTTCATGTCTATAATGTACTGGAGCGACTCGATCATTTCATCCACGCGACCACGAATCGCATACGGCGTAGGTCCCACAACAATGTCACCCACAAGCGCGATTTTTTCTTTTGGTATCCATGCCATCGCATCGCCCTTGTCGTGACCCGCACCTTTCACTGGCATCATAACAATGTCACGACCTCCCAGGTGCACCGTCAGCTGATGATCGAAAACTATATCGCCGTTCGCAGGCTTCACCGGTTTATACACTCGCACATATTCTTTCATATCAGCGACGTAGTCTTTCCAAAATTCTTTCATCGAGCCAGTCAACCTCAAGACCATTCCCGGTTTTACCTTCTTTCAATCTCCTTCTCTGTCGACTCTAAATCCGTCTGAATGTTTTGATACCTCCATACGTGAAGTTGCCCGGATACTTCAGGTACGTGGAGTCCATTCATAATGATCTTGCAGTCTGGAAATTTCTCCTTGAAGATGGAGTTACCCATCACATGATCGGCATGACCATGTGTGTTAAAAACAAAACTTGACTGGAAGTGGTGTTATGCTATTCAGCTTTCGAATAGCCTCGTAAGCATAGTTGGTCATCATAAAAGTATCCACAATAAATACTCCCTCGCGCGTGATGATCGCCGTGCAGTTACTATTTATCCAATCGAGCTTGGGCTTGAAAACATAAAATACTGTCCGTAAGCTTTATCGTATCAAGGAGATCCTGCGATTGAACTTTGAAGACGATGGATGTCAATAGAAAAAACGCTATGAGTGTTTTCATATGACAATAAAAGTCCTAAGTAAATTGATTAATAGAATCGCCTTTAAGAGGTGATGAAGAAACGAAGCGTCCCTTCATCATGCAATTACTCCCCTTTCCCGGGCTACTTTCAACAACAACTGCACACTATTCGCATTGAGCTTCTTGCACAGATTTTTCCTGTGTGTCTCCACCGTTAACGGACTCAGGAACAACTTCTCCGCTATCTCGGGACCCTTCAAACCATCCGCGAGTAACAACAAGATCTCCTTCTCGCGACGGGTGATCAATGGCTCCTCCGCTGCAGCTTTTGGATTGTGAAATTGAGCAAGTATAGATTCATTCGCCGCTTCACTCAAAAAGATCTTGCCCTTCAACACCGATTGTATCGCGCGGATCAGCTCCGATCTTTCCATGTTCTTCAAAAGATATCCGTTGCTCCACGTTGCAGCAACCCACTGATTCATGCCGGCCTCATTGAAAGAAGTCAGTCAATGATCTTCGAAGTGTTGTTCGTCGACCTGATCTTCTGGCAACAGTTCCAGCCCCATCCATGTCCGGAAGAGAAATGTCCAACAGGATAATGTCTGGAGCATCCTGTTCGAGGAATGGAAAGCGCTTCGACAGCATTCCTTGCCGTACCGACAATCTAAAACCATCTTCATCCTTCAGCATCGTCCGGATACCATCGAGAACGATCGATGATCATCTACCACGAGAATATAATTACTCTTTCACTCATTGATCAGAAAATCCATCATTACTGTTGTGCCTACATTTTTTGCGAATCGATTGTCATCTTACCCTTCAGAGTAATCGACCCTGTGTTTAACGGTATCCATGCCCGCATGAACACCGCTCTCCGCTTCGAGCGTGTTAAAACCTTTTCCGTTATCCTCCACAATCACACTCAACCGCGATTGATCTCGAATACACTGAATGATCGCCTCCGAAGCGTGAGCGTGTTTGATAATGTTATTCAACAGTTCCTGGATGATCCGGAACAACATGATCTCGGTCGTACTGTTAAGTCTCGAATTCATCCGTGAACTTCGAGCGAAACAGTAAGCAACTTTCCAGACGTTATGCTATCGCACAGATTCTTTGAGCGCGTTAATGAGACCGAGTTCATCAACACCTCCGGCATCATGTTATGTGCAATCCGTCTCACTTCAACCGAAGCTGTATCTACTATCGAATAGCCCTTCTGAAAAAGCTCGTCACTACCCAACTCCGGATTTTTATACTGAAGCGTGCTGAAATACATCTTGACTGTCGAGAACAACCCACCTAATCCATCATGAAGATCTTTCGCAATTCTCGTTCGTTCCGTCTCCTGTCCATTGATCATACTCTGAAGCGACACCACTTGTTGTTGCCTTTCGAGAAACTTTATTTGCTCTTGTTGAAGAACTCTTTCTTTTTCTACAATCTCACGCCGCTGCTTGCTGTTGAAGTATGAAAGCGCGAGAACAACAATAATTGAAATGGAGAATATTGATCCGCCAATCAATAACCGGTTCTTCTTTCACCCTGTCAAGCTCGTGCTCCACATTCGCCGCCGTCAACGCCACAATTTCCTTTTGACGTTTTTGATGTTGATACCGGCTTTCAAGCGCAACCGATGTTCGTTGCGTCTCCAGGTTGGTAGCACTATCGGCAAACGTTTTATACAGCGCCGCATACTCCAATGCCCTTTTGAAATCCTTCCGGCCCGACATGATCTTACTGAGTGTGCTGTATGTTATAGCCACAACTTTCAACTGGCTAAGTCTTCGCGCGATCTCATTTGCTTCGAGAGCAAATTTTTCGGCGACTACCGGATTGTTTTGCTCGAAATGGATCTGCGCGAGATTGCTCGCAGTCTCCGCCTTATAATACTCAGTACCACTTTGTTCACTTCAACCGGTAACTTTCCTCGTAGGCATCCAGCGCCTTCGGAATATCTTTAATCGCATTGTAGTAAACACCCTTGCTGTTCGCAACAAGCACACTCACGGCAATATTGTTGAGCGACTTATTGCCTTCTATTGCCGAATCAAGATGAAGTTGAGCCTTCGATAAATCACCAAGTTTCAGATACGAGTCGAATATGTCGAGATGGATCAACACCCGGTAACGCGCTTCATTCGGATAACCCTTCAGTGCGAGAGCTTTCTTCTCGTACTCAATGCCCTTCTCTATTTGTTTTTTCCGCGATAAGATTATGCCGATGTTGCCATACACCTGCGCCTGGAGATTCGTGCAGCTTTAGACTTCGACTTCTCAATCAGGTCAGCTGCTTTCATCAGCGCGTCTACTGCGGTCTCAAGTCAGAGCGATAATTACTGAGTAAAGGCCCGTGTATTGTATGTATTTATTAAGATCGGCAGTGTCTTTTATCTGCTTGCGCAGATCTTCGATTCGATCAAGGTGTGCTTCCGCGCTATCGTAGTTTGTAAGTTGGGTGTAGACGAGACTAATGTTATAGTGGGATTTAGCGATACGATCAACTTGCTTCAACTTCATCGCAACAGGAAGAGTCTGTTTCGAATAATATAAAGCAGAATCATATTTCCCTTGCTCGAAGAAATGCCGCTGCAGGTTGAGCAACTCGTTGAGCCGGTTGTATCAGCGAGCGACTGGCCCCAAAGCAGGTAGTTGCCAGGTAAGGCAGAGGACTAAAATAATTGTAACGAATACGGTGAGGGTCTCATCTTACCCAAAATACAATTCCACAACGTGAGTTCTTCTACCCTGAATCAGTGTAATTTTTTCTATAGCAGATTCATCATTTTCTAGGTATTGGGTAGATGTTGCTCGGTGTTTACTTTCAACAAGGCTTACCACCGCCACAAAATACCCACACCATGAAAAGATTAATCATCCTCACGATGACGCTGTGCGCTGCCATCTGCGCAAGGGCAACAGTAAGAACCGTTAGCAGCAATCCCTCTACACTCGGTCAATTCAGCACCATCCAGGCTGCTATCGATGCAAGCATTGCAGGTGATACCGTCTACGTGTACGGTAGTCCCAATATCTACGCGGGCTTTTCGATTGTCGATAAAGCCATCACAGTTCTTGGTCCAGGCTGGTCGCCAGATAAAAAACCTGCCATTAACAGCGACTCTGTTGCTGCGCGCCGAAATTCGCAATAGTCCTGCGGGGTTGTGCTGGCGCCGAAATTCGCAATAGTCCTGCGGGTGGCTCTCCAGATGGATCGGAACTTCATGGATTAGTATTCTCCGCCCAGGTAACAGTTTCGCGGAATGCTGTTGGTGGTGACATAGGCACAAACAATATCCGGCTTGTGCGATGTCAGTTCAACGGGGTCGTTCAATGGGATCTCGGTTCGAGTGGTCTCCTGGTAGAAGGATGTGTTTTTTATAATAGTCAAAACTTCAACTCAGCAGCCACTTATCAGAACCTGCTGTTTCAGAACAATTATTTCTTCTTCGCCGTCTGTTGTCTCGGTCAACATTTTAATGGACTCACCAACAGCGTCAATGTGCGGTTCGATCACAATTTGTTTACGAGCAACAACAACGCAGGCGGGGGGACGGTCAGTATGTTTAATACCACCTGCAGGTTCCTCACATTTACGAACAACATCTTCAACCAGGCTAACGTCGGAAGCAACGTCAGCTTCAGCACGTTCAATAACAACATCACCAACAACATAACTCTAAATTCTTCTAACGCGGCCGCCAATGCTACACCATGGGCTGTGAACTCTAATGTTGATGGCGGCGGTAACGTTGCAAAATCAAAGTCCGCAGATGACTGCGCAAACGCAGGTCAACAGCGGCTCGGGCGACCCCATGATCGACTTTACTATTGCAACCGGTCCGGCAAACAACTCAGGCAGCGATGGAAAAGATATGGGTCTCCTGTTCGATTCAAGCGGCAGCCTCAACTGGACGAACAGTCGCAACGGTCGGGTGCCACGCATCTTCAGCATGAACATCACAACTCCGTCTGTTGCTCCTGGTGGAACGATCTCTGTGACTGTCGACGCACGCAAGAGCAACTAAAGTGAAGTCTTCTATCTTCATTTTTCTTGTCTTCGCGACAATTGGAGTGAACGCGCAGAACCTTGCGAAGGCTGAATATTTTTTTGACACCGACCCCCGGCCGGGGTAACGGTATCAATCTTCCGGTAACGCCCGGAGCATCTCTCAATTTTACTTCTAACATCTCCGTTGTTGGACTTCCCGCCGGCTTTCACATGATTGGCCTTCGTGTAAAACAGAACGGAGGTGTCTGGAGCTTATTCGAAGCGAGAGGTTTTTACATAACTACTGTTTCGCCTAACACTTCTAATCTTTCGAAAGCAGAGTATTATATCGACACCGACCCGGGACAAGGCAATGGCACGCCAATAACAATTCCGGCAGGAGCAACCAGCAGCTTCGTTTTCAACGTACCTACCACAAGTCTCCCCGCCGGGTTTCATTTTCTCGCGTTGCGAGTCAGGGATCTCAATGCACATTGGAGCATTCTCGAATCAAGAGGATTCTTCATCACAACTTCCACCACGAATGTACCCAACATCGTTGCTGCAGAATTCTTTTATGATCTCGATCCTGGCCAGGGAGCGGGCACACCGATATCGGTAACGGCAGGAGCAACTACAAATTTTACTTTGCCTCTTCCTATCGGCGGATTAGCTCCTGGGTTTCATTTCCTTGGTGTTCGCGTAAAAGCATCCGATGGCAGATGGGGCATTTTTGAAAGTCGTGGATTTTACGTTTCTGGTTCAATCACGAATGCACCGGCCATAGCAGGTGCAGAGTATTTTTTTTGATTCCGATCCCGGTCCTGGCAATGGAACTGCTCTCACAATTCCATCAGGCAACCAATCCAACTTCAGCGCCAATCTTCCGATCAACGGTCTTACATCCGGTTTTCATTTTCTTACGATACGGATCAAAGATTCCAACGGCCGATGGGGCCAATTTGAAACGCGAGGATTTTACGTTTACCCGCAAGATCCTTCCGCTGGCGATATCGTTGCCGCCGAATACTTCATCGACACAGATCCAGGCCAGGGATTGGCATCACCATCGGTTGTAACTACTCCTGGATTGAACATCAACCAGGTCTTTCCACTGCAAATCAGTGGTGTGCTCCCAGGTTCTCATCAACTCGGTTTTCGTGTTCGCGATTCCGAAGGTGTTTGGAGTGAACCAAAGATGTCAAACATAACAGTATTGGACTGCACTTCCACCATTAGCACCGAACCCTGTGTCCGCAAGTCGATGTACGCCAGGAACAGTGAAGCTCAGTGCAACAGGTGCTACAGGAGGCCAGGAGTATAAATGGTATACTGAAGATTTTTCAGGCTCGTCGATTTTCACCGGGCAAGAATTAACAACATCTTCTATCTCAGCAACGACAGAATACTTCGTAAGCATCTTCGACCCGGCGACAACTTGCGAGAGCTCGCGTGCTAAAGCGATAGCTAAACTACTCAGCGTATCGAAGCCTGTCCTCAACACCTCGGGAACAATGACTTTATGCGAAGGATCTAGTTTCCTCCTTGAAGCACCGACTGGTTTCCCGGGTTACAAATGGTCTAACGGAGCATTGACTCAACAAGTCTCGTAACGTCGAACGGCAAGTATTCCGTCACTATTAACAATGGCTCATGTGACCTTCCTGTATCGGATGAAGTCACCTTTGATTTTCTTCCAACACCCACTCCGCCATCCATTACAATAACAGGTTCGACTTCGCTGTGCAACGATGCATTCACTGTTCTATCTGGCCCTACTGGTTTTGAGTTCTATCAATGGTCGAACGGCGAGACGACACCGATGATAATAGTGAAAGACGCTGGTAATTATTCTGTGAAGGTTGCCAACGTGGCGAATTGTTTCAGTGCATCGTCTGGCTCGGTCAGTATTGTTGAAACCCGGTGTGGCTTGTAGCAGCAGTAATCCTAACACTAATCCCAATAACATTCCGCCAGAGATCGAACATGCAACCATCGCCACAGCCCTTCGCGGCAAAGCGACTCTTGATCTCGTCCCTTTGATCTCCGATTTCAATGGTGAAAGCGATATCGCTCTCACGAGCTTAAAGATCACCGGTGCTCCGGAAAGTGGCGCCAGTGCTTCGATCGATAACGCCGGCATTCTTACCGTCGATTATACACAAACAGATTTCTCGGGTTCCGAATTTGTTACCATACAGGTATGTGACATCTCCGCGAGTTGTACACAGCAAGACATCGATGTTACTGTTTGCCGGCGATATCACTCCTTACAACGCGCTCTCGCCCAATGGCGATGGAATGAATGAATCGCTCTATCTCGAGTTCATAGAGATCATTCCCGATACAAAAACCAACAAGGTTACAATCTTCAACCGGTGGGGAAGTCCTGTGTTTGAAATCAAAGACTACGACAACAACGATCGCGTGTTTAAAGGTGCAGACCAAAATGGAAAGGAGTTGCCTAACGGCACTTATTTCTATCGCGTTGAATTTGGAACAGGAAAGAAAACAAGGAATGGATATATAACCCTACGCAGATGAGAACTTATGGAGTAATATTAATATTTGTTGTTGCTTCATGCGATCTCATAGCACAACAGGATCCAATCAATGCGCTTTACCTCAACAACCCGATTGCCATCAACCCGGCGTATGCAGGCGCAAACGATATGCTCAACGCCGGCATACAATACAGAACTCAGTGGACCGGCATCGAATCAAATCCAACAACATTCAACTTCAACAGCAACATGTCGGTGTTGAACAACAAGGGCGGGAATTGGCCTCATGGTTTTGCAGGATCGCATCGGCGACTCGAAGAGTACCGGTGTCAATACGATGTATGCCTACAAGATAAAATTCAAATGGGCAACAATGTCGTTCGGTAATGCAAGCGGGATTTACGAGGTATACTTCCGATCCGAACCTCCTCACCATTCGCGACAACGGAGATCCGTCGTTCACCCCATCCAATTCGTGTTACGAATTTCAATATCGGTTCGGGATTGTTGTTTAAAGGCGATCACTGGCAGGCGGGATTCTCGGCTCCTCGAATGATGCCGGCAAGCGTAAATCAGTTCGGCACCACGATCAAGCTGTATGATCAGAATTATTATTCTACGGATCTTATGGGTTCTTCCTTTCAGAAAAGTTCAGGATCCGACCATCTGTATTGCTAAGAGCATCCAGGGGACTTCCATTATCAGCAGATGTAAACGCGAGCCTGGTAGTACAAGAAAATTACTCGGTCGGAATCTTCACACGAAGCCTGAGACTTATGGGTTGCAGTTTGTTGCAGTAATCAACGATGTGAAGCTGGGATATGTATTCGAGCTGCCGGGACCCTGCGACGTCGAATCTAAATTTCAGTAGTCATGAATTTATGCTGGCTCTCTCTATGGGTGTGATGCGGTATCACGACAAAGTGAATAAGCTGTAAATAAAAAGAGCTATCAAATTGATAGCTCTTTTTTTGAGGTTACTCTAAGATTACTTCACCGAAACAGGAATCTCCCAAATTTTCCCAGATGATCGAGAAGCCGCCTGATCCAACAACATACTTGAGTTGTTCAGTCATAGCAGATTTCTTTGGAGTCACTTTTACAACGAGCGCATCCTTTGCAGCATCGCGCGTTGTAGATTGATCGCGGTTGATACCCCACTGACCAGTCTGTGTGTTAAAAGATGATCTGCCATTGTCCTTTCTCGCTTGCGATAGCATAGATGCTATACTTTCCTTTCGCGAGCTTCTGGCCTTCACAGTAACATCCTTATCGATATCAATCGTGGTAGCTTCGTTTGCTCCGGCTCTCCAGACTTTGTCGTAAGGAACGAGGTCAGTTCCGTAGATCTTCCTTCCTCTAACAGAAGGAGCAGAGTACTTAATAGTAATGTTTGCGCCACTAGCGAGTTTCCCCGTAGCAGTCGCCGCTGGACTTTGAGCCCAGGTGCTCACACTCACAAGCGTTGCAGCAATCATAATGATGGGTGTTAGCATAGTCGACATTTTTTTCATGCACTAAGAGTTTTTGGGTTAATAACTAAGGTAAAGTTAACGGAGTTCCACGTTCCGAAAACGTTGGAAACTATTCAAAACGACGGATGTCGTGTTAATTCCGGTGAATTCGCGGTTTGACGGGTTTTTGAACATGATTTGCGTTCGATTAGAGCAGAATTTGGGCCAAAAGCGGATCAGGTTTTCCTGACGATTTTAAACGTCACGCGGCGAAAAATCACCTGATAGACGTTAGATGTGCGTTTTTTGTGCATAACCCTAATTGTGAAAACATATGGAACAGACATTTTTTGAGATCATGTGGGAAAATGCACCAACGGTCACCTTTGTAGTAGTTGTAATAGTGGTGACAATATTTGTGACCTCTAAGACGATTAAGTTCTATTCTCGATTCAAAGGAGTAGAAACGAACACTGAAGACCTTGGTAAAGACGTAAACCACAGATTTGATATAGTTGATAAAAGGTTCGACGTCCTTGAGGTCCACGCAAACGCCACTGACCTCAGACTTGCCGTTATGGATACCAAGTTTGATTCGTTGACCGATAAAGTAAGCACTATGGATACGAAGCTAAACACTATGGATAGGAAGCTAAACACTATGGATACGAAACTAAACGCTACCGATACGAAACTTGATGCGCTGATAGATAAAATGAGTGAGTTATCCGATAGAGTAAGTGCAGTAACAGGTAAAGTAAGCGTGCTAAACAGACCGAGTTGATCTATTAACCGATGTTGTCGTAGGCCGAAACCCCTTAAAGCGAACCCAATAGAATTCTATTTATACTCCCAAAAAAACCCGTATTTCATTATTTGGAAAAATTCCTAATAAAAAATTCCGATACCCGGGTATAACCTTGCCGCAATCGAAAGCATTGAAATCTGTTTAACTCAAATTTTCTCAATCGCTGCCAAATAGCGTCCAGCTTCACTTCGCGCTGTTTTATCAGACTTAAAAAGAGGTACCTTTGCACCCCGCTAAACGGCGGACACAGCCCTTTCTTTCTAAAGCCACACCCTCAGGATGAAACGATTGCGGAATTACTTTATTGGTGACTACCGTCGCTACGGAGCCCGATATTCTCAAGCAGGCAAGTATTACACTGATGTACAACATACTTGTTCTCTGTGAGATCAGCCTCCTCCTCCTCACTATCACACACGTCGTCAACCACAAACACACTACAGGTAGAAAAGGGCCTCGCCATCTTCGCGTTGTTCGGCGGATGTCTCTTCTACATGAAGTATGTCAAGAAACTGGATCTCATCGGCAACCTCATGTTACTCATCTCGTGGGCCAACATTCAGTTCGATGTCTTCGTCCTGTTCCAGGACATCAGCATGTTCCCATCGCTGATCTCCATACTCAACGTCATTTTTGCATTTCATATTCTCGGAAGTCGTGCAGGCTTCATACACGCAACACTTCACTTCATCGGCTTTCTCACATTCATCGTGATGAAGTCGCTCAACTTATTAACATTCGATCAACCCCCAATCGCTCTCACACCAACGCAACTGCTGCTGTCGTTCATTCTCGTTTTCATGATACTCGTTTATCTCATCTACCACTATCACCAGGCATTCCAGATGGCGAAGAGGAGTCTCGATATACATATCGAAGAGCTTAGTAGAGCCAAAGAAATGGCCGAAGAGATGAACAGGCTCAAAACCAACTTCCTTTCGAACATGTCGCACGAGATCCGTACGCCCATCAACGGCATTCTCGGCATCAGCCAGGTCATCGAGCTCGAATCGAAGGAGGACACCATTCGCGAGTATGTCAAGCTTCAAAGAAAAGCGGGCGACGATTACTCGATACTATCAACAGCATCTTAAGTCTCTCGCGCATCGAAGCACAGAAATGAAAAATTGTTGTTGAGTGTTGTGGACATGAACAAAGTGGTTCACGAAAGCGCCTCGGCACTCGAAGAGCTTGCGCGTTACAAAGGACTAAAGTTCAAAGTGAACCAACATACCGACGAGCTGTATTGCTTGTCCGACGAAACCATGTTGTAACCAGGTCGTTCACAACATCGTTGGAAACGCCATCAAGTTTACAGAAGAAGGTGAAGTGACAATTATTGTTTCGATATGTCCTCAGAATAATGTCAGGCATCAGGGTATCGGATACAGGCATCGGGATCTCAAAAGAGTTCCTACCGAAAGTCTTCAATCCTTTCGAGCAGGAAAGCATGGGACATGATCGTGGATACGAAGGATCAGGGTTGGGACTATCCATTTCAAAGAAATATATCGAGTTGTTGGGAGGAGAGATAAGTGTAGAGTCGGAAAAAAATAGGGGAAGCAGTTTCGAAATCCTGTTGCCAAGATATCAGAAGGTATGAAGCGACTGTTATACGTGGAGGATGATCCGATCAATGCGTTCGTTATCAAAAAATTGCTAGCGCAACATTACACTACGGAACACGTGGAAGACGGCGAAACCTGTCTCAGCATTCTTGGAGACGGAGCGTTTCGAGATCTCGTCCTGATGGACATCAATCTCGGACGCGGAAAAATGGACGGCATCGAAACGATGAAGAAAATAAAAGCAACGCCGTTGTTCGAAAATCTTCCTGTCGTTGCCATCACTTCTTACGCCATGCCCGGCGATAAAGAACGATTTCTTGGAGAAGGGTTCAATGGGTATCTTTCGAAACCGGTCGAGCGGCCGGTTTTGTTGGACTACCTGGGGAACTTATCTACAATAATGCTTATAGACCTTCGGAGCGACACAGTCACTCTTTCCTACTCCCGGCATGCGCGAAGCAATGATGAGCGCACCGATCGGCGACGATGTTTTTGGTGAAGACCCATCCGTCAATCAACTCGAGAAAAAATAGCCGCTTTGTTTGGCAAAGACGTTGCCGTGTATTGCCCATCGGGCACGATGACCAATCAAATCGGCATTCGTATTCTCACAAATCCTTTCGAAGAGATCATTTGTTATTCACAGGCCCACATCTATCGCTACGAAGGCGGCGGCATCGCTGGGAATAGCCAGTTGAGTGTGCGATTGATCGACGGCGATCGCGGAAGGTTCACTGTGAAAGACATCGAACACAACATTAAACAACACAGCAGATCCACACCAGCCCATCACATCTTTGATCGCTATCGAGAACACAGCTGTTCGTGGAGGCGGAAGTATCTGGACACTTCAACAGATGGCCGACATCCGAAAGTTTGCCGTGAACAAAGGAGTAAAAACTCATCTCGACGGTGCAAGGATCTTCAATGCTCTTGCAGAGACCGGCGACAATCCGGCTGACGTTGCGAAGAATTTTGATACCGTTTCCGTTTGTCTTTCGAAAGGACTGGGCGCGCCTGTAGGATCTGTCTTGCTCTGTAATAAAGACGTAGAAACCAAAGCACGTCGCGCACGAAAAGCATTCGGTGGTGGCATGCGACAGGCGGGCTTTCTCGCAGCGGCAGGTATCTATGCTCTCGATCATCATGTGAAGCGATTGAAAGACGACCATAAAAGAGCTAAAGTATTAGGCAACACTTTAAAAAATCTGCCGTGGGTGAAATCGATCGACCCAGTGGATACAAACATTGTCGTGATCGAAGTAGAAGACTCAACCAAAGCTCTTCAAGTATTTAGCGACAATGGAATTCGCGCCGTGAAATCCGTGGACCCAATGAAGTCCGCATGGTAACACATTTAGATTTCACAGACGAGATGCTCGACCAGGCAGTTACGATCCTCAAAAAAATCAAGCTCTGATGGAGGAATCATTTGCAGAAGGCGAAGCGTTTATCGAGGCCGAAACCAACGTAAAGAAACCTCACCACAACGAAAATTGTCTCAACTGTGGGACAAAGCTCGTTGACCTCCTTCTGTCATCATTGTGGTCAGAAAGATATTCCGCGCCGCCAGGTGATCGGCGATCTTGTTTCAAACTTTATTGAAGCGTTCACCCAATTTCGATGGCAAGTTTCTTCGCACCACGAAGTATCTTTTTTCTGAAACCAGGCTTTCTCGCCGTCGAATACAACAAGGGCAAACGCGAAACTTATTTTCACCCGGTAAGGATGTACACGTTCGCGAGCTTCTTGTTCTTCCTGTTGTTTGTTTTCTTACCCGATTCCAAGAACGACGCGGTTGACGCCGGACTCAGCAAAGAAGATCGTGAAGAACCTGGCGAAGATCGGTTTGGACTCAACCATGAATTACAGCGACTCGCTGAAGAGAAAAAGTAATGTGAAGTTCGACTTCGCGGAAGTCTACAGGACAGTTGAACAATATGATTCCGTCCAACAAAACCTTCCTGAAGATCAACGCGACAACTGGATCAAGCGAAAGTTGATTCTTCGTGGCATTGAGCTTAACAAGAGGTATAAAAACAACACACACGAATTCGGCGATAGCTTCGTCGCATTTTTCAACGACAACTTCTCTACAGCTCTTTTCTTTTTGATGCCGTTGTTTGCATCACTGCTGAAATTGCTGTACGCTCGCCGCGATTTTTTCTATTCCGAACATCTTGTGTTCACGAATCTATTACTACAAATTTCTTCTACTTGTCGGGCGCGCTGATGATGATCCTCAACGTCATTCGGGTGTCGGATTTTTATCCGTGTTGATGGGCATCTGGATCTTCTTCTACCTGTTGTTTGCAATGAAACGAATGTATGGACAAAGCTGGGGAAAGACCGTTTGAAATTCCTGGCTTTCAACTTTTTGTTTTCGATACTTGTTGTGCTTGGTATTTACCGCCCTGGGATTCTTTGCGTTAATGACAGTATAAATGCTTAATAACTCTTTACCACCATTAGCAGAACGCATGCGGCCTTCGAAGCTCGAAGACCTGGTGGGACAGGAACATCTCGTTGGCAAGAACGGGATCATCCGCAAAGCTATCGACACCGGCAATGTGCCGTCGATGATCTTGTGGGGACCTCCGGGCGTCGGAAAAACAACCATCGCCAACATTATCGCGAATGAAGTAAAGCGTCCGTTCTATGTAATGAGCGCTGTGAGCGCCGGCGTAAAAGATGTTCGCGAAGTAATCGAAAAAAGCCCGGCTGACCTCGCGTGTCATCCTCTTCATCGATGAAATTCAATCGCTTCAACAAATCACAGCAAGATGCATTACTCGGCGCTGTCGAAAAAGGGATCATTACACTCATCGGTGCAACTACCGAAACCCATCCTTCGAAGTAAACTCCGCGTTGCTTTCGAGATGCCAGGTGTATACACTAAAAGCTCTCGATGAAAGCGACCTGTTGAAACTGGTCGACCACGTTCTCAAAAACGACCGCGAGCTCAAGACGAGAAAAAATAGTTATTAAAGAACACCAGGCGCTACTCAACATCTCTGGTGGTGACGCGAGAAAACTTCTGAACCTCGTAGACCTTATCAGCGAGTCTACAACGGGCGATGTCGATATTACCGACGACCTGGTGATCAACGTCGCACAGAAACACATCGCCATTTACGACAAGAGTGGCGAACAACATTACGACATCATCTCGGCGTTCATTAAATCTCTTCGAGGAAGCGACCCCAACGCGGCGTTGTATTATCTCGCCCGAATGATCGAAGGCGGCGAGGACGTGAAGTTCATCGCGCGACGAATGTTGATCCTGGCAAGTGAAGACATCGGCAATGCCAACCCCCACTGCCCTCGTATTGGCCAACGCTACATTCCAGGCTGTGGATGTTATCGGTTACCCGGAGTCTCAATTGATACTAGCCCAGTGTGCGGTATACCTTGCGTCGTCTGCCAAGAGCAACTCTTCGTTGATCGGCATTGTTGAGCGCACTTGGTGCCGTTCGCGAAACTGGTGATCTTCCAGTGCCGCTAGCCATTAGGAATGCGCCGACCAAACTGATGAAAAACCTCGATTATGGAAAAGGTTATCAGTATGCTCACGATTTCAAAAACAATTTCGTTAACATGGAGTTCCTTCCGGATAAGATCGCAGGTACAAAATTCTACGACCCTGGCCCTAACCCGCGCGAAGAAGAATTGAGGAATTACCTGAAAAGGTTGTGGAAGGAGAAATATAATTATTGATTTGTGATCTGTGATTTGTAATTGATGCAGCGTTTAATTTTTGAATCGTCGCCGGCCTTTATCATTCTCTGTATTGCCATGGGCATTGGCTATGCGTGGCTGCTGTACAAAAACAAACACACCTGGGGAAAAACCACAAACAGGATTTTATTTTTTCGTCAGGGCGCTGGCAGTTGCCGTCGCGGCATTTTTACTGATCGGACCGATCCTGAAGCTTACTACGAATCAGTACGAGAAACCAGCTATCGCAATTGTCATAGATAGTTCACGCTCTGTCACCGAAGTGCTGGGAAAAGAAAAGCAAGCTGAACTCCTCAACAATATCAAAGCACAAGCAAAGGCGCTCGAAGATACATACGAAGTGGAGCTTCGGGGTTTTAATAGCATTAACACATCCGACATCCACGGTGCCCTTAGATCCGTCCACTTCCGACTACGAAGGAAAAAATCTCGCGGGCGTTGTGCTGGTATCCGACGGCGTTTACAACTCCGGACCATCGCCGCTTTACACAACGCTCAGGATCCCTGTTTACACCATCGGCATCGGCGATACAACGCAGCGCGTAGATCTCGCATTAAAGAATGTAGCATACAACAAGATCGCCTACCAGGGCAATCGTTTTCCGGTACGCGCCGAAGTTTTGATAAACGGCCTCATCAACCAGGACGTTCGCGTCAGCGTTTCGGCTGGAGGAAAAGTGATCTCTACACAGAATAAAAATTCTGGCAACAAGGGACTGATCGATTTCGATTTCCTGGTCGATGCAAACGAAAAAGGAATTCAACGCCTCGACGTAGCCGTAGATCCGATCAAGGAGGAAGTGAATCAAAAGAATAATCGTACAGCTATCTATGTTGAAGTCGTTGAGGGCAAGAAAAAAATACTTGTCATCTCTCCGTCCCCTCATCCCGATATCAAAGCGCTGCGTGCGGCCATTGAGAAAAATTCGAACTACGAGTTTCATCTTCACATGCCCGGCGTAAAAGAAGAAGAACAACACTAGCCCTTTCGCCCGAAAAAGTAGACCTCGTTATCTTTTCGCAGGCGCTCGACAACGACGGTAAGACTCTGCCTCTCGTTCAAAAATTTCAGAAGAGCAAAGCAGGAATGTTGTTTTTGGTCGGTGGTAAAACCAACCTCCGCCAATTTGCAAACCTCGGCATTTCCACTCACCTTCGAAAACATTGGGACAGCGTGACGAAGTAATTCCGAATTTCAATATCGAGTTCCCGCGACTTCGCATTCAGCGACGGCATCGCCGGAAGATTCTCGCGATATCCACCCGTGTCGGTTCCGTTTGGCAAGTTCACATACCCCCGCCGACGCGCAAGTATTGTTGTACCAGCGCATCGGAAGCGTTGCCCACCAACAGGCCGCTGCTGTTGAGCTGGAACGGATCTACCAACCGCATTGCCGTCTGTTAGGCGAAGGCATTTGGAAGTGGCGCCTGAATGAATTTGCTGAAAACAGAAAAGAGCGAGGCTTTCGATGAAGTATTCTCGAAGCTTATTCAATACCTGAGCACGGGCAGACGACCGCAGACGATTCAGAAGCTTCCCGATCCAAAATGAATTCACCGACTCGGAGCCAGTGACATTCGAAAGTCAATTGTACAACGACCTGTTTGAGCCGATCTACGGAAACACAGTGCAGATCGAGCTTCGCGACGAAAGCGGAAAAGCTTCGCAAATACAGTTACACAACTAGTCCGGTAGGTACACGCTATCGCATCGGTGGTTTGAAAGAAGGGATCTATCGTTACACCGCGAGCACTCAACTGAGCACCGGCAAAGAACAGGTGTCGGGAGAATTTTTGGTGACCGCGCAGAATATCGAATCACAGAATCTCACTGCCGATTTTGGCCTGCTACGCAAATTATCTGATGAGAGTGGTGGGAAGTTTTCTACCGATGTGAATACGATAGCCAGTGACTTTTCAAACCTTAAATCAAAAACCCTCATTCATTCAGAAGATTCATTTCATCCGATGATCAATCTGAAGGCAGTGTTTTTTCTTCTGTTGTTTATTGCTGAGCCTGGAGTGGTTTACCAGGAAGTACTACGGGGCTTACTGAACTGTCTTCGTTAACCGACAGATATTCTTTCCATTCTCACTCACATACTCAACGCTATCCATGATCGATTTTACTAAACGGATACCGAGTCCGCCTTTGCGTTTTTTCGTGAACGAGATTATCCATCGTCGGAGTCTGGAAGCTGTTGATGTCGAACACGTCGCCATCGTCTACAATTTCGAATACAAATTTCCTTCCGTTGTCGACTTCAATATGGAGCTCGAGAAGATGTTCGGGGTTGCAATGATGAGCGTGGATCATGAGGTTTGAACACATTTCGTCGAGGGCAAGTACGATTGCACTGATCTCAACTTCGGGCACACCATGTCCTTTCAGCGACGTTCGGATGAAGTCGCGGATACCCTTAAGATTCGTAAGGCTGCAACCGATACTATACTGATAATTCATTTGCCAGTTGCTTTGCGTCCTGCCTGTCGGACCTGATGTGTAACAGGTCGGCAAGTCCTAAAATCGTGAATGTGTTCATTACCTTCTCCTTCATACCATACAACACCATCGTCACATTCTTGTCTTTAAATTCTTCGATGTAAGACATAAAGACACCTAAACCCGCAGAGGATATGTACTCGAGGGCACTGCAATCAACCAGTATTTTGCGGAATCCCTCTCCTACACTTTTGGCGATTGCCAGGGTCCAGTTCGATGGAAGAGCTTGCGTCAATTTCGCCGATCACAGCGATGATGTCCACTTCCGTCCTCCTGCAGTCTTTTGATGTGACCATGTGATTTTAACGATTTTTTAGGTTTTTAGTTTTCGGTCTAATTATCTGAATTTCACGATCATAGTCGTGTAATCATCATTGATCATGTGCGTTCCGGAGAATTCGTACAGCTTTGAGATCATATGCTCCGAAATCTCTTTGGGCTCCTTTTCCGTCATCTCCAGCACCGTCTCCTTCAACCGCAGGTCGCCAAATTCTTCGCCCTTCTGATCCTTCGCTTCCGTAATACCATCGGTATACAAAACCATGATATCGCCCGGGGTGTAAGAGATCACGTTGGTATCGATGAAGTTGCAGTAATCTTTCGTTTTAATCATCCCCAGCGCCGTTCCACGATCCTTCAGATATTCCGCCTGGCGTGTGTTCGCACGATAGAACAACACGGGCAATGACCCGCGCGAGCGTAACGGATCTTCTTCGTTCTTGTATCGATCGCAAAATAAGTTGCCGATATAAACGACCCGCGTTCCAAACAATACACTAACGCACGATTGGCGCGCTGCATAAATTCTTTTGGATCAAGGTCCTGCTGTGCAAGACTGTGGAAGATCCCTTTCATCTGCGACATGTGAAAAGCCGCCGTCGTTCCTTTACCCGACACGTCGGCGATGATCAGCGCAACCTGGTGATCGTCGATGCGAATAGTGTCGTAGTAGTCGCCACCCACTTCATCGGCCGATTGTTGAGAAGGCCGCCATTTCGAAGTCGCTATCTTTCTCGAGCTTGTCGGGAAGTAAACTCTTCTGTACGGTCTTCGCGATCTTGAGTTCTTCCTTGTAACGTTCGTTCTGGAACGCTTCCTCCAGCAATCGGAAGTTCTCGATAGAGATACCAGCCTGGTTCGCAAATGCAGAGACGATCCTGGTCATCTCTTTATTGAATCCTTCAGGTAATTCCTTTAATAAAGCGAGTGTGCCGATTACATCTCCCTTAACAAGAATTGGAAATGATAGCAACGAACGGAACCGTGTTCCCTTCAAGCCAGCAAGGTGTTTCGATAAGTTCTTGGTCTTGTCTGTATTCTGATCAAGAACACCCTTCACGTTGTTTGACTTCAAATGCGAAGCGATATTCCTCGACTCATCTTCAGAGATCTGGTAAGTGTAGAATTTTGCTTCGTTGTTAGAAGCTTTGATTTCAAGCCACGCGGCATCGGCAAACACGGAGCTTACCGAGCTCTCGAGGTAAAATCTTGTAACGCTTTCTTCATTCTGCTCCGTCTGTATCGATTGGCTGATGCGCTGGAAGTTGACGACCTCCTCCAGTTTTTGTGTCGAACACCGACGACGTCGGAAGGTTGAACAAAATCACCAGGAAGGAGAACACACTGTATGTGATCACGAAGAAGAAAAGGCAGAGATTAAAGAAATGTTCTTTGTAGCTGAGGAACCATTCCTGATCTCTCGGCGAGCTCGGTAGGCAGGTTCCACACAACCGACCAGAAGAAATAACCGATGTAGAATAATGTGAGTAAGAGAATGAGAATGCTGGTCCACTTTTGTCTGAAGTTGAGATAGCAACCCACTTCATGTTGGCCGACAGCATGATGGTGAGGATGCCGAACAGCACCATTAAGATCACATTCAACTCTTCGGTGATCGACACCTGTACAATGTTGTAGAGAAGTATTATGAGCAATGCAAACTCGAATACGGTCCACATGCGGATCAACCACTTCGACTTTTGATAAAGGATGAGTCGCTTCATGAAGTGAATCCCTGCGATGAGGAAGCTCAGGAACAATGCGAAGTTGATCTGGTAGAGTACGTCTGGAAAAGTAATGTTCGACGAAAGCGTTGTGCTGCCGAGAACACCTAACACAAGATCTTATCGAGAGCGACAACACCGTCGAGATCAAAACCGGTGGCGAAAACATTCCAGAGGAGGTCGGTGAAGTTGAGCGCCTCATCCCGTTCTAGTCCTGAACTTGTAATAGTAGAAGAGGCAGATAACGTACAGGTCAAGCATCACCCGCGGGAGCCAGAGGGGCACGCCGGGATCGAGACCTTTATCTCGGCTGAAAAGTTACGGTTACATCCGAAAAAACCAGTACCAGCCAACAGGACAACTGCGGCGAGAAAGGTTAATCGAATGAGGGCTTTTGGTGCGCAGACTAGAAGGTTGTTTGAAGGCCGACCACAATTATAGCTACTTTCTGCTATAATTTGCGCTTCCCGGGTTATGACTACGTCGTGTGGGTGACTTTCTGTAAACCACCTGCCGAAGTAATCCTGACAAATATTGCGTTTTTCAGTTCTCCAAAGTCTTCGCGCCACAATATCCCATACCTGCACGGAGTCCACCCACGAGTTGGTAGAGCACTTCAGAAGCCAGTCCCTTGTACGGAACGCGGCCGGAGATGCCTTCGGGTACCAGCTTCTTGATGTCGTCCTCAACGTCCTGGAAATAGCGGTCCTTCGAACCGTCGTCCATCGCCTCGAGGCTACCCATACCGCGGTATGACTTGAACATACGTCCTTCGTAGATGATCATCTCGCCGGGAGCTTCCTCGGTGCCCGCAAGCAACGACCCGATCATAACGGTATCTGCGCCTGCTGCGAGAGCTTTCACGATATCGCCGGAGAAACGAATGCCGCCGTCGGCGATCAGTTTCACCGGGCTTCCTTTTAATGCTTTTGCTGATTCCCACACGGCCGACAATTGAGGGAGACCCGATTCCGGCAACTATGCGGGTTGTACAAATACTGCCGGGGGCCAACGCCAACTTTCACAGCGTCGGCGCCAACTTTTGCGAGAGCTTTCGCTGCTTCGCCGGTGGCGATGTTACCAACTATGAGCTCCATCTCCGGAAACTTCCTCTTCACTTTCTTCGCTGCTTCGATCACGTACATCGAATGACCATGAGCTGTGTCGATGCTGATCACGTCGGACGCCGGCGGCTTTCAATGCATCGATACGATCGAAGACGTCGGGCGTAATGCCCACTGCAGCGCCTGCGAGCAGGCGACCGTACTTGTCTTGCGAAAGCGTTGGGTTTATTTTTCTTCTTTTAGAATGTCTTTGTAGGTGTCGAGGCCTGTGAGCTTGGCCTTTTTATTCACGATAGGAAGCTTCTCGATCTTATACTTCTGAAGGATGCCTTCTGCTTTTGCGAGTGTGATGTTCTCTGGCGCGGTGATAAGATTTTCTTTGGTCATGATCTGCTCGATGGGCATGCTCATGTCCTTTTGAAAGCGCAGGTCGCGATTGGTGATGATACCAAACGAGCTTACCCGTTTTGATCGACAACGTGGAATACGCCGATCTTGAATTCACGCATGATCTTTTCGGCATCGCGAACGGTGGCCGTCACGTGGAGGGTGATGGGATCGAGAAGGAGACCACTCCTGTGACCTCTTCACTTTACGGACCTGGTCGGCCTGCTCTTGCGATCGTCATGTTCTTTGTGGATCATGCCGACGCCGCCTTCGAGAGCCATAGCAATCGCCATCTGTGCTTCGGTAACGGTATCCATCGCTGCCGAAATGACAGGAATGTTCAATTTGATGTTAGCCCGTTAACTGGCCTGAAGTGTTTGCCTCACGGGGAAGTATTTCGCTGTACGCTGGTACAAGCAGAACATCATCGGTATGTGAGAGCGTCGAAGAGAAATTTTGGAGGTGTCGAGTGACATGGCAAATAATATTAAGATTCATTATTTGCCGGGCAAAGCTAAGGTATTTTGAATTACTTTGAACCATGAAAAAAATATTCGTCGGAGTTTTTTTGTTGATGGCAATTGCGTCATTCGGTCAGACGCGACGGGAAAAAGCTTCTTTTATGGCGGACAAATTCGACGGAAGTTCCACGGCTTCAGGTGAAAAGTACAGACACTCGAAAAAAACGGGTGCTCACAAAACACTGCCTTTCGGAACGAAAGTGCGCGTAACCAACCTGGAGAATAACAAGACAGTTGAAGTCGTGATCAACGATCGCGGTCCCTATGTCGACGGTCGTTATCATCGACCTTTCGGAAATCAGGCAGCCGAAGAACTTGATTTCATCAATAAAGGAATTGCCGATGTGGAAACTGGAAGTGATCGATGCCGCGATGGTAAGGGGCGGCGGACAAAGCGTGCCCATCGACCACGTAGCAGTCGAACGAAAAAGAATTTTTATGATTTTGAAATCGCACGCCTGGATCCCAAAGGCTGGGGTGTGCAGATTGGAACTTACCAGGAGCTCGTTAACCTGATGCGTCTTGCCGACAACCTCAAGAATTCATACAAGAAGAAAGTGAATGTGCAGGTTAAGGTTGTTAACGGTGTAAAGTATTACAGCATTATGTTTGGGTGAGTTTCGTCGCGAAGCAAGGCTGATGTTTTTGCATCAGAAGTGAAAAGAAAATTCCCTGATGCTTTCATCGTCGAGTACGACAAGATAAAGTAGTCCTGAAGTAACCCTCTAGACTTTCATATTCCATTGGAAGTTCATCTATTTGATCGTGCGTTGATCTATTTTGCGTATCGGACTAACAGTGATAGCTCGTACAACAGCAAATGGTCGCTGAAATTTTTGGTTACTTCTGTGCAGTAATCGTCGGGACTTGTGTTGGGACTTCTTGGTGGCGGAGGATCTATTCTTTCGATCCACGATACTGGTCTATCTACTTTAACATCCCACCGGTTCTGGCCGGGGCATACTCGTTGTTCATCGATCGGTGTTACGAGCCTTTGTCGGTGCCATTTCCAAAAATACAAGCATCAACTCGTTCATCTCAAGACAGGCATCATGTTCGGTATGCCTTCGATCGTCTGCAGCTTTCATTACGAGGTCTGTTATTGTTCCGCACATTCCCGATGTGCTTTTCAGCACGGGCGGTTATGAGAGCTCAGCGGCGGGAACGAATGTTGTTGCTGGGATTGTTCGCCATTTTGATGGTGGCAGCTTCTGTGCCGATGATCCGCGGCAAAGCGCGACATCGCTTCGAACAACAGAAGGTTTCGCATTGTACTTGTGGTCCTTGAGGGACTTCTGATCGGATTTCTGACTGGACTCGTCGGTGCGGGCGGAGGATTCCTGATCATTCCGCACTGGTATTTCTTACGGGCCTTCAGTTCAAGACGGCAGTCGGAACTTCATTGTTCATCATCAGTATCAATTCACTAGCGCTGGTTTTCTTGGCGACGCCATGCATCACGAAATGAACTGGCCGTTGCTGTAAGTCTTACGGCGTTGGCGATCATAGGAATCCTGATAGGAAATAATCTCTCGAAGAGGATGTCGGGAATCAGGTTAAGAATAGCGTTCGGATGGTTGACACTCACCACCGGTGTCTACATCATCATCAGCAGAATTTCTATAAGATCTTGTCCAATGATGCCATCTACAGAAACACCATCTGCTTCTGCTTTGAAGTTGCGAACGATACGATGACGCAACACAGGCTTCGCGACAGCTCTTACGTCTTCGATGTCCGGAGAATACTTTCCATTTAACAACGCATTACACTTCGCACCCAACATCAGGTATTGCGAAGCACGCGGGACCTGCGCCCCCACTCAAGGTAGTCATTGGCAATTGCAGATCCGTTTTGATGAGGTCTCGCTGAGATGTGTGAGCTTCACGGCGTACTCAACAACATTATCGGCAACAGGAACTCTTCTAACAAGGTGCTGGAACTGAACGATATCTTCGGCACTAAGAACGTGCCGTTACTTTCTTGATATCATCCCGCAGTAGTGTTCTTCACAATTGAAACTTCCTGCTCATACGAAGGATAGTTCAACAGGATGTTGAACATGAAACGGTCGAGCTGTGCTTCGGGAAGCGGGTAAGTTCCTTCCTGTTCGATCGGTTTTGTGTCGCCAGCACGAAGAACGGTCGAGGCAATTCATAACGCAGACCAGCTATCGTAACGGCGTATTCCTGCAATCGACTCGAGCAATGCAGCTTGTGTTTTAGGGGGAGTACGGTTGATCTCGTCGGCGAGAACGATATTGGCAAACACCGGACCTTTCACGAAATGAAAGTTCCTGTCCTTGTCCATCGTTTCGGAGCCAACGATATCCGACGGCATAAGGTCGGGCGTAAACTGAACTCTCCTTAAATTGAAGATCGAGTGCGCTTGCGATAGTTTGTATGAGCAACGTCTTCGCGAGGCCGGGCAACACCAACGAGCAACGAATGTCCCCTGGCAGAAAATCCCGGTAAGCACAAGGGCGAACAACTTCATCCTGGCCAACAACTACTTTAGCTATTTCGTCTCTCAGTTTCTTGTAAGCCATGCCAATGCATCTGCTGCTTCTACGTCGTTGGCAAGTTGCCCCCTATTCTCTTCTTTTAAACGATACTACTGTTAATCAATGACCTTGCATCCGTTGTACACAGGATCGACACTAATGAACACATCCTTGCGAGCTTTGATATACCACTTATCGAGAGCCTTGTCTTTCTTCTCTGCGAGAGCTGCTGCCTGTATGCGATGCCAGTCGTCGGTGAGATTGGCTGCATGTGGCGGAAGCTTGGTTCTGAAATAAAGTATCCGCACTGCATTCATTGCCGTCATCGGTACGATACGTGATCGGCTTCAAAAACGTGTCCCCACTTTCATAGTATCGATAGCAAAATACACTACAGGGTCGAGATCTTTTACCGAAACTTTCGTTCCAACCGTCGGCATCGGCGAAAAATCCCCCACGTTGCTTGGTGTCTGAATCGTCGGAAAACTCCTTTGCGAGAGCATCGAACTTACCTTTACCTTCTACCACCAGGTTCCTGATACTGTCGAGAAATTTTTCGGCGCGCTAAGATCTGCATCGGATGGGGTCGCTGAAATAAGAATGTGTTGTGAGTGATATTCATTACCCCGGCGGTCGAGCAAACTGTTCGATGTGAAAACCAAATGGTGATTCGAAAGGAGCAGAGATCTCGCCTTTCTTCAACCTGAAGCCCACAGCTTCATATGCAGGCACCATGGCGCCACGGCCTACCCAACCCATATCGCCGCCATTGAATTCACCGACGGATCTTCGGAGTTCTTTTTAGCAAGCGTTTGCCCAATCAGCTCCGGCCACCAGCTGTGCTCGCAGATCGTAAAGTTTCTTGCGAGCCTGGGTCTTTCTGTACTTCACTCACCTTCGCCACTTTCACGATCTGTGCAACTTCAACGTCCGATGAATAGAACGGAAGACTGTCGGGAGGAATTCTGCTAAAGAACTTACGGACTTCAGAAGGCGTGATGGTAATCCCTTTTGTGATAGTGGTTGTCATCTCGCGACCGAGCAACTGCTCACGCACCTGTTCGCGAAGGTCTTTCGTGATCTCGGTCATCGACTTTCCCGAAATAACGTTCGAGCTCTTCCTGTGAACCACCTGAATTTTGATATAAGTACTTGTATACGTTGCTGTGTGTTCTGATCTACCTCCGCATCACCAACAAATATTGAGTCGATCTCCCGCTTTGGCAACCATCAGCTTGTTCATCCACAAGGCTGTTGAGGATGCTGCACTTGGTTTCTTCGGAGCAGGGTTGCCCTGACCGACGTAACCCTGGTATGCGCTCTCGAGATCTGATTTGAGAACGATGTAGTTGTCGACCTTCACAATGATCTTGTCGACAACAATGCCAGGTTCTTTTGGTTTGTCTGCTTCGGGTTGAGCAAATGCCGTTATCGACAGCAGTATCAGCAATACATTAATTGTATACTTCAAAATTCTTTTCTTTTTGCCGCGTTCTCATACACATCGTCTTCTAATTTTTTTGCGAGCTCAAACTTTTCTTTTGTTGAGTATAATGTTTTTGATCTCTGCTCTCACGAACTCCATGGGCGATACGTTATCGGAGATCTTATATTCGTCGACCTTGAAAAAGTACATCGATTCAGCGTCGCTGGTCTCGTAGTACGGATTGCTTTTCAGGAACTGCACCTTGTTTGGGATCTCAGGCAAGTGGGGATCCAACCACGCAATTTATCGAACTCCATCCATGATGAGTCGGCAATGTGATAAGCGCTGGAAAAACTGAGACAAAACGACCGTAATTCGGTGATATCTTTTTCTTTCGTGGAGTAGATCAGGTCTTTGAGGCGGTTGGTCTTCGGTGCACCTTTGGGCACAACGATAAACGGTACCGCGAACGATATTCTGCATCAAGGATAAAGTTGTCGATGTGCTCGTTGTAATACTTCGCGAGCTCGGCCTCCGAAACGCTATCGTCAAGATTTTTATTGATGTAAAAATTCTGGTACTCGTAGCCGATCAGCGTATAGCGATATTCCAAAACCTTACGTTCCACTTCGGCTTCGTTGATGTCGATAGTCTTCATCGCCTGGCTGATGAGCAATTGCTTGTGGATCCAGCTGTCGATATACGTTTGTACTCTCACGGCACTGTCTTCCTTCGAAACTTTGTCGGACACGATACCGGCAAGCTCATCCTGGTAGAGGTACAACGTCGTTCACCTACGAGCGACGGCCTTACGGCCCTGGCCGGGAGAATTATCCCCTTTTCATGCAATGAGATCGCACGAAGAAAGAAGAACGACTACAGCGAGTATCGATATGACAGGTTTTGTCGCTTTCATTTATTTCTCTACGTTTCCTGGAGGACCGCTTTTACAGTCTCTTGTTGACTTTCACTTTATGCTTTTTCCGCAGGGTTTCCAGCCATTTTTTCTCGATTTCTTCCTGGTAATCGGAGATCACGCTGGCCTTGGCTTCCTGGAACGACTTGATGCCCGGAGGTATTAAACGCTCGACTTCCACATGATAATACATCCCGTCAGCTTCAACTTCATGGATGCCAATAGTCCACGGCGTCATATCGACGATCTTGTTCTCACTCTTGCCATACGCACGGAAGGTCGTGACAGATTTAAACTTCTTCGAATCGCAGCGCTGAGTGTGTCGCCATTCTTCGTCTTCTCGAGAACCTGCTTCATGAATGCCTTATCACTCGACGAATACATGCGGGCATAAACGCGATCGCCGGCTTCATATTTATTTTTGTGCGCTTCGTAATAAGCACGCTGAACAGCTGTATCGGCGGAACCTTTATTCCACACCTCTTTCTCCAGATGGTGAAGAACATAATTCCTTCTTTGTACTTCTTTTACAAGATTGCGATACTCGGGATTGGTCGATTGTAATTTAACGTCTTCAGCCTCGCCCAAATGTATTTCGGTAAAATTGATCATACAGTTGTTTGAAATACGCTGCTGGCGGAAGGGCCGAAGGTCGTTCGTGAGCTTTAACGTACTGCAAGAAATTCGCCGACGAGAACTGGTTTGTTATTGAACTGTTAAAAGTGTCTCTGAATTGTTAACGCTTACACGCCAGTGACCTTTCTGCAACGAAGTATCTGCCTTCGATTGAAGCGCGGTCTTCACGTTCTCATTTTCTATAAAACCAAACTGCGATTTTCGCTTCGCGAGCTGTGCGGCCTGGCTTACTTGCAAGCGTTCATCGCGACCGACTTTTCTTTGAGTGCAGGCTCGGCTTCTGCGAAAGAAGGAATGGAAAGTCCTCTTATCGAAACGTATAATGTGCCAGCCCTACTTGCGACTTGAATGGATCGGAGATGTCGCCTGGGTTCTGCATCGACATCGCCGTTGCTTCGAATTCGGGAACGGTAGGAAAATCGCCGACAACCAATCGTAGAAGTTTTCCACCACGATCCCTCGTGTTCGAATCTTCATAGTTTTGTTTACAACATCATCCCAATTGCGTCCGCCTTTTAGTTGGTCGTAAACTTCGAATGCTTTGTTCTTTGTTTTATCATCAATGCCACTTAAGAAGATGTGTGACACTTCGACTCTACTTGCGGGACGTTTGTCGTAAACTTTTATGATGTGATAGCCGAAGCGTGGTGCGAATTGGCTGCGATATGTCGCCAACTTTGGTTTTATATGCACCGTCTTCGAATTGATATACATGCCCATCGCGGTAAAGTAGCCGAGGTTTCCGCCGTTCTGTTTTGCTGATGGATCGTCGGAGTATTGTTTAGCGAGAGCAGCGAAGTCTTCGCCATTGGCTGCACGATCACGAATGGAGACGATCTTCTGCCATGCCGCGAGTGTGTCTTTCGGAGCAGCGTCGGGTGTCACTTTCACGAGAATATGTGCAGCGTTTACTTTCCTCTTTCATTCGCTCGTATGCTCTTTCACGAGACGACTGAGCTCGTCCTGCGAGGCAACGTAAGGTTTCTTGAGTTCGTCGCGGTAGGTGGTGAATTCTGTGACGAAAGCTTTGGTGGTGTCTATACCACGGCCATGCGCTTCCGCAACTTTCAGCTTGAATGCGATGACGAGGTCGAGATACTCGCGGATCTTCGCTTCGGTTTTTTTCGTCAGGTTTTCCCCGGTTATTCTTATTGTAGAGGTATAAGAACTCGCTGGGTATAGACGGGTGGCCGTCGACCGAAAACAGGACCTTATTCGGTGGTTTACGGATTTTTTTTTTGTGAAAACCCGCTGAGGGTAACGAACAAGAGGACTGTTGCGCATGAAATACGCCTCATCAGAATGAACATAAGCCTGCAAAAATAAAAGGAATCTCTCACAGATCGCACAGATCACGCGGTATCAAAAAACAGTTTTATCTGCGCGATCCGTGCGATCTGTGAGCGCTTTTCGTGAACTTTAAGCGGTTTAATGCGTTTTTCTAGGTCTGATGAAAGAACTCTCTTATCTCAATAAGTACTTACTCAAGTACAAGCGGCATCTCATCCTGGGGCTGGTATTCGTGGTGATCTCTAACGTCCTTCCAGATATTCCAGGCGCCACTTGTACGCTATTCGATAGACTTGTAGTGGACGATATCCAGGTATAACCAGGCTTTTCAAAAAGACATCGCAGCAGGGACAATTTCTACTTTGGCCATATCGGCTGGCAGATCCTGGTACTTTCGGTACTCTCGCTTGCAGCAGCGTTGTTACGTGGCCTGTTCTTATACTTCGTTCGACAGACACTGATCGTTATGAGTCGTTTGGTTGAATACGATCTGAAGAACGAGATCTTCGCACACTACGAAACACTTCCGTTAGCTTTCTATCGTCGCAACAATACAGGTGATCTTATGAACCGCATCAGCGGAAGATGTCGGTAGAGTGAGGATGTATCTCGGGCCATCGATCATGTACGGACTTCAACTCGTTACGCTGTTCGTGATGTGATCCCGTTTATGGTGCACATCAGCCCGCTGTTAACATTATATGCTTTATTACCATTACCATTTCTCTCAGTTGGTGTCTTCTATGTGAACAGCATTGTGGAGCATCGTGCAGAAAAGATCCAAAAGAGTCAATCGAAGCTTAGCACATTGTACAAGAGGCTTTTTCCGGCATTCGTGTATTGAAATCATTCACGCGCGAGAAAGAGTCAGTTAAAAACTTTGAACGCGAGAGCAACGAGTACAAAAGATCAATCGATGAAGCTCACGAAAGTACAGTCGATGTTTTTTTCCATTGATCACGGGTTGACCGGGCTTAGTATAATTCTCACAGTTTATGCAGGCAGTGTTGGTGTTATCGAAGGAACACTGACATTCGGCAAGATCGCTGAGTTCATTATTTATGTGAACATGCTAACATGGCCTGTTGCCGTCTTTGGGCTGGACAACAAGTTTGGTTCAACGCGCCGAAGCGTCACAGAAACGGTATCAACGAATTCCTCAACACGAAACGAGCATCGTCTCCGAACAAAACCTGGTTCGACAGATTGAAGCAACGTGGAGTTCAAGGATGTGTCGTTCGTTTATCCCGACACTGGCATCCGTGCATTGAAGCACATCACGTTCACGATAAAAACCTGGTGAGTCGCTGGCGATCATTGGCTCGACAGGATCCGGCAAGAGCACGATCTCGAATCTCGTTACGCGACTTTTTTGATGTTACGGAGGGACAGATCCTCATCGATGGAACCCCGATCACGCAACTATGAACTATGTGAATCTCCGGGGCCAGATGGGCGTTGTTCCACAGGATGTTTTTCTGTTCAGTGAAACCATCTACAACAACATTGCTTTGGTTTGAAAGAACCCGATGAAGCGAAGATCATCCAGGCTGCGAAAGATGCTGACGTGTATGGCAACATCATGGGATTCCCGCAAGGTTTCAACACGAGATTGGCGAACGTGGCATTACACTTTCTGGTGGACAAAAACAGCGTGTGTCTATTGCCCGCGCTATTGTTCGCGAGCCGCGTATATTAATTACTTGATGATGCTCTTTTCGGCCGTCGATACAAAAACAGAGAATACTATTCTTAATGCGATGAAGAAGGTGATGATCGGCAGGACGTCGATTGTTATTTCACAACCGCGGTTCTTCGGCGCGCCTTGCCAGCAAGATCATCGTTCTCGACGATGGGTAGTATCGTGGAGGAAGGAACTCACGAACAACTTCTTGCTAAGAATGGAGCTTATTCCGATCTGTATGAAAAACAAATACAGGCCGACGAGGCTATTGAAAAAAGTGGTACCTGACTCCCACTGCTCCAAATAATCTTCCGGTTTGCCGGACGAAGATCTCAAACATCACACTGCCTTCACCAAAGAAAGAAAACGGTGTGTCTTCGAGCCAGTACTCGCCACCGAGTATTGCTTCGGGACCGAAGTCGATGTTCGGGTATGGGTATCGTAATTGTGTTGGTGGAACGGCCTCGATGTTCGTGTACTTGTAATTGACCTTTGCACTTTCAATAGCGCTCCAATACCACAATACCAGGTGAGTGCCGCCTTCCATACCGGCAGTCGGTATTGCGAAGTCTTTCAGGAACGACCTTGCAGGAAGATTGTGTTGCTAACCTTATGATCGAGGTATTTGAAATTTTTGTACTTCGAAAAAGTATTGAAAGAGTTGATGTAATAATGATTCGACCAGTATGGTGATGCTCCGCCGAGAACAAATTCAAAGTGATCTTTCTTTCCTGTATAAATCTGGTAGCTGATTCCAACGGGAACGCCAAGTCGCAACGACACGCTGCTTGTTGGGTTATTTTGAGCGATTGTTGATGCTCCGACAAACAATAAAGTAATCAGGATTATAATTCTCATAGACAACCTCCGATCAAAATACGTACCTCAATCCCACCCCCACCCTGGAAGCGATTATAACCGGGATCCAGCAAGGCGTCGGTAAACCATTCGATCTCTATGAATGCCGAGAGCGGCAAAGAAAAGTAAGAGTATTCGAAGCCTACGATCGCTGTTGGTCCGTATGTAAACCTCGACTTTTTGAATTTGCCGAGTTGGTTCTCGAATAATCCATCTTCATAGATGTAATCATATTCGAGCTTCGTATTTCGCCATTGCCAACCGAGACCTGCATACAACTGCAAGCCTTTCGAAATTGCCGACGCGTCCCATTGATACAAGAACTTCGCTTCGAGATACATGTCACTCAACGCGTGATGCGATAAGTACTTTACTGTTGATTCACCCGAAAGCGTATCGGGAATGTAACCGCTGAACTGTTTGCGATAATATTACTGTAGAGACCGCTGGCAACTTTCCCGACATCGGCACCGAATGAAAAATTCTTGTTGGGATAATATTTATATGAAAGAGCAACGGGGTCGCCGAGCTTAAGGCCGATGCCCTGGTATGGATACGTACTGTTCGTGAAAATCGGGCAGATTACGCGCGACTTTGCCTTTGATACGAATGGCGCTCGAAGATTGCGGTTTTTAGCGCTTCTTTTGAGGGTAGTATGACGCGCTTCCTGGCTATAGCATTCAGTGCAAGCAGCCAAAAACAGGACTACTGTTATGAATAGGGTGAAGCGCATTTGACAAATATAATCAAATGAGGGCTTTCAGCGCGGCATCGTAGTTGGGTTCCTGACCTATTACTGGAACAAGTTCGCTGTATTTTATGGTACCGAATTCATCGATCACGATAACGATGCGGGCGAACAGTCCGCGCATGGGTCCGTCGGTCATTTCTACATGATAATCGCTAGCGAAATCCTTCGACCTGAAATCAGATAGTGTCATAACGCGATCGATGCCTTCGGCAGCGCAGAAACGCCTCATGGCGTATGGCAGGTCTTTCGAAATACAGAGCACAACGGTCTTCGCGAGATTGGCTGCACGACGATTGAATTCGCGTACTGATTGAGCACAGGTGCTTGTATCGATACTGGGGAAAAATATTCAACACGACGGAGTGGCCGCGGAAGCTATTCAGAGTGATGTCGCTTAGCTTGTTGTCGGCCAGGGTAAAGTCGGGTGCTATTTTTCCTACAGCGGGCATATCGCCGTTGGTGTGCACCTCGTTGGTTCCAACTTTTGTTATCATCGAAGTCTTTCTGAGTCTTTCACAATTTTTTCATCGCGTCGTATGAATCTCATTGCAATCCAGTTGAATGCAACGGCAGCGAACATCACCCACATTGCGATACGCGACAATCCTACAACTTTGAATTCGTTGTTGAGCTTGTATGCAAAATAAAATGCGGAGCCCAGGACACCCACAAGCAACATTGTGTTAAGGAATGTGAGCAGCATTTGAGTTTGACGATTGTCGTAGCGTCGAATAGTTTGTGCTGCAACGGTAGCGGGCGGCGATCATAAGGATCGCGGTGATTGAATATGGAAAATAAGCAGTGCTCTTTTGTTCTTCACCTCCATTGCTGACAGTTGTGATCGAGTAGTGAATGGGGTAAAGCTCATACCGTGCGCCAACGGTAGGATCGTCATATCTCCAGATCGGAAAAAATATACTTGCGACCATGAGGATCACGACGAGAGCGAGGAAAAGAGTTTGAAAGCGTTGCCACATGGTGTAAAATTAGTCAGGTTTTCTTCGAAGGGGAGCCGGGTAGCGAAATTATTTTAGCTCCCAAATTCAAGGAGTCAGGAGTTAGGAGTCAGGAGTTAGGAGTTAGGAGTTAGGAGTTAGGATATGGAGCCCGCAAAATCTTTCAGAGACGTTATTGCATGGCAGCTTGCGCATAGGCTGGGTGCTGGAGGTATATAAATACACAAAACAATTTCCGCGAGAGGAAATGTTTGGACTAACTAGTCAATTCAAGAGGGCAGCTGTCTCTGTTGCTGCGAATATCGCCGAAGGATTCGCTAAGTTTTCAGATCGCGATAAAATACGATTCTTCAATATTGCCCAAGGGTCATTGGAAGAGTGCAAATATTATTCGCTTCTTTCTAAAGATCTGGGTTTTGGAGAAAATAGAAGTCTTCAGGACCTTGCGGAGCAAACAAGCAAGGTTTTAACGGCATATTGTAATTCAATCAAAAAAAGATTTTGAAAGAGAATGTCTCCTGACTACCGACTCCTGACTCCTGACTCCCTCATATGAGATTCTTATTCGAGATATCATACGCGGGAACACACTACGCGGGCTGGCAATCGCAGCTCAACGCTACCGGCATCCAGGAGGTCGTCGAGAAATGTCTCAGTACCGTGCTACGACAAAAGCTCGCCATTGTGGGAAGTGGTCGCACCGACGCTGGTGTTCATTGCATTCAGCAATTCTTTCACGTCGACGTCGAGAAACCACTGGACCGTGAAAAACTTATTGTGCAAATGAATTCGTTCCTGCCGAACGACATCGCCATACGCAGCATTTCACAAATCAAACCCAATATCAGCGCACGATACGATGCCACCGAACGCGCTTACGAGTATATCATCACAAAAAAGAAAGATCCCCTCCGAAACGGCCGCGCCTTCTACTTCTTCAAGGACACCGACGTCAAAACCATGAACAAGGCAGCCGCGTTATTAGTCGGGACCCACGACTTCCAGGCATTCAGCAAAGTGAAGACAGACGTAAATCATTTTATTTGCACGATAAAAGAAGCCGAATGGAATCAAAAAGGTGACTTATTGGTTTTTAGCATCGCAGCCAACAGGTTTCTTAGGGAATGGTTAGAGCCATCGTTGGCACCCTGCTCGACACCGGCACCGGGAAAATCTCTCTGAAAGAATTCCAGGAAATATTGAAGGGCAAAGACCGAAAAAAGGCTGGGATGAATGTTCCCCCGGAAGGACTGTATTTGATGAATGTAAGATATCCAAAGTCAATCTATATAGATGGAGAAAGAAAAGGTTAGTAGTGGTAACATCATCGACTTTAAAGTCCTTGGACGCATCTTACTCTTCGTAAAGCCCTATCGATTCCAGTTTTATATTGTAATCGTTCTCACTGTTGTTCTCGGATTTCTCGCTCCATTCAAAGTCATCCTCGTTCAGCAAACTCTCGACAAGTACGTTGGCAACGGGAACTACCACGCGATGCTGTACATGGTAATGCTGATGACAGTCGTGCTCGTCTTGCATTCAGGATTTCAATACATACATACCTATCTCTCCGGCCGCATAGGTCAGCATGTTATCCGCGACATTCGTGTGAAGCTGTACGAACACCTGATCGGACTTCGATTGAAGTTTTTCGATAAGACACCGATCGGTCGTCTCGTTACAAGAACAATTTCAGATGTTGAAAGTCTCGCCGATGTATTCAGCGAAGGCCTTGCAGCGATGGCCGGCGACCTTTTGCAGATTGTGTTCATCCTTGGATTTATGTTTTACCAGGATTGGAGATTGGCGCTGGTAAGTCTTTCGACGATACCATTTATGTTCCTTTCTACTTACGTGTTCAAAGAGAAGATCAAGGTTGCCTTCAATGATGTGCGCAATGCCGTTTCCAATTTGAATGCATTCGTTCAAGAGCATATCACTGGCATGAACATCGTGCAGATCTTCGGCAGCGAGAAAAGAGAGTTTGGCAAGTTTGTGGAGATCAACAAGGAACATCGCGATGCGAACTTAAGATCGGTGTTGTATTACTCTATTTATTATCCCGTTGCTGATATCATCTCGGCTACCGGGCTCGGTCTGCTGATGTGGTACGGAGCGCGTGGTGTTATACATTCGAAGCAACGGGCATCACGGTTGGTAAACTGATTGCCTTCATCATGTACATACAGATGTTCTTCAGGCCGATCAGGATGCTGGCCGATCGCTACAACACGCTGCAGATGGGAATTGTAGCGTCGTCGAGGATCATTAACCTTCTCGATGACAAAGAATTTATTGCGGAGTCTGGAACTCACAACCGGCAGAGCTTCGTGGCGAG
>JBBCGZ010000016.1:0-232114 GCA_037200305.1 Bacteroidota bacterium
ATGGCTGAAATAGATATCACTCTTGCAAACGGTCAAAAAGCCGGCGAGACACTAAAGCAACTCCGCCTGCAGGCTGCAGCGCTGAATAAGGAGATCAGCACACTCAAACCTGGTACTGATCAGTTCGTGGAAAGCGAGCGCAAGCCTCAACCAGGTCACCGATAAGATGCAGAACATCCAAAAGGAGATCAAGAGTACAGCAAAGCGAGCGACGTGCTCAAAGGAAGCTTCCTGCAGATACCGGGTGCCGAAAAGTGGAACGCAATGGTTGGATCCTTCTCCAGGATGAAGGAAGGCATGGGAGGCTTGATCTCCAGCTCAGGCCTGTTGAAAGGTTGCACTGATGTCGATAGGTATCGGACTGTTGATTGCCGCGATCACAACCCTTGTTGGTTGGTTTACCAAGACTGAGAAAGGTGCTAACATGATCTCCGGCGCTTTCAAGGCAATTGGCAACGTGGTCGATGTTTTGTTCAATAAACTTTGGAACCTGGGCGAGACGATCGGCCAACTATTCAGCGATCCGATCGGGTTCTTCCGATCTCTTGGTGACGATATCGCTACAGCGGCTAAAGAAGGATACAACCTGGTACAGGCTTATGATGAGATCGAAGATCGTCAGCGTGACCAGGCGATCCGTGACAAGGAAAACGAAATACAAGTCGATCGGCTTTTACTGCAAGCCAAAAATCAGAAGAAGACTTTGCAGGAACGAATGGACCTTCTCGAGACGGCCGACAGGATCACCCGCGCCAGCTATAAAGAACAGCTCGCGCTATCAGACGATTATCTAAAAGCGGTGCAACGTGAAGTTGCGCAGGCAGAGAAGTCCGGCGTGATGGGCGACGAGCTCGCGGACAAACTTAAAGATGCAAAGCTGGCTAACCTGGATCTCATACAGCAGGAGATCACGATGGAAGAGAAGATCCAAAACAGGCGAGATCAGATCCTTGTCAAACAGGAGAAGCAACAGGAGAAGAGTAACCAGGAAAAGAAGAAGGAGGTTAGCGAATACATACAGGCCGTCGCGCAATCGGAGGCTGATCACATGTTCGAGATCGACGCTGTTGTAGATACGTCATTGGCTAAGCAGGTAAAGGCAATTCAAAAAAGATTGGGTGCTACGCTCGCTGCAAATCTCGCCGAAGCAGATTCCGATCGCCAGCTCTGGGAGCAACGACAGCAATGGATCGATGCATATCAGAAAGCTGAAGAGAATGCGAAGTCGCAAATATTGCAGCGAGGAGTTAGCCTTGCCAATGATCTGTTTGCCCTGGAGAACACGAAGTCCAACAATGCGATCGCAGCTGAGCAGCGTCGCGTCGACGATATCCGTAATAAGTTTGGTGAGGAGAGCCAGGCATATATCAACGCCCAGAAAGAGCTTGACGTATTTAAGAAGAAGCAGGGTGAGGAGATCAAGAAGCGAGAAAGGATTGCCGCCGAGATCAACTGGCTGGCGGAAGTTGCCGCACTTTGGAGACATGCAGCGGACTTCGGGCCGTTCCAGTCAATCGTCGCCGGCATACAGACCGCTGCAGCAACAATTCGATTCCGCAACACGATTAAAAAGATCAACGCGGAGCAATTCGCGAAAGGTGATGTGATCAAAGGACCAAGTCACGCCTCCGGAGGTGTGGACGTTAACGTTGAAGGCGACGAGATCATTCTCACGAAAGGAGTTTTTAGAAATCCTCGCCTTCGCTCTATCGCAAGTGCGATCAATGTCGCAGCTGGAGGCAAGAGGTTCGCTGCCGGGGGGCCGGTCAGTCCATTTACCGCATCTTCATCAGCTTCGTCGAAAGGTTTGCCGATCGATGGTCCTGTGATTGCTCAAACAGATCCGGCTTTGCTTCAAAGGTTAGAGGACATTATCGCATCGATCGATGCCCGGTTCGATCGCTTACAGGTTTACAACAACTTAAGCGACACTCATAAAGGCCTGCAGACATTACAAAAACTTTCCGACGATGCCTCGGTATAGAAAACTCGTCATTACACTTAATGACGCCCCGGCGCACGAAAAAGAGAACCCAGCGCCTGCTATCTCCGATGTAGTTATTGTCACAAAAAGAAAAGAGATCGAGAGCGTCGCCGTACCGATCAAAACAGATCCGACGCTCGACGATATATTGAAGGACCTTTATGATCGACTGGCTGCAGTCAAACGGGAGCGCAATAAGCTTAGCTCCCTTAATGCAACGATGATAGCTACTACTCACGCGAGATTGTCGTTGGAGTCGTCGGACAAAGGACAATTGTTCATGGATGGAGAGCTGCCCGATCGGGAGCTCGCGCTCCACTACAAAAAAACCGAGGCGCTCACTGGAGAAGCAATATCGCTGTGGAGAAGGATCAAACAAATCGAATCGACAGGGACACTCCCGGAAGATCTCAGCAAACCGTCAACTGCTAAGAGCGATGAGGCGCTGAAGTACGAATTGATCCGTCTCAAGGATCTCATTTCCAAAACGAAGACGAAGATCGGCAAGGGGCATTCAAACACGGATCGCATGGCGAAGTGGGAACAAGCCGTCGCCGTTGCCGAAGCTCGTCGTTCTGAAATCAACAAAATCTTGAAAGGCAAATGAAGTCTCAACCACTGGCACAGGATAAGCATGCTCAGGCGGCAACCAAGATAAAGGATCAACCTTCCAGGGAAGCACGCAAGACGGCCGACTCGACCCTCGATAGGATCTGGAAATATTACCATAACAAGAAGACACAGGTTGTTCTTGATGTAGAAGAAGAAAATATCCGTGAGCGCTGGGAGAAGGCCTGGTATCTTTTATGTCGGCACCGCACATTAAAAGAAACTGTTTCAACACTTGAGAGACTCTTCTCAATAAAGAAGTCGGTCGCCTACGATGATGTCAACAATGCGATGTTGATTTTCGGAGATCCGCGGGCTGATCACAAAGATGCGAAGCGTGCGATCGCCGAGACAATGGCTTTGCGTGCAATGAAGCTCGCCTGGGAAAGGAAAGATCTCGAATCCTATCATAGGTTCCTGAAGGAATACAAAGAACTCAATAACCTCAACGGCGATGATGATGCAAGAATGGCCGAGTTGCTGCGCAATCAGAAGCCTGTATCGATCACGTTTGTAACAGATCGTAAAACCCTCGAGCTGCAGGCTAAGGAACTGATCAAGGATGTCCCGGCCGAGGATATTGCATTCGAGGATGTGAAAGAGGAGAAATGAAAGGCTACCAGGTTGCATCGATGATCACGCAAGCGCCGGTGGAAACGGGTGAGGCGAACTATTATAATACTGAGTCCCGAACAGTCCATTTGTTGCCTTCTGTTTACTTCGCCGACGACGTTCAGTCGGCTGCTGCTGCATCCCATGAAGCTTTTCACTCCCTGCAGCATCGAGAGTTGTATATGCCACTCACGATCGCGCGCTTTGTAAAACGGTGGTATCAATGGATTGTATTGGCCATCGCAGTCCTCTGGTGCACACTTTCTTTTACTTTCCTGATGACTGCATGGATCCAATGGTTCATGATATCATATGTTGTGACTATTCACATTGCGGGAAAAGCTTCTATACTGGTAACCGAATGGAATGCATCGGCGCGAGCTCTCATCTGGTTGAGATCTCACTACGATGAAAAAGAGGTGTTGATCGCCCGTGCGTCGCTTCGCAAGTCTTTCATGTCATACATCCATCCGTTTATTTGAATGAAGGCAAAAGAAAGGCTTTACCTCAATCCGATATCGCAGCTATTCCTCTCTGCGTGGCAGTTGATCCGCGTCCTCATCGCAGGACGCGGATTCAGTAAAAGTTTTGGTAACGGAATTGATGTTGCAACCAAGCTTGAGGCTTTGCCGAGAAGCAAAGGCCTATTCATTGGATTGACTTATACGCAGATCCTCACAAACACATTGCTTCCGATGAAGAGCGCGTGGGAGCAATATTTCGGTTACCTGGAAAATGTTCACTACGTTATTGGACGAAAGCCGCCGGCATGGTTCAAATCACCTTATCAAAAGCCTGAGAGATACGAGAACGTTATCACTTTTTGGAATGGCACTACATTAATCTTTGGATCATTCGATCGGCCCCAGCTCCTGCGAGGTGCCTCTTACGATTGGGTGATTGTTGACGAAGCATTGTTGATCAAGAAAGATCAATATGATCAGATCGTCATTCCAACAATACGTCCAACGCATCCGATTTTTAAAGACCGTCCCTTTCACCGGCAGCAGTCCTTTACCTCGTCAATGCCGTATGGATCGACTGGAGCCTGGTTGCTTGAGGCAGAGCAAAAGGCAAAACAGTTTCCAAAAGAATATTTCTATATAGAAGGTACGAGCTGGCATAATAAGTTTGTCCTGGGCGTGGGGGACCATCAAAGCATGGCGCCGCCAGATGCCGCGACTGCAGTACCTGGTAGAGGTGATGAACAAGCGCATACGAAAGTTTGGTGCGTTATTCTATCCCGCCCTGGAAGACCGTCATTGGTATACCGATAGCTTCAATTACGACTATATAGACTCATTGGGGCTCGGTGCAAAAGAGTTTGAGCGCGATAGTCGGTGGGATAAGGACTGCGATCCCAGTGTGCCACTGAACATATCCCATGACTGGGGAGCGTTTAACTGTATTACCATTGACCAGGAGACGCGTGATGAGATACGAGTGATCAATGCTATGCATGTGTACCACCCCCAGATTATCGATGACCTGGCTAAGCGATTCTGCAAATACTATCAGCACCACAAGAAGAAGATCGTCTACCAATGGGGCGATAAGAGCGGTAACAATAAGGTGGGCAATGCAAAGAAGAACAACTTCGAACAGTTCGCCCAGGTGCTCAAGACCAATGGTTGGACGGTGATACGTAAGACGATTGGTGATATAGAACATATGGAGAGGCATCGCTTTATCACCAAGCTTCATCGTGAAGAGGATCCTGCGTTGCCAAAGGTCCGTCATAATGCCAATAATTGTAAGGACCTGCGGATCTCACTGGAGTCGGCCGGCATGAACGCGGATGCCAAGAAGGATAAGAGTGGAGAGAACAATCCCCGCGTCGAACCCCAACATGCAACGCACTATAGTGATGCATACGACTATCGTCTCTACCATGGACTCATCAAGAGATCTCGCCTGTCCTCGATGCCAGGGGCAAACAGCATCGCTGTATGACGTTTTAGCCATCCGCGAATTCATATTTCTCTCAAAAATGATTTTGGCGACCGAAAAAAAGGTAAGGCGCTGGCGGTGAGGCGTGGCACAGGAGTCCCTCTTTTTCAGGTTTCCCAATTCCGATCACTGAGCGTCAATTAATTGCGAGGAATCCGGCCGGAAAACAGGGGTGGAATTCGGCTTATCTTTGTGGTTAAGACAGGTCCAATAGATTACCTAGACAATACCAAATCCATGTGCAATTGCAAAAATGTTGAAATGGGTTCGTATGGCAACCAACTCATTGTGCGACTACCTGCCTGGTTTGAATCCAGTAAACGAGATTCTAAAATCGGAATCGATAAGTGTTTGTTTGGAGAAGTGACCGATTTATGGGCACAAGGAATAGAGACGATCGAGTGTTGCTGTGGGCACAACAAAGTAGATGGTTACATATCAGTCTCACCGAAGCATCGGGATAGCATGATTTTAATTGGATACCAACCCATCGATGAGAACCACATTGATGCGTTCAAACCGAAGTCCTGTTGAATCCGGTTTATGGGACACCCGAAGGAAGATGAAGTCTGGCTCGTTGGGTACAATAGTGCGATTGAAAAAGACCGGCGAGTTTGCCAGTATCGATGATCAGTGTTGAAGTAGGTCCCATGTGTTCAGTGCCGGCAAAATACGTATCTTAGTAAGGAAGAGCCCCTAACTTTAACCAACAAAAATTGTATGCGTACGTGTCTAATCTTCGCGCTGATCATCTCAGCTGCGAACTGTTTCTGCCAACCGCCAGGTAAAAGGTTCACATACCAACAGGCACAAGACGAAATATTTGCATCAAACATTTCGAATGGAACTGAGACCGAAGAGTATGTTTCTAAAGACGGATCGTCGATCAAAATTGGAAGCCGTCTCCAAGCAGGTCGTCCATCAACAAGTGGCCGGCAATACACTTACTACTATAGTGGAAAGGTCAATGTAGGCAACGCGATGTTAGGTGCGAACTACGCGATGGACGCGAACGCTCAGGCTGAGGAAGTTGTTGTGGAAACCATTAAGCTTTATCATACCAAGCTCTCCAGAAAGTCTCCGCTCTACATTATTCTCTATGTAAAAAATCCGACTGCAACTACGCTTGGTTCGAGAAGGACAGTCACAGATTACGAGAAAGCGTTCTTGGTTGGTGAAATCTTAAACCCAAATGCTGCTATGACACGCGAGGAAGCGATATCAAAGTTGAAGGAATCAAAAGATCTCCTTGATCTAGGTGTCATCACTCAACAGAAATACGATTCCCTGAAAGCAGAACTTACACCGATCATAACAGGGAACTGATCTCAGATGAATAATCCAGGGGGGCCGTTTTAACTCCCCTGTAGTTTTAGGATCTAGGTGTCCAATCCGAACCTCTGTCTCTTCACTTTAACTATATCATCGTGACTGGTGTGCACGTATTCCATTGTTGTTCTTATGCTTCCGTGTCCCATCATCTTTTGCGTTTCCGGAAGATGACCTGTTTGCGCCATGAGTGTACCGAAGGTATGGCGACTTGTGTGATAGGTAATGCTTTTCTTGATTGAAACTTCATCAGCGATTTCCTTCAAATATCGATTAGAAACAGGGTCGCTAAAGACGTTGAATATGGGATGAGGGCCGGGCACGAAATCCGGCAGGTATTTTTTTTCCAGGGTTAACGGAACAGTCACTGTTTCGTTCTGTTTCTTCTTTTTCATTGGAACGTAAGAGAGAAGATCTTCACTAATGTTCGCCCATGTTATTCGTTTTATATCTGAAATACGAAGACCTGTATAGCAGCTGAACAAAAAGTAACGAAGAACTTTTTTTGTGGGAGGGTGTGCATTTGTTACTCTCATAGTATTCGTCAAGTCTGTTCAATTCTTTTTCCGACAAAGACATTCTATTCGAACGATAGTTCCGAATTCGAATTATCGAAAACGGATCTTGGAATTCGATTCCTTCCTTCTCTGCTGAAGACAGATAATGTTTTACAACTTTAAGAACTCTGTCAATGCTGCTCGCATATTCCCCCTTCCGATTCTCTTATTCTTAAATCGTTGCATCAGCTCCGGAGTTAACTCATCAAAGGGTATGCGTTTCTTAAACTCTCGAAGCTTATTAATCACTACGTTGTGTTGCTTCATCGTGCCTGGCTCAAAGTCGGAAGATCTTAATGTCAGGCGTATTGGTCATGTAACCTATCAGATCCAGTTCTTCATAGTTGTTTTCAAAACTCATCTTTAAACGCTGCACAAGTGAGAGCTTTTCTTTTGAGACGATAACGCGAAGCCAGACTAAGTGCTTTTACAATGGCGCTTTCGATTTCGGCGTTATAGTCTCTCGCATTCGGATGTGCTTCACGAATGCTACCGTTTCCCCTCGCTTGAAAATGATGCTCTTCAACATAGAATGCGAAAGGTATTCTCACTTTTCGTCCGTCGAGAATAGCCTGTAGATAAACACGGCGAAGCCCACCATCTCTTTTGTAGTCAGCAAGGACAGCCTTACAACTAAATGCCATGGTTCGAATTCATTTTTTCGCAGCCATTTGGAAGTAACCATCCGAAAAAATATCCGCTAGGTGAAGGCTCCAAGCGGATATTGTTGCGGAATTTAAATCGTTGTGATCCGGCAGGGAATCGAACCCCGAACCGTCAGCTTAGAAGGCTGATGCTCTATCCAATTGAGCTACCGGACCAAATAAAAAGGTCGCCTCACTTTAACAGCAGGCGACCAAGTACATTCGCGGACTGCGTCCGCCGAAGGTCGCCCTGGCGACCGAAAGCGGAGAAGGGGGGGATTCGAACCCCCGGTACGGTTTGACCCGTACGGCGGTTTAGCAAACCGCTGGTTTCAGCCACTCACCCACCTCTCCAGGCATGTCGCTTAAAAATGAAGTGCAAATATAACGTACCGGGGCATTTCTCCTCAAAAACAGCGGAATTTTATTGAATAGCGGTATCTATTCGTCTTTGAGGTTCCTGGAGTGTGTGAGGTGCAACAAGAGATGATTCAACATCAAAGAATTCGGGAGCATAGAAATCTTTCACCGTGCTGTACCAATTCATTTCAATGATCTCCGACTCAAGATCTTCGGGCGAGATGGACTCACGATCATCATCGATACACGAGATCATTGCCAACAATAACAATAGCAGCAAACACAGGCGGGCCATAGCATAACAACACTACCAAATCACTTGCTTCTATCTTCAGAATACAGATGATCGACCAACATTCGTCGACATAATTGAATGGCCAGCCAACGAAAAAGAAAGTTATTTGCAGGGTAGTGTTTCACTCGCTTCTTAGCTGTCTCTCCCTTAGATTGCATTGATGAAACCCGGATCCCCTGGATGGGATGGCACGAGAGATACCTTCCGCAAGGTTTTCGATTCCTGCTACGAAGACCTTTGCCGGTATGCCTTTACAATCGTGAAGGATTTCGATATCGCGGAAGACATCGTGCAATCGATGTTCATGAAATTATGGGAGATGAGAGAGTCGGTGGACATCAACACATCGATAAGGTCGTACTTGTTCAGGTCGGTATACAATCAGTGCCTCAACCATCTCGAACATAAGGCGGGTAAGAACGCGCTACGATAAAACTGCGGTGTTGGAACCAGGTCGCGATGAACAACAGCCTGGCGTATTTTCCGGCGAGCTCGAGGAAAACATACGCAAAGCTGTCGATGCATTGCCACCACAGTGTCGCTCTATATTTATTATGAGCAGGTATGAGGAAATGAAATACCTCGGAGATCGCTGATAAGCTTGGGATCTCCCGTGAATACGATACAGAACCAGGTTTGCAAAGCATTGAAGCTATTGCGTGAAGCGCTAAAGGATCAATTATCATGACGGTCGACGACGATTTGATTGCAAAGTATCTGTCGGGTGAAGCAACACCCGAAGAAGCTATTGCTTTTGAACGATTGGCTGGAGACCGCCGTCAACAAGACACGCTTCGATGAGCTTGAAAGCACCTGGAATAAAGTTAATCCATTGGTTAAGGTAAGGTCCGTCAACAAAGATGCGGCATGGAGAAAAGTACAACCTCCACGACCGATGGGTGTAAGCACAAGTTTTAAGATTGGAATTGCAGCGTCGATTATGTTAGTGCTTTTTATAGGGATTTGGTTGTATCTGCCTGGTGGAGAGAACCTGATTGTGCAAAAAACAGATACTGTGAAAGTCGTCAGCCTGCCTGATCAATCTGTTGTGACGTTAAATCGCGATTCAGAGATAAAGTATCCTGAGAATTTTTCGAAAGATGCACGCGAAGTAAGCTTACAGGGGTGAGGCGTTTTTTTTCAGTGGGCAAAGGACAAGACTAAGCCGTTTGTTATTCGCGCAAAATTCTCGCGCATCACGGTTGTCGGAACTGAATTCAATGTTAATACTCGTGACAGTTTAGTGGAGGTAAGTGTAAGCGAAGGAACTGTTCTTGTTGTTACGCCTTCAGATAGTATCTATCTGCACAAAGGCGCATTCGCCACGTTCACTGAACATCGAAGAGCCACCACTCAACAGACTAATCCCAACACATGGGCTTACGCAAGCCGGAAGCTCGAATTAAAGACACGCCTGTCGAAGAGGTGATAAGGGCGGTCGAAAAGAAACGTATGGATGCGAAATCTCCCTTTCAAACGATGCCGTTAATTACTGCAAATTCTCAGGCGCTTTTAATGACGATTCTGTAGACAAAGTGTTACTTTTATTATCAGAAACCCTGAATTTAAAGTTAGAGCAAAATGGCAAGATCTTTATTCTTGAAGGGGGAGAAGGTTGCCCTCAGTAGTTTGCTCTTGTTGTTGGGTAGTTACTTCCTACGCACAATCTCCTTCTTCTCAAAATATTACTATTACCTGTCACGCAACGCGACTTGAGACGGTGATCAATTCACTCGCCAAACAGAGCGGTTACGATTTTCTTTACAGCAAGAATATCGTCGATGTTTCGAAGCTTGTCTCCATTAACATCAAGAACAGACCGATCAATGAAGCGCTTACGATGATCGAACGACAAGTAAATGTTTCGTTCAGAATGCATGATCGCCACATCGTAATTAAGAGCAATCCCAAACCTGTAACAATCATTCAGCAACCCGAAAAACAGGTGGCAAACATAGAAACCAAGCCCGTCTTGGAATCGGCCGACAACTTGTTGTTGACCTCCAACCCAACTACAATTCCTGAAAAAGTATTCGAGAGCCAGGCAACGCCAACTGGAAAACAAGCTCAACAAAAGGATCATCGAGCTGCAGCAATTGTTGGGAGTGAACGTTCCTCACAACATTCCTAAATACTACGTGAACCGGATCAACATGAACAACCGGTACAACGGCTGGTATGCTTCGATCGGTACATACGTGAGCGACAATTCTTCGGGACTCGAATTCCAGGGAGGGCTGTCGTACCTGTATGGTGTATTCAATCCCCGTTGGGCTGCCAATCACGGATTTTATGGCGCGTATGGCCTCGGTAACTCGATGCAATTGAACGGACATTTTTCCATCAACACGATGTACATCTATTCGGGATACACCGATACACAGATCCTTCATCATTATAGAACGGGCATTCCTGACGTTCCGGATCGTCAAACCGAGATCAAACGTAATCACCAGGTGAAGCTGGCATTGCGTTATTCCTTTAATGAAAATTTAAGCCTGAGAGCAGGCCCTGTTTTTAATTATCAGAACACCATCAACGAAAGTTCTCACATGCCAACTTTCCATTTTAGTCAAAAATGGGTTGGTTGGGACATCTCACTTCAATACCGCGTCAACTTCTATAAGAGAAGTCAATAAATTTTTTCCTTTCGAATAGTAGGTCCCTCTTCGTGACCTGTCTTATTACTGACGATTTATTTTCATAAAGCCAGGGGCGGTGATCCCGAAGGGGTTGTTTTTGTGTTGACGGTTTCCCGCTCCTGGATTATTTTAAACACCATTGTTATGACAGTATCCGCAAGAGTTGACAAATGTATGGAGATGGCCCTCATACCGGGGCAGGTTGGTCTATTGAAGCCAGTCATTCAAACCAGGTTCGAGAACTCGCGCCCCTTACGATTTCATGTTCGTGAAATCGGAACACAACGTGATCAAAATATCTTTCTCCGACATCTACTACATAGAAGGATATAAGGACTACGTAAAGATCTATACCGGTGGACCGAGACCGATCATGACAATCCTAACCTTTCGGAGCCTTGAGGAGATTTTGCCCAGGAACCAGTTTGTGAGAATTCACAAGTCATTCATCATCTCCGTAGAAAAGATAAAATCTTTCAGAAGGGGCAAAGTTTTTGGTAATGGACCGACACATACCGATCGGCGCTTCTTATTCTGACAGTTTCAATCAACAGGTAGTTTGCCGGGCGACTGATCGACTACTGATCGGCATTCATTTCGTAGAAGTGATAGAGCAAGCTCAGCAACTCTACATCGGTGAGGTAATACATGACTGCGAAATTTCTTTGATTGAACTTCGCCAATAGATCGTAATACTGCGCCTCCGTAAGCTTGTGTCGCTTCATAAGATCGAGCTTCACCTTGTCGTCTTTTACAAGGAGATCAACATAGTGCTTCACACGCATCGACTCGTTTTTCGCACGCGAGAGCATTACCTTCTCTTTCTTTTCGCTCGAATAGTAAAAAGGAAGTTTCTTCCTGGCGGCCTCCAGCTTCCTGTTTTCCGCGTCGAATAGCCCGTCGTAGCGCGTACCCGTTGCTTCGCCACGAACGGTGAATGTTTTCAGGATCGTTACGTCTTCCGCCATCATGATTACACTCGGTTCCCAATCCTGGGCAGGAAGCTCTAATGTTTTATATCCAACAAATGAAAAACCTGATGGTGTCGGTGGGTCGGGCCGAGATGGTGAAGTTGCCTTTCGTATCGGTTGTTGTTCCTGAATTTCCTCTTTTCACATAAACGTTTACGTATGCGATAGGCTTTAGCCTCGCAGAGTCAACAACGATGCCTTTCACTGTCACAACTTCTTGCGCGAAGCAAATGGTTGTGATGGAGATGGCGAGGAGCGTTAATCGAATTTTCTTTTGATGCCCCACAGGTCGCGGAAGGTTATGTCCAATGAAATGACTTGCGACTGCTGTTGGATCAAAGTCCTGTCGAGCGTACCTGAGTGATTGTAGCTGTACGACAGGTTAAGTGAGTTTCGTTTACCGCTTACAGGAATGCCGACGCCGAAGGTTGCACCCCAATCGGTGAATGGTGTTTGCAGGAGGACCATTGCATTCTCCTGAATGTAATAACCCGTTCTGAACACCACACCGTGCCAGAAAGAATCTGCGGAGTTGTTTCCGCGAAACTGGTAGCCGACAGAAACCCGTCGGGTGTCCCGAAGCTTGAGATGATCTTCCAGTCTACCCTTCGACCATTCCTGGTAGGAAAGGTCGACCGTAAAGGTTGATTGCCTGGTTTGGAATGCGACGCCACCGCCAATTTTTTGCGGCAGCACATAATCGGCAACGTCTGTTTTGTCGTTACTGAGCGTGTCGTTTTGCTGGTAGATCGTTGTTTGTTGCGATGTGTTGAGGGCGCAGCTTATTGTTGTAAACAGCTCCGATCGTGATGCTGCGCTCCTTTTTCAGAAAGAACTGGTATTGCAACCCGTAGTCGATGTTCCCCCGATTGATGTAAATGTTATTACTCACCTCTGTGCCAAAAGCAAGGCCTGAAGTTATGGTTTCTTTTCGATCGATTGCTCCGTGGAAGAAAGAAGCTGTGGCCCCAATCGAAAGATTTTTGGTGATCTGAAAAGCGTTACCAAAGTAAAATTGTGTTACTCCACCGGAGCCGATGTATTCTGATGCTGAATTATCGCCGATTGCATGACCCGACGTGATGTGATAATTCACGGAGCTAAGCGGTGACATCCCGACAGACCCGGCCCATCTTTTTGTGAATCGAAGCCAGAAGTTAAGATTGTTGAGATTGGCGGTCGTAAGTGTTGATGACTGGGTGGTGCTTCGATATCGATCACTCTCCGCGTAAATACCAGCCTCCGTAAGTTGAGTTGCAAGCTGAATGGAACTGTACGCAGCTGGATTGAGATTGTTGAGATTGATCGCATCGCGAACGGCAAAACCGCTGCCGCCCATCGCCCGGTTCATCGACGACGTTCTTTCTTTCAAGATTCCGATGCCGTAAACCGAATACGGCGAAGCGGAGATCTGTGCGTATAGCTGGTTGCTGGATGACAGCAGGGCAGCAACAATAGAGACAACGATGATTCTTCTCAAATGCGATCAAATGGACGACGCAAATTAGGGGCGACACGATCGTACGAAAACGAAGTGGACGAAACGGGTCTTTTAAGTTATCAATTGCTCTTTTTAACATACCAAATCTACAGGGTGGAAGGACGTATACGATATGCTGTCGTTGGTCGATAATTCTTGACTCTGAGTTCACTTTGGCTTTTACTTACACCCTGATAACACAGTGAATGAAGGCTCTTGTGCAATGCGTGTATCTTTTGGCGCCCTTGATATTGTTTTCATGTAATGATGATGGATCGCCTATCGGATCAGATTTTTTCGAAGGCAGTGCGATCAACATGACTACGATCGACACCCTTACGATCCGCACCCTCTACAATGATGTTCGATAGTTTGGTTACTGGCGATGCACCACGATTGCTCGTTGGCTATCATGAAGATGAGGACCTCGGAAAAATATCAGCGTCGGCTTACTTTCAATTGTCGACACAAGGATTGTTCGAGGTCGACAAGTTGACGGCTACTTTCAGTCGTGTCGAGCTCCGATTGGTTTCACGATGGTTATTCTTATTACGGACACAACTTCATCGATCTCCTTCAATGTTCATCAGTTGAAAGAAGAGCTGCTGTACAAATCAGATAATTTCTACAACACCAGTAAGTTCCGATACGACCCCGACTCCACTCGGCACGATCTCTTACAGGGCAAGGCCCAACGAGAAGGACACTATATCTGTTCCACTATCGCCTGCATTTGGGCGAGAGCTCATACGATTAGCACAGAATGCTGCGCCGCAAGTAGCGACCATCTCAGATTTCCTGGATTACTTCGATGGCATTGCTTTGGTCCCAACTGGTACGAGCGGGCCCGTTGTTGGCTTTGCGATGACGCCCGAGATAAGGATCTACTACATCAACAACGCGGTAACGCCGAGTGTCGAGACATATCTCTCGTTGACCTTCCAGGATTTTGCCAAGTACAACCAGATCATTTCCGATAAGTCGTCGACACCATTGAATGCATTGAAGTCCGGGTCTCACGTCGACTCGGAGAAGACCGCAGGAAAGGGTTATCTCCAGGCTGGCGTTGGTCTTGGCTTGCGAGTGGAGATCCCATACCTGCGAAGCATTTTGATTGAGAACAACGGACTCACGGTTCTCAGCGCAGAGTTGGAAATATCGCCGGCGCACGATAACGAAGATCGTAACGCAGTTCTCCCCAACCCGCTCTTAATACAAAGGGTGAATTACAAGAATCAGTTAGTGAGCTCTTATTCGCAACAGGGAACACTCGTTGAAGATTACTACCTGGAGCGCGATACACATTATTCGATCGACATCACCACATATGTCCATCAACAGATGGCATTGGAAGAGCTTAATGAAAACGCGATCCTCTTCACTACGGATGATGCGACTTTTCGAGCTACGGTGAATAGAATGTACATCGGTGATCAGTCAGGCGACCGGCAGATGAAGCTCAAGATCACTTGCCTTATTTATTAATGTCTTTAAATAAAACGATATAAAAATTTAGTATGAAAACACTCCTGGACGTCGTTGATCTTATTTTCGGTGATAATACTTTTTGCAACGTCGTGTCACGACGACCCGACAGGACAGTACCACGGTGGGGTAACTGGGTGAGAACAACACCCTTCAAAGGCAGTCGTCGTTCGGGTGGTATTGTTTTTACAATTGGCAATAAAGCATACATCGGTCTCGGTTTCAACGGCGACGATTACTTCGCCGATATTTTCGAGTATGATCTCGATCTTGGTTTCTGGAAAACGATGACGCCGTTTCCTGGCGTTCCGCGCGAACGGGCAGTTGCTTTCGCGATAGATGGAAAGGCATACATCGGTCTCGGTTACAATCGCGGACCAGGATAAACAAGAACTTGGTGACTTCTGGCAATACGATCCCTCTACCGATGCATGGACACAGCTTCATGATTTTGGTGGATCGGCGCGGTATAACGCCGTAGGTTTTGCAGTGAATGGAAAAGGATATGTGGGGTACCGGTAACGACGGTTCGAATTACGACGGTGATTTTTGGGGAATACGATCCTTCCACCGATGCATGGCAGGAGATCGTAAGTTATCCAGGGTCAGAAGCGCGAAGAAGCAACCACATTTATATTGAACAACCAGGTGTACATCTGTGGCCGGTAGAAATAATGGTACTACTGATAATGACTTTTATAAGTTCGATCCCGCTACGAAGACGTGGACTAATTTGACACCGACAGACGATGTTGATTGGTACGTGAGCTTTACTACTGCCGTTCATCGTTACGGAGCCGTGTCATTTACACTCAATGGACTGGCATACGTGACTACGGGAATTACCTCGGGAGGTGTGGCCGATAACACCGGATGGCAATATGATCCGACCCACACAGGAGTGGACCGCCATCACTTTATTCGAAGGCGCTAGTCGAACTGATGCCGTCGCGTATATTCTTGGAGGCAGGGCATTCGTGGGAACGGGACAAAGTGGTTCGAGCCGCTACGATGACATCTGGGAGTTCAGACCGGACGAAGCATATAATGTTAATGATTAGCGGCTTTTTTCGTAACTCGCTTTCATGCGAGGGGACTGTTATTACATTATTATTAATCGTTTATTCCAGTTCAGCATTTTCCCAATTTAAAGGACAGATCGACATATCGAAGGCGCCGTTACTCAAAGGGCACTACGAAGAAGAGTATGCTTTCGATAAACCGACCGACAGTTCGCAATGGTTGAAGGAGTCGAAGGGCATGCATGTGTCGTTCGGGTCGGAGGATAAGTTGTATTTTCAGGACGGAGGTTCCCAATCTTCAATCGACAACTTATTGGGAAGAAACTGGTTGGAGAGGAGAGAGAGACTCAATGTGCAGATCGTTGTTTGGTCACCCGACACGCTTCGACAAGTCTACTTTAAACTGAATGATCTGAAGGGCCCTGGAGGTTCTACGCTTGCCGCGAATAATATCACATTGAGTGTAGTGCATTACGTGCTCTCGAATTTTCCTTATGGAGGGGCGCCTGTCGATTGTTCCCCGACTCCTTATAAAGATGTGTTCCTGATGCCGGACCGGTTCGAGACCGTCGATCCGAAAACGACGCGCTTCGACGTAAATGGAAAGACGGTTCGTCCCGTTTGGTTCCAGCTCAACATCCCGGAAGGTCAGATGCCGGGAGTTTATACCGGAACGATCGATGTGTATTCCGTTAATCACAAAGCTACGCTCGATGTTAAGGTGAATGTTCAATCGAACGTACTGCCGAAGCCGCACGACTGGAAGTTTCGTCTTGACCTTTGGCAAAACCCGTGGGTTGTTGCGTCGCACTATGATCTTAAGCCGTGGTCGGATGAGCACAAGGTGTTGCTTAGAAAGCATTTGAAGTTGTATGCCGATGCGGGGTGGTAAGTATATCACGACGTACGCAGTTCATTCGCCGTGGGCGGATAATTCTTACATGATCGAAGGCGGAATGATCGACTGGATCAAGACCGCAGATGGCAGATGGAAAATTCAACTACTCGATATTCGATCAATATGTTCAGCTTTGCATGGAAGTTGGTATCGATCAGAACATCACGATCTACACGCCCATTCCGTGGGGCAATAGATTTCGTTACCGCGATGAAAAAACCGGAGTCGACGTTTATGAATCATGGGCACCGGGAACAACAGAGTTCAAAGATCATTGGAATATATTTCTCACCGATCTCCGCAAGCATCTCGATGAAAGAGGTTGGTTTGCTAAAACATATCTCGGCATCAACGAAAACGCGATGGAGCAAACACTCGCCGCGATCAAAGTCATCAAAGATCATTCGAAGGACTGGCGGATCACCTACGCCGGCGACTGGTATCCGCAACTAGATCCATTGCTTGACGATTATTCATTTGTTCATGGCAAAGAGCCATCGATGGCCGAACAAAAGTTGCGAATGACACGAGGACGCACGTCTACGTTTTATGTTTGTTGCACTCCCGCAAGGCCGAAACAATTTTCTTTTCTCGCCGCCGATCGAAGGACGTTGGTTGGGTTGGTATGCATTTGCTTATGGTTACGATGGATTTCTTCGCTGGGCTTATGATGCATGGCCTGCCGATCCTATGCGCGACGCTCGACATGGATCATGGGCAGCGGGTGATTGTTACCTGATCTATCCCGGTGCCAATAGTTGTATTCGGATGGAAAAGCTTCGCGAAGGTATTTCAGATTTCGAAAAGATCAGGATCCTGCGTGAGCGCGCAACGCAATCGACCGACAAGAATGTGAAAAAATTGCTTGCAGACTTCGATCAAATATTAACATTAATAGCTAAAGAGCGTGAGTTTAAAGAAGCAACGTTGACGAGATTTTGGGGAAAGCGAAAACGATGGTCAATCAATTAAGCGATGCATTGAAATGAGCTATTGCGCAGAGTTTCGCAGAGAAAACACTGAGTTTCACGGAGCTGTTTTTCTGCGCTTGCAAAAGTCTCCGCGCAACTCTGCGACTCCTCTGAGCAACTCTGTGCAACAACGCCCTGAAATGGCAGTTCTCTGACTTCTTTTGGCAGGTTTGAAGGGCGGAAAAACGCCAAATTTCCCATTCAAACCTCATTTATGAAGACCCTGATTTCCGCGGCGTTGGTACTGGTTATCAACCTATGTTTTGGCCAGGCAAATACCTGGTCTTCGCTTCATGACTTGAACGGCAGTGCGAGAGATCTCGCGGCGGCGTTTTCCATCGGCTCGAAAGTTTACGTTGGTACCGGTCTCGTCCAGTCGACGCTTACACCTCTCAAGGATGTATGGGAGTACGACATCGCGGGCGACACATGGACTCAGAAAAATGATTTCGGTGGTGCTGTTCGAATTGGCGCCGTCGGATTTGCGATCAATGGCAAAGGCTACATCGCTCTCGGCGGTGATCTTGCCGGCAATGCTTACAACGACATCTGGAATACAATCAAGTCAACAACGCATGGACAAAGAAGGCTGACTTTCCCGGAGGTGCGCGCGCCGGAAGTTTTGTGTTTGTTGTCAACAACAAAGCATATATCGGCGCAGGCGAAGGACCAACTGTTGGCTACAATGATCTGTGGGAGTTCGATCCCGCTACGAATGTATGGACGCAGAAGTTGGCATTACCCGCAGCAAAAAGAACTTACGCTGCTGCGTTTGCGATAGGCTCGAAGGGATACGTTGGCACCGGTCAGATGACAGATGATGATCCGACGCTCAAAGATTTTTTGGGAGTACGACGTGGCGGGTAAATCAATGTACACGGAAAGCAGACTACCCGATTGAGACTGCCGGCAGCTTTGCTTTTGCAACCGAGCACGAGAGGCTTCGTTGTATCGGGCAGTGATGTAGTGACATATTCGTATTATCCTTCGATCAACACGTGGGCACAACAAGCAGATTTTCCTGATGGACCTTTCCTTGCAAATGGAGTTGTCGCTTTCGCAAGTGGTAAAGCGTACCTGGGAACAGGAATGACTGTCGGTGGCGAAACCGGTGCATGGTATTCCTACACGCCCAGGAACAGAACAGACCATAACATTCAATGCTCTTGCAGCAAAAACATTCGGTGATGCGACGTTTGCACTCACAGCGACATCATCGTCGGCGTTGGCAGTTTCTTATTCAAGCTCCGATGCCAACGTGGCGACGATCAGCGGATCGACGGTTACAAGACGAATCATCACGGCAACGCAAGCCGGTAACAGTACATTCCGACGTGGCGATTCCAGTCAAGCAAACATTGACGGTTAACAAAGCCAATCAAAACGATCACATTTAATACAATTCCCGCGAAAAGCGTTATCGATGCTGCATTCACATTGACAGCAAGTTCGACAATCGGCCCTGCCAATATACTTTCACGAGCTCTGACACGAATGTTGCCACGGTGAGTGGAAACACTGTTACAATTGTCGGAGCGGGAACGATCGCCATTACCGCGAATCAATCCGGCAATAGCACACTACAATGCAGCGGCTGCAGTTCAGCGCGACCTGATCATAAACAAGTTAACTCAAACGATCACGTTTGGCCCACTCACGTCGAAGCCAATGGGGATCATCTTCCCATTCAACCATACTGCGACATCGAAACTCCGGTTTACCAGTATCTTATTCAAGTCCCGACGGTGGCATTGTATCGATCAATGGAAATACAGTGACACTCGTAGGTGGAGGAACAACCAGCATAACGGCAAGTCAGCAAGGTAACGCGATGTACGACGCGGCGATTGATGTCACTCAACCTTTCACAGTTACAAAGGCGAGCCTGTCATGGGTGGGGTCATTGCCTACAACGGGTGGTTACGGGAATAACATAACACTCACGCTTCACTTATCGAGTAACATACCGTATACACTCACGAGCTCGAACACCGCTGTCGGCCACGGTGGCACTTATTGGAGCAAACTGGGTAGTGATACCAACCGGCCTCGGTACAACAACACTCACAGCTTCTAATGCAGGTAATGCAAGCTATGATGCTGTGTCGGATCTCACGTCGAGCCTGGTAATATCGAAGGGGGCGCAGACGATCACGTTCCCGGATATTCCCAACGTTGACGTATAGCTCGCCATATCACTACTTGATTGTAGCGTCGGCGTCGAGTGGTTTGCCTTTGACTTTTGAAAACTCTTCGACTTTTGGAGAGATTGCAATCAGCGGTAACGTGATAAACGATAGGCGCTTCGTTCAACGGCACTGTTACTCTGCAAAGCAGGCTGGCAGTGACTTATACTTGCCAGCACAGATTGTTAAAAACATTGTTAACTCAATAAGAGTCCGCTGACTCTAAACAATTGCCCCGATACCCGAGAAGGCTGTCGGTGATTCCGCCATTTAAGCCCGCAGTGACGCCAGACGTTGGATATCTTTCGCAAGAGCTTGTGTTGCAGAGTACCAATCCTTCCGTTGCAACGATTTCGGGTGGTATGATAAATATTGTTGCTGCGGGAACAGCTAACATCGTTGTCTCGGCATGCATCAGATAATCGCTACAACCTCGCTGCTGCACAACAAAACGCTTACTGTTGAAAGGCAAGGTTACGGTGACGTTGGATAATGTGCCTCTCGTAAAAACATTCGGTGATGCTCCGTTCGACGTAACGGCAACTGCTGATCCTGTTTTACCCATCACATTTTCGAGCAGCGATCTCAATGTTGCAACTGTGAGTGGAAGCACGATAACTATTGTAGGTTCGGGGCGATGTGTTGATTGCGGCTACGGCAGGAGATGCAACACACGCAACAACAACGGTGGCGAAAGCAATTCATGTAAACGGTCCCACGCTTGGACCTGTTGCGCAGGGACAGTTGTTGGGTGTGCAGATGTTCGGTGGAACTTATAAGCAGGTCGATCTATAAGACCAATGGCGATGGAAGTGGCGTTGTGATCTCGAAAATATTTAAAGGGGAGTTAGATAAAGTAGTAGTCCGATGGGCACGCCGGTACTTGCATCCAACGGGAAGATATATGGTTTCACAAATGAAGGTGGTTGCCCAATGGCTACGGGATCATGTTCGAATACGATCCTGTTGCACATACGATCACTAAAAAGTATGATCTGCAATATCTCGAGACTGTAAGCAAGCAATGGGTTGCAACTCGAATGGAAAGATCTACGGCCTGAAATCCACTCACACGGATAATACGGGGGACTGAACATCGCAGAGTTCGATGTGGCGACCGGCGTGTTCACGAAACAGGGTCAATGTAACGGGCATCAATTCCTTCAGCGACTTTTTCGCTTCCGCAGCTGGAAGTTGTATGTAACTGGATTCTTCTGGCACGTTGAACGAAACACGTGTATTCATAGAGTATAATCCTTCAACAAGTGCATTTCACTAAGAAAGCTGAAATGCCATTCGAACTCAGACAATGCTACCGTTGGAGTGACCGAGCTAAACGGGAAGTTCTATGGCACTACCCAGAAAGGTGGCGCTGCGAATGAAGGTTTTGTTTTTGAATTCGATCCCGTTGCAGGAACAGCAACGCAGAAGGCCGACTTTTACTGCGGCTGGTTTCAACTTTACATACGCTCATGGATTGGTGAGAGCATCTCGGGAAGGATCTTTGGGAACACGACGTACGGTGGTCCGAACCAGGGCGGTTATGTTTTTGAATTCGATCCCGTTGCAAACACGATCACGAAGCGTGGAGATTTCCCTTCGTTCTATGGACAGTCGGGTCCCAACATGGTTGAAGGTCCCGATGGTATGTTTTATGGATCGGGTTATCCGGCAACAGACAGCGAATACTTTTTCGATTTCAATCCGAACACAGGAGTTATTCGTATCGTCTCCCTTGTTGATAAAAGCAAAGGTCAATGGATGTCTGGTGACTTTGTGTTGTTCGGAGGAAAGTTTCTTTCGTTTGGCAGTGAAGGAGGTGGACACAATCAAGGTAGTGTTATCGAGCTTCGATCCGATCAGTAAATCTGTAACGAAGGTTGCCGACTTTGGAAGTGGAACAAGTGAAGGGCTTTCATCCTGTGGGAGATTGACTGCGGCAACAGATGGAATGATATATGGCGTTACTTACGACGGTGGTGACAATAACGACGGTACCATATTCAAGTTTAATCCAACGACCGATGAAGTGACGACAGTGTGGAGCTTTTCATCACTAACGACAGGCTCACATCCTCAAAGCGAAAACTTTGTTCGGGGGCATTAATGGAAAGTTGTACGGATCAACGCGCGAGGGCGGTCCTCTATACAGCGGTACCTTTTTTGAATTCGATCCCGCCGGAGGCTTTCGCATGCTCGCCAACAACGGCCCGTATGGTGCAGGTGGAAGCCAGAGGGGAGAGGTTTCTGTTTCTTCGTCTGGAAAAATTTATGCAGTTACGAGCTCCGGTGGCGCTAACGGAAATGGTGCAGTGCTTGAGATCAATCCCAACGACGCTCCAGGTTAATAGAGCATACAGCCATGGGCTCGCAAGACGGATCAGGTGCAGAGAAACGGCTTGATGATAGCTTCGAATGGAAAGTTGTATGGTACGCTGTCATACGGCGGTACGGCACAGATCACAGCCGGTTCGCTTTTCGAATACGATATTGATGCAGGCACATTTACTGACGAAACACGTGTTTGCCGATGCAACTGGTAGCAGGCCGGTTGGTTCGTTGGTTGAGTTGAATGGTAAGCTTTATGTACGACATCAAGCGGCGGAAGTAATTTCGTTGGTGTTATTTATGAATACGATCTCACGAATGGAACTTACACGAAGAAGATCGACTTCTCGAGTGGAACGATTGGCAGTGGTGCACTTGGGAAAATGGTGCTGGCACAAAATGGAAGATGTAACGGAACATTATCGAGTGGCGTTGGAAGTAGTGTGGCGTCTGTATTCGAATATGACCCGGTTGCCAATACGGGTGGTTGCTAAATCTAGTATCCCGATATCGCAGACATCTTATTATCCCAACGTTTCATTGGAACAGACCGGTATCGCATCCCGTCGCGATCAGACGATAACGATCGATCCGATTGAAGATAAGTTGTTGGGTAGCTCTCATATTTTCCGCAATAGGGTCGGCGACTTCGGGAGCGCCGGTGACGTTCAGTGCGGGTAACAACAAGATCACTCTGGCAAATAATGTGATCACATTGGTTTCAGCCGGTAAGGCGACTGTGAAAGCAAACCAGTCCGGCAATGCTTCGTACAACGCAGCGCCGGAAGTACAGGGCGACTTTCTGTGTTAATCCTCCGAAGCCGACGATCAGTTATTCCGGCGCGAATAGTTCTGTGATGACGTTGACTTCATCCAACGGTGATGGCAATCAATGGTATAAAGATGGAACGTTGTTACCCCGGCGCAACGGACAAGACGCTACAAGTAAGCGCGATGGGAATTTATACGGTGAAGTCGACGGTTGAAGAATGTGTGAGTGAGTTGTCGTTGCAGTTCCCTGTGATTGTTACGGGTGATATCGAAGCGAACGAGAATACGATTGCGTTGTACCCGAACCCGGTTCAGGATCGATTGTACATCACGTTGCCCGGAAGAAATCAAAAACGTGTGACTCTCATCAACATGAGCGAATGATCATGAAAGAAACATCGCACTTCGGAAAGTCTTCTGAGATAGATGTTCGTGATTACCCGGTGGGTATGTACGTTGTGAGAATAACGGACGAAACAGGCGAGCGTCCCGCAATGAAATTCATCAAGAAATAAAAAGCATCAACATGAAACATATCGATATCCTGAAATCATTTTTGTCGATCGCCTTCTTAATTGTGATCGTAGTCATGTTCGATTCGTGCAAGGGCGGGGGAGATGATCCGGTCCGGGGCCCAGGCACCGGCAACAATCAGACTGAGAGTGATCGGGTGAGTGGGCTGTTGACATCATCGCCGTGGAAGATCAAAAGTCTGACGATCGATGGCGTTTCGAAGAACCTATATCCGAATCTTGCAGTAACGTTCACGAAGACTGGCTTCACGTCGACAGGTGGTACATCTGTATGGCCTGCAACAGGATCGTGGACTTTCACTGATGATACTGCCACGTCGTTCAAGCGCGACGATCAGACTGTTGTTGCGATAGAGACGATCGATCAGAATAACCTAACGATGTCGTTGACGTGGTCGCAGACATCGTTAGGTCCCGGACGTGTAAGCTCCGTTGCCGGTAAGCATGTGTTCGTGATGGGCAAATGACTTTGCCGTGAGCTAGTTACTCGACGCCGTTACATTCTTGCCGATGATCAGGCTGGCAAACTGTTGTCCTTCTCTGAAGTCGTTGGATGAATAGAAAAGTTTGAGCGTGCCTTTCGACTTCAGTGCAACGACATCTTTCACTTTGAGGGTCATAGGATCTTTGAAACCGGATGTTGTTTCCGTCGAAGCTCCATTCTTTCAGGATTTATCTTGTTTCGTCCTTGATGGTGATGACTCGGTCCGCTGACGGTCCTGCCGCATTCGCTGTACTTAACTATGATCTCGTTGTTGCCATCCGTGGGATCGAGAGCGACTTTAGGTATGGATGTGTTGCGTGTTACGTACTGATCGGCGACAAGCTTGCTGTCGATATACACCTGGAAGGCATGTGCGCCCGGCAACGCGAACGGACGACAGCACGGCACAGAGGGCTACGAGCATAACGGGAGCCCATGAATGTTGAATGATGTTTTTCATAGTAGTTAAGTTTTTATTGGTAGGAACGGACGACGCGGGGGCGACTATCCTGAGATAGGGATGATCAGTGCCGGATACTTGACGAATGGAATTGTTGCCTATGTGGGGCTTAGAACTTCCGTTGGCCTTCAGCGGAATAGTTCCCGTACCTGACGGTGACGTGATCATCGTCTTTTTTCACGAGCTCTACATTCACGCCCTGGCCTTGAACAACAAATTGAAGATTCAGCTTATTGGTACCCACGATAACCCTGGCGATTTTCGACAACTCGGCGCCGTTGGCATCTTGTACGGATCCGATGAGGCCGTCGCCTCCTTTGTCGAGAACAAGTATTACGGTGGCGTCTCCGTTCTGAGTGCCTTTCACGGTGATCTCCCATTTACCCTCGAAGAAATCTATGTCGCTCTGGGATTGAGCGAAGATTTCGGTTGTGATTAAGAGGAGGGTGATGATGAAGAGGGTCTTCATTGGTGATTTGGGTGAAGATATTGACAATCTTCGGACAAACCATTTGTGTGAGTGGCTGGGTAGGTTATATTTGCAGTCCTTTTCAGGCTCTACGTGCCCTGGAGAGTGGTTTTCGGGGTGTAGCGTAGCCCGGTATCGCGCTTGGTTTGGGACCAAGAGATCGTCAGTTCGAATCTGGCCACCCCGACATATCGAATCAAAACAAAAAGCCATCAAATTTTCTGTTTGATGGCTTTTTTACATTTTGGTAATGGAGCCTATCGTGGAATCTCCTATCCAAGTCGTCTACTTCCCGCGTGTTTTAATTATTTACCTTAGTAAAAAGCCACCCTGGCTATCCAAAAATGAAATTACCCTTTGTGTGCATACTATTGCTATGCAATCCAAGCCTTGCCGTTGCTCAACAAGTAGGATAACAACAAGAAAGTCATGGACGGGCTTTCCCACCTACACGCGAAAGCCAGGTAACTCTGCGCAACTACAGGGAGTATCCGTATAGCACATGGAGCTTTCGCAACATTGGAGCACCAATGCACGTACTGATACTTCCTCGTTCCGGAGGTATGCACCAATACAAAACATCGACACCGATCTTCTGTAGCTAATGTAGTCATACAGGATATCGATGGCACGGAAAAAGTATTTAAGGACGTGTTTAAAGACAACTACAACGAACGGCGTGATCGTCCTGCAAAAACAACACCATACTCTATGAGCAATACTGGAACGGGCTGACCAGTAGATTACCAACACGTGTGGTTTTCGATGACCAAGTCACTTGCCAGCGTTGCATTTGGAATACTAATGGAACAGAAGAAAATTGATCTTTCCAATTCGCCTGCACAGTATATTCCAGAATTGAAAAATACTCCTTACGAGAGAGCAAACCATACAAGACATTCTAAACATGTCCAGTGCTTTGGGTTTTAAAGAGAACTACACTGATACCAGCTCCTTTTTCTGGAAATATTATGGAACTGCAAGAGATGCTTATTATGTAAAGGGGCGAGAGACGCCGACCCTATGACTGCCGAGGTATATGGCGTATATGATTTCTTAGCTAAGTCGGTGACACCCCAACCCAAATCTAAAACCAGGAGAAGTTTTTGAATACAATAGCTCAAATGCCGATGTTATCGGATGGATGATATCCAGGGTCAGCGGCCTTTCTGTTGTTGATTTCGTTCGTGAAAATATTTGGGCAGAAATTGGCGCTGAACACGATGCCTCGATGACGGTTGACCGCGCTTATATGGGAGTGACTACAAGTACAATGAATACAAGTTTGCGTGACGCGGCATTATTCGGACAATTAATATCAAAGGCGCGGGAAGATAGACGGCAAACAAATCGTTCCATCAAAATGGATTGACGACATCTTAGCGATCACTGCCGAAGATAAAGAACGATACTCCAAAAACGACGTGTATGCAAAAGCTAAGATGCCCTGGGTAGCCTATAAAAATTTTTGGTGGATATTGGACGAAAAGAAAGGTGGAATTTGCCGCAATAGGCACAAACGGCCAGGTCATTTATATCAACCGGTCAGCGGATCTTGTCATAACTTATTTTTCTTGTCAGCCGGTGCCATCTTCAGTCGGAAATAAAAATTTTTTAGCGAAGCTTAATGCTTGTCGTGCCCTTAGCAAAACATTGGAGCATTAAGCCTGCTAAAAATTTTCTTCCGCACCTTTTTCATTGGCACCCTCCTCCAGTCTTAATTGTTCGCGTTCAACCTGAACATGCTTTTAATTCATAGCAGCCCGCCACCCTAAACGGAATGAATTTGGTCAGAAACTTGTCCACGATTATCGCGTCTATCGCCAGGTTGTGTTTGAATTTTGGAGTCTTTGTCTCAACGATCTTATATAGTTTCGACGCTATTTGCTCTGGCGTCGGTAAAAATCTCGAGTTCCTTGAGCCTTCGCCCACCGCTTGAAAATGATCCAGGTAAGGCTTGTAAAATGCTTGCCCTTCCTTCGGAAAGCCTTTAGATTCTGAATCCCATCATCAGTTGTCTTTTCTAGCATCGGTGTCTTCGTGACGCCCGGTGACGCCAGGACCACATGAATATCCAACAAGCCTAAATCATAATACATGGATTCTGAAAGGCCAACCAGAGCAGCCTTCGAAGCATTATAGAACGGAATAAAAGGTTGTCCCATGTATGCAGCCCATGATGCAATGTTTACAACCCGCGCCTTTATAACATTCCGGGAATTGTACTTTTTCAAGAGCGGGATGAACGTTTGTGTGATCTTGTAAGGAGCCATCACATTTATGTCCATCACATGTCTCGCACGCTTTTCGTCTGCAAATTCAAACGGTGCAGTATATGCCGTTCCTGCATTGTTCATAATAGCATACAGTCCCTCGCTTCCCACTACACCTGATACTTCCTCAAACGAACGGTGAATGTCGTCCGCATTTGTAACATCCATTTTAATAGGATGCACATTCTTGATCTTGCCCAGTTTGTCTCCGTCTTTGCTATTCCGGTATGTAGCAAAGACCTGGTAACCATTCTGACTAAAAAGAACGGTGTTGGCCATCCCAATTCCTGAAGATGCGCCCGTGATTAGAATTGACCCCAATTCCTGAAGATGCGCCCGTGATTAGAATTGACTTTTTCATTTTGTTTTTTTGTTCATTACAAAAGAACGGACAAAGCACAGGAGAGTGCTTACGAAAAAAGTCCAAAAATGAAATCGCTACAGTTGGCTAGGGAGATACCTTTTATCTTCTTGAACGCTGCCGAGAAATGAGATAGCTCGTTGAACCCGAGCATGCTGTAAATATTGGACGCCTTCATTTTTTTATTCTTGATCAACTGCTCAGCATAATCTACTTTTTTCTGCAGAAGCCATTGATGAGGTGTCGTTTCAAATACGTCGTAAAAATCCCGCTTAAATGCTGACAAACTCCTTCCTGTCAGGGTGGCCATTTCATTTACCGAATAATTATTCACCGCAACATTAATCATAAACTCATAAAGATCAATCTTAACCGGGCTGCTATTTGCCTTGAGAAAGGGGAGGAGCTTTTTATTATGAAGCGATAGATGCTTCAGCGCGGAAAATGTCTTCTCTTTAATGATCGTTGGACTAAGCTTCTTAGTCTCAAATAGTGGAAGCAGCGATTCACAGAATTCCTTAAGAGAAAGACTCTTGCCAAGATGTATAACATCAGAGGTTATTGAGTTCTCCTGATTTTTACTTGACTTGGTTTGCCTGACAAATTCCGTTACAAAGTCGGGGAAGAGATAAAAAATGATTGACTTAAAGTCATTACCATTCTTGTCCTTTATCTTTTGGATATCCAATTTACTATGCTGCCGTATTAAAGAGATCTCACCCTTCTTAATAGTTACCTTATCGTTGTTTGAATAGATGATCGCGCTTCCGGATTCTACATAGTACAAGGAGTTCGCAGCAAAATAAACGTCCCTGAAAATCTCCTCCTGGCAAACCTGTGTAAATGCGAGTTTGATATTGCCAAGGTCAACGTGTTTATATCCCGATATTGATTCCCGGATGAGCATGGATGGATGTAAACATAGCTACAATTTCAGACTCTATTTACTCTTAAAGTCCGTAACATTCTTTCCATCATAACGATACACGCCGGTCCCGGCACCAAACCAGATGCTTCCATCATGAGCTTCTAAAATCCCGAAGAGTCCTCCCGCTTGAGGCTTTATTTCAGTTACGATGGGTTTCCCATTGGACAACGATATTCCCTCATAACGAAATAACACCCAATCTTTTCCGCCTGCGTCTCCTGCTGCACTGGTCCAGATGTTTCCATTTTTATCCTCGTAGACATACCCAACAAAATCCTTTGTCACATTGGTAAATCTGCTGCCATCATAACGCCAAAGACCATCATTTCCCGCGAGCCAGATATTGCCTTTTTTATCCTGGATCATACACCGGACATTCTGGAAAGGTTTACCGTCATGAGTGAAGACAGTAAATGCTTTTCCATCATAGACATAGGTATTGCCCCTCGTAGCAAACCAGAATTTTCCTGCTTTGTCTTCAATGATGGACGTGACTTCATTAGGTGGTCGAGTGAAATCCGGAAAAGTTTTCCCGGTTCTCTCTTCGGCCATAGATTCTCCATCAATCATATAATTCCGAAACGACTTCCCATCGTAACGACTTGCTCCTCCATTTTCGCCAAACCAAATATTGCCGGCCTTATCTTCGTAAATACAACCAATCTCATTATTGACGAGCCCGTCTTTGGTTGTGAAGTTTTGAAAAGATTTTCCATCGTAAAAATAGACACCTGAGCCAATCGTACCGAACCACAAGTTGCCTTTCCTGTCTTCTAAAACGGAAAAGAACCGGGCTGTACTCACCTCGGTCGTAACTTTGGTAAACGATTTTCCATCGTATTTAAAAACACCGTCAAACGAAGCGATCCAGATGTTGCCCTTTCTATCCTGTTCTACATTACGAACTAATGTATTTGGTCCGTAGGAAGTGCTTTGCCCGTGACATGTGGTGTAAAAAGTCAGTGCAATTAGCAGGATGTATATTGTTATGTACTTCATGATGGTTTCTTTTTATTTATTTTTTTCTTGCGACGATCTTCACGTCGAGTTCAATGTCATCCGAAATAGTTTCGTCGGCTAAATTGTCAAAGAACTTTCCAGAATTATACCGGACGTCCCATTTTGTCCGATCAATGATCACTTCACCACTCGCATTAACAACCCCGGCATTAACTTCTAATTTAACCGGAAGATTAATTTCGTGTGTGATACCTTTTATCGTCAGGTTCCCTGTCACATTTATATTTCCATCATTTGCTGATCCAACCTTAGTAATAGTTAATGTCGATGTTGGAAACTTTTTGACATCAAAAAAATCTGGCGATTTTATGTGATCAATAAGATTGTTATCGCTTCCGTGGACCTCATCTTCGATTGTATTCATGTCTACATCAACTGTACCACCCACTAGCACACCTTTTTCAATCATCAATTCACCTTTCGATATATAGACATGCCCAACATGTCTGTTCTGGGGCACAAATTGCATTGAACACTTCCATGTTATCACGCTTTCCTTCGGATCAACAACATATTCTTCCGTTGTAACATATGTCACAGGCACGAAGCTGGCGGACAACGACGGAGCAATAATTAGAATTGCATAAAGGAATGAGATCCTCGTACTGATAAGTTTCATAAGCAAAAATTGTTTTTATCTTCACACGATCTAAACGTACGCCTCCAGCTCTCCTTTAATTGTAAATGAATTGTAAAAAGAAATGTAAATGCGCGTAAATTCTGCTTGCAAGACCTTTTTGAATAGCTCCTTGGCGATGCGTACCGGCATCACCATCGTGACGCTTGCCATTTTTATTATCGCCTCGTCTTTCACAGACCATCCCGACCGTGACTTACGGGCGAAGCAAGTGAATATCATGCTCCGTCAAATTGGTCATCGGCTACTGCTGCAAGCGGGTGACTCTACTTCATTTGTATCGCCAGTTGTCGAGATCAAGGAAGGTACGTTTCAGCTGACGTTTGAAAATGAACTCATTTTTAACCACGACTCCCTCATAGTTCTTTCACAAGACTTGCTTCCGAAAAGACAGTTTCCTCTCGGTTACACCGTTACGGTACACGAATACATGAAATCGGACATCGTCTATGGATTTCAGATAAATAACACCACGCCAGATATACTGGCTTGCCGCGGAAGAGATCAGCCCCGGGGCCGTTACGTGATCGAAATGGCTTTCCCCCGACCTGTTCGAAAATATAGAACCGAAGAGAGTTGCGAAGCGAAAGAAGGCTAGCATCGATCAAGTGACCAACGAATCTCAAACAACTAAAGGCGATCACCAGAACGTAAATCCAGCACCCTGGGAATTCAAGACGAACACTATCCAAATCGAATCGCTGATCAGACCCCGACAAGGCCAGTCATATCCATCGATCAGCATGGTTATTAGCGGCATGCTGGTGTTGTTGGGTGTTACGTTATTGATTGGACGTTTTGGAAAGTCTGTCCCTGCATTACCGAAGCTTGGGAGATTTCTATTCAATGCGAAGGATCAGTGTTTACTATTGGAGGGAGAAGTGATTAGTCTCACAGACAAGGAATGCAGGATTCTCGAGTTGCTCAATAATAATTTCGGTGAACTGATCTCCCGCGAAACATTGCTTCAGAAAGTTTGGATTGAGGAAGGCGTTATTACCGGTCGCAGCCTGGACATGTTTGTCTCTAAACTCCGAAAGAAGTTAAGCCGTGATCCTGAACTGAGAATAGCGAATGTTCATGGGAAGGGATATAAGCTGGAGATTTCTGAAGTATGAATTTAATAAAGCGCCGGACCTCTATTGATCCGGCGCCCAATCCTCAAAAATAGAACTCTTCACGAACGATCTTTCCATCGTTCACCTCATACACACAGATCTCCTCCATCTTTACGCGGCCGGCACCCTTCATGGTGACATCCATCGACCAACCGATGCTGAAATGTTTCCCGAAAACGATCGGATCAGAGATCTGTCCGCCGTGATGCTGTTCGATCAACGAAGCGAACTGGATTCCTTTTTCAGTAACGGCCTTCAGGCCCTTCGCCGATTTCACAGGCGCCTTACTGGGTTCGATGCTCTCGATCGACTCACCGTACAATTCCTTCTGCGCTTCCATGATCTTGCCCTGGCGACAAAGGTCTACCAGGCGCGTTGCTACTTGATTTGTTGTCATTTTGATTGGATTTAGGTTAATGATCAAATTCTTCCTGATAACAGGCAGGCATGCACCGATTGGACATCATCGAAAAGAAAGTTTTCTTAAATGAATCGACTTTGATTCAAGTCTGAATAGCGAGTCCCGGCAGAAATCGCGTTCTATGTAATAAAAACTTGCCCAATGAAACCACTAAAATCAATTACAACCTCAATCATCGTCCTGCTTTTGATCGGTCATTGCGCCGTTGCACAGACAAAGAAGATCCTCGTAGACGTCGGACACGGTCAGAAATTTTACAGCGATCCGGCCGATAAAATATCTACCGACCTCGTTCCAACGGACCGGCTAACGTACATGACCGGCGAGATCACCAAGAATGCGACAGCTAACAATGCAACCGTCGGCTACGTGAAAGCTCCCATCACGAAGGAAGCTCTTTCGAAGTGCGATCTTCTTTTTATTCATAGCCCCGGCACGAAGTATTCTGCCGACGAAATTGCTTCTATCAAACAATTCGTGGAAAAGGGAGGAGCATTGTTCGTTGTAATGGAAGAAGACTACTGGTCGACATTAGACCAGGTGAATGTGAACGACCTCGTTACTCCGTTCGGCATCACGTTTAAGTCCGACAGTCCCGATAAATCTGTGGGCGGACATTCGGTGCAGGGAAAGATCACAAAGAAAAAGTATTCAATCCCGTCTCACGGCGTGCGTCTTGTTGAAGGCGGTACTCCATTCGCGTACACAAACTCATCCGCCGATAAGGATCCTTTTGGAGTTTATGCTGAAACAAAAGGTGGTGGCAAGGTCGTCGCGATGGGAGAGGGCATGGTGTCGCTCTACATGACCAGCTGGCAAGGAGTTAATAATTATGAGTGCGCTCCGTTTATGGGAGAGGGTGATCGGCTGGCTGGTGAAGTAATTTAATCGACCTTATCAGTCGCGATAGACAAAATTTCCTCCATCAGCTGATTATGCCTCTCGTTCCACTCCTTATTTCGACTGGCCTGATCTGTCGAATAATGCTGTAGAACTTCGTTTATTTTGAGTTTGTACAGGTTGAAACATTTCACGGCGTGCTCCAAATCCGAAAAGAATTCCGTGTGGAACATGAGGCCATAAATTCCGAGGGTTATTGAAAACGGAGCAATGTTGCCCTTACCTTCCAGTGTAACACGTGCGCCGAGTGTGCTTTCTTCGTCTCTTATTATTAGGCCCCCTTCGGATCCTCTTCGTCTAATCGATTTTCCTTTTTTCAAAATCCGCCCAGGTATCGTTCATCGGTCAATTGGTGAAGTAAACAATGGCTCAATAGTCATCCATGCAATCACAGGAAAAAACACCATCGGAACAGCGAGGCCCGGAAACAATTCCGGAAACGGTTGGCTCAGCGGAAGCGTGTAAGCAATCGGGATCATCACACAAGCGAATGAACCCATAGCGTAAACGAGGTTGAACACAAGCACGCCTCTTTTTTTAAACAGCTTCGTGATCAATAAATAGAACAGTCCTGCAAGGAACGAAACAAAGATGTTCACCGCAGTCATCGTTACGGGATTAACGACGGACGTGAAGTCTACCTGCGTTGCAAAAAAATAAACCTGGTTGTAGATATTGGCCGCAACTGCAGCCAATATCCCAGCAACCAGTGACCTGATAAAAACTGTCTTATTCAAAGATTACTTCGTCACAGGAACGACTAATGAAACCTTGATGGTCGGTGTCATTTTTTCGTGCTTGCCATCGTCGAGCTTGAAGTCGAAGCGGTTCACATCGAATGACGAAGTGAATGTGTTGTTAGCGAATGTAAAGGGAATGGTATATTCCTTTTCGAGTCCATGCATCGCAAGGGTGCCCTTAGCTTCGTAGCCAGTTGCAGTCTTCGTAATTGCACTCGACTTAAAAGAAATCGTGGGATACTTTTCTACATCAAACCAGTTCGCACCTTTAGCATGCGTGTTCTTCATTCCATTACCGGTGTTGATCGTAGTTGCGTCGATCGTAAGATCGAACTTCGAAGCGGCGAGATTTTCTCGTCGTCGAACTGGATAGTTCCTTTGAGACCCGAGAATTCTCCTGAAGGATCACCGCCGTCGAATTTTACTGAATAACCTTCTGCAATTTTCCATGTCTGAGCCTGGAAGAAAGCAAAGGCAGAAGCAACCATAAACACAGCTGTGGCTGCAAGGAAAAGATGTTTTTTTCATTAGGATTGGACTTTTGATTTGTAGTGAAATATAGGCTTTTAGTCACAACAAGCACTAAAACCTTAGCCCCACAGCCCAAAAAGGATCCACTTGTGTTACCGGCCACTGGGGCAATTTTGTACTTGTGATCGGTGTCGGAGTACTGAACGTCGAGGAATTGACGTCATCGGTATAAAACCATTTTATTGTCTGTGTTCTTATCATTGTACCCGCTGAAACTTCGAGGTATGTCTTTCCAAACAAAAGTAAGTCGAGCGAAACTCTAACCATTCCCGGTGTCAGGACGTTTTTCGCTTCGCCGTTAGAGCGGTCGATCGCGCCGTACGAGTCTATTACCCAGGGCGACACTGCCCGGCCGTTGAGTTTTTGCGGGTCAGGTTTGTAGTTCCATTCGTATGCATAAGAGGCACGTCCTTCGATGATCATTCTGAACCTGTGAGTTGAATTCGCGAACGCCGCGCCGAGACCTATACCCACTATCTCATAATATAAATGGCTCTTACTTATTTGCGTCTCCCCGCCAACACCAAGATTGAAAAAGAGTGTTCCCCCCGCTACTTCCCTTTGTGAAGTTGTCCGACATGAGCCACATCTTTATAAGTGAAGGCAGCACGAGGTATTGTCGATCGCCTCTGCTCATGTATTGCAATGGTCCTCTGAATGCCTCCATCAACGAGCCGTTATCATAGATGCGATTTAAACGAGCCAATCGTTTTTCATCCCCATGCAGGATCTCGCGAAAGAGCCACCTGGAAATTTTCGGATTCAGATATGTCGATCGACTGTTGCTGGGTAGCCCATCTTGGCGGCTTCGAAACAGTTAATGTTGCCGGGCCTGTCTTCGCACGAATAGTGAGAGGAGTCTGACCCAGCCCTTTGCCATCGAGCTCAACATAAGCTTCCGAAGGAACCGAAGTCACTTTAAATCTTACCGTCTCTCGTACATCATAAGTATACTGCGTATCCCCACCATCGCGCACCTGGATGTTTTCATTCGAGTGCGCCGATCCATTTCTTATCTCGATCTTGTGACTGCCGAAAGTCAACGTAACGTTTCTGGGTGTTGCCCCGATTAACTGACCATCGACACGGAGCTCTGCACCATTCGGAATACTGTTGATCGTAATCTGCTTACCCCTGGTCATTGATGGAGTGACATCGGTAGTCTGGTTCTCACGGATGGGTTACCGGCACTTCCGTGGAACTGTACTCTTGTTTCTCAATATGCAACTCATAAGATCCAACAAGCATGTCCATCTGTAATGGAGTTTCGCCGATGTAACGATCGCCAATCCGAACCGACGCTCCCGCTGGTTGTGTGCGAACACTCAATCGTCCACGGATCTCCTCGAGAGCGGGAGATAGAGTCACTCGCTGACCGGGTCTTAACGTTATGGTCTGAGTATACGTGCGGTGCTTGCACGCTCAACGCGGAGGGTGTAGGTTCCTGGTGTTAATCCATTCTGTGAACCTTGCAAGTTCATAACTCCAACAGCCGTGCGATTCCCGATCGATATCGTTGCATCAGCTGGCTTTGATGTGATCGACACTTCTGCCCAGGCAGGAGTGAGGTTTGCGTGAAATGCAATTCGTTCTCCTGGTTTCACGCGCACTACCGAATCGAAATTCAAATAGGTTGGCTTACGCAGCGAGATCGAATAGGTGCCTGCATTGATCTCATGTGATGAAGGAGTTTTATAAGCTGTTTCAAAATCATTGATAAATATCGTTGCGCTTGAAGGGTCGGATTGTATTTCGATCGTTCCTTTGCCTGAAGGAATATTCTGAATTCGCTCGTCCACTTTATAATAGATCGCCTGCTTGGCAGTTGGACTTACAGTTCCTAATTCTGTTTCAATGAAACCAGGGGCCGCTACAAATAGAATCTGTTTGACTGGCTGAATGAGCACTTCATACCTGCTTGATCCTGCATTGTACGTCACCTTTCCGATAGCAGACATCGAGCTTCGAAATGTAAGATTGTCGAAGGTTGAATAAACGAGCACGATGGCGTGATCTGGAAATTCGACACTCGCCTGTACGATATGTGTTCCGGGGTCCTGTATCCGTGAAGCGTCGAATTCGCGAAGCTGCGCAATCGCCGACGATGAGATGAGGATTGAAAGAAGTGCGACGAAGCCTTTCATTTAATTATATCGAAATCACCCAATTCAATTACTTCTTCCCGCACTGTTCCTTTTTCAGGTTGCCACGAACGCACATGTATCAGCGGCTGCTGTTCGTTCTCGAAGTCGATCATCAGGAAAAGATAGCCAACATCACCGTATGTCGAGCTTCGCCATGACTGTTTTACATTGACACCGTAAATATTTGCGAAGCCCGGATGCTTTGTGATCTCTACCTCTTCAAACTTTACATCAATGAATGCATTTCGCTCGAATGACTTAAGTAGTTGTGCGAGATATTGTTGCTTGTTGTATTGGATCAGCTCCACGCGCTTCTTGCCAAGACTCATCATGTATTCGGGATGATCGGATTTTGGTTCGAGTACGCGACCCACAATGATCAACGCATTGTCGCTAAAAGTCTTTCGAAGAAGGTCGATGTCTTTTCGGGTGTAGGCGGTTCTGAAATTCTCAAGAAAATCGACAATCATCTTCCGCCTGTTGAGATCGATAAGTGTATTTCCTTTGCTCAGCAACGAAACATATTTGTGCTGCTCGATACCGAAGAACACGTCTTCGATCCGCCCTTCGGAGTCGAGATTGACAACGGCCTCTTCACCAGTGTTGTGATTTTCTATGACCAATGGAATATTCCTGAATTGATATCCACCCGACGGCCGCTTAAGAATATTTCCCGATAAATTCGTCTCCGCACATCTGAACGCACCTGACGTCCACAGCTGGTTGATTCGTTCTTTTGCTTCGTCGGTAACGACAACTCCACCTCCGAACAGCGGGACTGTGCTTCGCCACAAACGACGCGTTAAAATCTGTGAGCAACGCACTCAGGTTGAAACTGCATGCGCATATGCATGTTCGAAAGCTCGTCGTTGGCAAACACCACTTGCGTACGTGATTGACTGTACGTTACAGTAGTTGCCAGCAAGAATACACTCAGTAAAACTCTGCCCATATAGAGACCATGCCCTTTAGTTGCGATTCGAAATTTGTGAACGCCCTCGCGCTCTTTACATCACTTCTTCCAGTTGGGCTTTCCGGTGATAGCAAGTGTAAAACTTTTTTTGTTGCGGGATCAACAATGAAGATCCAACAGTTCGATGGATTCAGGAAGTCCTCTTTTCTTCCGTATGAAATTTTTCCCGCCTTCTTATATGATGACAACATCTGCTGGAGGTCTGCAAATGAATCAACGGGTTTGAATTTTATCAGCAACGCTGTTTGTGATCACTTCCTCTTTTACAGGCTCCTGGGTCTTAATTGCGTTAACCTCTTCGACTTTGGTTCTGAATGACGATGACGTGCCGTCTATATTTTTTGTGATACTTAGATCCTGGCTTCCGTTAAGGATCAAAGTTATCTCCTGGCTGACTTCCTTCCGGGATATTACCGGCCTCTGGTCTGCACTGAGAAATTGTTTCAGGGATGTCCACTCGAATTTTCTTATGCTGAGGTGTTTTGTTTCGGGGATGAGTTGGATGTCATCACCTTTATCGACGATTGAAAAATCGAAATGTATCACGGGTGTCATGTTAGCGCTAACATCCACATCGCGATGGATGGTTACAACACGGTCGATCTCGGCCAGGTCGCTGCTAACGGAGATCGGTTTTAATGTCAATGTGCCTTTGAACGTATGAGTTACCGAAACCGGGTCCATCAAAACGTTGAGCGCACCTTTCATATCCGCGATTTCGCATCGTGCATTGAACTCAGGGTTATCAAAAATGAATTTCATTGCCGACGGCTCTGCGCCTTCAGCCTTAAGCGCAAGCACCAATTGATTAGGAAACTCTTTATTCTCTTCAACTGCAGTGCACGTCACTTTTATCTTTGAGAGATACGATTTGAGTACTGTTTCAAGGTAGACACGTGCATCGGAGATTTTCGTCGTACCCGAGGAGAACGTGATCGGGTAGGGAGTAAGGAACGTGTGAAGAAATGCAGTATAAGCTTCGGGCAAATAGTCGGCGCCTATCGTCTTTTTCTCTTCCATCAACATGAGGTACTCGCTAACCTGGCGACTAACATCGTCCTTGCTTTTTTGAAGGTCCTCTTTGCTGATGTATGCCATTACAGTAAATCCATCGCGCCTGTCTTTTGCGCACGTGAGGTATTGAATACCCGATATGTGTAGCTGACTAATGCTTTTCGTCAGGGTGGTGAATGTCGTTAATGACTTTGAGTCAACTTCATTAGTCGAAAGATCGGTTCGCGACGAGATGGTCGTGGAGATCTGTTCGATCAGCAGCGACCGGGCATTCGCCCGAGCCTCGGCCTCGTCGGCCTTCGTTGCTGAAGCACTATAATAATTGTTCGACTTAGTGATGGGAATGCACGCGTTTTGTCCTTTGACGGCCACGCTGAGTAGCAGCATAAGAGAAATCAGCCGACAAAAGACCATAGACAGGGTGAGGAATAAGGACCGTGAAATTAAATATTTTCAAGTGAACTGCTGTGACGGGAGTAGTACAATTCTACTACTCCTTACACCTTTAATGCAATCTTTCTTTCTTTCAACCACCCCCGCGACAACAATGATCAGCCAGGCAAACACAAGGGACTTGATCAAACCAACCGATCCCGTGCGAAGGAACAATGGCAGCCGAACATCTACCAATTGAAACAACCCTGAGTGGATGTATGGCAGCAAATAACACGTAAGCGTCACTACGCCAGCGGGTTTAATCAGGTCGTACCATTTCACAACTCCATTTATATCGATGAGAAAGACAATCAATGCAAACGTGATGATACTTAAGCCGGTGCAGATCACAGTCCATGAAGGAGTAGCATGGATTTTAGAGATGCCCCATTCGGGTCTCGTCGATAAACCGAATCCGATCAAAACAATTGACGAGATCACAACAAACGTCCAGAACTGGCGATTCTTCGAGCCCAGGTTTCGATAGGTGATACTCGTGATGATTCCCGCCATTGCTATCGCCGGCATCGATCCATCGCTCACCAGCCATACGTACTGTTTAACACCTGAAAGAAAATCCAGCATGCCCATAGCCCCCAGGCAATTCAAACAAAGAAAAACAGCTAACGCAATGTATTGGATACGCAGATCGCCACGCGACCAAAGATAAACTGAGCTCACTACCAGGTAGGTCCAACCGATCAGGCCAAGAATTCCCCACCATCCGTGTTGCATCCAAAGGCCATCTTCATATCGTCCCTTGTATAGGATCGAAAGTGCGACGAGCAATAGTATCCCGGTAATTTTTAATGCTCGCGCTGTCTGTTCTTTCCATTGCGAATAGTCGAGCCAAACTAGAAAGAAAGCAATCGTTAATAAGATCTCCCAAATGCCTTTCGGTAGCAACGCTTCATTGCTATAGTTCTCCAGGTTGTAATGGAAGAAGCCCATCACCAGCAATGCAAATCCCCGCCATAGGATGTGTTGCTGAATTGATAACGCACTGTTACCTTTTTTTAATCTATTGTCGATAGCTATCGGCACCGAGAGCCCCACGATGAAGAGGAACGCGGGAAAGATTATATCCGAAAATCCAAGGCGATCTTCCTGTGGTTCGGCGTGACCGAGCCATTCCGGTATGTCATGGAGCGTCCAGAGGTCGTTCACGAAGATCATGAGCAGCATGGTCACCGCCCGAAAGGCGTCTATGGAGGTAAATCGGCTATTCATATAATGAGGGGTAGTAAAATTACCCAATTCGGGCAAGCTTCGGTATATTCAAAGTACCATAACACCCAAACTTTGTTCTTATGTTACTCCACATCACCCTGCTTGCAGGCGCTTTCAATGCCGGCTACCTGGCCGGCTATGCAGCGGCCATTGTTCTTCCAATGATTGTTTTGATTTTACTAGTGAGAGGAATTAGCTCACTGATCCGGCAACGACGAGACAAAGCCCACCAGAATCAACCGCTCTAAAAAACAGAAGCAGTTATCGCCACATCGGCTTCTTCGCATGCCCTTTTCGCCTCTGCTTCAACCGAAGCGGTGCTCTTATTCTGCGCTTTCAAACTTTGCGATAGTCCCGTCAACGACCATCCATTGCCGGGGTTGTGAATGAGATCTTCCCGGTAGATCTTTTCTGCTTCTGAGGCTTTGTTCATTTTCAACAAGTACATCCCGAGAAATTGTCTCGCTGGTATCAGCCAATCCTGTGGCTCGCGATAAACCATCTTGTCCTCTTCGTCTACGGCATGTTGCAACGCCGCAATGGCGTCATCATGCCTTCCCTTTTCAAATAAAATTCGTGCGCGAAGAATGTCGGCTGCTATGGTGCACGACTGAAGCGGACTGTTGAATGGCATGAAGCGCATCTTCAAACTTTCATCTTTCATTGCTTCTTCCAATGCAGTAAGCGATTGCCCGGCCGAACCAAGATCTTTCTTCCCGATGTAGGCCATGCCGCGTGCGAAATTGTCGAGAACCACGGCATACTTCCACGATGCATCCGGTTTTTCTGAAACGACTATCTCATCCCATTTCCCTAATCTCGCCAATGCCATCGTGGGCATCATGTAAACAAATTGCGTGTACTGATCTTTTATGAAATCCGGGTTCATGGCCACTTGCCTGTCGCGCGCTCTTTTGTAAATGCGAAGTCCTTTGCTGTACATACCGGCAGTCATAGCACAATACGACTGAACTGCGTAGTAGTGTATCGATTTGTCTTTGCCGTAGCCAACACCCGGTGCGACTTTATTGATCTCATTGTTGGCCTCATTCGCATCATCGTTCACTTTTACTCCTTTAGAGTACAATCCGTTTCTCTGGTACATGTGTGATGACATGTGGACCATATGTCCAACACCAGGAACCTGGTCTTTCAATTGATCGGCTGCAGCCAATGCGCGATCGGGTTGCAGCGATGCTTCAGTAATGTGAATGTAATAATGCATTACCGCCGAATGCTTTTCTTTCTTGAGCACATCTTCGCAAATAGAAACAAGCTCATTCGTCCACGCACGTGGGTTGCCTTCGTGATCCCAGAAGTCCCACTTGTGTTGTAACATCACTGCATCGATATACAATGCCTTGATGTTGTTGTCTTCGGGATATTTCTTACTGAGGGCGATCAACGCCGATGCATAATTCTTATCGAGATCTTTTCGGTCTGCATTCGAGAGATCATCCGAATATCTTTTCCCCAACGCATCGATGAGATCCTTTTCTTTGCCATTCAGACTATTTGAATATTTTTTCATGTTACCAACGATCTCCGGAACGTCTTTCGGCATCTGGTAATAATAAGTGTTGTAGAAGGGACCCTTTGCCAGGGCAAGTCCCCAATACGGCATGGCGCAAGATGGATCGAAGCGCGTTGCCTCACGAAACGAGGCCACAGCTTCCGGAAAGTGATAACTAAAGTATAGACTCAGTCCCTGGTTGAAAAAAAATTGCGCGCTATCATTTCTTGTTGAAATAGGGTAGTGGAGCTTACCCCAACCGCTCAACGCGCGAATGTATTTGCCGTCTGCGCCAATGATTGCATCCTTCGCGGGTGATCCGCACATAGCGATGCCGGTTTCCTGCGCGATGTTCGGAGGGTTGTAAACATTTAGCTTAGTTGCGACTAGTGCTGAGAGAGTGAGGATCAGGAGTATGAGTGGCTTCATATAGCATACCGTTAGAATCTATATCACGTTCCCTCTTCGTAGTTCACGTAAACATTCTTCAATGTATCACTGGTAAAGTAGAACGACATCGAGCCGTAGTCGTCGTTGATTGTAAACGTGTCGGCATCGCGGGCGACCTGATCGTCGATGCTCATCGCTGAAAGAAAATCGGCCTTCGTCATTCCAACGATTACGCCATTCCTGAATCGCAACGCTGATGTATAGACGTCTGCATAATGCTTTCCGGAATAAGTATAAAAGCTCATCTTGTTAACACCTGCCTTCACTTCATAGAAAGTGTACTCCGACCAGGATCCTTCATCATCTTTTCCTCCCGGACTGTATTGTGATGTGATCTCGACATCAGGCCCGAGCAGTTCGGCCACCGTTGCTGAGTCTAAACTGAAGTCGAAAGGATCGGAGATGTAACTGTATTGGTTGGCGAGAACATACTCGCCGTTAACCATACTTCCGGAAGTCGTATCATTTCTCTCGCTTGTGAAAAATCTTTCAGCCGAGTCTGCTTCTATCACCTGGGTACCATCAGCTGTAAAACCAGCTGCAGTAGAATCTGCCGTCGTCGTTTCTGTTTGCGCCGGCGTGCAGGCAATAGCAACGATGATCAACAGACCAGGGACGAATATTTTCATGATCAGGATTTGAATCTCGCCATCAGCCCTTGCTGTACGAAGAATGCAGTCGGTGCGAAATCAGAAAAGTAAGTCACCTCTCCACCTTTACTCTTCGCAAACGCCAGCAACTTATCCTCGGCTTCACGTGTACGATCTTTTGCAAAAGCCGGGTTAGAATCTTTATCGGAATTATCGAGATAGATAATCCCATCACGGTCGTTGATCACCTTGATCGCCGTGTCCATACATTTCTCACGTCCATAGCCATCAACCAACACGAGATCGAACTTTATTCCGCTATCGGCCATATAAGAAGAGAACGCATTGCCTTCAAGAAATGAATACTGAACATTCGACATTCCTTTCGACTTCAGAATGCCACTCACCTTCGTGTGCCACGGTTCGTAGTTTTCTGCCGAGTAAACTTTGCCGCTCTTCTTTGCAAACCAAACAGTCGACATTCCTGATCCAAACTCAAGAACGGTCTTATTCTTATTGAGGAACTTATCGAGATAACTAATGCCGTTGTAAGACAACCACGGCTTCTCAGGTCTCATCCCAAACAACTTCAGACCCACCAGCGACATCAACGCTTTCGGACCATTCACAATGAAATCTCTTGTCGAGACCTTATTGCCCTTTTCGTCGTGAAACCTTGTTTTTCTGAGTGGAATCTCACTGCCGGTTAAAATCGATTTGATGCTCATATCTTAAAATGCCCTACTCCGCAAAGACTACGTAGGGCGGGGGTAAAAATATGAATTAGTTTAGTAACGGGCCTTCTTTTTATAGGTGATAAGCCCACCGGTCATGCTGGCGAATCCACCCACCAATCCGCCAATGAGTGCGGTCACGATCAACAGCACACCAACAGTTTTTGTGGGAAGTATTGCTGCCACTCTTTCGGCCAGGTCGCTTCCGCCGGAGCTTATGTACGCCATTGCGAACCAGAGTAATCCAACGCCTAGCAATCCGGCAAGGAACGACATAAGACCACTCTGCCGGAACAGCACGCCGATCACAAACGCGCCAACGGCCATCAACCACCACGGAAGAAATGATTGGAGCAACCAACTGATCAGCAGAACAGCAATTACCTGTAAGATGAATTTCATTTCGATGCCGGTTTAAGAGTTGTTGTTGCTAATGCAGTTGACGTTAACGTACTGGCAGGGGAGAATTGTAACGAGAGATATTTTCCTTGTGCCCATAGGTCGATCATGTTTTGCGTAATACTTGCTGCCAACACGACCCGACTGGCCACCGGGATAAACTCCCCACGCTTTGATGCCGGTCTTCTCGAGACTCACGATCATCCTCCAGCTAGGTCCGTGTGTACGGGTTGTGGCGTTTACAATGTCGTGATTGCCACCGGCTCTTGTGCGAACGCCTAGTGGTTGTAGTTGCATCAGGTGATTGATAACGGTGCCTTTGTAGTCGGCCCACTTCGGATATTCGTTATGATCTTTCTGCCATTTCTCGATCGCGTCGACACCCAACTTGAATGACTTGCGGATGACCTCACGGGCCGTTTCAATTTCGTTGGTCGACTTCATGTCGAAGAATGGGAGCGTCGGCTGCTCTTTTAATAATTTGATAGTCGTGAATGTTGTGGGCAGATCGATGTAGTTGTTCTCGTCTACAAACTCGTCCCACGTCAATGGCATCATCGCGTCCCACCACGCTTCATAATACGAAGCTCCTTCAGAGTCTACGTTGTTGTAGTAATCCCACGACTTCAAAACCTTCCATGCTTTCTTTTCAGATTCGGTGAATGAAGTTGAGTCGAGATTGCTTAAGAAATAGGGAAGACTTTCGGCAGCCTTAAGATTGTAAGTGTCCTGCTGCAGTTTCATCATGTCTTGCGGCGTCGCTTTGGTCAATGATGTGAGAACAGAATTGATCCGCCTGTTTCGATAAGCTTCGTAGCTGGAAGCATTGATATAATAAGGATAAGTTGCGTCGGCGGGATATTGGTTGGCGCTGCTTGTAAATCCACGCGCGGGATTTTTGTCCATCGCGTTTTGATCGAATGGAATAAATGCTTTCCATTCTTGCTGGGTCTTCGTGCCATCGAGTATAAACTTGCCTTCGTCTTTTCTCCGCACAGGAAACTTTCCCTGCACGCGAATGGCAATATCACCTGCCGTTGATGCGAACACGAAATTTTGTCCGGGCGTATTAAAATGATCGAGGGCCTTCATGAAATCACTATGGTTGCGACCACGATTGAGTTCATAGAAAGTCTGGAGCTCATTCGATCCATCGTGCGACAACCACCTGAAAGCATAAAGGTTGTCGAGATCTTTTCCGTGAAAGCTAAGATCATAGACAACAGGCCCCTGGTGTGTGTATGTAACGGTGTCGTAAAATGTCGCCTGCCCCTTCACATCAATCTTCTCGATCACTTTTCGTGACTTCTTCCACGAGCCGTCGCTCATGTATTCATCGAGTTTGTTGTCCTTAAATTTTATACGGTAAAAATCAACTACATCGCGTTGTGCATTGGTAACTCCCCACGCAATGGAATCATTAAAGCCAATGATCACACTCGGTGCTCCCGGCAGCGACGCGCCCATTACGTTCATGCCTGGTGCGTTCAGGTGAATAGCAAACCAGATCGATGGCAGTGATAAGTTCAGATGCGGATCATTGCAAAGGAGAGGGGCACCTGTCGCTGTCTTGCTTCCACTCACCACCCAGTTGTTGCTACCTACATCTTTGTTACCCATACGGTGCGAAGGAACGTCTACTAATCCATCCGGCACAGCAAGAGGTATCGTATCCAACTTCACAGGTTTGAACTTCCAGTTGTTGGTGCGATCGACAATCGGGTCGCCCACATTTTCATTATCGGGCCACAACAGATCGAGCATAGGCTTACCCACCATCGCAAGAGCGCGCGTCATCTCCTTATCTTTCTCGCCCATGTTCAATGTCTGCGCCATGTTCTTCAACAGCATCGCGCAATCGAGATTGCTCCACTGTTCAGGTTGATAACCGAGCAGCTTATATTCAAACGGAAGTTTTTCGTAGTTGAGTGATGAGATGTAGGCATTCACACCAGCCGTGTAGTTTGTAATGGCATTGAAGCTCGCGGGGTTTGATTCCATTACCTTGAGTGAGTTCTCCGCGCATAGACCATCCCCAGTCTGCGTTGTGATCGATCACGTTCTAATAAACCTGGTCCAAGGATCTCCGCGAGACGTCCCTTGCCTGCACGGATCTGTGTCTCCATCTGCCATAGTCGCATCGAAGCCGTCACATAACCCTGCGCAAAGTATACGTCTTCATCGTTGCTGGCGAAGATGTGAGGGATCATTGCACTGTCGTAAATGATCGACACCTCACCTTTGAGGCCGGGAAGGTCGAGGGTTGCAGGCAGGTTGGGTTCACTTGCGGAGCCTTTCCAAAAACCATGAAATGGATCGAGCAGCTTTCCAGCGGCCGGAACCACGCCCCAACTCCGGTTGAGACTATAAATAAGGGTACAAGTGATCAGTAGGGCGATAAATACTCTTAAGGTCTTCATTTCTCTTAAAATTAAAGGATTTCCGATTAATTTTTGGGGTCAAACTGTTCAGTGAAAGAGATCCTTGAAAAATATCCGAAGGCCCTCGTAAAGCGGGCTTCTCAAGTTAAAGCACTCATTTTCGACATCGACGGAGTGCTCACCGATGGCAAGATCATCTACGACGAGTCGGGGAAAGAAATCAAAGCCTTCAATGTCAAAGACGGATTGATCGTAGCACACCTTCGCAAAGTGGGTATCGTGGTAGGTGCCATCTCCGGACGTGAGTCTGCTGCAGTTAGCAAACGCGCTTCGGAACTAAAGCTTGACTTTTGTCACCAGGGTATCGTCGACAAAGAGTCGGTGTTCCTGAAGCTGATCGAGTATTATAAAATAAAGAAGAAAGAAACGGCGTACATCGGCGATGACATCAATGATGTTTCCGTGTTGCGACAGGCTGGTATTGCATTCTGTCCGGCCGATGCACCAATCTATGTGAAGAACATCGCCGAAGTAACAACAACTGCGAAAGGGGGACAAGGTGTGATGCGCGAAGCCGCCGACCTGTTGCTGGCATCACGCGGTTATTTTGAAAAAATGTTAAAGAGCCTTTGATCATGGAACGATTTAAAGATAAAGTAAGCATCGCCGACAACGTTGAATTGGGTGGCGATAAGATGGTATTATTTGCCGGCCCTTGCGCGGCCGAAAGTTTCGAGATCTGTATGGAGACCGGCACTGCGGTGAAAGCGATCTGTGCTGAGCTTGGTATCGGTTATGTTTTCAAATCCTCATTCGATAAAGCCAATCGCACATCGTCGTCATCTTATCGCGGACCATCGGTAGATTCAGGTCTTCGTATTCTCGAACGAGTAAGAAAAGAGTTGAAGGTGCCGATCGTTACCGATGTTCACGAAAGCATTCAGTGTGCTGAAGTAGCTTCGGTTGTCGATGTGCTGCAGATACCGGCATTCCTTTGCAGGCAAACGGATCTTTTGGTCGCTGCAGGAAAAACCGGCAAGCCCGTGAAGATCAAGAAGGGTCAGTTCATGGCTCCGGAAGACATGCAGTTTGCTGTCGAGAAAGTAAGAGGCGAAGGCAACAACAAAGTGTTCCTCACCGAACGTGGTTCAAGCTTCGGATACCATAATTTGGTAGTCGACTACAGGTCACTTCCCATTATGCGTCAGTATACACCCGTTGTGTTCGACGTGACCCACAGCGTACAACGGCCAGGTGGACTGGGCGGAAAGAGTGGAGGTGATCGTCAATATGCAGGCACACTGGCGAGAGCCGCTGCAGCCGCCGGTGTCGACGGTTTTTTTTTATCGAAACACACCCAACTCCCGAAACAGCCTTAAGCGATGGGCCGAACATGATTCCGTTGAAAGAGATGAGGGAGTTTGTTTTTAGTATTTTTGAATTTTGGAAGATGCAAAAAGCACATCATGCGCCTGCGAAATAGACATTTTTTAACCTTAGTATATTTCTCTTTAGTCCTTATCTCCCTATCGGGATGTGTGGAAAACCACAAGGTGGTGCTCATGCAGAAAGCCGACCTGAAGAAGAAGGTTGTCTATGATAGTGTTCAACGCCGTTACAATGCACCCAACACCTATTATAGAGTACAGACCAACGACCTTATTTCAGTCCGCTATCAAAGTTTAACAGCAAAAGACGTTGACTTCTTCGCGCAGGAAACACAGGCAAACGGCGCTACCCTTAACATTGGTGCCGGCGGAAACGCTTTACTGCTCGGCGAACTCGTAGATAAAGATGGAAGCATTCCCGTGCCAGTGATCGGTAAAGTGAAAGTTGCCGGCATGACCGTGTTCGAAATACAGGACATGATCCAGGAACTTGCGAACAAATACCTCGATTCACCGATCGTTAAAGTGAGACTATTGAACTATCGCTTTACAGTATTGGGTGAGGTCCTCAAAGAGGGAACCGTTTATGTTGGTAACAACCGAGTAAACATGTTCGAAGCGATGGGTTTGGCGGGTGGCCTGGGCGACCTGGCAGACCGTGGAAAGATAAAGCTTGTACGCACCGACAGTGCCGGTGTAACAACTGTGCAATACATTAATTTGCTGGACGAGAACTTCATTATGTCACCTTACTATTACGTCCATCAGAACGACCTGCTGATCGTTCCTCCATTGCGTCAAAGGGCATATCGAAAATACTTTGGTCCGAACCTGGCTCTCGTACTCTCATCTCTCTCAATTGTCTTGTTAACAATAAATCTGACGAAATAACGTGGAGCAAAACAACAAGGCGATCTTACCTCAAAGTGCAGGCACGGAAGGAATTGTAATCGACTATAAGAGAGTTTTGTCTACGGCTCTGCGTAACTGGTGGGTTGCCGTGATCTCGCTTGCCATTACTTTATCTATTGCCTGGGCTGTTAATCGTTACTCTGTAAGGCTTTACCAGGTGACTGCATCCATCATTCTTAAAGAGACGGAAGAAACAAGCAGCGGCGAACTGGTTTACAAGAACGTGTTGAGCGATCCTTACCGGAACTACCTGAACGAACTCTATATACTTAAGTCAGCACCGCTTATTCAATCGGTGCTGGAAGATCTCAACTTTGGATCGAGCTTTTATCGCGAAGGAACAATCCGCATAAGCGAGATATACAACTACCCGGTCTACGTTAAAGTGTTGAGCAGGGACGTAGACTTTGCTACGTTCCAGTTTACGATCATCGACGATAACACATTCGAAATGCGTCGTTTTGAAAGTGAGGTAGGTGTGGAACCGGCTACATTCAAGTTTGGCGACACAGTTACTTATAAAAATATAAGGCTCGTAACAGCCGTGCGAGATCCTAATGCTCTACCGGCGTACCACGGTGTTCCTCATAATTATGTTTACCGCGATCCAAGGCTGCTAACAGACGCTTATGTAAGCAAACTGTCGGTCGACTGGGCGCAGGAAGGTTCGGGCGTAATCTATTTGGGTGTAACGGGCCCGGTGCCGACGAAGGAAATCGACTTCGTCAATGGCTTGATCAAGAAGTACCAGGATCATGACCTCGAGAAGAAAAATACAACCGCTGCGCGTACAGTAGAGTTCATCAGAACACAGTTGAAAGACATTGCCGATTCTTTGAGTCAGGTCGAAAATGTACTCGAACGATTTAAGAAACAAAACAAGGTGACCGACCTTGGTGCGGAAGCGCAACGGCTTTACGAGAAGGTTGAAACACTCGAGTTGCAATTGGGAGAACTATCGCTTCGCTCGAACTATCAGCAATACCTGATCGACTACATCAACCAGAATAGCAACCTGGATCAGGTGATCGCGCCCACGGCAATGGGTATAACAGACGAAGGTTTTGACGGCATTAATCACGGAGTTGGTAAAATCCGAAATGGACGTGAGGGTAATCGTGAGCCTGGAGAAACTTGACAACCCGCTTGTCCGCAACAAGAGGCAGCGCATCGATGCGCTCAAGCAGAGTATCATCGAATCGGTAGAGAGTCAGAAGAAGGCAGATAAGATCCGGAAAGACTTCATCAATAAACAATTGAAGACCGTCGAAGGACAGCTTTCAACATTACCAGCGGAGGAAAGAAAGTACATATCGATCTCGAGAAATTACGAACTTCTTGAAAGCCTTTATACTTTCCTGCTGCAGAAACAAGCGGAAGCCAGCATATCGAAGGCATCCAGTTCGCCGGACATAGATGTTGTCAACCCGCCAAAGGCAAGCGGTGCAATCACGCCCCGGACCAATGAGAATTATCTTTATGCAATCATCGTCGGTCTTGCATTGCCGGCCGCTTTCTTTGTTGCTCTCGAGGTCTTCAACAAAAGAATTCAGTCGAAAGAGGATATCGAACGTATTACGACGATACCATTCATCGCCGGTATCGGTCACAAGAAAGCGAATGACAACAAGATTGTGATTTCATCGCCGAAGTCCGCCGTTGCCGAATCATTCCGGGCGCTGCGATCAAATCTCAATTACTTTCTTACGAATAAGGCAAACGCAGTTGTATTGATATCGAGTTCCATTAGCGGCGAGGGAAAAACATTCACCACGATCAACCTCGCTTCGGTGCTTGCAATCTCTGGAAAACGTACACTCATTCTTGGCGCAGACTTGCGTAAGCCTAAGCTGTTCAACGATTTCAATCTCAGTAACAAGGAGGGACTTAGTACTTTTCTTATTGGTCAGGCTACGTTTGATCAGGTTGTTCAAAATACAGATCAACCTACGCTCGACATCGTGAGTGCGGGTCCTGTACCTCCCAATCCTTCGGAGCTCATCTTAACCGAACGCATGAGGGAGTTCATCACCGAAGCAAAGAAGCGTTACGAGTATATCGTGATCGATACGCCTCCGCTTGCCATTGTGTCGGATGCATTTGTGCTTACGGAGTTCGCCGATCACATGGTATTTGTTACACGTCAGAATTATACACCCAAGGCTCTGCTTCAATCGGTAGACGAACAAATGCGCATTGGTCGTCTGAAGAACGTTAGCATCATGCTTAACGACATCTATAAGTCTGGATTAGGCTATGGCTACGGTTATGGTTACGGCTATGGTTATGGTTACGGCTATGGTGGTTATGGCTATGGTGGCGGGCGAAAGAAGAAAAACGGTTTTGGATATTATTCAGAGAGCTAATCGAGTTCAATAGTAAATCAGTGTGGAAACGAAGTTCGATATTCTAATACAACCAGGGAGATCCGAGATCAATTATTGGAAGGACCTTTGGAAATTCCGGGAGTTATTTTACATCCTAAGCTGGAGAGACATTAAGGTTCGGTATAAGCAGACCGTTATTGGCGCTGCATGGGCAATCATACGTCCATTGCTGACGATGGCGGTGTTCACAGTTGTATTCGGCAGGATTGCTAAGCTGCCGCCCGAAGGCTCAGCTCCATATATGCTGTTGGTATTCTCCGGCCTGTTGCCGTGGCATTTCTTCTCCACCAGCCTGTCGGAGGCGAGCAATAGTTTGGTTACTAATGCGAATCTCGTCAACAAAGTATATTTCCCGCGATTGATCATTCCGGCAAGTGCTGTGATCACAAGTCTTGTTGACCTGGCAATCTCTTTTGGCCTGATGGCAATAATGATGTTGTTCTACCAGTTCAGTCCGAACTGGCACATTGTCTTTCTTCCATTGATGCTCATACTCGCACTGGTTGCGTCGTTCGGTATAAGTCTTTCATTTACGGCGCTCAATGTTAAGTACCGCGACTTCCGATATGTAATACCGTTCGTTGTGCAACTTGGGCTTTACATTTCGCCAGTGGGTTTTAGCAGTAGCATCGTTCCAGAACAATGGCGAATTTTTTACTACCTCAATCCAATGGTTGGTGTGATCGACGGATTTCGTTGGTGCTTATTGGCGACGCCCACCCTGGATCTTGTGTCCGTTGGAATGTCGATCGCTATATCTACGGCGTTCCTCATATTCGGACTGATGTACTTTAGAAGAACGGAGCGTTCTTTCGCAGATTTTATTTAATGGAAATGGCAGAGACGGTTATCAAGGTGGAGAACCTTTCGAAGAAATATTTCCTGCAACATGAAAAAACACGTTCGCGGTATAAATCTCTTCGCGAAGAAATTGCGTTTTTTTTTTAAGAAGCAGAAGGACGAAGAGACGCGCGAAGAATTCTGGGCGCTGAACGGTGTTAACTTCGAGATCAATCGTGGAGACCGCGTCGGCATTGTTGGAAGAAACGGAGCAGGTAAATCTACACTCCTGAAAATATTAAGTCGTATCGTTGAGCCCACAACAGGCTCTGTTGGTATCACAGGACGCGTTGCCAGCCTGCTCGAAGTGGGAACAGGATTTCATCCGGAACTTACTGGTCGTGAGAACATATATCTCAATGGCGCTATTCTCGGCATGAGCAGAAGTGAGATCAAATCGCGCTTCGACGAGATCGTAGATTTTGCCGAAGTCGAGAAGTTCCTGGATACTCCCGTGAAGCGATACAGCAGTGGTATGTATGTCCGGCTTGCGTTCTCCGTGGCCGCTCATTTGGAACCTGAAATACTTATTGTAGACGAGGTTCTCTCCGTGGGCGATGTCGAGTTTCAAAAGAAGTGTCTCGGTAAAATGCAAAGCGTAAGCAAGGGAGAAGGCCGCACTGTTCTTTTCGTGAGCCACAACTTATCGGCCGTCGTTTCGCTTTGCGACAAAGGAATTTATCTTCACAAAGGACAAGTAAGATCGATCGGCCCCAGCGAGCAGATAGTGAATTCTTACCTCAGTGGTGGTGGCGCCGAAAGTGGAACATTCCGGACATGGGAAACAGATCCGCCCGGCGACAGTGTCGCGAAGCTTTACTCAGCGCAGCTCATCGACGAAGCCGGACAGAACGTGCAGAGCGTTATGTGTGGTCAGCAATTTGGAGTCGAGTTCGAGTATGAAGTTCTTAAAGCCGGTTACAAACCCGTTCCAAACATTCACATCTTTACGAATCATGGCGAGATCGTGTTTGTAAGCGCCGCAGACAATTCAGAGATCATTAAGAAAACGGGGCGCTTTCAAAACGCGAGTGTGGATCCCTGCCTATCTTCTCAACGAAAGACAGTTTGTAGCGGGCGTTGGCCTTACTACATATGCACCATTGATCCACCATTTCTTCGAGCGGGATGCTTTGCAGTTCTCAGTCATTGAGGATATGAATTTGCGCAGGAATGATAATGCCCAGTGGTACCAGGGCCTCGTGCATCCCGAACTTGATTGGGCGATCGAACAAAAGTAATGAACACTATAAATCGTTAAAGCTTGGTATCGATCATAGTTCCATGCTACAACCAGGCGGAGTTCCTGGCTGATGTGCTGAATTCAGTAATCAGTCAGACGTATTCCGATTGGGAATGTATTGTTGTGGACGATGGATCTCCCGATAACACGACCGAGGTTGCAGCGCAGTTTACTTCGCGTGATCAAAGGATTTCCGTTGTGACGAAGAAAAACGGAGGCCTTAGCGACGCGCGTAATTTTGGTATCCTTCGTTCGAAAGGAAAATATATTCTTCCATTGGACGCCGATGACCGGATCGGCCCGGATTATCTGAAGCTCGCAGTTGAAGCGTTGGAGAAAGATCCATCATTGCGAGTAGTTTATCCAAGGCTGAATACTTCGGTGCGCTACAAGGACCGTGGCACATTAGTTATACCGGCTATATCGACCTGCTGTTGAGCAATAGCATCTATTGCACTGCGATGTATAGACGAAGCGACTATGACAGGGTGGGCGGATATGATACGTCGTTGAAGACAGGCTTCGAAGATTGGGAGTTTTGGATCCGTTTACTCGAAAATGATAATCCTGCGCATTCGTGGGTTTACCAGATTCCCGAAGTTTATTTTTATTACAGGGTTAAAGAGAACTCGATGGTAAAGGACCTCGTGAAATCGAAACAGGTAGAAGGGCTGGCTATCAACTTTATTGTTGCGAAGCATATTGATATTTATACAAGGTATTTTGGCGGCATCACTCATTATATTCGGGAGCACCGCAGGTACGAGGCCAACGAGACTAAGGTTCGAAGCGGTCTTGTATCAAAATTATTCTGGTGGATTTCAAGAAAGATTGCTGGTGCTAAATAGAGTGAAGAATTGAAAACGGCAGTTGTAGTACAAGTTTATAAAACAACATCAGTCCCGACGAAGTCATTTCACTCGACCGGTTGAAGAATGCGTTGCCCAACAACCCCGTCTTCCTGGTGGCCCCACCAGGTTTGGACACTTCGCAGTATCGTTCAGTGCTCGGACGGGTGTATAAAGATACTATCACGTTCGCTCCTAAATTCTTTTCCGGAATCGCGGGGTACAACCGACTGATGATCGACAGTAATTTCTACCGAGCCTTTCTCGATTACGATTATATTCTTCTCCATCACACCGACGCGTTCGTGTTTGGAACCGATCTCAGCCAATGGGAAGACAAAGGCTACGACAACATTGGCGGACCCATTTACGAATTCGACGGCACGATGAATCCGAAGCGATATGTTTGCGCTGGCCAGGGCGGATTGTCTCTCAGGCGAGTGAAGTCCTTTCACGACATAGGCAAAAGCTCAGGTCCGTATATCGATACCAGGACGTGAAGGAAAATTTCCGGGTTTACAATTGGAAAGGTAACGTTTCACGACTCTGGTATTACTTCATGATGGTGTCTACACTTGGTTCTCGAATGAACCAACGGATGAACTACATCAAGCACAACGAAGATCTCATATGGAGTTATTACGTTCCAAAATATTTTCATGACTTTAAGAACGCAGGCTTCGAAGATGGTTATCGGTTCTCGATGGAATTCAATTGCGACGAGTTGATGAAACTCAATAATGGTCAATTGCCCTTTGGATGTCACGGCTGGAGCAAACCGATGTTCAGGAATTTCTGGAAACCGTATATACAGCAGTTCGGTTACAAGATATAATGGGTTTGTGACCAATTAAATGTAGCGCGAAATTTATATCTTTTCGGCCCATTAAGACAACTCCCACAGCATGTTGAAAAACCAGATCAATCAGTACATAGGCCTTGCGCGAAGAACCGACTTACTCGATAAGGATTTTACCAAAGTTATCCATGAGTTAAGAGCTCTTCCGATCAATGGATTCCCCAACGATGGTTGGGACGATCATTGGGCCCGAAGGTGGGAATTCCCGGCTATTACGTCTGCCATCATTGCAAACAGTAAACCCGGTGACACTATTTTAGAGTCAGGCTGTGGAATTACGCAAGTTCCTTTTTGGTTGACAGACTTTGATCTCGAAGTTACCGGTATCGATCTCGACGCGAACCTCGGCAAACGATGGGACGCTGTGAAGGTCAATAAGGGCAAAGCAATCTTCAAACCTGGAGATATGCTTAAACTCCCTTTCAACGACAACACGTTCAACGCATCATACAGCGTCTCCGCTATCGAACACACAGGCAACGCACCCACTTCTGTCTCTGAAATGATCAGGGTTACGAAGCCTGGTGGACTTGTCGTGTTTACCATGGATATCGACATCGCCAATACCGACTCGGTTCCATCAGAACATTTCGAGCAGGTTCAGGATATTTTGCAAGCACAAGCTACTCCTCTCTACCCGGCACGATATGTTTCACCGAAGGATCTCCTCACTTTCACTAATCGAACGCTGAAGCCGCAATCATCAGCATGGTTAGGTCTGAAATATTTCGTGGGAAGTATTGGACTTAAAAAGTGGAGCGACCAGTGTATTTACTTTACAGTGGACGTAAAAAGTGATGTGAGCGCGAAGATCGTTCATCTGCCCGCCAGTTACCTTCCCGAACATGTTGGCGGTAAAGAAATTCTCGTTAGCAATGTGATCCGTTATAATCCGAATTTCGATCATCGCGTTGCCGTACATCATCCAACCCGAAAATCGTATAAGTACGATGGTGTCGATGTCGATGTGTTGCCGCGATTGCCGGTAACTAACTATCGCTATTCTTATTTCTCGAAAATATATCCTGACCCGTCGATTTTTGCTTCGTATCTCGATCAGCATAAACCGGATATCGTTCATTTTCACGATCAGGGAGAAGGCGCATCGCTCACACACTTGCGTGAATGTAAACGGCGCAATATTCGAACGCTCGTCACCTATCATTCACCTGGTCAATCGTGTCTGCAACGAGCACTTACGTTTGCTGGTGTAGAACCTTGTGACGGCCATATCGACTATGTGCGATGTACGTCATGTCAGTATCGATTGAAGTCTGTGCCAGGTTGGATGTCCGATGTTTTGGCGCGTGTGCGGTTGCCGATCGATAAGACCGGCAAGTTCAATCAACGGGCGAAGACCGAATTGTTTTATCAGAGCTGGAATGAATTCTATTCATCTGTCGATCGTGTGCAAGTTTACTCAACATGGTTGAAGAACATGTTGATGATGAATGGCGTTCCGGAGCAAAAGATCCATTACATCGAGTTGGGCGGACCAGGGGCAGAAGAACCCTCGATGCGACAAGTCAGCAGCGGACCTTTGAAGCTTGCTTTCGCTGGCCGGCCTACTTATATCAAAGGAATACACTTACTAATATCGGCAATAAAAAAACTTCCTGCCGATGCGCCCGTTATCGTTTATTTTTTCGGAGCAGGTTGGGAAGACACAGAATACGGAAGAGACCAGGTCAAGGCCATCGCAGGAGATGCAAGATTTATGAGACCTGAAGCATTGGCTCCGAAGGAAGTAACGAAACGCCTTCGCGACATGGATGTTTGTGTGATCCCGTCGCTATGGCCGGAGACCGGACCTTTGTCGGTGTTCGATGCTTTCGCAGCTGGCGTTCCCATCATCGGTACCAACCATGCCGGCATTGCCGAACGGGTTCGCGATGGTCACAACGGACTATTGTTTCATTGGAACTGCGTTGATGATCTTCATGTGAAGATCAGGCTATTGATGAATGATCGCATCGAGCTGCAACGACTTCGTGAGAACGTCACGCCCTTGAGAACGTCGCGTGAATTTGCCGAAGACTTTGGTTTGTTGTACAACCAAATGTTGAACAACGCATGATACTCCATGTTGTTCCATGGGCAGCAAGGGGAGGAGTGGAGAAGAACTGTTTTCATTTCATCAAATCTATGCCCGGGTTACAACATCGAGTTGTGGTGTTGGGAGGCGATGGGCCCATGGTGTCCGAATGGAAAGGCGTCAATGCTAAAGTCGATGTACTCGACATCATGAAGCTAAAGTTCCTTCAATTCAGATCGGAGCTTGCAAAGCGACTGCCCGATGAACAACTCGAAAAGATCATTGTCTGGACGAACAACAGGATGGTGATCGTTGCCAATGCATTGAATAAGTACCGGAATGCGACGTTGCTCTTTCACATCGGGAATCCAGTGCCTCCAGGCGGAGTAAAAGATAAGATAGTGTCGCTGCTCTTTCCTTCGTCGAACAGAATACTGATCCGGGCAGTATCACAATATGTCCTGGATGGAATACAATTGAACGCTTACTATCGTCAGTTCCCTGCAAAGGTTTCTCTCAAGCCGATCGAAGTAACGGACCACAGAACAACATTGAAGTCAACCGATAATATCTGTTTTGGAATCGTTGCACGACTCGACCGAATGAAAGACCACCGGACCATCACATCGGCAATTGCCCTTATAAGCAAGAAGCTTCCGAATGCAACACTGGAGATTGCAGGCGAAGGGCCGTTGATGGACGATGTGCGACGATGGGCGAAGGAGGATGGCATCGATGAGAAAACAACCTTCCACGGGGATGTCGCCGATGTACCCTCATTGATCAGCAATTGGGACATCTTTCTCTATGCAACCACGCCTGTTGAGGGGCTGGGAGGCACAGTGCCCGAAGCTCTTGCAGTTGGTCTTCCCGTTGTTGCCACCGATCTGCCGATGATCCGTGAGTGGGATAATACCAGTAAATACATTCGTTGGTGTAAACCTGCCGATCCGGAAAGCATGGCCGAAGTTGCCCTGTCGCTCGTTGCCGATGTCGATCACCGCAGATTCGTTTACGAAAATGGTCCCGCCTATATTCGTGATAATTTTTCTCCGAAACAGTTCTCTATTCGATACCTGGCTGAATGACAACCTGGATATGTTCGCAACTTGGTGCCCGTGAAAACTACGCAGTAGCGAGGGCTCTCCACCGCGAACAGAGATTGAGTTCTCTATACACCGACATCTGGAACGTACAAAATCGATATTCACCCGATCTTGCCAACGCCAACGTTCATCACTTTACCAGGAGATTTCTCCTTCGAAAGGTCTTACAGAAAACACCGATAAAGATCTCGCACGACGATGATCTCTATGATCGCCTGGTAGCTCAACATCTTCGAAATAACAAAAGTGATAGCAAAATATTTTTTGCATATAGCTATGCATCCCTTCAGTCACTAGGGACTGCTAAGAGTCTCGGTTATAAAACTGTACTTGGACAAATCAATCCCGGTCCTGCCGAAGCAGACATCGTTGTTGAAGAGTTCAGGAAATTCCACGATGGAAAGTACCCGCCAACGGTGCCCAATAGTCAATACTGGAAGCGCTGGGAAAGGAAGTTGCGTTGTCTGATGTTGTTATGGTGAACTCCGATTGGTCGAAGCGTTTGCTGATCAAAGCCGGAGTCGATCAAAACAAGATTGCAGTTGTTTCGCTTGCTTACGAAGCGCCGCAAGCAAATGTCACTCGGTCTTTTCCAATGTCCTTTGATGTCAATCGACCACTGCGATTGCTTTATCTCGGTGGCATCGGCATCCGTAAAGGCTTTCATATTCTCATCGACGCAATGAAGCTCGCGAAAGGTCTTCCGGTTCATCTCGACGTTGTCGGTAATCTCAAGGGGCCGGCGGAGTTGCTTGAAAACTTACCTGCCAACGTAACGTTGCACGGTCATGTATCCAACCAACAAACGAAAGACTTCTACGTAAAGGCTGACGTAATGATCTTCCCAACGTTGTCCGATGGCTTTGGGCTCACTCAACTCGAAGCACAAAATCAGAAGTTACCACTTATTGTTTCGGAGAACTGCGGTACCGTTATCACCAACATGACTAATGGTATTGTCCTGGGTAAAGTCAATCCCGAAGAGATCATCCAGTCCATACAAGTATTGATCGATGATCCATCTTTGTTGAAAAAGTTTTCAGACAACTCAGTGCCAATGCAGGATTACTCCCTCTCGAAGTTGGCCGAAAACTTAGTAAATTTGGAGTCGCATCCCGCGCTTGCATCGAAGGGTTAATATTTTGAAGATCACTCACGTCATTACGTCACCCCGCGCAGAAGGTACTCCAAGATTGGTTCTTGACTGGCTTAATACCGACACGGGGCACACACAGGACATCATTTTTCTTTCACAGGAAAACAACGAGCTTCTTGCTGACTTTAAACGCCGCGCGCATTCTATAACATTTCTCGATCCATTGCCACGTGGCATCAGTAAGATTCTTCCCCTGATCAACGGAATAAAGAATGCGTGCAAGTCAATACAACCCGACTTACTCATTTGCTGGAATACGGGCGTATCGCAATGGGTTCACATTGGAGCCCGAAGAGCAGGCATCCGCAGATTGTTGACACACGCCGGTAATCCTCCGTATGGCGGTGTGATAAAAGAGTATTTCTTTTCGCATCTCACATTTTGGTTGGGCGAGATGCTGGGAGCGAAAACCATCGTTCCGTCCGACTATCTTCTCGGTGCTTTTCATTCAATGGGCCTGCTGAAGAAAAATCATTTTCGGCGCGTTTATAATTGTGTTAACGTGGACAAGTTCATTCGCCCTCACGACGCCATTCGTGGTCGCGATGTAATTATGGTTGCAACACTCGAAGTGCACAAGGATCACGCAACATTATTAAGAGCCTGGAAGCTCATCGAAGACAAGATGAATCCCGCGAAATTACTGATGGTAGGAAAGGGAGCGATGGAGGATGAGCTTAAACAGATGGCACAGATCTCGGTCTTAAGAATGTTGTGTTCACCGGTTCACGTAACGATGTTCCGCAGTTACTTTGGAGCTCTGCCTTGTTCGTATTAAGTACAACACCAGGTGAAGGCTTCGGAACAGTATTGATCGAAGCGTTGGCAGCTGGCCTGCCGATCGTCGCGAGCGATGTCCCCGCTTGTCGTGAAGTTCTTGAGGACGGACGTTTCGGTAAACTAGTGCAACAAGGAAGCCCCCAAGCGTTGGCAGACGGAATACTCGAAGCAACCAAAAATCCCGATGTAAATGTCGACGAGCGACTTGAATATGCTCGTGGGTTCACGCCCATCAAAATGATGGATCAGTATCTCGAAATAGCAACGGCAAAGAAATGAAGGTAGTGTTCTTTGTTAGAAGGATTGGTCCATATCATCACGCACGCTTTAGCGCCGCCGCGAAAGTTGTCGATCTTGTTGTCGTTCAAACGCGCCCTGCAAGCCAGGAGTACCCGTGGGACTTCACGGCAGGATCCAACTATCCTGTTGAATCCTTTCCCGTTAACGACGCAGAACTTGGTATCAAAGGATCGTTACTTCATGAAACCGTGGCGAATGTTTTAGACAAGCATCAACCCAACATCGTAATTACAACCGGCTGGGCCGACCAGGAATATCATGCCGTTATTCTTGCAGCTGTGCGTCGCAAGATCAATCGTGTTGTAATCAGCGACAGTCGCTACGAAGACGTCCCGCGTCGTTGGATCACAGAGAAATTGAAAGAACTGATCCTTCACAGTTACTCGGCCGCAATTGTCGCTGGTACAAGAAGCAAAGCGTATCTCCAAAAACTCGGTTTCGATACAACCAACATCTTTCAACCGTGGGATGTTGTTGATAATTCTTACTTCGCTTCGAAGGCAGTTAGCACGATCTCTTTTAATGAGAGATCTTTTCTCTGTGTTAGTCGATTCATCGAAAAGAAAAACATCATTAGACTTATCGAAGCATTCTCTTCCTATCGTAAAAGCGGCGGTCATCGAAAGCTGGTACTCGCCGGCGATGGTGAGTTGAAAGACGAGATCGTGAAAAAGATCAGCTCCGAAGGGCTTAACAGCTTTATAGAATTTCCAGGCTTCGTTCAATACCCTGACCTTCCACGTTACCTTGGTCAGTGTTTATGTTTGATTTTGCCAAGCGTTTCCGATCAATGGGGACTAGTTGTAAATGAGGCCATGGCATCCGCCAGGCCGGTATTGGTATCGGACCAGTGTGGTTGCGCGCCCGACCTCGTGGAAGATGGCAAAAACGGTTATACCTTTGATCCCCTTAACGTTCAGCAATTGGCAGATCGCCTAATGGCTATCGATAGGATGTCGGAGAAGGAGTGGCTGGCGATGGGCGATGCATCGAAGCGTAAGATTGCAACCAAGAGCACTGAAGCTTTTGCGAAGGCATTGAGCGATAGTTGTTCGATGGCAATGAATCAAAAAACCGAAAGGCGCCTTCACACTGATTCACAAGATGTTTAAGTCGTTAGAAAAATGGCATTTAAAGTCGTACACGTCTTAAGCAGTCTTCAGCGAATCAACTTTGGAATATGGAATGCCGCCATCTTCGGCGCAAAGAAGTTGAATGACACCAAAGGCGTCGCCACGATGGCATTGATCTGCACACCAGCTCAAGATATTCCTCCGGAGTTCAACGTACCCGTTGTTTTTTGTGGACCTGAAGGATCTGTTAACGAAGCCGAGCTTCTTGCTTCGAAAGGATTCACGCCCAACGAAACCATCATAGTAAGTCACGGTTCATGGCTATCGCCGGCGCGTCTCGGGCACAAACTGAAAAAGGCGGGTTACAAATGGATCTACGCTCCACACGGATGCTTGAAGCGTGGAGCCTGAACAATCAACGCGTGAAAAAACTGGTCTACTGGAATCTCAAAGAACGCTGGATGGTGAAGAATGCCGACGTGATCCGTGCAGTCAGTAAGCTTGAACAAAAGAATTTAGAAACCAATCTTCATCGGAAAGTTGTATTGATTGAAAATGGTGTCGTTGTTCCGTCGCCTCTTCCGAAGCCGTCGCCTGTTACAGTATACTTGTTGCTCGCCGGTTACACTACAAGAAGGGCATTAAGCCGCTGGTCGAAGCATGGCATGCTATCAATAGTCAGAACAATTCGGTTAAGTTGATCATAGCAGGTCCTGACGAAGGTGAGTTGAAGCATATTCAACATCTCATCAAGGGAAATGTGGAATACGCCGGCGCAGTTTACGGAGACGGAAAAAAGAAATTGCTCAACGAAGCCAGCTATTACTTGTTGCCTTCATACAGCGAAGGATTCCCGACGAGTGTGTTGGAAGCGATGAGCTACGGCCAGATCCCACTGATCTCCAGTGGGCTGTAATTTCCCTGAGATCTTTGAGCAGAGGTTGGGATACCAGGCAGAACCGAATGTCGAATCGATATCGGCAATTCTTTCGGAGCTAAAAGACATTCCGTTCGATCATTCACGCTCCGAACGGAATCGCCGGTTTGTTGCCGATAATTACTCCGAAGACAAGATCGTGAACGATCTATTCAATATGTATGCAGCTATTGCCGGCCCTTGACTAACTTTGGACTCCTATGCCCCAATACTACAGCACTAAATTCTTCTGAGAATACTATGGTCGCCCGTCGACGTGATATTCTTTCGGTGCAGCCCACGGCTTTTGTACGGTTGGAGAAACGTCCTTCTTCGAATGTTTGGCGCATCGATCGGTCGCAACGTACAGATATTTCCCTCGGCGCGAATTACTTTTCCCTGGTTGCTCGCCATCGAAGACGATGTTGTTATCAGTTGGGACGTAAAAGTTTACAATCTCGGTGCGATTAAGATCGGTGCAAAGACTGTCGTCTCTCAGCACGCTCATCTTTGCGGTGGCACTCATGATTTCAATACACCCGAATTCACATTACTGCGTACGGGACTAACCATTGGCAAGAATGTTTGGATCGCCGCCGATGCTTTCATTGGCCCCGGTGTTTCCATCGGCGACAATGTCGTGGTAGGAGCGAGGTCTGTCGTGCTTAAAGATGTCGAAGCGGACATGCTTGTCGCCGGCAATCCAGCAACAGTTATTCGGAAGATCAATAAACCCGCCAGGAAGTCAAAATGATCTTACTGGTCAAACCAGCACACCGTCCCAGTCTTCACCGATGTTGTCAACGCCTTTGCCAATGCAGGTTACGAAACTCGTTTGTTCACTGGTCACATCGAAGGTGGGAACGTTCCGGTTTCAAAAGACGTAAAGACCATCAAGTCGCGTCCTTACAATCGACGCTCGACACTGTCTCGTTTCTTTGTCATGGTCATTGTTCGGCATTCATTATTTCTTTTATCTCCTGTTTTGCAAAAAGCCCTCGCACGTTCTTGTCGTTACAAATCCACCGCTAGCTCCGTTCGTCACCGCCCTGGTTGCCGGCTGGCGCAACATCCCTTTTCATATCATTGTATTCGATCTCTATCCGGAAGCATTGCAGCAAGCCGGGCTCTCGTCAAAGCAAAGTTGGATCTTCAAAAGATGGCAGTCGAATAACCGGTGGACATTCCGAAAGGCTAAGAGCATGATCACGCTTAGCGAATCGATGAAGAATGCTGTCGCACAATACGTAGAGCCCACCCGGATCAACATCATTTTCAACTGGGCCGACGTAGAATACATTCGTCCTCTCGAACGACAGTCCAATCCCATTTGCAACGAAGCATCAACTTGAGAACAAAATTGTCGTAATGTATTCGGGGCAATATGGGACTCACTCATGATCTCGAATCGGTGGTTGAAGCAGCCGCAAGATTAAATTCTCACACCAATATAGTCTTCGTTTTCATTGGTGATGGCGCTAAACTCAAGACACTTAAAAATCTATCTATTAAGCATACGCTAAAGAATACCCTCTTCCTTCCTTATCAAGAAGCTTCCATGTTCCCCGTTTGCTATGGCCGCTGCCGATATCGGCATTGTAACATTAGGAACAGGCGCCGAAGGAATTTCGGTGCCGAGCAAAACATACGTCAACATGGCGGCAGGTCTTGCGATCATCGCCATCAGTCCCGCCGATTCGGAGCTGAATCGTATTGTTCAGCATTATTCTATTGGCCACACCGTAACGCCCAACGAACCCGCACAGATCGCGAAGCACATCGAAGCATTGGCTTCCAATCCCACGGAGCTGGCGAAGCTCAAAGCTCGTTCGCGCGAAGCGTCGCTTAATTTTACTTCCGTGAATGCAAAGCAATATGTCGAACAAATTCAGCTAAGTTGATCTGATATGTTTTACAAAAACTTCATCAAAGCCCCGATCGACATTCTCGTTGCACTTGTGATCCTTATCGTCATTTCTCCAATCCTGCTGTTGATTGCATTATTGTTGATCATAGTTCAAGGTGGTAATCCATTCTTTACGCAACCACGGATCGGACATCGCGAGCGTATTTTTCATGTGATAAAATTCCGGACCATGAACAACAAACGCGGACCCGATGGTCACACTGCTCAGCGACAAAGAACGACTCACACCAATTGGATCTTTCGTCCGCAAAACGTCACTCGACGAGCTTCCGCAACTGTTCAACATCGCGCTTGGACAGATGAGCTTCGTCGGTCCCCCGGCCATTGTTACTCGAGTATCTTCCATTGTACTCCCGTCGAACAACGTCGCCGCCACGACGTCATGCCAGGCATTTCAGGATGGGCGCAGGTCAACGGTCGCAACAGTATTGCATGGCGCGACAAGTTCGCGTACGACGCCTGGTACGTGGATCATCAAAGCTTTTGGTTAGATTTAAGGATTATATTCATCACCGTTGTCAAGGTCTTTAAGCTGAAGGAATATCAGGACAGGGCGTTGCGACGGCAGAGAAATTCAACGGCAACAACTGATGATCTTTTGCGGTGCAGGCGGACACGCCAAAGTAGTGATCGAAGCATGGATGGCTTCAGGTGGAAAGATCACCGCCGTTTACGACGACAACGAGTCTATCAAAACCATTCTCGGCAAAAGTGTCAGCGGTAAGTATCAGCCCGGTAAATTTCCCGACGTAAAACTGCTGATCACCATTGGTAACAACAAGGTCAGGAAAGAGGTGTCCACTAAGGTTAGCAATCCCTTTGGTAAAGTCATCCACCCCATCAACGATCATTTCACCTTCTGCAAAGGTTGACGAGGGGGACCGTTGTAATGGCCGGTAGCATCATACAGGCTGAGACGATCATCGGCAAGCATGCTATCATCAATACGTCCGCAAGTGTTGACCACGCTTGCTTCATTGGCGATTATGTTTCATATAGCACCGGGTGTTGTTCTTTGCGGCGACGTGAGGATCGGTGAAGGGTGCATTGATTGGCGCAGGCTCCGTTATACTTCCCGGGGTGTCGGTTGGCAACTGGGCCGTGGTCGGAGCGGGAAGTGTGGTTACTTCAAACATTCCCGACCTCGCTGTTGCCGTCGGAGTTCCATCAAAAATTCGTTCCTGATGTCGAAGGTTGCGATATATGGAGCCGGAGGTTTTGGTAAAGAGGTCCGTGGCCTGCTGGAGGAGAATGGCGTGTCGACATTTTGCTGGCTTCATCGACGACATCAAGGACAAAAATCAAATTGCTAACCCCCGATACGATCGACGACATCATCGTTGCTATCGCGCGCACGAAAGACCGTCAAGGCATTGTTGGAAGACTAAACGATTTCAAGTTTCCTTTTCAGTCGATCATTCATCACTCCGTTCCTGTTCATCCATCATAAAAAATTTCACGTGGTTGTATCATTTGTGCCGGCGTCCGTCTCACGGTCGATATTTCTATCGGCGAATTTGTGATCATCAACCTCAATGCAACGATCGGGCATGATGTTAGAACTCAATAACTTCGTTTCGATCATGCCCAACGCGAATGTTTCTGGTAACGTAAAGATCGGCGAAGGTGCCTTTCATTGGCTCTGGCGCAACGATCCTGCAAGGTCTTAAGATAGGGAAGGGGGGCGACGGTAGGGGCTGGTGCTGTCGTCACCCGCGATGTTCCCGACGGTATTACGGTAGTTGGTGTTCCTGCGAGACTGATGAAGAAGTCGAAATGAAAGATCAGAAAGCAATACTATTCTTTCTTCTGAAATTTGTCGGACTGTATGTTGTCCTGAACACTGTTTATGGCTTGTGGATCTCTTCCTATGCGCCGTTGCCAGATCCGATCACGAAAGTTGTAACACACCAGTCGGTTGCATGCATCTCCATTACTGAGAAGAATATCTCGATAGGGTCGGTTGCAACCTCACCGAACGTTCCCATTCTGAAAGATGGCCGAGCCGTTGTGAATGTGTACGAAGGTTGCAATGGTCTCAACGTGATGTTTGTCTTCCTTTCCTTTGTGATCGCATACACCGGCACCCTGTGGAAAACTGCCTGGTTCTGTGTTGTCGGTCTTGTGTTGATCTACATTTTCAACTTATTCCGGGTGAGCTTGCTTTACTTCATCGCCGAGTATTACCCGAACAATCTTTACTTTTTCCATAAGTATTTGTTCACAGGCGTTCTTTACGGGATAGTATTCGTGCTTTGGTATTTTTGGGTAAGAAAAGTATGGCCGACAAAAGCCTGACTCAATACTTGCGATCATTTTCACACGAACGCCTCACGATGATGGGCGTAGCCATCGTTGGCCTGGCCCTCATATTTCTTTTCCAACGTGTCGACATACTCAATATCTGCGGAAGCTGCACCTTTCATCCATACACACATTTCGTTGTTAAGAAAGCATTGCGTGTCATACTGAATGACTCTTTCATGTTGTTATTCATTCACGCACTTTTCATGGATCGTTCCGTTACGCGGCTAGCATGGTACATTCAACTGGTTGATACACTTGTGTTATTGCCAATTTATCTTGTCGTTAAGCTTAGCTATGAAGGAGATGCGGAAATATCAATACCATTGCTTTCGCAACTTCATCGATTGATTGTTAATCCCACATTGATGGTGTTATTAATACCAGCAGTATATTACCAGCGAAACCGCACTGGCGCGCAGAAACAGTAATTTTTTTATGGATCGCATCTTCCTTTCCCCACCACACATTGGCAGTCTCGAGAAGCAGTTCGTGGAGGAAGCCTTCAGTACGAATTTTATAGCACCGGCCGGTCCGCATATCACCGCTTTCGAGCAAGAGCTCGCCGCATATCTCGGCGAAGGAGTTCATGTAGCTGCACTGAGCTCGGGCACCGCTGCGATTCATCTCGCCTTGATCATTCTCAGAGTGAAGTCCGGTGACGAAGTCATCTGTTCTTCGTTCACATTTTCAGGTTCGTGTAATCCTGTAGTTTATGTTGGAGCTTCGCCCGTGTTTGTGGAATCGGAACACACTACATGGAATTTGGACCCCACGATCCTTCGACACGCAATCGTTGATAGAATCGAGAAAACACGAAAGAAACCAAAGGCAATTATTGTCGTCGACCTGTACGGAAATCCTGCAAAGCTCAACGAGATCCTCGCGGTCTCCAACGAATTCGGGATCCCCGTAATCGAAGATGCAGCTGAGGCCCTTGGATCGAGTTATCACGATAGGAAGCTGGGTACTTTCGGAGAGTTTGGGATACTATCCTTCAACGGCAATAAGATCATCACCACGAGCGGAGGTGGTGCCCTCGTCAGTAAGAACCGTGAATTCATTGAAAAGGCGAGGTTCCTCTCTCAGCAGGCGCGCGATAAAGCGCCGTATTATCAGCACACAGAGATCGGCTACAACTATCGCCTCAGTAATGTCTGCGCAGGCATTGGTCGCGGCCAGCTCAAGGTGCTGGACGAGCGTGTGAAAAGTCGCCGGGCGATCTTCGATTACTACAAAGAAAACCTGCAGAACTCTTCGGATTACCAGTTTTTGCCAGAGCCGGAGGGCGCGTTCTCCAATCGCTGGCTCACGACAGTTTTGTTGAAAGCGCCAGGCGTAACGCCCGAAAAAGTACGTCTTGCATTAGAGGCACAGAACATCGAGAGCCGGCCTTTATGGAAGCCAATGCATTTGCAGCCAGTGTTTAAAGACGCTCCGTATTATGGCGACAATCTCTCTGAAAAGCTTTTTAACGAAGGCCTCTGCCTGCCATCCGGTTCGGCCCTGAACTTCGTAGATATTGGACGAATAGTTGCTGGCCTAGAGGCTGTCAGGTGAAGGCCTGACTCTGTTTTGGTTACTGGAAATTTCTAACCCCTAAGGTTACAAAAGCCCTGAAATCTGTATAAAATCCGAATATTTGTTAATTTTTATCTACTTTCGCAGTTAAGATAATCTAATGGTAGGTCTGTACGTCGTAGTTTGCTTAATCTTGGTCTCTCTCGCGTGTCTCAGCCAATCAGTTGTCCCGCTTCAGGTCAGCGGAAGAGCATTTTTTTCTGTGATCAGAAGAACAAATAGTAACGAATCAGAATGACAGCACGACGTATAATCTTCGTATTGATCTGCACGTTCGTTCTGTTCGTGTTTTTAACACCCGATGTATTTGGACAACCGGGCGACCCGACCCGCCAGATAACCCCATTCCAATTACAGGCATTGAGTACCTCCTTGGCGGAGGAATTTTGTATGGTATCCGTTCGTTGCTAAAAGCACGAAAAAAATAAAGTGGTCAAACGGTTCTTTCAGAATCTCACTATCCTTCCCCGATGGATCATCATCATCATAGACCTGGTGATCATCCTTCAGTCGACCGTTGTTGCCTACACCCTCCGTTTTAACTTCGAATGGGACGATATCCGTGAGCATAACTTCGTGCTCGGTGTCATCGTCAGTGGCATTGCGGGCCTCATAGCTAACCTCGTCACCCGAAGCTATGCCGGCATCGTTAGGTACACAGGTATCGAAGACGGAAAGCGTATCGCTACGAATACCGTTCTCAGCCTTTTGTTACTCTCGTTGGTCAATCTCCTGTATTATTACAATACTGGCTTCAACGCAATTCCTTATTCCGTTTTGTTGATCACATTCCCGTTTGCATGCTTCCAGCTGTTTTTCTACAGACTATTTGTGAAAGAACTCTTTGCCTATATCAAGAACGTTGATGATAAGCTGGAGAAGACAAACGTTGCTGTATTTGGAGCCGGAAGTCTCGGGCTCTCGATCAAGCAAATGATCGAGACCACACCCGATAGCGGGCTACGCCTGATCGCACTCGTGGAGGACGATTCAAGTAAGATCGGAAAGAAGATACAGGGTTATAAGATCATCCACCCCGATGGCTTGGCTGCACTCGTAAAGGATCGTGCGGTCCAGGAACTCATCATTGCAGTGAATAATCTTTCGAGTGGCCGCAGGAATCTCATCATCGAGGACTGCCTTCGTCTCGGCATCAAGGTTCGCGCAGTACCGCCCGCCAGTGAATGGATCAAAGGACAGCTCAGCCTTCGTCAGATCAAAGAAGTAAGGATCGAAGACCTTCTCGGCCGCGATGTGATAGACATCGGTGCACAGGAGATCGAACAACAAATGAAGGGCAAGGTCATCTGCGTTACCGGGGCTGCAGGTTCAATCGGCAGCGAGTTGTGCAGGCAGATCATCCAGTTTGGCCCTAAGCGAATAGTACTGATCGATCAGTCCGAGTCGCCATTGTTTACAACAGAATACGATCTGAAGAAAATGGCGTTGCTGGTCGACCTTTCGATCTATATCTGCGACGTCACCAATGCCCTTCAGCTTGAAAAGATATTAACAGAAGAAAGACCGGAAGTAATATTCCATGCCGCCGCATACAAACACGTTCCAATGATGGAGCGCAATCCAACGGAAGCCGTACTCTGTAATGTGTTTGGTACAAGGATACTGGCCGACATCGCTGTAAAAATCGGCGTGAAGAAATTTGTAATGATCTCTACTGATAAAGCCGTTCGCCCCACCAGTATTATGGGTTGCACGAAGCGGATCGCAGAGATCTATGTACAGGCCCTGTTCCATCACCTTCAGTCAGAGAAGGGGGCGGCCACCAGCTTCGTAACTACGCGTTTTGGTAACGTATTGGGTTCCAATGGCTCGGTGATCCCTATTTTCCGTAAGCAGATCGAAGCCGGCGGCCCCGTGACCGTGACGCACCCCGAGATCGTTCGTTATTTTATGACCATCCACGAGGCTTGCCGCCTTGTGCTGGAAGCCGGTGTAATGGGCTACGGTGGTGAGATCTACCTCTTCGATATGGGCAAGCCGGTGAAGATATTCGATCTCGCGCGGCAAATGATAAAGCTTTCAGGGCTTGAGATAGGGAAAGACATCGATATCATCTTTACAGGATTGAGAGAAGGAGAGAAGCTCTTCGAAGAGCTCCTGAACGATGCGGAGAACACCGTCCCTACGCACCACGACAAGATCATGAAGGCCAAAGTGCCAGTCTACGAATACAGCAGGATTAACAGCTACCTCGATCTCCTCGAGGACCTTGTGAAAGACAAGAATGAGTTAAAGGTTGTAGCCCTGATGAAGGATATAGTTCCGGAGTACAAAAGCAATTATTCTAGATTCGAGATCCTCGATAAAGGACCCCAGCGTTAATATCCGCTGATTATCGCCTCCTGTTATAACGTCTCTTCTGTGTATACAGCTTATTCCTCCTCAGGGAGCTCAGGTCGTACGGCAGGTAATACTGTATTTTGGCATTCATCATGAAATACCAATCCTTAGTTTCTGGATTTCCCCTGATCTTAACAGTGTGACCATCGCTGCGATTTGACAGGTCTCTTGCCGCTTGACTTGTGAGGGTAGCTGGATCCGGATAGGTGGCGCTGCTCACATCGTCGAGGTAGTCGGTAAAGGTCTTTCTCATACCACCTTCGATGGCAAGGTTGAAGAACGGCCCCATCTTCAGTTTCATACCACCACCGAAAGGGATCACAGGCTGGAACTTGCTGTATTTAACACCCTCGGTCATCAATGGCTGGAGGGCAACCATCTGGCCCTGGTACTCTGTCTTCGGGTTGATGTATACAAAACCGATCCCCACGAAACCGTAGAAATTGATTGTCTGGCGTTGGTAGAACCGGCGGCCATTGGGAAGGAGGTTAACTGTAGCGGCCAGGTTAGCCTCGATATTATTCGATGTAAAAGATAGCTTTCTTGCTTCGCGACCGGGCATGCCCTTGTCGGACCCTGAGATCTGGAACCAGGTGGCCTCTGCACGTGCGCTGATTCGGTTTGTAATGAAGTGCTCAAGACCAACGTTCGCACCGAACTTGGCAGGCGTAAGGCTGTTTCTTGCAGGGGATAACTCACCAAAGTAAGTAGCGCTTCCAACACCAACATACCCTATCAACGATCTCTCCCTTCTTATGGCATAAAAGCTTTGTGAGAAAGCCGTAGTCGCATTAGCCAGGAGAGATACCAATACAATAAGTCGAAACGAACTCGTCATCAATGGTTTTAATGCTTTCAAATATAGCAAAAAAAGGACTAAAAAGGGGTCCTTCGCGAGGAACCCCTTTTTGGTTATCGTCAATGTTTATGTGTCACTAGCAACTTGCGCGTCGTATACCCCCCGTTTTCCTTCAGTTGAATGAAGTAGAGTGTAGCGGCGAGGTTGCTGGTATCCAGCGATGTGGATTGCTGCCCGATGCCGATGCTGGCCTGGCCAACGGAACGGCCAACCTGGTCGAAGACGTGGATCTCCACGCCGGTCTTGGTAGGTTCCGGTAGCTCGATGTTCACCAGGTGATCTGCAGGGTTAGGATACACCGCAATCTGTTCGATCGTGGCTATCTCGAGGCCCGTAGTGAAGGTGACAGTTGGAGCATTGCTGTTGTAGGCCGCCTGTAGTACCACCCTTCTTGAGTTTCCTGCCGGATCGGTCGTTGGGATATCGGCCTGCACGAACGCCACCGCGATCAAATGAGGACTATCTGACGAGAGATATGACTTATCTATCTCCCACGATACATTGAACGGGAACACTGCATTGATCGACGTAAGAGGCACTTTGATACCCGCGGCCGAAGGGAGCATCCTTCTCAACACGAATGCATTGGTACCTACTGTTTCTTCAACCACCGCGATGTATAGCGAGTATGAATTTCCTGGCAGGGCGAATTCTTTCGGAATCACTTTGCCTGTGATGTTCATCGTTCCATTCGTGATGGTAGGATCGTCGATGGTTAATAGAATGGGCGATGTTCTCAATGATTCAGTACTATACTCGGAACTTGCCCAATGGTTCGTTGCGGTAGAAGTGAAGAACCCTTCGCTGCCCTTGTCTGTGTAACCGTCGATGTAGCCGCGAGGAACTGCACTCAATCCGTAGAACGATGCACGCGCGTTAGGGTCCATTGGATTCTGCGTGAAGATCGGATCCTGTGGATCGCCTGTGCTCGCAGGAAGACCGGTGTGATATTCAATCTTCACAACTTCATTCGCAGTACTCGCTGAAGGGAAGGTCTTGAACGCCGCGGTGTTTAATCCGACATTCGGATTGGTCGTGCTCGCGGATGTGAAGTTTTCAACTAACACAAGCCTGTTACGCGTTTCGAGCTTAAAGTTATCTATCGCGAAACCATCATAAATATCAGTGCTTACAGGGCTTGAGTTGGAACCAAACACAATCCTGAAACGAACACGTTTCTTTTTCGCGAGGTTGTCGAGGTTGTAACGACCAGTTGTCCATGCGGCAGATGTGCCATCCCAACCAAACTGGCCGAGCGTCTGACCTACGTCATCTAGTTGTGAAAGACCACCGATCGAGTTATCGTTATACCAGTTCAGACCGCTACCGTTATCTCCTAACCGCACCCATACAGTGTCGATGTTAGTCGATTCATCCCTGTATTCGAGATATGCACCGTCACCTTTTAATTCCGTGTCGCTAAAGTAATCGAGCGCAACAACAGGTCGTGGCAGTAATGTCATATCAACGCATGGTCCGTAAAGCACAGATCTTTCATTGTCGTAATAGAACAGATCGGAGCCGGCATTTGTATGCGTTGCCCAGAATGTAGAACCGGCATTTGGATCTGTGTCCGGCGTAATGCTTCCGGCCGATGTCAAACGTGTCCAGCTTGTCTTCGAGGTTACGTTGCCTCCGTTCGTCACGAAACCATCCGGTACCCATCCATGAGTTGACGCCTCAAAGTCCTGGATATAAGGGAATGACTTAATGTAAGGGAAGATCGAAGTAGGTTTAATGATCGTGCTCTTACAGTTGAGGTCTGTTGTCAAAGAAAGAGTAACATCGTATGTGCCAGGACCCGTAAACGTGTTTGTCGGATTTATGTCGGTGCTGCTTGCCCCGGCGTTACCAAAATCCCAAACATAAGTGACAACAGTAGCAGGCGGCAGTCCATTCGACGAAGTGAATTCAGTGCCATCTTCATCGCACAACAGGGCGGCTGTAAAATCAGCCACTGGAACGGGACCAACTTTAAGAGGTTTCAAAGCAGTTACCGGGTTATGGGTAAAGGTTAGAGCACAACCATCATTAGAAGTTAGCGTAAGGGACGCCGAGTAGGTGCCCGTCTTGGTGTACTTGTGACCAGGGTCCTTATAGTTTCCGGATGTAGAACCGCCCTGGTTATTAACGATAGCATCTCCGGGTGCACCGGCACCAGTCTCACCGAATTCGTCATCGAAGTCCCAATTCCACAAAACAATCGAGCGGGTTCCGCCAAACGACGGCTGTGAGATCGTCGATTGATCGGTGAACTGCATGATGTCACCAAGGCATTGATTAACAAAATCAAACTTCGGTGTGGGATTCGGATTGATCACGATCTTGAGACGGGTAGTATCGCTTTCGCAACCACTAAATGTTTGAGTTAGCCAGAATGGTACAGAAGCGGCAACTGCGCTCGACACGCCACTGGAAGTTTGCTGGCTGGTTGAGAACTGAGGACCTTTATTTCCGCTTGGGTCGGCCTTATACCACTTGGGAAGCGCCACACGTGTTGAAAGAAGGTCGATGGTCTGACCAACACAATACGGGTTGATGACATCGGGTACCGGCGCAACTGGTCTGCCATTGATAGCAACAGTAACGAAGTCTTCCTCATAAGTACAGACATTCCCGGTGCGTGTTGCGCGAACGCTGAATGTAAGGGAGATGACTGAGTCTTTTGACACCAGGCCCAAATCCTCCGTGGCCGGATCCGGAGTGTATATGGTCGACTGACTGTTGGCGTTGCTGAAGGTATTGGTGGAACCGACAGGTCCGACCGTCTTGCTCCACACCCATGTATCTGCTGAACTGAAATTCGGTTTAGTAGCGTCGAGTGTGAACTGTATTGCATGGTCTTCGGTACAGATCGAAAAATCTGCCGGGGCTTCAACAAGTGGTCTCTGATCGACGTGAACCGTCATGGTTTTCGTGATAAGATCACAAGGGCCGCTGGGACCATCTGGGTCTACCGTCTGGAGTTGAAGGACGACATCACCACCATTTTGTGCAACGGCTGCAGAAGGGTTGAATATGGCTGTAGCTTTCTTCTCGGTTCCAACTTTTATGGATCCGTTGGTGGGAGTAACAACTGTCCAAGTGTAATCAGTGATGTTGGTTACCAACGCATCGACCGGCATGTCGGTATTCGTTGCGCAATATGCATAGGGTGCAGCAGGAAAATTAACGGTGGCAGCGGGAGTAATCGGGACCGTTATCCTTTGGGTGATGGGGGCACACGGCCCAGCCGGATGATCTGGTACAAGTACCAGCAATACTTTGCCAGCTGTGTATTCGTCGGGCGTCGGTTCGTACCTCTCGGAGTTAGGGAATACATTGTTAACACCGCCAGAATTCTTGAACACCCCACGAGGAACAATTGTGGAATCACCTTTTCCCCAGTGTCCACCGAAGTCTGTACCGTTGGGCATCTTCAATACCGCTCCAATGTTTGCCAGGAGTATGTGGTCGCTACTTTCGCAGATCGTAGTTGTACCCGCCGTCTGTGTGGGAGCTTTAAATATCTCTATTGAGATCTGTTTTTGATTGCTTTCACAACCTTCAAAAATTCCCTGCCTGTGTTCTACTTGGGTGACATCGAAGTTTGTTTTTACAAAAGCAGGTGTACCATTTCCCTGGAGTGGCAAGTAAAGGTTAGGGAAGAAGTCCTTGCCGATACCTTTCAAGGCAGTTGGACCTTCTGTATACCACTGGTATATTTTCGAAGGATCTGTACCTGTAAAGTTTGTAACGTTTTCGCCTTCACAGAACTGTCCGGCAAGTGTTGAAGCTCCTTTGATGGTGATGTTGATATCAGGAACAAGGTCGGGACGTCTCCACACCTCGAAGTCGTGCGATATGCTATTGACACACAAGCTCGATGGATCCCTGTGTGTAAAGTTGATCTGGATATGCTTGTCAAGGGTAGCGGCTACGTTCGCCTTGGTAGGATCAAATGTGAATTTATGATTCACGTCTTCGACGATCGCACCGGCGATCTCATTTGCAGCATCATTGAAGAGGGACGCTGAGATGTGGTCAGTGATATCGGCAGGATTGTAAAGCGGAGCAACAACGGCTTCAGGTGAACCAGTTGCACATATACCTCCGGTGCCGTCATTAATGGCGCGGAAGGTGAAGTCGATTACAGGGCGCTTATTGACGCTTACGGGTGCCGTGAAGTAGTCATCACCATTAGGGAGAAATCCAGTGTAAGGTTGATAATTGCCAAAAGCTGGATTGGGCTGGGGAATGCTCGCGCAATCACTCTTTCTCCGGTATCCGATCTGGATCACGCCACCACTTGCCGCAAGTGTAGCGGAATACATTGCAGCATCTGGATCGAACTGCTGCGAACCTGCTGGTGCAGTACCGCCTACTCTCGGTATGTTGTTAATACCTCCGAAATTGTCCAGCCAAATGAATGGTTCAAAGGCTCCCGTTCCATTGATTGGGTAAGCCGAGAAGGAATTCGGTACGGAAAATAGGAAACCAGGGAGTTGAAGACCAAGGAACGGAATCTCAAGGGTCCCCAAACAATATCCAGTCGTGTTAAAGTTGCTGTAGCCGGTCAGTGTCGCGTTCGGTTCATATTCACAGTAACGGTCGTTGAGGCCGTTGATGATAGTCGTATATATCTGGAACGTCCTCGTTACTGTACTCGTGCAAAAAGGTGTTGTAGCAGATGTTGTGGTAAAAGTGATGTCGTACAAGCCCGGTGCTACTCCACTTAGATTGAACTTCCATTTGCCATCATTATCAAGGCCCACGCCCTGACCAGTAAACGTACCGTTGAGAAGGCCACTACCATCTTTACCTTGCAGTATCAGGAGTTGAATGCCGTTCTTGCTGTAACGTGTTTCAGCAGTGTTAGAAGAATTCGTTACCTCGAAGGTCACGTCGCCTATTCCATTTGCGGCGGAGAGCTTGCCGTGAGATTGCAATATCGTTTGAGTATCGGAGTTGTTGTTTTGCTGAGCAGTACCAGCGACTCTAACAATGTCGGCGAGAGTAACCGGAGTCGTTCCGTTGTATTTCACTTTTGCTCCGCTGATCGTTATTGCGTCGGCAGTAGGATTGGATGCGCCAGTCACGTCGTACTTGAACCGAAGGATCGTGTTCAATGAAGTGAATGATGTAAACGAAACGTTGGCGAGTTCACTGCCCGAGGTCGAAGTAACTGTAGGGTTTACACTTGGATCGAAGACAAACCCAGTGGGCAGCTGCAATGCAAATGTTTGATTGGTACCAGCGGTAAAGTCAGTAGATTCTGATTCTTTAATGACTATATCTGCCAGGGTAACGTATGCTCCTCCACTGTTGTATCCCGGCTGGCCTGCATCCGTGTTTGAGCTGTTGAAGCAGAGTACAGCCTGTGTTGGGCCTACATTAGGAGCAGGAGTGTTCGGCCCAGTGATTATGACACCATTACTTGCTATGTCGATCGAAAGTGTTCCATTACTCGTCGGGCTCCAGTTGGTAGCATCGAGGTCAATATCTTTGTGGCCGGCACTATTGAACTTGAGACCAGAGAACGTTGCAACACCGCTCGAGAAAGCTTGAGTTTTCGTTCCAACAAGTGTGCCTTCTGTTAATACGAGATTGCCGCCAAGGTTGGTATCTATGTTATTCAAAGCATCTTCCAATGTTGCAGTGAAGCCAAACAAGACATTGGTTTTCAAACCAGCAGGCGGTCCACTGAACACGAACTTAGTCGCAACAACCGCTATGGCATTCTTCGTTGGACCTGTATCATATCCACCTGCACTTGCACTAACAAGACCTGAGCTTCCAGCCCATACAGTGGCACCCGTTACAGTTACCCTGATAACTGCACCATCTGTAACAACCGCTGTGAAGTTTGCAATGATGTTGAACTGATCACCATTGTTGTCGTCATCGGGACCGACAAGCTGGCCCGTTGGAATATCGAATGTGATATTTCCTAACGCATCCAATACTCCTTCATCAACAATAGTTGTGTTATCGAGAAGGGCGATGTGACCTATGTTAGCGAAATTATTAACGTGAATAGTCAGCGTCTTCAGGTCTGTGTCGTTGCCGTCGGCGTCGTTTGCAGGAGCATTACCGTCAAGCAGAACGACGTCGGCAAGTGAAAGGCCTTTGCTTGCAGCGTCGATAACCATCGACTGTTTTGTTTCATACGCGAGCGTGTTTGCAGGCGGGTTGTTCTCAACGATCCTTGAAAGCGCCGTGATAGTTGTTGCACTTTGTGGAGTAAGCGTGGTCTGGTAGTTTGTCGTCTCCGTTTGTGAACCGAACACTGTGAATGGAACAGCTACATAAGAATATTGCTGACCGCCGCTAAGACCAGTATCTGTAAAGGTTGTTGCCGAGTTGGACGAAATAACTGTAACATACCCTGGTTGTGCGCTGGGCACTTGACCCATCAACAGTTCTGCGGCCGTTACCGCAGTACCTCCTGTTTTACGAAGGATAACGATACCATCTGCGCCCGCAGCATATGCCGGAAACACAAGATCAATTGTTGAACCTGACGTTGCCGTTGCCGAAGTCAACGCACCACTTGCTGTTGGTGGATCAGTCAACGTCCATATATCATTCTCGGGTGAAAGTTTTTTGCCAACAGCATTCTGTGCCCACGTTGCATACCAGTAGTGGGTATGCGCCATGATTCCTATCGACCGCGTCCGGGTAAAAGTTCCGAGACCACCACTGCCCTCAGCAAATGAGTTATCAGTCAAAGCAACACCTGAAGCCCCAGCCTTCCAAACTGTGCCTTTGTCACTTACAGTTCGTCCCCCCGTAGTCAACACATTTCCCGTGATAATAATGCTGGTGCTTGTTGAGGTTGCTGTCGCTTGCGCAGATGTTGGAAGGATACCTGCATAAGTAACATCATTGTCTCCACCACTGCTTGCGTTGTTGGTGTTGCCGGCAAAGTCGCTAACGCCACCAGCCGGGATCGTCATGATAACGTGCTGATTTCCCGTCGAGGTAGGATCAATGTCTACCAACACTTCATACTTGGTAGTTGCAACAACCTGGTTGATTGCATTAACGCTTAACACAAGTCCGCCACCACTTCCTGTGAAGCTAATGTCGCTAGCGGTGAATGTTGAAGCGTCGATGTCCTTACTGAACGTAACCAAATAAGCAATCTGACTTTCCCCGGTTGTAGGGTCCGTCTGGCTTGGCTGCGTTATAGTTACGTTGGGTTTTGTTGTATCAATTACAATCTGCGGGATCGGTGATCCCTGTGTACTTGCGATGCTCGGATCATTCGGAACGGCAGCTTCAGTGGCTGCAGCTGGGGGTACCGAAACTGTAAATGTTCCGGCAGTAACGACGTCGACAGTAACGGTGTAAACAGCTGCGGGTCCTGCAGCAGGCAACACGCTTATTGTTGTACTGCCATTCGTTGGAGTTCCTGAATCGTTGGTAAGAACGACATCTGAGCTTGAAAAGCCATTGACGGGAGCGCTGAAAGTTACAGTGAACTGGATTCCACTGGTGAGGTTGGTTGGACTTGCGGTGTTCCTCTTAACGACCACACTCGGCGGTGTGGCGTGCGCGATTTGCGCGACAAAAAAGAACAAGAGACAAAAGCCCAGCTTGACTATAGCGTTCTTCATAACCCGGTAGAAATGTTTATATAACTAGATGTCTATTTTAAAACTTACAACTCTCTTAATGCTTTCTTAGTCCTTCGTATCGCCATTGGCATCCGTGCGGATGATAAACATGGATGAAACGTTGCTGATGGTAGAAGTACCGGAGATCAGCAGGGTGCCATCAGAAAGCTCACGAACAGATGTGGCTGTTTCGTTACCACCACCACCTAAAAGCTTGTCCCATTTATAATTTCCAAAAGCGTCGATCTTGATCAATACGATGTCAGTGCCGCCATTTCCTTTGTCAACAGTTTGTACCATTGAACATGCGACTACGAAACCACCGTCGGATGTATAGGTAATGGCAGTGCCATCTTCCTGGCTAATGCTTGTGTTCTTGTCGCCGTTGGTTGGGGGAGTGGGGTCAATTACTATGTCTTTACCTGTGGCGCCGCAGTCGAAATACCGAACCGAAGAAGACATCACGTTACCTGCACGATCAATCCTTACGAAGAATGCATTCTTGATACCAGCGCGAGTCGTATATGTTCCAATTGCAGCGAAACCAGTTGCCGACGGTTGAAAGTCTTTCACATCATGACCACCATCTTCGTTCTGTCCGAACAAACTGTTGTTGGAAGGTGAAGCATAATCAGGTGGTACGGCGATCACACTCAGGTATTTTGATTCGTTGACGTCGGTTGGAGTAGCGGTGCTTGCCCAAACAAGGTCAGTACCTGACATGCCAAGGAACGGCGCGCTTACATAATCGAAATTCAGGAGGTCGAGATTCTTTCTCCAGATCGGAGTAGAGAGATCAGAAAGGTTGAAGCCCATCGTGATCGTTCTTTCCTGGCTTCCTGGAACTTTGTAGGAACCCAGAGTCGCCACTTGTGTGGCGTCGATGGCCACAGTAGATATCGCTTTGAAGTCCACCTTCAGTGTAACATCTCCGGTTCCACGTGAGGCAACAACAGAGCTGTCCTTCTTGAACTGCTTGGCAATCGTAGTTACGTTACTTCCGTCGGCGTGCACGATCTTCATTACGAGGAACTGGGAGTTTACAAATTCAGAGCTTTCGGAGGACAATGGGTTAAGTTCAATACCTTCACCCGTAACGAGGTAACCGAAATTTCCGGGATCGCCTCCCAGCGGTTTTATAGAGTGAACATTGGCACCGAGCATGGCATAGTCCCACAGACGGTTGCCCTGGTTGTCGGTTTTCACTATGATGATACCGGGACGTTTAATAGAGTCGGAGAGGTTATCGCCATCCAGTTCGGCGATGTTACCCGCCAGGATGAAACCTCCGTCGGCATCGCGTTCAACAACCGCGGAAGTATAGCTCCGCGTGCTGCCGAAAAAGCGAATAAATGTCTGCCGGTCGGGTATGTTGGCGTCCTCGAGGTTATTGCAGGCAAAGAGAATCAGGGAGAGTAGCAGTAAAGATCGCGCCATGCGTTTAGTGACTAGTTTTTTTCTTGGGAATGTATTTGTTCAACAGGTAGCCTGCCGATAGCGACAGGGTATTCAGGGAGAATGGCCCGTGGACAAATTTGTTCCCGAAGACCTCCGATTGACTATCGTATAACCTTTGCTTATTGAAGATCGTGGATGCGCCGTAGTTGAAGCGGACTTCAGTAACGATCTCTGCTTTTTTTACCTTCCACTTTACACCAGCGCTAAGGATGGGAGCGAAGTTGAATAGTTTATACTGTCCTTTCTCTGTATTGGTAGTTTGGATAGGCGATTGATCGTTTACATCTGTCTCGAGATCCGTTTTCACACTCAGGAGAAAGTCAGTAGCGAGACCCAATCCTACATAAGAAGTCCACTTGGTAGTTCCGTCAGATTTTTGCCCGAAAGGCAAAGGGTACTGAACGGATACCGGCAAACTGATGCTCTTCATCGATGCGGTCCCAGTAGTCGTCTGACCGCCTTCGAAGAATGAATTGTTGATCTTGAATGATTTCGACTGGAAGTAAAGTTCCGGGTTAATAACAAACTTACCATTGAACAAACCAATCTCCGCGGAAACACCCGCCTGGAAACCATAACCATACTTGTAACTCTCGCTGCCTTCGTTGGTTGGCGTGTATTGATGAACGTTAGGCTGCGTTGCGTTTGCTCCAACCTTCACGCCCAAACGAAACACCGGCTCTGTACGGAATGTGCTCCAAAGGGCAACAAATTCGGCGGGGTCGATATTGTTGTTGGGACGAAACTCCGGATCAGTCTGCAGGATGCTGAGCATCATTGCATCAGCCTTCTCCGGCTCTTCCATATAGATGTAAGCAAGCGTGAGAAGCTTATAAGCGTCAACGCGTTCCTGCGTAGTCCACTGATCGGCTTTCACGCAGCCTTCCAATAGTCCTTCCAATTCATGGAGACGACCGTTCTCATAAACCGACCTCGCAAGGCGAAGGGTTTGAGCACATGTCGTATTGTTCTTCTGTTGTTGTTGCGCGGTTGCCAATTTTGGCGCAACAGTGATCAAGATTAAAGCAGCAACTACAGCAAGCTGTCTCATTGGGTTACTTGTTGTTTAAGGGTAAGTTCTGACAAGTTTTTTCTTGAGGAAGATCTTCACCCACATACAACGCCCATTCTTCTTTCGACATGTTCCTCTTTGTGTATCCACACAGCTTATCCGACATACTGCTGATGTTCGTCGGCCATGCATGAATCGTTTGGTTCCTCTTCAAGGTTCCCGAAGTACCAATTTCCTCTTTTACGCTGTTGATACCAGCCATCAACTGTTCGTCCTTCGGAGTAAATGCTACTCCCCAAACCCAGTCGTGATCGCTCAATACCATTGGAGGAAACTCAGGTTTATTGAATTCCCACAGACGAATAGAGAAGTCTTTACTTGCCGTAGCCATGAATGTTCCGGCGAAGTTGAACTTGATGTGTTCGATCGCCGATGTATGACCTGAAAGCTCACGGATAACGATACCAGTGTCAACAATGCGCAACAAACCACTAACGTTACCAACTACTATCCTTCTTCCATCGGGAGTGAAAGCTGCGGCTGTAAGACCGCGTCCCTTTGAATTGGAATTGTCGATGTTGTAAATAGTTTGCGAGAAATTATTGGCCACATCCCAGATGTAAAGATTACCATCGTTACCAGCGCCGACGAGCTTCTTGCCATCGGGACTCATTTCGAGGTAGTTGATCTTTTCATTCGTGTGGATCACTTCTTTCGCAGTGCTCAGATCTGAGTAGCGAATGCTATGACCTGAATTGTCGCGCGCGTAGAAACCAGAGTTATCATTTGTGAAGTGAATGTCGCCGATATCGGAAACGAAACCTGTGATCTTTTTCGGAGCAGCTTTGATATCCTTCATATCATAGAGCTCGACGTAGTTTGCATTTCTATCAGCAGGGAAAGATCCACCGGCAGCAAGGTATTGTTCGTTGGGACTGATGTCGAGTGTGAACACGAGATAATCATAACGTTGATCTACGATTTTCTCACCTTCCCACTTGCCACTGTTGTCCAACGTCCAACGGATGATGCGACCATCGCTACCACCTGAGTAGATGTGGTTGCTATTCACGCGCGTTTCGAGAGCGCGTGCGGCACCGTTTGTGTGACCTTCCAAACTCAACGTCATCGGGTCGTTGTTGTTGGCAAGAGCCCTGAACAGACCGTTATAGATGTCGTTGTCGTATTTATAACCAGCGTACTTGTCGTTGAAGTTGTGAGCTTGTTGCGCGATGAGCGCCTCTTGCTCGGGGTTGTTGCCCAACTCCTTCGACTTGATGGCCATGGCTTTCGCGATAGCGCGATAACGTTCGGCCTGTGCACGTTGCTCCTGTCTCTTCGCTTCTTTTTCGTTGGTCTCTGCAAGTGTCTGCGCTTTTCGGGCAGCGTCGGCATTTTTCACCGCGATACCTTCTTGTCGTTTTGCTTCAGTTGCATTCTTCACAGCCTCAGCTTCAGCAGCAACCGCTTTTTGCTCGTTCGCAACAGCAAGAGCACGTTGTTGATCGGCTTCTTCCTTGGCTGCAATAGCGGCTTTCTCACTCTCAATGGCTTTCTTTTCGTTTGCTTCAGCCTGCACCTGCGCTTTTTCAGCCAAATCTTTTTGTACCAATGCTTCAGCTTCATTCCTGATCGCCTGAGTTCGTTGAACGAGGGCGTAAACAAGGAACAACAGTGAGATCACGGTAGCGGTACCAAGTACGATCGCAAAGATCCGTGCATTGCGAAGCTTACGCTTCTGTTCAAGTTCCTTGATACGTTGCTCGGTCTCGAACTCTTTCTTTGAATATTCGAGGAAGATGAGAGTACGTTCGAAGGCAGGATGATATCGTCCACCCCAAACCAAAGTAGGTTTGTGTTTGGTCTGCCAGTTCAATGCAAGCTGAAGATCCGGTGGTCTCCAAAGACCTGCTTTGCCTACCTGGTACATGGCGGCCGCTTCGGCGAGACGCAGATACATCTGCACCGCTTCAGCTTCGTCATCCACCCAGTTCTTCAATCGCGTCCAGATGCGCATCAAGCTTTCGTGCGAGATATCGATCATCGCGCGACCCTGTAGCGGAGTTCCGTAAGCAGGAGTCAACAAAGATCTTCCTGGCTCGCGGAATTTTTCGAGCACTGCAATCACATCTTCTTCCGATACATCGGCGATGGCTGCGATCTCATTCAATCTTGTGGGACGACGAATACCAAAGTTCTCACCACGTTTTTCAGTGATGGCTTTGAACAATGCTTCGCATATGCGCTTCTGTTCGTCATCCAATTCGTCGTAAGCTTCGTTCGCGTGTTGCGACAAGGCTTCTCTCATTGTACCGATAGCCTCGTAATGTTTGAGGTCTACAGGTTCTTCATCATAATCTTTATATCTCGTCCAGTAACTCCAGGTACGCATCAAAGCGTGCTGAAGGATTGGAAGTTGATCGGGGTTGTCACCAAGGTCGTTGAGGAGCTGCTGTACTAAACGCGGAGCGATCTTCGCACCACCAACAGCAACAGGTCCTTCGACAGCACGACGCTTCTGGTCGCGTGTCATTTGTGGGATCAGGTAGTGACTATCGTTGATCTTACGAGTGAGGTCGGGGAACTGCGCACAATCACCAATGAAGTCGGAACGCATCGTGATGGCTACGTAGATAGGAGAGTCCTCGTAGTTCACTGCTTCCATGAGCAGGTTTACGAATGCGAGTGTTTCGTCAACAGAGTTGGGGTCGGTGCTGTCCTTGAACCGGAACAATTCTTCGAACTGGTCGACAAGGATCAGGTAATTGACATCTTCAGAGCGGCGCGATTGCTGAATGGCTTCAACCAAACCTAACGAGCTCGAACGGAGCAGCGTTGATACAATTGTACGCTTGATCTTTTTGTCTTCCGCATCAGCGTTGTTGTATTCGCGTGTGCTCTTAAGCAACGACTCCGCAAGGTTGTCGATAGGGCCGGCGCCAGGACGTGTTACAATCACTTCCCAGTTTGGACTGGCGTCGGTCAGGAATCCTCCGTAAAGGATCGGAAGCACACCGCAATAAATGAACGATGACTTACCACTACCTGACGGACCAATCACGCCCACGAAACGACTCTTCGATAGCTTGAGGAGGACCTCGTCGCTCTGGCCTTCACGACCAAAGAACAAGTGACTCTCTTCTATCTTGAATGGTCGTAATCCCGGGAACGGGTTCGATACATCTACCGTCGACGTTACTACATTTTCATTCTGTTGGCTCATAACCTATAATGGTTAACCAGTTAAAACTCTTGTAAGAAAACTTTCAATGACTCTAAAGACTTCGGTTGTTCTCCCGATATCAGTGTTACATTCTGACTCTTGAAACTCTCCATCGCGCTTGTTGGCTGCGACGCGGAGAGGATGGCCTTACCCTTGATTGGTTTCTTGCGTCCAAACCCGGGGGCCTTCAACAGGTCGAGCACCTTCATCCTTACCCACTGGTCGTTCACTTTACCTTTGAAGATGATAGCTCCGTCGAAATTCCTTAGATTCTCTATATGCTGTTTGCGCACGTCAAGTAAGTCGCCTTCGAAGGCGGGAAGCAAAACTTTGAAGCCCGATTTCTCGATGGCATCCTTAAAAGGACCTACCTCAGTCTCGTCGATGCGGTCGTGTACGAGGTAGATCGCCTTGCCCTGGTAGTCCTGGTATTCTTTATCCTGCGCGTCCAAAAGTTCTTCGCGCATAATGTTTTTAAAGTCTTCGAGAGGATTCTGAAGGATCTCGGCGCCTTCCTGGGCTTCAATATCGCGACGAATGTTGTCGATGAAACCACGCTGACGGTCGCTGGCATTCTTCAGGTTGGGAGAGATCCAGATGAGTCGCGAAAAATCTTCTTTGTTCTGACGCTTCACTACGCTGAGCTCGGCTGCGAGTCGGTTCTGAATGTCAACTACTGATCGGTCGGCACCTTCAGGTATCTCGCCGTAAGCGCTACCAACAAGATGTATCGACAACGAGCACTCTTCGAGATCTTTCTTTACGATGCGTTCGAGTTCTACACCGTTAATGGGCAAAGTAGTCTTTGGAAGGACCATGTACCCGTGACGTTGCAATTCACGCTTGATGATATTGCGTTGTACGGAGATGTCATGACCGGTTTCAGCGAGGTAGATGGTCTTGCGACGGAACATGTTTTTCACTTCCGACTTCTGACCTTCTCTTAAGAAGAGTAGTGATTCATTAATATCATAAGCTAAGTCCACCATCTTCATCCAGTATTGCTTTTCAGCTTCCTGGCTAAAGAAGTCGGAGTATTCTTTCATCAAACCGGTTTCGGTATCGATCTGGAACATGTCGTAGCCGAGAAGATCTCTCAGCTTCGGAGGTTGTTCCTGGAGCACGAGCGGAGACTTCATTACTTTGAAGACCCTGTTGGCCTTCGAATTAGAAGCGACCTTATTGAAAGCTTCCAGCGTATCGAGGCATCTTCCTGATTGAACAAAATCTTTCGACAGGATTGCAACTACAACGGCAACGTTGTCCATCGTCGATGCGGTAACGGAATCGAATTCGTCTTTGAGCAGAATGTTGGGCTTCGTTCCAAGAACCTGGAGCAACATGAGCTCAAGGAATTTCTTGAAGTGAGATACCCAGCCGCTGTCTGTTTTGGACGTAGTCTCGTTATCTTTTTGGGCGAAAGTAATCAGTACATCGACTTCGAAGTTCATTAGTTGTGGTAGTTATGTTTCAGCGCTTCCCGGGTATGTTAATCTGTCTGTATCAAAGCCTTACCAGTAATATTCTTTATTAGACCTTGTGCTAATTCGTGATGGTTAGCCATCACAAAATAAAAGTCATGTAACGTGATCTTGAACACCACTGATCGTTCGACGGCGGTGAGACCTGTTACTTTGGTGGGGGGACCTTCCTGGAATAAATCGCCGATCACATCTCCCTTCTTCAGTGTGCCGATCTCTTCATTCTCATTTTTCATTGTCACCTTTCCATGCGCCACAATGAGGATCGGATTTTCGTCGGGGAAATTCACGCGATCGCGAACGTTAATATCGAGCGGCGTGATCTTGTCGGCCAGCGCGCTCAAAAGATTTCCTGCAATGCCTTTGAATACGGGGAGCTCCTTCATGAAGAGGATCATCTCTATGTGAAGGAAGAATCCATCATCGAGACCATCGAGGAGTTGGTTATTGCGAATAGCGGTATCGAGGAACCTCTTGTCTTTCGAAGGAAGTCTCTCGGTTATCGTCTCGTAAGCATCCCTGTCTTTGTTAAAGATCACCCACGCAGCAGTCTCTTGTAATAACTTGTCGCTATTGAACATCTGGCTGATCAAACCGCGGCTTACGCGGAAGTTTGGAACGTAGGCAGCAGCGTGAACGGCGCACACCTTCGACCAGCGATTGTTGTAATTAAAGTCGCGGTTAAGAACGTAGTTGATTACCTGCACGGGATTGTAGCTCTCGCGCGGGAAGTAGGTCTGCAGCTTCTCGAGCTTATCAGACACTTTAGAATCATCCAGCAACGGAACGAGTTTCGGTTTCAGGTCTACATCAACAAATAAATCAAGAAGCTCGAGTGCGTATTGGATACTGTCTGGTGTTCCTGCCAGAATGTTCTCACGAACAAGCTGCACAGAAGTAGTATCATAAAGCAATGAAAGCAACAGGGTGATCTGGTCGTAGTTCTCAAGGATCTCTTCGCGAATGGCTTCGCGGAGATAAGCAAAGTGTGGCTCGTCAGGAAGCTCATCGATAGCAGTGAGATTCCACAATGCCTTGCCCATTTCTGTATCGAGAAGATCTTTCACAGCACTTGCCTCGCGACCTTTTGCGCGATAGTCAATGAACCGCAGCGAGTAAAGGATCTGTTTTACGATGCGCTTATCGGGATAGTCTACCTTCTTCCAAAGCAACGCGATACCTTCATCGCCACCGATGTGACCGATGATCTGGATGATCTTCAACATCACGATATCCGACTGACCAGACTTATGGAATGCAGTTTCGAGCACTTGCAGTGCAGGCTTACCAGCTTCTTTCAAAGCAGATACGGCCTGGTGTGAATATGCCGGCGACGATAACAAATCGATGAGAACGGGCCATGTTTCAGGGCGCTTCACACGACGACAAGTAAGCAATGCTTCGGTGCGGACTTTCGTGTCCGGGTCGCGCATGAGTTCAAGAAGTATGAAGATTGTTTTCTGGCTGATGAGCTTGCGAAGGAGCTTCGCGGCGAGCATGCGGTCACTTTGCTTGACCGACTTGCTGAGCTTCATCAATTTATCGGCAGAGATGGAGAGAAGATCGCTGTCTTCCGCGCCGCCTTTTGCGAGCTCTGCAAGACTTCGTGTCTCCGCGGCATCCTGGCCGGCGCCAATCGCTTGTGCGCGCTCTTCGGCAAACTTCTTCACTCTTCGAAGATCGCTGTTCACCAATTGGATGACTGCATTTTCGAAGAGAGCTGGCTCGAGCTTTTCCATGAGCTTGAGACCATAAATAACTTTATCTTCTGCTGTGCTCTGTACTTCTTTCTCGAGCACGCGATCGAGCGTGTATTCTTTTTGTTCGTGTTGCTCAACAACCTTGCGGCTCTTTTGCAATGATGATTGAAGCGTATCGCGATAGCCGGCGTACATCTTGTTGGTTACGAAATACCACACGCCAAGCGCCGGCAACGTAATGAACGTAACAGAAAGCAGTGTAAAGAATGGGAAGTTGTTCATCAACACGATGGCGCCCCCGCCAACAACACTGGCGAATGATGTAACCAGACCTTCAACTTTCGTCTGGGCATCCAGCTTGTGAGCCTTATCCATCGGTATGTAATACATCTTGAAAACGGGATCATCGAGTCCACCCTTGAGGGAGTTCACAAACAGCTTGCTCATCGCAAGCATAATAAAGAAGTAGGTAAGGGCGTCACCTGTTGTGTACCCGAACGATGCGCCGAGTATTGCAGCACCCCCGGTAAACAACATGAGAAGGAGGGGATTCACAAGCAGGGCAACACGCAGGCCGTAAGTCTGCATGATCCAGTCCGTGGCAAAGGTTGTGAACAAGAATCCGAAGATCACGATCGTTGCTTCGAACAACGAAAGGAAAGAGGCAAGGTCGTTACCGTTGAACTGCGTCGTTACAACGTTAAAGAAAGAGTAGTCGATGAATCGCAGTGCCACGATGGAGATCAAAACGAAACTGCACATCGCGAGCAGGAATCGGTTCTTGAAGAGATCGAAGAGACCGAGCTTTTCGAGCTTGTGGTCGTCGCCCACGTCGCTTCGTAGTACTTTGTCTTTGCCGAGATAGCGGGTCGCGAGAATGATAAAGAGGATAAGATATCCGACAGCGCTAATAAGCGCTATCGTAAACAATGAGTCGAGCTTGAGGCCGGCGTATTGGATAAGGACGGGAATGCTGAAGAATGCGATGATCTGGGCGATATCCACACCCACGTCAACACTACCGATGACGCGCTTGGCCTGACGGAGGTTGAAGATACGTCCAAACGATCCCCAGAATACGAGCTGACATATAAAGGTGAATGGCAATAGTTGTGTAAAGCCGATGACGCCGATGTAACTCTCGTCCTGAACGGCATCCGTAAAGAAATTGTGAATATAGATCTCGGCAAATTCGATACCTGCCGTGATGAGGATAACTATAGAGAGACTTCCTATCGCCAGTACCTTGAATGGAATGCGGCCCTGAAGAAAGTTATAGATGCCGGTCGCCACGATACCAAACAATCCCGAGATGGCGAGATAGATCGGAAGGTCAACCTTTTCAGTAAAGATCTGTGATTGGAGGAAGAGCGTCTGCGACGCCACGGTGACGGTCGCCAAAAAGGTTCCCATCAAAAAGCTAATTGCCAGGAGCAGGGCAACTGGCCCGACCTCGTTAGATTCAACCCCGAGCAGCCTCTGTAAACGTTCCTTCATATGAGATTGAGGTATGGACTAAACGACCAATTTCCGAATAACAGCGGAAAAAACCTACCTATGGGCGGTTTTCGTTTGACTTTTAGAAGAATAGTACTTAAACACCAGCTTCTGAAACGTATTACCATTTGGTGTATCCCCTCATATTTTCTGGATATCTTAACCATAGTTAACCCATCATTAAAAATTTCTTAAAAAGACTCACTTAAATAAAAGTGAGCTATCGCCATAACTGAGAAACCGATAACCATTCTCTAATGCCTGTTGGTACATGTTTTTCCAACCCGGACCGACGAACGCAGCAACAAGCAACATAAGGGTAGAACCCGGCTGATGGAAGTTGGTAACCAGCGCATCGCAAAGATGGAACTCATAACCGGGGTGAATGTAGATGGAAGTGCGGCCCGCAATGGGTGAAGGGAGCGCGAGGAGATTTTGTAAGCTCTTCCTTATGTCGATCGCTTCGAGATGATAAGGATCAGTTTGCGTAATGATAAAGGAAGCAGTTGGATTTTTCTCTAAAATACAACCATACCAATACAGACTTTCTAATACTCGTAATGAAGTGGTTCCGACAGCAACGATCTTGCGTCCACCCAGGAGTTGTTCAATGAACTCATGAGTAACAACCACCTGCTCTTCATGCATCGTATGATCTAGCGCATTCTGCGCCTTGACGGGCATGAAAGTTCCGGCGCCGACGTGCAGCGTAACATAAGCCGGAAGGATGTCTTTTTGTTTGAGCTGCCGAAGTAACTCGTCGGTAAGGTGAAGCCCGGCTGTTGGAGCGGCGACAGCACCTTCATGAGCAGCGTACACCGTTTGATACCTGGCTTTGTCGCTCGTGTCGGCATCGCGTTTCAAATACGGAGGAAGGGGAGTTTGCCCGACCTGTTCGATGATCTCTGCAAAAGTGTGATCACCCCGCCAGGTAAACCTAACGATAGATCGATCCCTGTCTATCAACTCGGCCTGAAGCAGATCATGCTTAAGGATCGAACCGGTTTTCCAGCGCCTTACATTCCCGATGGTACAATGCCAGGTCGATGATCCCTTCGCAATCATAGCTTTGGTTACTGACTCAATTGGACTGAGCAGAAAGATCTCTATGGCAGCCCCTGTGTCCTTTTTGAAACTCAGCCGTGCCGGAATAACACGCGTGTTATTCATGACCAATAGAGTATTAACTTCCAGATAATCAACTATTTGGGAGAATACTTTGTGCTCAATACGACCGTTGCGATAGACCAGGAGCTTCGACTGGTCGCGTTTCTCCAGGGGATGGAGGGCTACGCGATCAGCCGGCAGGTGATATGTGTATTCATTGATATCGATCACGATACAAAGTTAAGTCTTACTTTAGAGTCAGGCATGTTAAAGGCAACTCTCCATAAAAAAGTCTTTCACTTCAGCTTCGAAGCGCGCACCTCGAGAGGTGTGATGAAAGACCGGACATGCTGGTTCATCAAAGTATTTGATGAAAAGGATCCTTCCGTTTTCGGAATAGGAGAATGCGCGCCGCTGCCGGGGTTAAGTCCGGAGCTCACGGAAGATTTTGAATCGAAGCTCACAACGTTTGTTGATTCGTTTAACCCACAGGTGACAACAGACATGCCGTCGTCGATCGTCTTTGCCGTGGAAACTGCATTGCTTGATTTAAAGAACGGTGGTACCCGATCGATCTTCAAGGTTCCTTTTAATCCAGTACCCATCAATGGATTGATCTGGATGGGAGGGATGGATTTCATGCTGCAACAGATCGAGATCAAGATCCGGGATGGTTTCAGATGTATCAAGCTAAAAGTTGGAGGACTTGATTTCGAGAAAGAGTGCGACGTGCTGCAGTATGTACGCCGGAAGTATTTCCGGGATAACATCACCATCCGGCTCGATGCCAACGGTGCATTCAAGAACGACGATGTTCTCTATAAGCTGAATGAGCTTACGAAGTTTAATGTTCACTCGATCGAGCAGCCCATCAAGAAGGGTTCGGAGTTCCTGGCGGAGGTGTGTGCGAAGAGTCCGATACCCGTTGCTCTCGATGAAGAGCTTATAGGAGTGACCGACCGGAAACAATTGCTTGAAAAAATCAAACCTCAGTACATTATTCTAAAGCCGACCATTCATGGGGGCTTTTTGGGAATGGCGGAATGGATTAAAGAAGCGAGCGCCAGGAATATTGGCTGGTGGATCACCTCGGCGCTGGAATCGAGTATTGGTCTGAATGCTCTCGCTCAATTTGTTAGTCAATATCCCATCGAGATCCACCAGGGCCTGGGCACCGGGGCTATTTACGACGACAATTTTGAAAGCCCGTTGGAAGTTGAAAAGGGCTATTTGAGGCAAAATTCGAAGGTTTCGTGGAACCTTGACGAATTCAACTAAAAATATTAGCGAAATACTTGCTTTCTTAGCAAAGCGGTATTTACTTAGCTAAAATTTTTAGCGGCAATGGATTTCAAACTGAGACTTAAGAGCAAAAAACTGGATTCCGGACGGTTCCAGGTGAATTTCTCCACTGAGGGTTTTCTGATGGATTACTATGGGTATCTTCTTACGGAGCCCAAGACCTCGTTACGCGAAGTGGTTGAAAAGATCCAACGACACGTGGGCGCCATGCAGAGTTCGGATAAGTACTTTCAGCCAAACCTGTTCTCATTGCGCAGGCGCGAAGTAAATTCAGGCCGTGTGATGATCTTCCGTCGTGGTGCAACCAACGAAGGTCTCTCATAAAGCATTCAAATACTTTTTCAGCTTATGAAACTGAATGAATCAATAAGAACACTACGCAAGAAACTAGGGCTGACCCAGGACCAGTTCGCGGCTAAACTTGGGGTGAAGCGCTCCTTAATTGGAGCCTACGAGGAGGGAAGGGCTGAGCCGCGACTGGAACTGCTTCAGAAGATGTCGGCGCTAGGTGGCATTTCATTAGACTCCTTCATGGAAGGAATGATGATAGAGTCACCACCGTCTTCGGATCTGAAGAGAGGTAAAGAGGTGCTCGTCGTTACTGTCGATGAAGGCCAGAGAGATAACATCACACTGGTACCTCATAAAGCGGCGGCCGGGTATCTCAATGGTTTCGCGGATCCGGAATATGTAAAGGAGCTCACGTCGTTCCGGTTGCCATTACTGAAACAGGGAACATACCGGGCCTTCGAGATCAGTGGTGATTCGATGTTGCCGATACTTCCGGGTACGATCGTAGTCGGTGAGTTTGTGGAGGATCTTAGCGACCTCAGGAATGGAAAGACATATGTACTCGTAACACAACGCGAAGGAGTTGTGTACAAGCGGGTATTCAACTACATCTCCGAAAACGGGAAATTATTCCTGGTGTCGGACAATCGTCAGTATGCACCGTACCAGATTGCGGCAGAGGAGGTGCTGGAAGCGTGGGCGGCGAAGGCTTACGTGAGCGTGCAATTTCCCGACATAGATAATAAGGCGGATGTGTCTGTCGAACAGTTAGCGGCGCTGGTTCTTGATTTACAAAAAGAACTGTTGGACTTAAAGACTGACAAGAAGCGATAAAAGATAATGCTTAGCGGCAAGCCATACCTACGTTCCAGTTTACACAGAGCTGGGACGGGGTAAGGCGTTTTTTAAAGACTCGATGCGATTGATCTTTTGAGTTTGTGTTCGAACAAACTCGCGACTGTAAAGAATCTGTCCTGGAACTTCGTATTTAGATGATCGCGTCCGGATGTTTTCGATCAACTCCTTTTCTTGTTCCAATGTCATACTCCCTTCAATCACCAGCACAACTTGTTGTCCCAATTGTTCATGCGGTAGACTCGCAACAAAGTATTTGTGATCCGGTATTGAATCATAGATCGCCTTCTCAATTTTTTCGGGAATAACTTTTACGCCACCGGTGTTGATAATATTATCCCAGCGACCAAGCCATCGGAACTGATTTTCATTGATAAGCTCTACTATATCATTCGTAACAATAACATCTTTCAAATAATCTGCTTTAATAACGAGACACTGTCGTTCATCCACGCTTATGTCGATACCATCCAGTACTTCGAAGAAATCCTGTGCATCGTTGCCATTCAATTTTTGGAGAGCAACGTGCGACAGCGTCTCAGTCATACCGAATGTTGCATAGATCGGAGTTTGTGTCGCTTTAATTTTGGAGAGCAGCTCAAACGAAATCGGCGCTCCACCGATTATTATTTTTCCCGAGAGATTTGAATTTCTGACTTGATAGGGGACGAGAGCGGCAAAATCAATTTTACTGTTAATGCCCTCGAATGGATCTGCGCTTGGTTCAACCACCACCATTTCCATTCCAGCCACCAAGCTCCGCACAACCATCATCTTGCCAGCAATGAAGTTCACGTCAAGGCAAACCAAAGCGGTCATGCCCTTGCGAAGTCCTAATGCCTTAATAGTTTTCTTCGCGCTGGCGGTCATTTGATCGCGATGGACTTCGATAGTTTTCGGTGTGCCGGTCGATCCTGAAGTCGTTAAAGAAAACCACTCTTTGCCTTCATGCCATTCCTTGCAAAAGAGATTCGCTTTCTCCTTGTTGGTCATGATGTTCTCTTTTTCACGACCAGCTCCTGGTAGTTATAAATTGGATCGGTTTCGCGAACGAACTCGAGATCAGTGAGCTCAACAATAACGATCTCCGCTGTTGTGTAAATGAGATTGTTGTTCATGAGATGGCCGCCGATCGTAACACCGTTGCTGTCGGATACGGAGATGTGTAGATGCGATGACGTGCTGGAGAATGTTCCCGACAACGAGACGATTTCGAAGAATCCTTTCGCGAACGTTCCGTCTGGCTGATTTGCGAAACGGATGTTGTATTGCTCCAAACTTCCGGCGCAAGAAATGATCGCCGCAGCCTTCAGATTGTTCGCAGCAGCAAACTTCAGGATCTCCACTTTAAGATCCTGGTGGGGCTTCAATCGAAATGCAAGGAATTCTCCTTTGCTCATTATTCAAACATCAAGGAAACTTCGGATACTTGGAAAAGTCGGGATCTCTCTTCTCGATGAATGCATTCTTGCCTTCTTTAGCTTCGTCGCTGAGATAGTAAAGCAGCGTTGCATTGCCGGCAAGCTCTTGTATGCCTGCTTGTCCGTCGAGCTCCGCGTTGAATGATGATTTCAGCATGCGAATCGCAAGTGGACTCTTCTGGAGGATCTTATTGGCCCATTCAACATAAGTCTCTTCCAACTTGTCCAACGGAACGACTTTGTTCACGAGTCCCATATCGAGGGCCTCTTGAGCATCGTACTGGTCACAGAGATACCAGATCTCGCGTGCTTTCTTTTGTCCGACGATCCGCGCAAGATAGGATGCACCGAAACCACCGTCGAAGCTTCCGACCTTCGGACCTGTTTGACCGAAGCGTGCATTCTCTGCTGCGATGGTAAGATCGCAAACAACATGAAGCACATGTCCACCGCCGATAGCCCAACCGGCAACCGCTGCGATGACGGGCTTTGATATTGAGCGAATGATCTTTTGAAGATCTAGGACGTTGAGTCTGGGGACTGTGTCGGTTCCGACGTAGCCGCCGTGACCTCGCACACTCTGATCGCCGCCACTGCAAAAAGCTTGGCCGCCTTCGCCGGTGAGAATGATCACGCCAACTTCATTGTCTTCACGACAGATGAGCATGGCATTGATCATTTCCTGAACGGTGTCGGGCGTGAATGCATTGTGCTTCTCAGGTCGGTTGATGCTGATGCGCGCAATGCCGTTGTATTTATGAAACAGGATCTCTTTGTACTCCTTTACTGGTTTCCACTGATACTTAAGCTGCATAGGTGTTCTTTACTTTTTCTTTGAATCGCAAAAATAAATCCTTCGCGTGTTTACTGTTCGATTCGAATTCGAGAATTTTTGCCCGATCGGTAAGTTTAAAAAACTCGTCGAGCGTGGCGTCGATATTCCCGGTATTTGAGATCGATTTGTAATCGAGATTAAATTCTGAAGCGAGGTGTTTTGCTGTGAGCGGCTGTCGCGTAACGAAATACTCGTCGACTTCCTTCATAGCGCCCGGCCCGTCGATGATGTCGAAAATAACACCACCATGATTGTTTAGTACGATCACACGAAGATTGGGGCTGATGTAATTGTTCCAAAACGCATTCCGGTCGTAGAAGAATGCTACGTCTCCTGTGATCAATGTGTGAAGTGAGTCGGAGCTTATGGCGTGCCCCACAACTGTGCTTGAACATCCGTCGATGCCACTCGTGCCGCGGTTGCTATAAACCTGCACGCCTTTTTTATTTTCTGCCAGGCCACAATAGTTCGCGTACCGAACAGTCATGCTGTTGGCAAGATGAAGACTGGTGTGATCGGGAATGGATTTTAATACATGGTTAACGAATGAGAGCTCGCCCGAAGAATTTTGTTTGAAAAAATCCTGGGTGGCATTCGAAGCCTTCTGATCGAGGTCGATCCAACGCTGTGCGTATTGCTTACGTTCTTCGTTTGGTTGTATCGCATTAAAGAAAACTTCGGGAGCGATCTGAATTTGTGTTGTTACCGATTGGAAGGGGTCTATGATTTCGTTTGTGTTCTCATTGATATGCCAATGCTCTTTCGGTCTAAACGACCTTAAAAATAACTTCAGATTTTTTGAGATAACAGACTGACCAATGGTGATCAATAGGTCTGGACGAAGCGCCTCTTTTGTCTTTTCATCAATAGCTGCGAGGAAGGAGTCGCTATATCTTATTGCACTCGGGATCGGATGAAGATTTGAAATTATATCGCCGATTACAGCGATACTTCCTGCAATTGCACTCAGGGCCTTAATCAAATCGATATCCAATCGATTTTGACCTCCAACAACTAGTATCTTTTTAAAGCCGTCTGCTTTTGGAAACGTTTTGAAATTGCGTTTAGCAGATACTCTGTCGATCACACGAATATCATCAGAGAACGAAATGGAATCCGAATACAACGGTTCCCTCAGGGGCACATTCACATGCACAGGTCCACGAACATCTCCCTGTGTGAGATTGATTGCCTCATTGATGATCCTTTGTATCGACCACTTCGAATCTGCATGATCATACTCTTGTGGAAGCTGGTAAGATCTCAAAACATGATCGCCATAGATCTTTTGTTGTGAAATAGTTTGTCCGTCCCATTGTCCAATCCATTCTACCGGTCTATCCGCAGTCAACACAAGCAATGGTATCTTTTGATAAAAAGCTTCGGCGATTGCCGGCGCAAAGTTGTAAGCGGCGGTGCCCGAAGTGCAGATCAACACAACAGTCTTCCGTGTTTGTTGAGCAATACCGAGCGCTATAAATCCCGCGCTTCGTTCGTCACTGATAGTTCTTGTTTGAATTCCCGGATGTCGCGCGAACGACAATGTAAGCGGTGCACATCGTGAGCCGGGACAGACGATGGCGTCTTTAATTCCTTTCGCAGCGCAAATAGCGGCAATGTCGAATATGGGCTGGAGACGCATGAAAAGAATTACGACAGTATAACTTGCCGCAAGGTATTCATTTTATTTACGGTCTCTTCCCACTCAAGTGCCGGAACCGAATCGATCGTAACGCCAGCGCCTGCATACAGTATCGCTTCCGTTTGACCTGCACGCATGCAACGGAGGTTCACGTAGATGTGAGTTTCCTGGTCTACATTCACAGGTCCCCAATAGCCGGTATATAATTCACGATCGTATCCTTCCCTGTCTTTCAGGAATTTCAAAGCTGGTTCCATCGCCATTCCGCAAACTGCCGAAGTAGGGTGGAGAAGTCGAAGGGCCACGGTACCCAACTGCATGAAGTTGGTAGCAACCATGTCGATAATGAAATCTGTTTTGAGATGAAGAAGATTTCCAGCTCTGAAAGTCTTCGGACCAATCTCCTCATACTCTCTTATTCTAACTTTTTTGAAACAGCTGTTCACGATGTACCGGGTTACCATCGCCTGCTCTTCAATTTCTTTTTGATTCCATAACACCGTCTTTAGATCGGTGCCGGGTTGATAAACCTGTGTGCTCGCAAGAGCAGTTGTCTTAAATATGAACTTACTGTTTACGTTCACCAGCAGTTCCGGCGACGCACCCATCCACGTGCCCGTCTGTGGTGTCGACACCAATGTGATCAACGCCTGTGGATGTTGCTCGCACAAACGATCGAACACATCGAGTATGTCGATCTCTTCCGGTACAGGAAATGACTGTCGTCTCGCCGGCACAACTTTTTGAAACAACCCGTTGTCGATCGCGTCCACACCATCAGCGACCAACTGCTGGTAGTGCTCGGATGTGAGCTCCGCATGCGCTTCGGGAATAGGAATGAAGTGTAACTTAAGTTTGCTCGTTGGCTTAAATGTGTCGGGTATTGGTGCGCCCTTATGTTGCTTAATCTCGCCGTTGTTGATCTTGAGATGGATCTCTGCAGGAAGAAATAATTTCTGAGCTTGTCTATCGAATCGTGAGACCACAAATCCCGGCTGCGAATCCTCGACTGAAAAATGGTCGGGATCGATGTTGATCACGTTACTGCAGATGATAACATTCCTTTCCTGCTGATCGGGAAGGCGCCATAATGAAACTGCTTTTCCTTCTTCGAGATAAGTGTTGAGCACCGAGCGAATCAAATCCAATTCTCTCAGACGTGTGCCCGACACAACTTTCGTCTCCTGCATACTACTTCCTGTCAATAACTGCTATCGTAAGCCTGCTGATGCAGACAAGTTCGTTTTGTTCTGTTGTAATTCTGATCTCCCAAATATGCGTCCTCTTGCCAATGTGAATTGGAGTGGTGGTACCAAACACATAACCCGACGTCACACCCTTCACATGATTCGCATTGATCTCAAGTCCAACGCAATACTGTTTTTTGAGATCGACACAGCAAGTCGCCGCCACACTGCCCAACGTTTCCGCCAGTGCAACCGACGCCCCGCCATGTAACAACCCCATCGGCTGATGCGTTCGGTGATCCACAGGCATTTTAGCAGTGATGTGATTTTCACCGATATCGGTGTACTCGATACCGAGGTGTGCCACCATTGTGTTCACCGAAAAGTCGGCGAGCTGTTTCAGGGTGACACCTTTGGAGAGAAACGACGGGGAGCTGGACAATTGGCTATTTAGTTTACCTTTGCGCGCGTCGAAATTTAGAAGAAATTGCCCACCAAAAAAATATACATCGTCCGTCACGGACAAACAGATTTCAATATGCGAGGTATCGTGCAGGGAAGCGGTGTCGATTCCTCGCTCAATGAAACAGGATTGATCCAGGCGAAAGCGTTCTTCGAACACTTCAAGCACGTGAAGTTCGACAGGATATATACGTCCGCACTCAAGCGGACAACGGAAACTGTTCAGGCATTTATCGATCTCGGTATTCCACACGAATCACATGCGGGACTCAACGAGATCAGCTGGGGAAATAAAGAAGGGCAGAAGATAACGCCGGAGGAAGATGCATACTACCATTGGATGCTACGTCAATGGCAAGAGGGCAACACCTCACAGAAGATAGAAGGAGGAGAGAGTCCCGACGACGTCGCGCGTCGTCAACGGCCCGCTATCGACAAAATACTTTCTCGTGTAGAAGACAACTGCGTGCTGATCTGCATGCATGGTCGCGCAATCAGGATCTTGTTATGCCAGTTGCTGAATTATCCTTTGAAGTCGATGGACCTTTTCGAGCACGAAAATCTTTGCCTGTATTTATTGAATAAGACCGGCTCGATGTTCAGCGTGGAGAAGTATAATTACACCGGTCATTTGGTTGGACTGCGTCCACAAGCGAAAGTGGGGAGCTAGGTCTTTAATTGTTCTAAGGCCGACTTTGCCTTTCCATCAATACTATTCTTGTACTCATGTTTCTTGTAGGTCAACGCCATTTCGAAATATTTTTTGGCAAGGGTATAATCGTGACTTGCCTGGGCGATGTATCCAAGTTGTAGGGCGGAGTTGGGGGCAAAATACCATTGACTGTCCCCCGACATGTCTATCGTTTGCTGGTAGAATATCTTGGCTGCGCTTACGTCGTTCGTCTTATGGGCTAATCTCGCCTTTCGATAGTAGTATTCGACTCCGTCTTTTTTCGTTTTGAGATCTACAGGAGTGATGGTTTGAAATGTCTCTTTGGCTTCCTTGTAATAGCCGCCGTCTGTATACAATCTTACCTTCAGGATCTTTGCATTCGGGAAAGCCCCGTCTTTAAGTTGAGCGTCGGCATGATGATCCGGTTCCGCTACGTCGCGACCAGTAGCCTTCGCTTTTTCGAAGTTGGCCTTTGCGAGATCAGGCTTGCCCTGCAGGTAATAGCAGAGACTGATTTTATAGTATGAATCTTTTTTGAAGTTTTGGCTTTTGTAGTTGGTGATAAATTTTTGGTAAGCGAGGATGGAGTTTACATAATCCGCCTTTTCCAGAAGTATCTCGCCACGAAGATATTCGATGTAGTAAACAGGAAGTCCATCGGGATTGGCGTCGAGTGTGCGGATGAGCTTCAGCGCTTCTTCACTTTGCGAATTCTTCATCATCATATTCACGGCGAGAAACAATGCGAGCTTGTTGTCGGGATCATTCTTCAAAACATCTGTGAATCCTTTTTGAGCCTCATCGATCTGTTGATTGATCAATCCTTTGATGGTGAAGTACAGAAGGTTCGCTTCGATGTTTAGGGACGACTGTGATTCGCGGAGCTGCTGTAACTGATTTTGCCCGGTGACGACCGATCCCTTCATGCCTAGCAAGCTCATGAAGAAGTGAAACTTGTCGGGCACTGACCCGATCATGACTTCAATCACACCGCTGGTTTTTTTGATCGGAATAAAATCCGGATACTTCTTCAAGCACTCCTGCGTGAGATTGTATGCGCTCTTAATGGCCCACACTGCGTTGAACTCCTGTCCGAGATTCAGAAAGTTAAATCCTCGCTGTAGGTTAAGTTCGGCCTGTAGAAACAATGCGTCCGCGCTCGGCGTGAGACCAGATAAGTATTTTAATCTGTCGCGGAAATTGCTTTCTATCTTTTGAAATTTCTCCTCGTCTTCGGTGATCAGCACGTCGAGCGTCTCGCAGAGGCTTCTCACATACATCGTTTGGAACGGATCGGCTTTGATCTTGTCGAGGAGTTTGTAGGCCTGTTCGGTCTGCAGGTTGATGACTAACTGGTGAATTTTCTGGAGCTCGGGATCGAACGTCCAGACATTATCGGCAACGGCCCTGGATGGGATTCCCAGAAGCAAAAAAAGGCAGACGAAAACGCCTGCCTTTTGTATGCCTATGAGTTGTCTATTACCCAACTTTCTTTACCCTTTTTACTGGAGCTGCCTTTTTGGGTTTTTCTTCTTCGAATTTAGTATCGTCTACATCCGCGAGTATTCGTCCAGAGTGTTCGTCGATAACGATCTTTTTCTTTTCACGTATCTCGGCAATCTTCTGAGGAGGGATGATGATGTTACAACCCTCAGCTGCGCCTCTAACAACCCTCACAACGGCCAGGCCGTTCGAAAGATTTGCGCGGAGACGCTCGTAGTATTTCAGGAGTTTATCTTCGATTTTCTTACCGGCCTTTTCTCTTTCGGCCAGGAGACGTTTCTCTTCTTCCTGGCTTTCGCCCAGGATGCTGTTCAATTCGCCTTTCTTGCTTTCGAGGTCCTCATTGCGTTCTTTGATCAACGTCTCGATCTTAACGATCTCATCTTTCTTCTGTTCGATCTTTTCCTTTGCTTCTTTGATCCTCTTCTCGCAGATCTGGGTCTCTAGTTCCTGGAGCTCTACTTCTTTAGTGATCGCGTCGAACTCGCGATTGTTCTTCACATTTTTCTGCTGCTCTCCGTATTTCTTAACAAGCTTTTCAGCTTCCTTAATTCCTTCCTTGTTCTTTTTGATAACATCTTCTACTTCCTTCTGTTCCGCTTCGAACCGTGTCAAACGTGTTCTATATCCCTCCATTTCATCTTCAAGGTCCTGCACTTCGTCAGGCAGGTCGCCTCTCAGTTTCTTTAATTCATCTAATTTAGAGTCGATAGATTGTAATTTGACCAGCGCTTCGAGCTTTAGTGCAACTGCTTGATTTTCCATTATTTACAGGTATCTGATTGGATTTGTAACGGTCTTAGAAAAATTGATCGCAAAAGTACGAAATTTTTCCCTCAAAACCTCCGAAATCAATTCCTTGGTGAACTGTTCGCTTTCATAATGACCTATGTCGGCGATGATAATTTTCCCGTCGGAATCAAAAAACTCGTGGTACTTGAAGTCAGCCGAAACAAACACGTCGGCATTCGCCCGGATCGCGTCCTGCAGCAGGAAGCTTCCCGAGCCGCCGCAGACCGCCACACGTTTTATCGTCGGCTTCACAATCGAAGTGTGCCTGACGCAGTTTGTGTTCATGCTAATTTTCAAACGCTTAAGAAAGTCAATTGGTTCCTCAACCTCTTCCAGTTCGCCTATCATTCCCGAACCCACTTCCTGGTTCTCGTTTTCAATGTGATGAATGTAGTAAGCAACTTCCTCGTAAGGGTGGGCCGTCTTTAACGCCGTTACAATTTTCGATTCGAGATGTACGGGAAATATCACTTCGGCCCGAACTTCATTCACTTTCTGCTGGATATTGATCTCGCCGATATGCGGCTGTGCCGAACCGGTAGGCATGAAGGTACCTGTTCCTTCAACTGTGAAACTGCAGTTCTTATAATTTCCGATGTTGCCGGCGCCTGCCTCGTGCATCGCGGCCAACACACTTTCTGCATTCTCCTTCGGGATGAACGTCACCAGTTTGCCGAGCGTTTCTTTCTTCGGCTTCAGGATCCTGAGATCTGTCAGCCCGATTTGCTCGGCGATCTTCCGGTTTACACCCCCGTAAACATTATCAAGGTTGGTATGTATAGCATAGATGGCGATATCGTGCTTGATGGCCTTGATCACCGTACGCTCCACGTAGTTTTTGCCTGTGAGCTTCTTCAGTCCTCTGAATACGATCGGGTGATGGGCAATAATTAGATTTGCACCCAAAGTAATAGCCTCATGAACAACTTCTTCGGTGCAATCGAGCGTGATGAGCGCCGACGTTACCGCCAGGCTCGAGTCGCCCGTGATGAGACCACTGTTGTCGTAGTCCTCCTGGAAAGCGGGTGGTGCGAGAGCCTCGAGGTGCTTCACCACATCGCCGATGGTAATCATAAGTGCTTTTCGATTAGTTTTGAAATCAAAAGTACTAAAGTATCCAGTTGAATTTGCCTCGATGCTGAGACTGCTGCTCTTTCCGTTTTCCATAATCTACGATTTAATCACCCGCTCAAGGAATTACCTGTACAACATTGGGCACAAGTCTTCTTTTCGTTTTGATGTGCCGGTGATCTCCATTGGCAATTTGAACGCCGGGGGTTCAGGGAAAACTCCGATGACCGAGTACATCATTCGCTTGTTGTCGACCAATCACAAGCTTGCTACTTTGAGTCGCGGATATAAAAGACGAAGCAAGGGATTTCGTATCGCGAACAGTAAAGACAACGCAACAACGATCGGCGATGAACCATATCAAATGTTCCTCAAGTTTGGCAAGAATGTCGTCGTTACTGTTGGAGAAGATCGCGCTTACGCAATACCAAACATCTTACAGGATCACGAAGACCTCGACGCAATTCTTCTCGATGATGCGTTTCAACATCGTTCCGTCAATCCATCGTTTTCAATTTTACTTACAGATTATAATCATCCCTTTACCAGCGATTATGTTTTGCCTGCCGGTAATCTTCGTGAGTCACGCAGAGGTGCATCGCGTGCCGATGTAGTGGTCGTTACCAAATGTCCATCTCAAAAACTGGATATCGATACTCTCACCAAAGACATTCGAAAGTATGCAGGAGACAAGCCCGTCTTCTTTACAACATTTAAGTATCGCGATCTCATTCCTTTCGGAAATCTTTCATCGCCATCCGGCAGAGTCATCCTCGTAACAGGCATCGCCAATCCCGATCCGTTAGTCAATCACTTGAAGCAACACTTCGAGATACTCAAACAGTTTCGTTACGCCGACCATCATTCGTTCACGGAGTCCGACATCAACGATATTCATTACGAAGCACACCAGATCTCTGATGCTTGTATCGTCACGACCGAGAAAGACATGGTGCGGCTCCGCTCTTTGGGGTCCGTACCGAAGCACCCATGGTTCTACATCCCGATCGAAGTCGAGTTTCTCAAAAATGGTTCGGAATTTGATACGCTCGTTGCGCTGCAGCTAAAGCGTGATTGAACGCCTCTCTTATCTTTGCACCGTGAGAAATAGCGCTTTACTAATTTTTGCCTTTATCCTCCTGTCATTCAGCGCTTTCTCGCAGGCCGACAGTGTCCGTCGACCCGTTCGAACCAAGACTGCCGCGCCGATCTCTCCAACCGAGAAGGTCCGTCGCGGCTCTTCCATCGTTAACGACAGTTCTCGCAGCCCCTACGGACCATCCACCACCCGTTGGACCACCGAGCGCGAGATGTTCACAGCGAAGACTAACTTCCGCCCAATCGATACCACCATCAATAATTACCACAGATGGACCTACGTTCAGAAGTCAGCCAACTTCTATCAAGACCTCGGTAACAATGGCACCGCGCTCAACCCGATCTTCCCAATCTTACCGGCGACTATCGGCGCTACACCTGGCTTCAATGCCTACGCTCCTTATTGGAATGAAGAGTTGAAATTGTTTGACACCAAGTCGCCATACACACGCATGTATCTTGTTTGGGGCGGACAAGGCCGGGCAGCAACGCGCGTCGAATACTCGCGCAATATCAATAAGAAATGGAATGTGAGCTTCAACTATCGACCGATTCTCACAGACAAGCAAGTGCTTCGCAACGGTCGCGCCGATCGTAATGTGATCAGCCACTACTACGATTTTTATACTCATTATACTACGAAAGACGACAGGTATAAGGTCGTTGCAGCATATCAAAGGATCCGACATCATGTGATAGAAAACGGTGGACTCACATTCAGCGCTCTTTCGCAAACCGATTCTACCTATTCCAGCTTTTTCGGAAACGTTAGTCCAAATCTCACGAGAGCCCACAGCTTCGAACAACACAACAAGTACCATTTATTCCAGCAGTTCAATCTTGGAAAGATCCAGGCTTATCATATTCTCGACTTCGAACGCCAGATAAACTGGTACCGGGAGGCTCTTTCAGTTGATCCAATAGGTTATTACGACTACAACAGGATCGATTCGATCAAGACAACGTCCGTCGACAGCACCAGCTTCAAAACTTTCTCAAACCAGATCGGCATCAAAGGACAGATCGGTAAGAAGAACAATCTCTTCTATAATGGATGGTTGAAGTTCAGGACTTATGACTTTTGGAATAAGTATTTAGACACCGATACCATTTATCAAAAAGCACATGCTACGGAGAAATACATCGGTGGCGAAATCCAATATGCTCTCGATTCAATTCAACATATCACCGGGCTTATCGAAGTTCTCACCGGCGGCTATTCGCGGATAGAATCTACCGGTCATATGCGATGGTTCGATTTCCAGGCGATCCATCGAATATCGAAGCCAACGATGTTACAGTCTACCTACTCTGGTCGTTTCGATGGGTGGAACAATGATTTCAAGAACGTGGAATCGATTTATCTCGCGGCCTTCCCGAAAGTTCAGTTGGGTCCGTTGTTTATTTCGCCGGGCCTTACTTATACGGCGTTCGTGAACTATATCTACTTCACAAAGGGAACATTCCCGGATACGAAACAAACAGTCTTGCCGGTTCAGGCCAGCGCGCCAGTTCAATATGCATCGCCGCAGGTAAGTATGGATGTTCGGTTCTTTCGAAAAATGCATTTCCGTCCGCAAGTGTTGTACACCAAGGTTCTTAGCGATCGCGACAGCGCGCTTCGAATGCCAACCTTCTTTATGAATGGACAGCTTGCGTTCGAAGGCGAACTCTTCAAGAAGGCAATGCAGGTACAGATCGGTGTCGACGCGCATTGGCATTCATCCTACACGCCCATGGGATACGATCCCGCAACACAGACTTTCTACAATCAATACACCGTGAAGCCACCGTCGTATTTGCTTGCAGATGTCTTCCTGAATGGAAAGATCAAACGTGGACGCTTCTTCATCAAGTATCACAACATCTTGCAACGGTTCACAAAGGTTGGATACATGCCAACACCTTACTACCGCGGCGTTACCAGTATTCTCGATTTTGGTTTCGAGCTGATGTTATTCGATTGACCTATGGACAAGCACGTACTGGGACTCGAATTGCCTACAGATCCACGATGGGTGAACATCGCAGAGATGAACATTCGCGAAGTTCTTATCGACCATGCGTGGTGTGAACAGAAAGCAGCTTCGATGTGCGTATCACTGATCGTACAATACCCCGATCACGATAAATTAGTTGAGATGCTGATGCCCATCGTTACCGAAGAGTGGAGTCACTTCGAACGCGTGGTGAATGAATTGAAAAAGCGTGGACATAGTCTAGGTCACAATCGGAAAGACGAATACGTCGATCGTGTTCAAAAGATCTTGAAGAAGGGTGGGAGCCGCGAGGAACAACTCGTTGAAAAGCTTTTGATGAGTGCACTGATCGAAGCACGGAGCTGCGAACGTTTCAGGTTATTGTGGAAGGAAATCTCTGATGAAGAGCTGAGACAATTCTATTATGAGCTCATGGTTTCCGAAGCGGGTCACTACAAAAATTTTCTTTCCCTGGCAAAGGAATGTATGGATGCTGATAAGGTAATGGAGCGCTGGCGTGAGATACTTGCTGCCGAATCGGAGATCATGCGAACACTGGAAGTTCGCGGCGACCGGATGCACTAATTTTTCAGTAGGTACGGCCGAAGATCAATTCTCCTCGATTGTTGATTCTCTGTAGACTGCCCGGAGCCTAGCGACTTCGACTCAGTCAATTCATAATTCGCTGTCCACTCCAAAGCCCCCATCGTTACCGATCCTTCAACAACAACGCGCTTGTCGGCATTGCGCATCACTTTGTACTTAAGCACGGGAATACCGGAAGTATTTACTGTGTCGTTCTTGATGAGCGTAAACGACTTATCCTTGTTGTCGATTTTTTCAATTTCGTTCTGGGCTAACAGCGTCGAAAAACATCCCATAACCAACAACACACAACTCACAACTGCTTTCACGTTTTCTGTTTTTTCTTTTTGGCGGCGGGGAACAATACGTTGTTCAGGATCAACCTGAAGCCAGGAGAATTCGGATGCAGGTTGAGATCGGTCGGCTCTTCACCAACTGTATGTTGATAGTCTTCCGGATCGTGGCCGCCATAGAATGTCCAGAAGCCTTTACCGAAGATGCCATGTAAATATTTGGCTTCCTTGATCTCTTTGTTTTCTCCCATAATCACGACATCGGGTTTCACGAGATGTTTCTTGAAACCCGTAGTCTGGCCATAAAAACCTTTGATGACCCTTGTATGATTTTGTGTTAGCATGGTTGGGATTGGATCCCACTTCGCAGAGAATTCGAAGATGCCGAAGTAATCATTGTCCTGGCGAAGTCCACGTTCCTGGAGTTTGTTATCTATGTCAGAGAACTCATATTCATAGGGATCGCGCGAGAGACGGAAGTCCTGGAACGCCAAAGTACTTTCGAAGTTGAGTTTATCCTGTGCGGCGGGATCGGCGGGATCGCCGTCGTACATACGTTCGCAAATGTCCACACCGTCGGCGGCAAGTGCGATGTCGAACGAGTCGGTAGCTGAACACATTGCGAAAAGAAATCCGCCACCGGCAACAAACTCTTTGATCCGCTTTACGACAGCCAGCTTGAGCTGTGATACTTTTCTGAAGCCATGTTTCCTCGCGAGGTCTTCAGCTTCTTTTTGTTGCTCGATGTACCATGGCATGTTTCCATACGAGCCGAAGAACTTGCCATACTGACCTGTGAAATCTTCATGATGTAAATGAATCCAGTCGTACTTTGGCAACTCGCCATTCAATACCTCGTCATCGAAGATGATATCGTAAGGGATCTCAGCGTAAGAAAGCACGAGTGTTACCGCATCGTCCCAGGGTTGTTTGCTCTTCGGAGAGTACACCGCGATCTTCGGATACTTCTCCAGTTTCATGATGTCGGTATTCGCAGCGGGACTTGCTATCTCGGTGATGATCTGGTTGGCCTGCGCATCACTAATGATCTCGTAGCCGACGCCTCTTACCACCAACTCGTTTTGGATTGCAGGATGATACTTGGTCATGAAGCTTCCGCCACGATAGTTCAGAAGCCAGTCCACTTCAGTGTCTTTCTTCAGGATCCAGTAGGCGATTCCGTAAGCTTTCAGGTGGTCTGTCTGCTTTTCATCCATTGGGATAAATATGTAGTTGGCCGAGGCCACACGACAGAGCAAAAGCAGGCAAAACAAAAATGAAAAGCGCATCGTTTCAGCTATTAGTCCAGACCCTTGTAACAATTAATATTGCAGGCAGTCTCCGAGTAAACGCCCCGAAAGGGTAAATTTGTCAAGTTTCAGGCCGATAATTTCATGAATTTAATCGAAAATATTAAGGAAGGGCTTCGTTCGGTGCAAGCAAACCTGCTTCGCTCGGTCCTCACAGCCCTCATCGTCGCTATCGGCATCACCTGCCTTGTGGGAGCCCTCACGGCCGTCGACGGCATTAGGGTCACCCTTACAGAAAGCCTTTCGTCACTCGGAGCCAACTCATTCTACATCGAGTCGAAGCAGTACCGAAACCGCCAGATGAATGGCCTAAACGAAAAACGTTTTCCGAAGCTTCAACTCCAGGAAGTTCAACGCTTTATCGATCGTTTCCAGGTTACTTCAATCGTCGCCCTCAACTCTGAGCTTTCGTGGAATGCCGAGGTCAAATACCGTTCCAAGAAGACTAACCCGAACGTAGTTCTCCAGGGAGTGAATGACGAATACATGGCCCTTAACTCACTCAACCTCCATGAGGGGCGAAATTTTTCGAAACGCGAGATCGACTACGGAGCGAAGGCTGGCGTGATCGGATGGAAAGTCTACACGACGTTATTCGAGAATAATGAGACTGCCATCGGCAAGGAGATTTCGTTCAAAGGAGTGCAGTTCCGTGTGATTGGAGTGATGTTGGAGAAAGGACAACTGTCGCAGGATAACTACGACAACATGGTTCTTTTCCCCATACTCGTTGCCAACCAGATGGCCGCTGGTCGTGGTCTTGATTATACTCTTTCAATAGGTATTTCCGATCCAACTCAAATGGATTTGGCAATGGGTGAAGCAACAGGACTGATGCGTTCAGTTCGTCATGATCGCCTTGGTGACCCCGAATCTTTCCAGATAGAAAAGAGCGACACGTTGAGCGACCTCAACAGTATCATTGGCGTGATCCAGGGTGCCGGCTTGGGTATCGGATTTATTACCCTGCTTGGAAGTGCCATAGCATTGATGAACATCATGCTCGTTTCTGTTACTGAACGCACGAGAGAAGTCGGTGTTCGTAAAGCACTCGGAGCTACACCGATGCGAATTCGTCAGCAGTTTGTTATTGAAGCCATCGTTGTATGCCTGCTCGGTGGTATTGTCGGAGTTATTCTCGGCATCATGATCGGCAACCTGCTTGCTCGCGTCATGGGTATCAGTGGATTCGTGATGCCCTGGTTCTGGATGTTCTTCGGAATGTTCGTTTGCGTCTGCGTTGGATTGTTGTCGGGATGGTACCCGGCATGGAAAGCATCCAAGCTCGATCCGATCGACTCGCTACGATTTGAATAGAGACGTCTGTGCTTTATTCTTTTCCAGGAGATGTAACAGTATCCCGTCTTTCAAACCAACTTCAGGTACGATCATTTCATTGGCCTTCGCCCATTCCATCACTTTGATGTAGATGTTACTTGCGGGCACGATCACGTCGGCGCGGTCGGGGTTCATTTGTAACTCGTAGATACGTTGATCAAGCGTCTTGTCTGCGATCATATCCCTTATCTTCTTGATGTTTCGAAGGGAGAGCTCTTTGTGTGGCGGCTTTATCTTCGCGAGCTCGAATATCTTCGATATGTTACCGCCGGTTCCGACAGCAGTGATCTTTCCAAAATTTTTATTGATGTTGGCCTTCACCCATGTTTCCATGTCCTGCCACATGATGGGAGAGTCGGTGTGTTCGAGTACCCTTACGGATCCGATCTTAAAGGAGCGGGTCTTGATCTTTTTCCCGTCGGCGTAAATGTTAAGCTCCGTGCTGCCTCCGCCCACGTCGATGTGAATGTATGATTTGTCTCCGAGGTAGGATGCGATAGCACGATTCACCATGTCGGCCTCTTCGTGACCGCTGATGATGCTGATTGTGATTCCCAGCTCGTCATAGACTCGTTTGGCCAGCTCTTCTCCGTTTTCCGCTTCCCTCATGGCCGACGTTGCGCAGAACATGTAGTCGTCGGCTTCGTAAAGCTCGATGAGAAGCTTATAGGTTTTCATAAGCTTAACGAACTTCTCCATGCTTTTCTCGCTGATACGATTCGTGGAGAACACATCGTGACCTAGACGAAGCGGGAAGCGAACGTATTCAAGTTTTTTGAAGAGGACCCGGTTGCCTTTATCGAGAACGGTAGAGATCTGGAAACGTATAGCGTTGGAACCGATGTCGACAGCAGCGAGCTTCATTGGGTACAAAGATCGGATTTTAAGGCTTAGTTAGAAGCACAGAACAACACCTTCTTGTTTTAATAACATCACAGAGATAATTTCTGTTTTCACAATCGATTACAGTGAAATGAACTGTTGCAATTCACTCCCTGTTTATGTTCCTTTGTAGTGCTTATTCAGAAAGACCGAGGGACTGGGCCCGTTGACGTCTTAGCAACCTGTTTCTTTATGGAACGTTGTGCTAAATCCTAATCCCGAATCGTCGGGAGCAGATAGGCAAAAGCTCGTTCGAGCTCTCTTTCTGACTAAGTAATGGAAATTAAACAACAGGAAGAGAAGTGAATATCACAGACATCTTAAAGAAAAGGATCATGGTGCTCGATGGTGCCATGGGAACAATGATACAGCGTCATAAGCTGGAGGAGAAAGACTTTCGTGGAGAAATTCTGAAAGATCATCCGTACCCACTGAAGGGCAACAACGATCTGCTCAGCCTTACACGCCCCGATATCATTAAAGACATACACCGCCAGTACTTCGAAGCCGGTGCAGACATCGCCGAGACCAACACGTTCGGAAGCACGTGGGTTGCCCAGGCCGACTACCACCTTGAGTCGCTGGTATACAAGATCAACTTCGAGTCGGCCAGGATCGCGAAGGAAGTCGCGGCAGAGTTTACGGCGAAGGACCCCAGCAAGCCGCGTTTCGTAGCGGGGTCGATGGGACCAACAACGAAGCTCGCTTCAATGTCGCCCGACGTAAACAATCCAGGTTTTCGCGCCATCTCTTTCGATCAACTTGTTGATGCATTCAAAGAACAGGCGAGGGGACTATTGGACGGCGGAGCAGATATGTTGTTGCCCGAAACGATCACCGACACATTGAATGTGAAGGCTGCATTGTTCGCGATACAGGAATTATTTGAAGAGACTGGCAAGCAGGTGCCTGTCATGATCTCGGGAACGATCACCGATGCCAGTGGTCGCATTCTGTCGGGACAAACCGCTGAAGCATTTTTGATTTCCGTATCACATATGCCGTTGCTGAGTATTGGATTGAATTGTGCTTTAGGTGCGGCAGCGTTACGTCCGTACCTGCAGGTGCTAAATGAAAAGGCGCCATTCTTCGTGAGCGCTCATCCCAATGCCGGACTTCCGAATGAATTTGGTCAGTATGATCAGACTCCTGTCGAGATGGCCGCGCAGATCGAAGAGTTCCTTAAGGAAGGCCTCGTGAATATCATAGGTGGCTGTTGTGGTTCAACACCTGATCATATTAAGAAAATTGCAGAAACGGCTGCGAAGTATAAACCAAGAACCATCCACGCACTAGAGACTGCAACTGTTTAAGCACTTTATTTGATGAATCTCCAACCCCTTCGCTTAAGCGGACTCGAAGCCGTAACCATTACCCCTCAATCGAACTTCGTGAACATCGGTGAGCGTACCAATGTTACCGGCTCCGCAAAGTTCCTTAAGCTTATAAAAGAAGATAAGTTCGAACAAGCCCTTGACGTTGCGTTAGATCAGGTGAGAGGCGGAGCACAAGTGATCGACGTGAACATGGACGAAGGTATGCTCGATGCCAAGGCTGCCATGGTTAGGTTTCTGAACCTTATGGCTTCAGAGCCTGAGATCGCTGCGTTGCCTGTGATGATCGACTCATCGAAGTGGGAAGTGATCGAAGCTGGGTTGAAGTGCATCCAGGGTAAGGGCATTGTTAACTCGATCAGTCTCAAGGGTGGTGAAGAAGACTTCCTAAGACAAGCAAAGTTGGTTCGACGTTACGGAGCTGCAACCGTTGTGATGGCATTCGATGAGCAGGGGACAGGCTGATACTTACGAGAAGAGGATATCGATATGTAAACGTGCGTATGACCTGCTTGTAAACACAGTTCACTTTCCGCCCCAGGATATCATTTTCGATCCGAATATTTTTCCGGTTGCGACAGGCATTGACGAGCATAGGAACTATGCTGTTGATTTCTTCCGCGCTGCGAAATGGATACGCGAAAACTTACCGGGAGCTCACGTGAGTGGTGGTGTGAGTAACGTGTCGTTCAGCTTCAGGGGAAATCAGAAAGTTCGGGAGGCCATGCACTCGGTATTCTTGTATCACGCGATCAGGAATGGGATGGACATGGGCATCGTGAACCCGTCGATGCTGGAGGTTTACGATGAGATACCGAAAGATCTTTTGGAGAGGGTGGAAGATGTGTTGCTCAATCGCCGCGACGATGCTACCGAACGACTCCTGGAGTTCGCCGAAACGGTGAAAGGATCAGCAAAGAAAGAAGTAGTAGATGAAGAATGGCGAAGCTCACCTGTTGAAGAACGACTGAAGCATGCTTTGGTGAAAGGCATTGTAGATTTCATTGACCAGGACACCGAGGAAGCTCGAGTGAAATATGGAAGACCGTTGCTTGTGATCGAAGGTCCATTGATGGCGGGGATGAATGTGGTGGGTGATCTGTTCGGTGCCGGCAAGATGTTTCTTCCCCAGGTTGTGAAAAGCGCCCGTGTGATGAAGAAATCTGTTGCTTACCTGATGCCCTACCTCGAAGAAGAGAAGAGGCTGAACGGCGGTGTGGCCAAAGCTGCTGCAAGGGTATTGATGGCAACCGTGAAGGGCGACGTTCACGACATTGGTAAGAACATTGTCGGTGTGGTATTGGCGTGCAACAACTACGAGATCATCGACCTGGGTGTAATGGTACCTACCGAGAAGATCATCGAGATGGCCAAGAAAGAAAAAGTAGATATAGTTGGACTGAGTGGTTTGATCACACCATCGCTTGACGAGATGGTGCACGTTGCCAAAGAAATGCAACACGAGAAACTGACGCTTCCGTTGCTGATTGGTGGCGCTACAACTTCAAGAATTCACACTGCAGTGAAGATCGATCCGGTTTATGATGGTCCCGTGGTTCACGTACTCGATGCATCGCGATCGGTACCTGTGGCCAGTGAGTTGATCAGCATGGAAACAAGGGAGAAGTTCAAGCAGAATATCAAGCGCGAGTATAGTGCGCTTCGCAAGGACCACGAGAGCCGCCAACTGGAGAAGCATTATATAACACTGACTGATGCACGCAAGAACCGTGTGCCTATCGATTGGAACACTACGCCGATTACGAAGCCATCGTTTCTTGGAACGAAAGTTTTTGTTGAGTATCCTCTCGAAGAGATCCGTAAGTACATCGATTGGACGCCATTCTTCCAAACATGGATGCTCGCAGGCAGGTATCCAGGTATCTTGAAAGACCCCGTAGTAGGATTAGAGGCGGAGAAGCTTTTCAACGATGCACAGAAAATATCTTGACCAGATCATAAAGGAGAAGTCGCTGAAAGCGAACGGAGTTATAGGATTCTACGCAGCTTCGGCAACAGCGACGGACGACCTTACATTATTCACCGACGACAATCGCACGAAAGAATTGACGAGCGTGCATTTCCTTCGTCAGCAGAATAAGAAGGCGCAGAACTTACCGAACTTTTGTTTGAGTGATTTTATTGCGCCCGAAGAAACGAAGAGGAAGGACTACTTCGGTATGTTTGCGGTAACGGCTGGAATCGGTATCGAAGTGTTGATCGCTAAATATAAAGCGGACACGGATGATTATTCAGAGATCATGGTGAAAGCGTTGGCCGATCGTTTGGCCGAAGCTTTTGCTGAATTGATGCACGCGAGAGTCAGGAAAGAATACTGGGGCTATGCGAAAGACGAAACTCTCAGCGAGGAACAACTGATCAAGGAAGAATATTTGGGCATTCGGCCGGCACCTGGCTATCCTGCATGTCCCGATCATACGAGAAGAAGGCATTATTCGAGTTACTGGATGTCGAAGCGAAGGCAGGAATTATGTTGACGGAATCTTATGCGATGTACCCGGCATCGTCGGTAAGTGGTTATTATTTGGCAAGCCCTGAATCGAAGTATTATGGGTTGGGGAAAGATTGATAAAGATCAGGTTGTTGAGTACGCGAAGAGGAAAGGAATGGAGTTGAAGGAGATTGAGAAGTGGCTCGCACCGGTTTTAGCTTATTAAGGGTGCGAAGGGCGCAAAGTCCGCAAAGGTTCACGCAAAGGTCTGTAAGGTCTCGCGAAGTACGCAAAGAAACTTGTAGATAGAAACTTGTAAGGTTTTCTGGGGCCAAAGATTTTTGAAAAAATAGAAATTCGAATGTCCATTAAACGACGTTCGGATATGAATGAAAATGAATTATCGTACAAAATTATTGGCGCAGCACTTGAAGTTCATTCGGAGCTTGGCGCAGGCCTTCTTGAGTCTGTTTATGAAGAGGCTCTTGCCTATGAGCTTCGCGAGTTGGGATTTGAGGTCAAACAACAACTCCCGATTGCTGTCACGTACAAGGGAATTGAGCTAGGTATTGGTTTTCGAATAGATCTAATGATAAACGACAAAGTCATACTTGAAATGAAATCAATTGAATGCTTAGCGCCTGTTCACCATGCACAAGCCTTAACGTACTTACGATTGGCGGACAAGAAGTTAGCCTTGTTAATTAATTTCAACGAGAAGTCCCTCAAGACCGGCATCCACCGAATCGTAAACAACCTTTAGCGTCCTTTACTTAGCGTCCTTTGCGAGACCTTACAAACCTTTGCGTGAAACCCTTTTGCACCTTTGCGCCCTTTGCGCCCTTAAAAAAATGAAAGTTACAGATCACTTACAAAACGCCAACGGCAAAACTCTCTTCACCATCGAGATCCTTCCCCCTTTGAAAGGAGAGAACATCCGAAACCTGTTCGATAACATCGACCCGCTGATGGAATTCAAACCTCCATTCATCGACGTCACCTATCATCGCGAAGAATATGTTTATCGCAAGGTCTCCAACGGATTTCTCGATAAGATATCAACACGCAAACGCCCCGGAACCGTCGGCATCTGCGCTGCCATACAGAACCACTACAAAGTCGATACGGTACCCCATATTATTTGCGGAGGATTCAGTCGCGAAGAAACAGAGAACGCCTTGATCGACCTTCATTTCCTTGGCGTCGACAACGTATTGGTGCTACAAGGCGACGCAATCAAAAGCGAATCAAAGTTTGTTCCCGAAGCCGATGGACATCGTTATGCTTCCGAGCTTTTGGAACAAGTGGTTGGTATGAACAACGGCAAGTATCTCGATGAAGAACTTGTTGTTGCCGATCACACCAACTTCTGCATTGGCGTTGCGGGCTATCCCGAGAAACATTTCAACGCTCCGAATCTTAAGTCGGACCTGAAGTATCTTAAGTTGAAGGTCGACATGGGTGCACAATACATCGTTTCACAAATGTTTTTTGATAACAAGAAGTTTTTTGACTTCGTGGACCTGTGTCGCGAGAATGGTATCAATGTTCCCATCATTCCAGGTATCAAACCACTCACAGGTAAAGCGCAACTAACGGTGCTCCCAAAAACTTTCAACATCGACATTCCCGAAGCCCTTTCGGAGGAGGCCGAGAAGTGCAAGGACAACGCTGCTGTGAAAGAGGTGGGTATCCAGTGGGCTATCGAGCAATCGAAGGAGCTGATGAAGAGGGGCGTGCCCACACTGCATTTTTATTCCATGGGCAAATCCGACCCTATATACCGGATTGCGAAGGCTTTATTCTGATCAGCATTTCGACGGGAAAAACCGACTTCTGGTTCCGCATTCGATTTAATTGACCTGAAAAGGCACATTATACTCGGCTTGCATACTTTTTTTGCTATAATTGATGTGTAAAAACCAAAACACATTGACATGACTAAAAGATTATTTGCAGTTCTGCGCTATACAGCGGTAGTCGCTTTTATAGCGGGCCTGTTTGTTATGAGTGGGTGCAAGGACGACGATAAAGGTCCAACTCAAAACATCTATGATATCATCGCCGCCGACCCAACACTGTCGATGATCAAGGCACAGGTTGACTTAAACGCCGACCTCAAAGCGAAGCTCCAGGATCCTGCGGGAACATACACATTTTATGCTCCTAACGACCTGGCAATGGCCGCAGTGCTCCAGACACTCGGACTTACCGACTTCAGCAGTATCTCTCCGGCAACATTGAACGCAGTTCTTAACTATCATCTGGCTCCCAAGGTTGTTATGGCGGCCGACATGACCGACAAATCGACTGTTACGACTGCAGAAGGTGAAAACATCACGATCAGCGTTACATCTACCGGCGTTATCAAGCTCGTAACTGGTGCCACTACAAACGGTACAGTTATCACTCCTGATGAAAGAGCGACTAATGGTGTAGTTCACGTTGTTGGTGACTATCCACTGATCCCTCCAACGATCGGTAATCTCATTGTAGCAACATTGGGCAAAGTTGCTCAGCCAATTCTTCTTAGCTCTTCATTCTCGATACTCGCGCAGGCGATCCTGAAGGCAGATGCAGGCAAGGCACAGGCTGAAACTATTGTTGGTGCATTGGTTGCGTTACCTAACGTTACATTCTTTGCTCCACCAGATGCAGTATTTAACGGTGCAGGTCTCACAGTTGCCAGCAAAACAGCTGATGAATGGAATGCAATTATCAGGGGACACATAGTTCCTCAAAACCTCGCGACACTTACAAGTACTAATGTTACAACGATCAATGCCAAGACTCTTACTCTTACTGCAACAACAGTAGCGGGTGCGGGTAATGCCGAACCCGGTTCCGATCGTGGTTACGTCGAAAGTCATGATAACGTGAACCCTGGCGCATGAGTCGTTTGGAAGTAGCCTTCGGATCGATCGTTGTTCGTCCGCTGGAAGTTCCAAAAGAGTAAGATACAGCTTGCTGAAAGTCAGCCACGGTTGCCGTACCGTTAAGTCGACTCTTTAGGATATCACCGTAAGTTGAATTGTACTTTATGATATCTAACCAATCGAAGTCGTTGTTTTGCACGATTGCAAGGTCGGGAACCTGGGTAAGGATCTCGCTGGGAAACGTGGGCAGATTGATCCGCACCTTTGTAGCCATAGGTGTGTATACATCATAATACAAGTACCCTTTACTCAGGTCGTAATCTTTTTCGAGGTGAATGAAGTCGCCTTGTCCTGTAATATTCGCTTCGATTCGTTTTGTTGAAATATCGCGATGTCCCGATACTGAAGCCTGAAGATTCGAGAAAGTAGTGGTGGGGGCAGAGTTTGTCATGATCGAGGTATAAGTGACGCCCTGGCCATCGTCGGCGTCAACCGTGCTTCGATACTTGGGAAGAGGTTAGCTATGTCAGGGTAAGTCAGCCCAATTTGTTCATCGCTGTCGAAATGGTCTATATAGAGTGTGGTAGTTCCGCCGTTCGACCAAACGCCGCTGAGCGTGGCCCATGTTCCCTGTAACTGTGATGCCTCGGGATAGGTGACGTTGTGAGATGGAGTTAACGGGAACGTATCGAAGTCTTCCTCGCTTACTGTCATTGATTCGCCTGCCTTGACATTTTCTTTATAAAGATGCCTGTAAGTGATCTCTGCGGTATTGACATCCTGTTCTGCCAACTGGGTGAAAAGATTGTACTGTGCCTCGTCGAATAATCCCCACGTATAGGTTAGCGACGATCCATTGTCTTCGTCGCTGAGAAACATCGCATCACCGGTAACTTCCGCTCCGGCGACTAAATAGTCCCCGTGATTGATCGTCAGCTTGTATTGACCCTTAGGTGTTCGGTTGTCGCCTGTTACAATGTAGGTATAACTATAGTCGGTACCGGGTACATCCGTATAGGTTGTCACATCTATTTCACTGGTTCCATTGCGTATCGTGGTCGTTGATGATCGTTACGTTAGCAAGCTTGCTGTCGGGAGGATAAGCAAAATCTTTCTTTACCCCATTCTCGAGCTTCGACCATTGGAGTATGTTCCCTGTTGTGTCGGAGATCACAACGTAAAAGACATCTTTCGCGCCGCAACAAAAGCTTGGAACATCGAAATGTAAACGAGATGTTTCCAGATGTCAGATCCGGACCTTTTGGGTCATCGTTGTTACAACTAAAAACAAACAGCAGCGCTGTGAAATAAAGAATGCGTTTCATGCTTGGAGGCTCTTGGAAGCAAGTTCGTCAATCCCTTGAAATTTGAATTAAATTTTTTCCCTACATTAGTTCTACAAAAGTTGAGATAACTCGTATGAGTAAGGGTGTTTACCTTGGCGAATTGGAAGAGCTGGTGTTGCTTATGGTAGCCCTTCTTGGCGACGAAGCTTATGGCGTTTCCATTACGGAGCAGCTGCAGGCGCAAGCCGGTCGGAAGATCACTCTAAGCGCCACGCACGCGGTACTGCACCGGCTCGAGGAGAAGGGCTTCGTAAAATCGAAAATGGGCGGAGCGTCTGCGGAACGTGGAGGACGACGTAAGCGCATGTTCCGTATCACGGCTTACGGAAAAAATACACTGGAAGAACTGCGCAACACTCGTAACTCTATCTGGTCATTGATTTCAAAACCGTCGCTCTCATGAACAATGATGTGAAACCTCCACGTTGGATCGAGCGTCTCATCGATAATCTTTCGCCGTCGGACCTGGCAGAAGAGATCAGGGGCGACCTGTATGAAACTTTTGAACTTGATGTTGCCCGACACTCTCTTCGTGCCGCAAAACGAAATTATGTCTTGAATGGAATCGGGTTTCTATTTAAACGCTTCTTCTGGAGAACCGGCAGTGTTGTACAATCTAACTCATTAGCGATGATCAACAATTATTTTATGATGGCATGGCGTAGCATGCTCAAAGACAAAACATTCTATGCCATTAATATTTTTGGGTTGTCGGTTGGACTCGCTTGTGCTTTGCTGATCGGATCGTACATCTATTCCGAGCTCACTTACGACAATTACCCGAAGAATGCAGACGATATTTATCGTGTTGAAATTAGAGTTTTGGGCAACGGCATCTGGGTAGATTATTCAAACGTGGATTCGGTGTCGGTTCGGGGATGGCAAATGCTTATCCGGAGATAGAATCGTTCACGAGGTTGAGTCGCGGTTATACACCTTACTTGCGGTACAATGACATCGTTTCTAAAGAAGAAAATATTGGCCTCGTTGATTCGAGCTTCCTGGATTTTTTCTCGATACCGTTGCTATCGGGCAACAGCAAGAACGCCCTTTCGGAGCCTAATCAATTGGTGGTGTCGAATGCGTTTGCGAGGAAGTACTTCGGAGACGAAGATCCGATGGGAAAGACTTTGACGGTTGGAACCAACGGTTCCTATAAGATCACCGGTGTGTTCGATGAGATCCCGGACAAATCTCATTTTCATTTCGATGCACTTCTAAGTGAACCTACTTTGTTCAAGCATCCGCGCGAATCGTGGAGTAACATCGGCGAATTCACTTATGTGAAACTTGCTCCGGGCACAGACCCCGGGATATCTCGAAGCTAAATTTCCTGATCTCGTAAGAAAACATGTAGTGCCTGAAGTGCAGGCAGACATGGGGGTTAGTCTCGAAGAGGCTGAAAGTCGATCAATACATTCTTGTTCAAGTTGAGACCGTTGCGTGACATTCATCTTGGATCGCACACTTCGAATGAGCTCGGTCCGAATGGAGATATCAAGTACGTGTATATCCTGGGCGCGCTTGCTGTCTTTATTCTCCTGCTTGCTTGTTGTAAACTTTATTAATCTTTCGACCGCCACGTCAACGAAACGCGCGCGTGAAGTAGGTATAAGAAAAGTAATGGGTTCGATCAGGCGACAATTGGTGTGGCAATTTCTTACGGAGTCGTTGTTGCTTGCTGTGTGTGCGATGGTTTTTGCGTATGGTATTGTTGCGCTGGTATTGCCTCTCTTCAGCCAGCTTACGGGAAGGCAACAACATTTTCATTTTTCATACTACCATCGACTATCGCGACAGTTGGGGTTGCTACGTTGCTGGTGGGTTTCGTTTCGGGAATTTATCCTTCGCTCTTTCTTTCTTCTTTCAATACGATCAAAGTGCTTAAGGGCGCGACTATGTCGGGCTCCGGAGGAAAAGATCTTCTCCGAAGCGGCTTGTTGTGTTCCAGTTTGCAGTATCATCAGCGCTCATCGTTGCCACGCTTGTGGTTTTTCAGCAACTGAACTACATGCAAAATATGGATCTCGGTTACAACAAAGAGCAAATATTGGTGATCAACGACACTCGTGCGCTTCGCGCCAACGAGAAAGTACTTCGCGACGAGTTAACGACCGACAGCCGTGTGATCAACGCAAGTATTTCAAGTCATATGCCGGGTGAGACAGCCATGGACGGCACGCAAGCCTACGCAAGAGAGCGAAAAGGAAGTGAGAACGGGTCTGAGATACACATCGATATATTCCGTGTTGACTATGATTACCTGAATACACTCGGGATTGAAATGAAGTATGGCCGGAATTTTTCGCGCGACTTTCCATCGGATTCGTCAGCCATCGTGATCAATGAGACTGCGGCAATGAATTGGGCTGGTCTCCCGATTCGGCGGTAGACCAGTTGATGGTGACGTCCGGACAGAACGAGTATCATGTTGTGGGTGTCGTGAAAGATTTCAATTACACTTCGCCACGGCAGGCCGTTGGTCCGCTGGTCATGATGCTGCGTTTCAATCGCGGGTCGATCCTTGTGAAACTGAATGCTACGGATATTCAAAGTTTCCTGGCGGACATCAAAGCAAAATGGGATCGCTACAATTCCGACAACACTGTTCCGTTTACTTATACTTTTCTCGATGAGAAATTCGGAGCACTGTACGCCAACGAAGAGCGTACCAGCAAAATATTCACAGCCTTCGCAAGTATCGCAATTATTATTGCGGGATTGGGATTGTTTGGTCTAAGTACATTCTCGGCAGAGCAACGCGTTCGCGAGATCGGTATCCGAAAAGTATTGGGGGCCAGCGCCAGGCAAATACTGTTGATGTTGTCGAAGCAGTTTATGATTTTGGTGCTGATTTGCATTCGTGATCGCGACACCGCTGGTGACGTGGGGCATGAATACCTGGCTCCAGGACTTTGCCTATCGCATCGAGATCCAGTGGTGGATCTTCGCGGTGGCGGCGGGCATATCGTTCGTCATTGCGTTTGTATCGATGAGCGTGCAAGCCATTAAGGCAGCTGTTGCGAACCCTGTGGCGACACTGAAAGACTAGAATTCTCTTTTCATTTTGTCGCATCTACCCAACTCGGAAGACGTTTTCACACCCCCCTGTCTATCTGAAAATTCTCCCACCTTTGATTCATCAACAGGTCAATAACCCCTAAACAATACAACTATGTCACATCAACATTAACAGCACCCTCACCTTCAAAAGCAAGAATCTGGACTGGAAGAGTTATGGCAGGAATTGTAATCCTGTTCATGCTAATGGATAGTATTTCAAATTTGTGGCGAATCAACAAGTGATCGAAGGCACAACGTCGTTAGGATTCCAGGTGCATCACCTTCCGATCATTGGAATATTGGGACTGCTTTCAACCATTCTTTATATCATTCCACGCACGGAAGTTCTCGGGGCAATTTTACTTACGGCTACTGGGGAGGTGCCATGGCCACACATGTGCGCCTTGACAATCGTTGTTCACGCATGTCTTGTTTACAGTGTACCTCGGTATTTTGGCGTGGGGCGCGTTGTATCTGAAGAATGAAAAGCTTAGAGATTTGATCTTGGGAAGGTAGTGGTTGGAAGAAGGCAGTGAGCGCCTGCGGGCAACCATTGTCGTTATCGAACATGCCGGTTCAACAAAATGCAATAGGAGGCCAGCTACGCGGGCCAGTTGTGGCACGATTTTCCGAATACGCCCGTCACCTGAACACTACTTATGTTGACCAACTACTTCAAAATTGCCTGGCGCAATCTCGTTCGCGACAGGAAGCTTTCGATCATCAAGATCATCGGCTTAAGCGTCGGAATCACAGTATGCCTTCTCATCCTACTATTTGCCAAGGATGAAGTTTCATACGACAAATTTCACTCGAACGGTCCAGCATCTATCGTATCGTGCAGCACTGGGACATTGGCGTAACGTCGGAGGATGTTAGCGTCACCAACGCAATTATGGGCGAGAACTTCGCCCACGACATTTCCGGCATCGAAAACTACGTGAGGATCAATGGACGCCCAGTGACGGTCAAGCAAGGCAACGACATCTTTACAGAAAATCCTCTGTGTGTCGACAACAGCTTCTTCAACATCTTTTCATTCGATGTGGTGAGAGGCGATCGTAAGAGAATGTTGAATGACATGTACTCGGTTGTGCTGAGCGAGACTGCTGCAGAGAAATATTTTAACACCACTAATGTCATTGGCAAAACGATGTTGATCAAGCTCGCCGACAATTTCGAAACATTCCAGGTGACAGGAGTAATGGCCGACATGCCAATTAACTCATCGATCAGGACCGACATCCTCCTTACAATGCAGTACGATCAAAAGTACAACGACAATGTCGACTGGGTCGGTGGAAGTCTTAACACGTTCCTTATGCTCGCACCAGGAACCGATCGCCTGAATGTTGAGAAAGAATGCAGCAAGAATATGACAAGCATACAGCGGCCAAGCTCAAAGAGCTGAAGGAGAAAGTTGGTTCAGACGTAAAGATCACACTCGGCTTACAACCCTACACTTCTATTCATCTCTCAAAAGAAAATGGTCCTGCCAACGGCATGGTGGGTGGTAGCGACACTGTGTATTCGTACATATTGTCGGGCATCGCCGTATTTATCCTGATCATTGCATGTATCAATTTCATCAACCTCACTATTGCACAGTCATTGCGACGGAGCAAGGAGATTGGTGTGAGAAAGGTTGTTGGTGGTTCGCGGAAGCAATTGATCACACAGTTTTTGGCGGAGTCGTTCACAATCTCTCTCATCGCATTCCTCAGCGCAATTGTTCTCACGCAGGTGTCACTACCATTGTTCAACGATCTCGCCAATAAGAAGCTCGAGTTGTCGTACCTGTCGGATGGATATCTCTATGGTGCGTTTGGCCTCTTGCTAGTTGTTACCTCGTTGCTTGCAGGCTTTTACCCTTCTATTGTTCTTTCCTCATTCCAGCCAGTGAAAGTTTTGTACAACAGGCAGACGATGCTGGGCCGGAATTTCCTTACGAAGGCTTTGGTTGTATTTCAGTTTGCACTTGCCATTTTCCTGATCATCGGTACCACAAGCATCAACCTGCAACTTGATTTTCTTGTGAACGCAGACCTGGGGTACAATAGCAAAAACCTCGTCGGGATGGAGATACCGATGAGTAGCGCGAGCGATCCGCTGCCAGCCTTATTTAAAAGCGAACTGTTGGGTAAGCCAAACATCGTTAGTGTTGCAGCGAGGAACGGCGGTCGAAGCATCACCGCCATCAACGCCGACGGCAAGCAGATACTTGTCGACAAAAGTAAGTTCGACGACAGTGTCATTCCTACGTTTGGTCTTTCGATGGCGGCTGGCAGAAATTTTTCTCCAGAACATCCTTCGGATTCAACTTATTCGATGATCGTTAATGAGTCTCTTGTAAAAGAAGCCGGTTGGACCGTTGAAGATGCAGTTGGCCGAACGGTACACTACACGAACGACGATACGAAGCCAGCGATGACCATTATCGGTGTTGTGAAGGATTATCACTTCTTGTCCCTTAAGGAAAAGATTGGTCCGGCGATCTATGTGATGGAGCCTGCATTCAACTACGGCAGCATCTGGGTTCGCATCGAGCCCAACGATGTACCAGCGACACTGCAACTGTTGGAGTTGACCTTCAAGAAGATACTTCCTTATTTTCCTTACAAGTACGAATTCCTGGATGATACGAATGCGAAGTCTTACGAATTGGAGGAGAAGTGGAGGACAATCATCGGGTTTGCATCGATACTCTTCATTTTTATTTCATGCATTGGGCTGTTCGGACTCGTTATGCTTTCGATAGAGCAGCGTACTAAAGAGATCGGGATCCGGAAGGTACTCGGCGCAGCGACGACAAGCATCGCGGCATTGATCACCCGGCAGTTTGTGTTTCTTGTCCTGATATCGTTTGTGCTTGCAATACCTGCTGGATATTATGCGATCGAGAAATGGCTGGAGGTGTTTGCATACAGGATCGATCTTCAGTGGTGGATCTATGCGATCGCTGGTGGCATCGTGATCTCTATAGCGTGATTGTGACTTCGTTACAGGCAATGCGTGCGGGTATGCAGAATCCTGTGAAGAGTTTGAGATCGGAGTAGGGGAGATTTATTACATTGTTGGATCAAAATGAATAGATTCATCTTTATAATAGCAATCAGTCTCCCATTTTATTGCTCTGCACAAATCGACACTTTAATCGATGTAAGAGACAAAAAAACTTACCGAATTAAAACGATAAGCAATACGACATGGATGTTAGACAATTTAGATTACGACGCTAACAATTCCGTAGCATTGTCAGAGGAGCAAAAAACGAATTTTAAAAAATTCAATCTTCACGGACGATATTATCATTTCATAAATGCCGACTCAGTATGTCCAGGTGGTTGGCGGTTGCCTGATACCCAGGATTGGATCGACTACTTTAATTTTCTTGTGAAAGAAAATCCTAAAAGAGTCAAATTAAAGATGATAGCACTTGAGGACGAGAACTACTACTTCAGCTTCGTAAACTACGAGAAAAGAATAGATCTATTTGAAGAAGGAAATCCGTTAGCCCTGAATCCCACAGGACGGATCGAAGGCGGGAAGTTCAATGTTCCTGATGTGTATGCTGATTACTTTACAACCGACAGCAAAGCGACCTTTAGAGGGAAAAGTCATATTCACATTATGAATATTTACACCACCATACATTCTCACGAACATAATTTGCAGCCAGAAAAAGAGGATGAATTGAGAAAATTTATGGTAAGGTGTGTTAAACAGGATAAGTGAGACCCCCGAAAAGCAAAAAGACCTGATGCATATGCTTCAGGGTCTGCTTCATCGGTAGCCCGTAGGGGAGTCGAACCCCTCTTACCAGAATGAAAATCTGGTGTCCTAACCGATAGACGAACGGGCCGTCTTTTAAAATGAGTCGCAAAGATATGCCGCCTACCACGATTTGCAAACCGGTGCGTTAATATTTTTGCCCCTGCAAGGCAGAATTCGTTTGTTTTGGCTTCAGTGAAAGCTATTTTTGGCATCGCAAAAATTTAAAGCGTTTTAGCAATGACAAAAATTGGCATAAACGGATTTGGCCGCATCGGCCGTCTCGCCTTCCGCGCAGCAGTAGTCGCAAAGATGTTGAAGTAGTTGGTATCAACGACCTCGTTGATCCCGAATATATGGCATACATGCTCAAGTATGACTCCGTTCACGGTCGCTTCGAAGGCACCGTAGAAGTAAAAGACGGAAACCTCATCGTCAACGGAAAAAAAATTCGCGTAACAGCAGAGAAAGATCCTACGAACCTCAAATGGAATGAAGTCGGCGCCGACATCGTTATCGAATCAACCGGCCTCTTCCTCACAAAAGCAGACGCACAAAGCACATAACCGCCGGCGCAAAGAAAGTCGTTATGTCCGCGCCCGCTAAAGACGACACTCCCACATTCGTTATGGGCGTTAACCATAAGAAACTTACCAAAGATCACACGATCGTTTCAAACGCCTCTTGTACTACCAACTGTCTCGCACCCATCGCGAAAGTTCTCAACGACAAGTTCGGTATCGTTGAAGGTCTCATGACTACCGTACACGCCGTAACTGCAACTCAAAAAACTGTCGACGGCCCTTCAGCTAAAGACTGGAGAGGCGGCCGCGGTGCTTACGACAATATCATCCCTTCATCTACCGGCGCCGCGAAGGCCGTTGCCCTCGTTCTGCCTGAATTGAAAGGTAAATTGACCGGTATGTCATTCCGCGTTCCCGTTTCCGACGTTTCCGTTGTTGATCTCACAGTACGTCTCGAAAAGCCCGCTTCCGCCGAGGCAATCAAGGCAGCAATGAAAGAAGCTTCTGAAGGCGAACTGAAGGAATCCTCGGATATACCGAAGACGAAGTAGTATCACAGGACTTCCGGGGCGATGCACGCACTTCTATCTTCGACGCAAAAGCAGGTATCTCCCTGTATGATCATTTCGCGAAGATAGTTTCGTGGTACGACAACGAGTGGGGCTACTCCAACAAGCTGGTCGACCTGGTACAGGAGCTGGCGAAGCTGTAATATCTTTGATTGTTTAGATCAAGTCGGTTTTTTTTACAACACAGAAGCCCCGGGTTTATCCTCCGGGGCTTCTGCTTTTTCAGGGAAGATTACTGATCATCAACATCTTACAAGCGACCATAACTCCAGGATACAGATGTATGATTTGACCCCCAAACGCAAAAATTTTCACCCCTAAAGCCTGCATTTTTTGTATTGTTATCTAACACGAAAAACCACAAGCAAGATGTACACACGCAGCGTTAACGTTAACATCAAGAGGCGAATCAGGCAGATCATTGTTTTGGTATTTACCATCATCATGGGTGTTTTGATTTCCCAGGCAACACAGGCGAAGGGACCACTGAAACTAACAGCGCAGTCACTTCTTCGAAATAAGATATTTAAGATAGGGTGTTTGGTGAAAGGGTCCGTGCCTTAAAAAGGTGGGGCCTTTTCCGTTTTTAGGGCTACTTGTTCCTTGGTCTGCGAACCGCCTTTCTTGTCACACCATTTCCCTTCGAAGTCTTGTGTGGTTGCTTGATCTGGAAGATCCTCGAGAGACCAATGGTCGCATACAAATAGACATCTCTTCTCTGTCCATAAAGATCCGGCTGCGGATTGCTTGAACTGCCCGACTTCAGATCACTAACATAACCTGGCTTCCGCGGATCGAAGATGCCAAAGATCGCACGTCCGTCGAAATTCAAACTCCAGTTATCATTGAAGTCGAAGTCGGAACGAAAGCCAACGCCCGCCGACATCTGGAAAGACTTGAACTTATCTTTTGTAACATACACTTGCTTATCGATCGCCGGAACAACAACGCCATCGTAAGCAACGGAGTAACCGGGCTCGGTTGGGATAATGACGCCGGGAGGATACTTAACTTTTGCCGGCTCATGAGTGATCGTCTCCCGTCCATTCAACAGGTAATCGAAGTTGATAGAAGCAACGGCACTCAAGCGGAAGAATGCAAGGTCGTTGAGGTGAAGTTTCAGCGCTATAGGCACCGACAGGTAGTCCATGTTGATATCGCGTGTACCAACATCGCCACCTTGTATATTCTTGATGGAATATTTTTGACCGATCTTTACGAACGAAGGAGTGACCACGAAACCATGACCGACCTTATCATAACCGTAACTGATGCCCGATCGGTGTTCCGCGAAGCGTAAAACGTCCGAAATAGCGCGGATCTTTTTGAAGACCCTGGTCGATCGTGAAAGGAAAATTTATTCCTCCGAAAACCCCGTAAGATTCAATGTGCTGAGCGTCGCTGATACGAGCGGCAAACAAAAGAATAACTATAGAAAGATTCCTAAGCCGACGCTCGGTCATATTCGGGGTCTGGATCTGAGGTACCTGTGAGCAGTGCTCTCATAGTAACGGCCAAAATTAGGATAAATTACAATGAAGAGAATCCAACAATTGTCTAATTTTTGGCCTTTGAAAGCCTCCAATCTGACAAGATAGGGAGCAAACTCGTAATATGAAAGTCTGTGGATTCTCATTTCTGAAGAACGCTGTTAAGTTCGACTACCCGGCAGCCGAAGCGATAAGGTCAATACTTCCAGTATGTGATCATTTCATTGTGGCGGTCGGTGATTGTGACGATGGAACTGCCGAGATGGTGCGAAACATCGACCCCAAAGTACAAGTGATCCGCACCGTGTGGGACGAAGGATTCCGTGAAGGGGGACGTGTACTTGCACTCGAAACTGATAAAGCATTCCAGGCAATTCTCCGGAATACGACTGGTGCTTTTACATACAGGGCGATGAAGTTGTTCACGAACAGTATCTGCCCACCATTCGCAAAGCAATGGAAGATAACCTGGCGAATACCAAAGTTGAGGGATTGCTTTTCAAGTATCTTCACTTCTTCGGTTCTTACGATTATGTTGGACAAGCCCACTCATGGTACCGTCGTGAGATCAGGATCGTGAGAAACAGGAAAGACATTTTTTCATACAGGGATGCACAGGGCTTTCGCGTTAAGCCGAATCGAAAACTGAATGTTGTGTTAATCGATGCCTACATCTATCACTACGGGTATACGCGCGAACCGGAAGCGCTTCAACAAAAAGTAGAGTCGATGATCAAGCTTTATCACGATGATAGCTGGATCTCGAGCTTCTTCAAGAAATCGCAGAAGTATGAGTACCAGGAGAAGCGTGAGCCCATTCGTCGTTTCGATGGAACGCATCCTGCAGTAATGAAAGACAGGATTGCGCGAAAGAATTGGGACTACAATCCCGACCTTTCATTCGAGTACCGTTCATTCAAAGACAAGTTCAAACGTACGATGTTCAATGTGTTCGGTTGGATCCCCGGGGAATACAGGAATTATAAGTTGCTTTGATCAGCCTTAAAGACATCCGTCGCAATATTTACGTGGCTCTTGCAGCATACCTGTTGCTAGCCATGGTACTGTACTCTGTTTGTCGTGTACTGTTCTATTTCTTCAACACTGCATTCTTTCCCGACATGTCCTTCTCGCGATGGATAACGATCATGCGCGGTGGCCTTCGATTCGATCTCACGGCAGTTCTATATTCAAACAGCCTGTTGCTGCTGCTGATGATACTCCCGTTCAAAATGAGATTCAGCAACTGGTACAAGGTCACCATCAAATGGTTGTTCATCGTTGTGAACGCATTCGCGCTGGCGACAAACATTGCCGACTCCGTTTATTATCAATTCACTTTACGAAGGACTACGGTGAGTGTTTTCTCGCAATTTGAAAATGAACAGAACGGCTTCGCGCTGTTCTTTCGCTTTCTGATCGACTACTGGTATGCGTTGCTTACGTGGATTGCATTAGTTGCGGGTTTGTATTTCGGTCAGAAGAAGATCAATTGGGAGGGACCGCAGGTACAAGGCAACATTACCTTCTATTCGATCGGGCTGGTAATGATGCCGATCGTGATCTATCTTTTTATTGCGGTGCGCGTGGCGGTTTCAAACACAGCACACGGCCCATCACATTGAGTAATGCTGCCGAATATGCAGCGGTCCCGAAAGACATCAACCTGGTTCTCAATACACCATTTGCGCTCATGCGTACCGCGAGAGCCAACGTCATTCAGAAATCACACTATTACCCGGATGACCAGTCGCTCGAAACGGTGTTTAGTCCGTTGTGAAACCCGACTCCGTACCATTTGTCCCGGGTAACGTTGTGGTCATCATTCTCGAAAGTTTTTCGAAAGAGTTTATCGGCGCATACAACAAAGATCTTCCCATTAAAGACTACCGGGGTTACACCCCCTTTATCGACTCACTGGTTGGAGTAAGCAGTGCTTTTCAATACTCGTTGGCCAACGGCCGCAAGTCGATCGACGCCATGCCTTCGGTAATATGTAGTATTCCCAGCATCGAAGTCCCTTACGTGTTGTCGCATTTCTCCGGGAATAAAGTCAACAGTCTCCCTTCATTGTTGAATGAAAAGGGATATCAAACCGGCTTCTTCCATGGAGCTCCGAATGGTTCGATGGGCTTCCAGGCCTTCGCCAACTTGTGTGGTTTCGATAAGTATTATGGCAAAGATGAATACGAAGAAGAAGTTAATAGTGATGATTATGATGGCATCTGGGGCATATGGGATGAACCTTTTTTTCAATATTTCGGTAAGAAGCTCACGACTTTCAAAGAGCCATTCTATGCAACGATATTCTCGGTGTCGTCGCATCATCCATACAATCTTCCCGAAGCCGACAAGTCAAAGTACAAGGGCGGCGATCGCGACATCTATAAGACTATCGAATACACCGATCACGCTTTGAAAGAATTCTTTGCCTATGCTTCGAAGCAGTCATGGTTTCAGAATACATTGTTTGTTGTTACCGCCGATCATGCGTCGGCCGAAATAAAATATCCCGAGTACAATACAACATGGGGATATTTTAGCATACCCGTGTTTTTCTATCACCCGAAGTGGCAAGGGAAATTCAGTGGCGATATCATTCAGCAGGTCGACATCATGCCGACCATTCTCGGATCGATGCACTACGATAGTCCGTACATTTCATTTGGCCGGAATGTTTTTGGCAAGCAGCAGCCGTTTTGCTTTCAATTACATAGACAACCTTTACCAGTTGTTTCGCGGAAACTATGTGTTGCGTTTCGATGGCGAGAAGTCGGTGGAGCTTTATGATTTCAGGAACGACATTCTGCTTTCGAAGAACCTCGTTACTCAACTACCCGACACCGTTCAGTTGATGGAACGTGTTCTGAAGGCCTACATACAGCAATACAATAACAGGATGGTGGATGACAACCTCACAACGGAAGGTCCACAGTCCGGTGTGAGACCGTAATGTCTTTGTAACTCATCAGGAATAATTTACTTGACGGATAATCGAAGATCACGATGTGTCTCTTTAAGAACTCCGCCCCGAGAGATCCACAATATGTAAACGATTCGTCAGGATGTTTGTCGACATTCACCAGGCACGACGACACTGATTTAATTTTCAGATCACCGAGGAGGAAGTGCTTGAAGTAAAAGTCGAATCCCCGGATGATGCCATTAAGTCCATATCCCACGGGCCTCTCTACATCACTGCTGTGACCAAGAAAATTCTCCTTGCTGAATACTGTAAGACCTAATGAAGAGCCGGTGTCGATCAACAACTGAAGGCTCACCGTAGACTTGTCGTTCAATACAATTGTCGTTTGTACTTGTGGCATCGCGCGATTGATCTCGAGCGGGATGGACGTGAAGCCGTCGGCGTGGTCCATATGGTAATTCTCGAAGAGGTGAATTGTTCGTGTTTTGTAATTGATCTCGACCACGAATTTTACGAACAACTCGTATCCGATGATCCCGTCGATACCCGGACGATCATCGAAAAGTCTTCGTGTTGAGACGACTGCAACACCCAGTCCAGTACCTTTGATGCTTCCGAGAACGATGCTGTTGGGATAGCTTACGCCTGCATCGACGCCTTCGGGCGATCCCCAACCTGAGACTTCACACGTCGTGCCGTTGTGAGATTAGGCATTGATGCGAATCGTTTGCCGTACAATAACATCGATCGTGTTCCTGTGTCGAGTATCAGCTTCACTTTCACTGAATCGTTGATCATTGCTGGTATGACGATCAGATTTCTGAACAGCTCGAAGTGAATGGTGGAGCTGGATTTGCCTGCGAGAAAATCGTATCCTCCTGATAGCGCTAAAGCGGAGAATGAGGGAAGGATGATGAATAGAGTGAGTATTGATCTAACCATTGGGGCTTCATTTAAATGAGTGATGAAGTAATGGTTAGGGATTACCTGTTAATACACGTATTCTATAGACTTTCCGTTATCGCGCCGGACGCGGTAGTTTTAGAAATTTCTTTTTGATGCATAGGGGTGTCATTCTGTTCAGGTGTCTTTCAGAAAACAGAAGAAAAAAGAAAATGAAAACGTCAAAACACCCCTTATTAGCTTTATTACTGGCATTTGCAGTCTTCACCATCACATCCTGCCAAATCGAAGACCCAGGTCCTCTGCAGGAACAAACAAAAGAATATTCAATACTCGACTTCGAGCGACTCGAGATGGGAGACGCGTTGGATGTAACCGTTGAGCAGGGAAACATGTTCTCGGTAAGCGTGACCGGCGATCGCCGCAACATCGATGACCTTGAAGTAAATGTGGTTGGCAGTTACCCTTAGGATGAATTACAGGAACGGCCGTCGCAACGACAACCGTCAATACACGACTTATGTTACGATCACGATGCCCGCGTTGAAAGGCGTGTTGTTTTCGGGAGCGGTGAACTCGAAAGTTTCAGGCTTCGAAACAGAAGGCAACTTTGATGTCACCCTTTCTGGTGCTCGAGCTTACAGGCAGATCTTAATGCAGCTTCGATCAAAGTAGGTCTCTCAGGTGCTTCGCAATTGAATATCTCCGGCGCTACTTCCGATCTGCAGGCTATCGTGTCGGGTGCTTCGGAGCTTCGTGCATTCGGCCTCGAAACAACTACAGCAACTGTGGATGCTTCAGGTGCAAGCAAGATCAAAGTGATGGGCAAACGCAACAATTAACGGCAACGGCATCGGGAGCGAGTGATGTACGCTATCGCGGAAATCCAACGGTTAATTCTTCGGCAAGCGGAGCGAGTACGATTGGAGTGGATTAGTGTCCAATGGGCAATGTGCAAAGTGCAATGTGCAACGATTTGAGGTTCCTCTCTTTGCACATTGTACGTTGCACGCTTACGCGAGATTATGGTAAACAACCTGTACATCATCGTCAGCTTCAAGCGCCGTAATGCACTCCATCACCTCATCCTGTTCTTTTTCCGAAAGCTCTTTCATTGTTGATGGAATGTACTGCAATTCCGAGCTCTTCGGCTCCAGCTTCTTTGATTCTAAAAACTTCTGCATGTGACCGAAGTCGACAAACTTCGTGTATATCGCCACTTCTTCTTCCTCTTTCTGAATGTCTTCGGCACCGGCGTCGATCAGGTCGAGCTCAAGCTCATCGAGGTCGATCTTCGCGGGATCAAATTTAAAAATGCCCCTGCGCTCGAACATGAAACCGACAGATCCGGAGTTGCCCATCGATCCACCGTTCTTTGAGAAATGCAGCCTATGTTCGCAACTGTACGTGTTGGATTATCCGTGGCGCACTCTACGAGTACAGGTACACCGTGTGGCGCGTAGCCTTCGTACACAACTTCCTGGAAATCTTTTTTCCTCTTTAGAAGAAGCCCTTTTGATAGCATTGTCAACCCGATCCTTAGGCATATTGGCGCCCTTCGCATTCTGGATGGCCATGCGAAGGCGTGGGTTGTTGTCGGGATTGGGGCCATTCTGTTTTACGGCGATGGCAATGTCTTTGCCGATGCGCGTGAATGTCTTCGCCATGCGGTCGAACCGCGCGAACATTTTATGCTTCCTCTTTTCGAATACGCGACCCATTGTATTTTATTCTGATTTACTTGTAACTACCTGACCGTTCTTCAGTTTTCGTTGCCAAAAATATATTATCCGGCTACTCAGCGCAACTTTTTAACCGAATCGGGAATCATTAACGGTAAAGGGGGCGTATAATACCCTTTTGGGTTCAGGCCCGGGTACCACTAACCACTCATCACATGCTAAACAACTACCTGAAGATTGCTTTGCGAACCCTGCTTCGGTTCAAGGGCTTCGCTATCATCAACTTGTTTGGTCTTTCACTCGGCCTCACCGCCGGCATCCACATCATGATCTTCGTGGCCGATGAGGTTTCATACGATAAGTTTCATGTAAATCGCGATCGCATTTACCGGGTGCTTACTCAATTTTATACACCCGAGAATGGCACGGGCGACACCGGCATGGAAGGTAATGCCTGGCCCATTGGAGATATTCTCCGCCGTGACTTTCCAGAGGTAGAGTCGGTTGTCTACATCCGCGGAGCTTCGTTCCTTCACATCAATCACGACGATAAAAGAATCCGTCAGAATGTACAGTTCGCGTCGCCCGAATTCCTGACGATGTTCACATTTCCCCTCGTCAAAGGAGACCCTTCGACAGCGCTGAATCATCCTTACTCGATCGTGATCACGAAGACATGGAGAAAAAATTCTTCGGCAACCAGGATGCACTCAACAAAACAATGACACTTGCAGACACGCTTCACTTCGTAGTGACCGGCGTGATGAAAAACATTCCTTCGAACTCACACATCCAGGTCGATATGGTGGCTTCGTTCGCTTCATACGAAAGCATGTTTCCAGAATTCAGTTACGAGGAAGGCTGGGGCAACATCAACATGCGCAATTATGTAATGCTGAAAGAAGGCGCCGATCCAAAAGCGTTCGCTAGCAAAGCATTTAATATTTATAACGACCGCGCTGCGGAAATGCTGAAGAACTGGGGTGTGAAGTCGAACGTGCTATTCGAACCCCTTACCGAAACCTACCTGCAGGCGAGAGCCAGCAATAGTATGGGTCCGCTCGGCAGTCTTGACAGGGTCTATCTGGTTTCCGGGATTGCAGTGTTCGTGATCCTTTTGGCGTGCATCAACTTTGTGAATCTCGCTACCGCAAGATCAGTGTATCGTGCGAAGGAAGTCGGACTTCGAAAAGTGTCCGGTTCTTCGAAGGGTGGACTGATGCGCCAATTCCTTACGGAGTCTTTTGTTCTCACGATGTTGTCGTTTGCCATCGCGTTAGTTCTTACATGGCTATCACTTCCATTGTTCAATGAGCTCATGCAGAAAAATTATTTACTAAGCTCTTTCATTAACGTGAAGATCATTTCAGGACTTGTATTGTTGCTCCTGTTGATTGCATCGCTGGCGGGATTCTACCCGGCACTGGTAATGTCGTCGATGAATGCAGTGGAAGTACTCAAAGGACGAGTGCAGAACAGTGGGAAAGGAGTGCAGCTTCGAAGGACGTTGGTGATCTTCCAGTTCGCGATATCTTCAGTACTCGCAACGGGCACACTGATCGTGCTCGATCAGTTGGATTACATGCAAAGGAAAAGCTCGGCTTTAATAAGGACAATTATCATTGTTGTGACTCTCTCGCGATCGAAGCCAGCCAGTGAAGATGGTCGTGCCGTTTTTAAAGAAAAGATCAAGGAACTTGCAATCGTAGATGCGGTATCTTTCGCCAACACAGTTCCCGGTGTACCCGGCTGGAATGGCCAGGTTGCATATCCCGAAGGTCGTGCAGGTAAAGATGCAGTGTCTGTTGAATACATGGCTGTCGATGCAGACTATGTTCCTACTATGGGTCTCGAAATTATCCACGGTCGCAACTTCGACATCCTTCGTTCTACCGATATGGATAAAGGTCTTGTGATCAATGAAACCGCTGCGAGTGTCATGGGATGGACTCCCGAAGAGGCAATTGGTAAAAAGATCGAATCTCCTTCTGGCCATCCGGAGGGCGAAGTGATCGGCGTGGTGAAAGACTATCACAACTCAGGGCTTCAACAGAAGATGAATCCACTCGTAATGGACTACAATCCCAACAGCAGCAACATGTATGCGATCCGCTACAAAGCCGCTGATACTAAACAGCTCATTAATACGTTACAAGGTCTCTGGAAAGAACATTTCCCCGGTTATGATTTCAACTATTTCTTCCTCGACGATAAGTTCAACGAACAATATAGATCGGAAGAGAAGCTCGCTCGCGTGTTTGCAATGTTTGCAACACTTACTGTTGTGATCGCGGCGATCGGCCTCCTTGGATTAGTGTCGTTCATGGTTGTTGCCAGAACGAAGGAGATCGGTGTACGTAAGGTTCTGGGCGCAGGAGTGTTCAACATCGTTCGTTTATTGTCGAAAGAATTTGTGATACTGGTTGCCATCGCCAACCTGGTCGCAATTCCGATAGCCTGGTACTTTGCCAACGAATGGCTGTCTGGTTTTGCGTTCAGGATGGAGATCAGTCCCGTGGTTGTTTGTGTGGACGCTGGCTGCTGCCGTTAGTTTAACATTGATCACGGTTGGATACCAGACCATCGCGCCTGCTTTAGTGAATCCCGTTAACTCTCTGAGATATGAATAAAGAAACCTGTAACCTATCACGACCGGTTAGTAGTTTCGACAGTTACCAAACCCAAATGGAATACCATGTCCTTACCGGCGACTCACTAGCTGGTACTTTTAGGAGAACGGGTATCGAAGGCACTGCTATAATCAGCAGGGAATGCTTTATCGATGGCCCGGTATCAGAAAACAACCCCGATGTTTTTTGGACAAAGCGAAGCGAATACGTAAGAGATGCATTCAATGCGAACGCAGATGAATACTTCTCTAGCGTCAAATCGGAATTCGATAAGATCGACAAGATCAGTACCAAAGACGAAGTAAACCTTTGGTTCGAGAACGACCTGTTTTGCCAGGCAAACATGTGGTTTACGACCGCTCTACTCAACAATCGAGGACTCACCAACGTTTACCGCATCTCACCGCTCATTCGCAACAGCAATAAGTGGGAGGGATTCGGAAGGCACACTGCAACTGACCTTCGGCCTGTGTTATGAGAAACGACAGCCTTTCGCAAAGGGTGACTTCAAACTTGGAGAGAACCTTTGGGATGCGTTTCGCACTGCAGATGTTATTGCACTTGCTTTCCTCGCAAAGTCGTTGTCGCCATGTTTTCCGTATCTCGAAGAAGTTTGCAAAGCGGAGATGGAGCGCAAGCGCAATGCGCGTCCACGCAAGGTGCTGGAAGACCTTCTTGCACAAGGATATACGGACTTCAGCGAGATTTTCACGCAGTTTTCAAGGACTGAAGGGATCTATGGGTACGGAGATATGCAGGTAGGGAACATGCTGAAACAGATCAGGCACTAATTCAGTACATTTTTTTCGCTGGTTGAGGGCATCCGTGCATTCACTGTAACCATTGATTGCATTGGCGGTAGTAAATTCACCTAACCCTGCCGCCATGCTAAAAAGTATCCTCACAACCGCGCTTCGCACATCATTCGTCACCGGTCATTCAGCTTCATCAATCTCGCCGGGCTTTCGGTGGGTATGTCGCTGGCAATGCTCATCATCATGATCGTGCTCGATCAGTACACGTTCGACAATTTTCATAAGGATAGAGATAATATCTACCGGATCAACACCAATGCTCTGAGGGTGGCAGGCTACGGCGAGCCGTACGCGAGCACACCGTTGCCACTCGCAAAAGCAATTGCTGATGACTATACATTTGCCGACAAGATCGTTCGCTTCGATCGTTGGTTTAGTGGCGATGCTGTTCATGGAAATGTGAATGTGCCTTTGAGCGGAATGATGACTGAACCGTCGTTCTTCGAGGTGTTTAATTTTCCATTGGAAAGAGGAGATGCATCAACGGCACTGAAGGATCCGAAGAGCATCGTGCTGACGCATGCAGCTGCGGAAAAACTTTTTGGTCAGCAAGATGCCATGGGACAAACGATCTCGTTTGGCGACTATGGTGAATTCCAGGTTACCGGGGTTTTGAAACCGTTTATTGCGAAGACGCATTTTGAATTTGAAGTCCTAGGTTCGCTCGAAAGCGCTGCCATTGCTGGAGAAAGAAGGAAAGACCGAGATTGTTCTCGAGAACTGGAATAAATTATTACATGACCTATGTTTACTTCACACTTCGCGGTGGACATACCATTGATGACTCGAAGAAATATTATGCGGGATTGAAACTTGAGACACGCGATCGCGGGTATGAATTCTACATACAGCCATTAACGGAGATTACTCCCGGGTCCAGGCTCTCGAACCAAATGGGCAACGGAATTCCTGAAACGATATTAGTATTCATGGGTGTACTTGCTGCTGTCGTTATGGTGATGGCTAGCTTCAACTACACTAATCTTATGATCGCACGATCGCTTACGCGAGCACGAGAGATCGGCGTACGAAAGGTAATGGGAGCTCAAAGATTCCAGGTGTTCATCCAGTTTATCGGCGAGAGCAACAGTATTTTCATTGATAGCCCTTGTCTTCTCATGGGTATTGTTGCAAGCATTGAAACCTGCCTTTCTGCAATTGTCTATCGGACGTTCATTCTCGCTGAGCCTCGATGAAAATTATTCACTGTATTTATATTTCCTCGCCTTCTCGATTGGTGTAGGTGCGCTTGCGGGACTATTGCCGGCCGGGTACCTGTCGGCGTTCAAGCCAATAAAGGTTCTGAAAGATTCAGGTGCGCAGAAGATCTATTCGAGGTTGACGTTCAGGAAAGTGTTGGTTGTCACGCAGTTTTCGTTGTCGATGTTGTTCATCATCGTTGTGCTGGTGATCGATCACCAGGTTAAGTATCTCGTGACGAAGGATCTCGGGATCCATGATTCGGATATTTTGAACGTGAGGCTCCAGGGGAGTTGCGTACGAGAAGTTTGCGAACGAGATGTCTGCGGTGCCGGGAGTGATACAGGTTGGAGGTGTTTCTCATCAATTAGGTAATGGCGCCGATCGGGCGAGCGATTATAAACTCAGCTTCGAAGATACTCCGTTTGTCATGCGTGACTTCATTGTTGACAATCACTATCTCGACAATCTTGAAGTGTCATTTGTCGCTGGAAAAAATTTCGAGTCTGTGAAAGAAGGTGAAATAGAACGGCATGTAATCCTCAATGAAAGAGCATTACAAGAGTTTAAGTTCGCCGATCCTACGTCGGCTATCGGGCAATCTATTTTTGTAGACGACAGCATTGCGCTTACGGTGATTGGTGTTGTGAAGAACTTTCATTTCAGACCGATGACATACGAGATTGGTCCGCTGGCAATGAGATATAACACGAAACAAATTTCCTTCGCGAGTGCGAGAATCGTTCCCGGCCAGGAAGAAACAGTAAAGGCATACTTGCAGCCATTGTGGAAGCGCTTCGATGCCGTTCATGATCTCTGCAGGCAAAAATGATGTCGGATGAAATTGAAGATAACTACAAGAACAGTGGCTTCGACGACACAGTGAAGATTGTGGGCTATGTGAGTTTTCTTGCGATAACGCTCGCGTGTTTGGGAATGCTCGGTATGGCGATGTATTCAACTCAAACAAGGGTAAAAGAGATCGGTATTCGAAAAGTGATGGGCGCCGAATCGTGGCAGGTTGTTATGGTACTCAGCCGGTCTTTCCTTGGTATTGATCGGAATAGCGATCATCATAGGTGTGCCGGCTGGCTATTTCGTTGGCAATATGTTTTTTGGGAAAACTTTGTGTATAAAATTTCGATCTCTCTGGGTCTCATCGCTACAGGGGTGCTAACGATTGTAATTTTGGGTTCTGTCACCATTGCCTCGCAAACCTTGCGCGCCGCAAGAGCCAATCCCGTTAAATTCTTTACGCTACGAATAGATCAATTGCTATCTTTAGGCTTAAACCCCCTAAAGATGGCTCATGGTCTCTTAATCGATATGGACGGTGTGATTTACGGCGGCAACGTTTTAATTCCCGGCGCCGATAAATTCATCGAACGACTTCTGAACGAAAACATTCCGTTCACATTCATGACCAACAACAGCCAACGCACACAGGCTGGAGGCCACACGCAAACTAAAACGCCTCGGGATCGTAGTCGAAGACAAGCCATATCTACACCAGCGCGATGGCTACCGCAAGTTTTCTCGCAAGCCAGGCACCACACGGAACCGTGTATGTGTTGGGCGAAGGCGGCCTGCTGACAAGTCTTACAGAGAATGGTCTCACCATGGTAGATTCCGAACCCGACTTCGTTGTGATAGGCGAGGGGAGGAACTTTACATTGGAGATGGTTGGCAAAGCGGGTGAACATGATCCTCGAAGGAGCGAAACTTATCGCAACCAATAGAGATCCATCGCCGAAGAGGAAAGGTTGGGATAATCTTGGGATAGCTGCGACAACAGCGATGATCGAAGAGGCGACGGGTAAGAGGGCGTTTGTAATAGGAAAGCCCAGTCCCGTGATGATGCCCAGCGCACGCAAGTACATTGGGTTGGAGACTGCCGAGACTACTATTATAGGAGACACAATGGATACTGATATCCAGGGCGGTGTTCAAATGGGCTATAAGACTATTCTTGTTCTAAGTGGCGTTTCGCGCAAAGAGAACCTCAATGATTATGCGTTCAAGCCTGATATGATTGTGGATGATATCAATTCCGTTGAGCTGCCACTGAAGTGGTGGTAGACGCCTGCGGCGTGCTTTTTTACCTAAGATTTTATTTACTCTCGCTTTGTATGTATAATCAAAAGTATTTTACATACATTTGATTACAATATGAAAGGAACAAACCTCGGCGAATTCGAGGAGCTCGTGCTACTCACCATAGCCGCGCTGATGGACGACGCATACAGTGTCGCCGTGTGCGACGAGCTTTCGAAACACACTGGCCGCACCGTTAAGCTCGGCGTCGTTCACGCCGTACTCAATCGACTCGAAGACAAAGGACTCTTGAAAAGTCAACTCGGAGAAGCAACCAAAGCGCGTGGAGGCAAACGCAAACGCTTCTACACACTCACCATTCCGGGTAAGGCATCACTCGTTCGCGCAAAGTCAATGCGTGACGGACTTATGGAACAAGATCCCGTCGCTCGTCTGGAAGTGAAAAGTGAATAGTGAAAAGTGAAAAGTGGCCGAAACATATTCCCGCCAAGGTGGGCACAACGGTTTGTCGAATGGTATTGTAAACCAGAAGTCGCCGAAGATCTGTTGGGTGATCTCAACGAATACTTCGAAAGAAATGTAGAGACAAAAGGAGCAAGGCGAGCAAAGATCATTTACATCATAGATGCATTTAAGTTTTTCAGAACATATACGGTACGCAGACCAAATTTTGTCAACGTCTTTATCAACTGGATCATGATTGGTAGCTACATCAAAAACGTCAGGTCGCAATGTGATGCGGAACAAGCTGTTCTCAATCCATCAACATCGTTGGCCTCGCAATCAGCATGTCGGTTGGATTGATGTTGATCTCGTTCATTCATGACCTCGCATCGTACGACCGCTTTCACGAAAAGGGCAGTCGCATTTACAGGATCATCAGCCGGCCAACATTCGGTAAAGACGAATGGGGCTGGTTTGCAACTACATCAATGAAGACCAGCGCCCTCATCAAAGAAAAAATTCTGTCGTGGAAGAGGTCGCCACCCTTCGAGGTATTTTCAGCGACGATGCAGTCGTTGGCGACAATACGATACCAACACGTGGATATTGGGCCGACCCATCTTTTTTCAAGCTCTTCGACTTTCCCCTGATCAAAGGGCGACGAGAAGACTGCGCTCGAAGCTCCCTATTCGATTATCCTCACCGAAAAGACGGCAAAGAAATCTTCGGCGACAAAGACGCATTTGGTCAACTGATAAAATTCGACACCACAGAATACCAGGTGACGGGCATCATGAAAGACACACCGTTTTTCTCTCACCTTCGTTTCGAAGTGCTCGTTTCGTTGTCAACTTTCGTGGCGCAAGACAAGGACGAACGGGTTACGCAATGGACCGACATGTTTGCAACCTATGTGTATTGCTTATTGCCTGGGAAAGCAGATCTGACAACACTTCAAAGCAACCTCGACCAGATCGCCAGCGCGGAAAACAAAGGACAAAAAGAAAGAACTCTCAAGTTGGGGATTCAACCTTTGCACGAGATCGTTCTCGGTGAGAGCCTGAGTAATTCTACCGGTCCAACAATATCAACCAGTACAGCCTGGGGTCTTGGAATTCTTGCATCGGTCGTGATACTGTCGGCATGTTTTAACTACACCAATCTTTCGATAGCGCGTTCGCTGCGGAGGTTTAAGGAAAGTGGGGCCTTCGTAAAGCCATTGGTGCGATGCGAAGCCAGGTGCGTCAGCAGTTTCTTTACGAAGCAGTGATCATTTCGTTGGCCGCACTGCTGTTGTCGTTCGCGATATTCCTCGGGCTGTCGAGGATGACGGGAGAGTTGTTGCCGCAGCTTACACAGGTGGTGAAGTTGGAACTCACTCCTGCATTGGCCTTTTACTTTGTTGTATTCTCGATTGTGGTTGGAGTCATCGCCGGATTCTTGCCTGCCGTTTTCTTCAGTCGCGTCAACGTCATAGCCGCTCTGAAAGAAAGTTCCTCAGTGAAAGTATTCAGGCATGTCAACTTCAGGAAGGTTCTTGTTGTGGCGCAATATACGTTCACGCTCGTCTTCATTACGGCGACTGTTATAGCATACAAACAATACAAAAGCTTCCTGGCATTCGATCTCGGCTACAACACCGAAAATATTGTGAATGTTAAACTTCTCGACAACAAGCCGGAGATCGCGATTAAGGAATTTAATGAGATACCGGAAGTAACCGGTGTTTCGAAGTCGAGCCTTATTACGAGTGTCGGCAGTTTTTGGAGTAGCCAGATGAAATATGAAAACCATGGTGATAGCATTGTCATGGCTATCTCACTCGATGTTGTCGATGAAAATTACTTTGCCATGCACGCACATGAATTTGTAGCGGGCACCAATTTCAAATCACATCCAAAAACATATCGGGAGAGCACGGAAGCAATCGTCACCGAAGAAACGTTAAAAACAATTTCATATCGGCGATCTTAATGATCCGCATTCGGCCATTGGTGAAGAGATCGTTGTCAACACTCAAAAACTTTCGATTATTGGGGTGATCAAAGACTTTCACTATGGCAAGCTGGAGAACAAGATAGAGCCGGTGGTGTTCGGTATCTGGGCCGACGACAGTCATGGTTTTATAAATCTGAAGGTTCAATCGACAGACCTGCCGGGCAACGATGGCTAAGATCGAAGAGGCCTGGAAGAGAATCGATAGAGTTCATCCGATCGATGCAAGATTTTATGATGAAGCGATCGAAGAAGCATACGCCGAGTATTCTGTGATGGTGAAGATCATCGGCATCCTTTCATTCCTCACCATATCTATTGCGTCAATGGGAATGTTCGGAATGGTGGTGTTCACAACCGAAACAAGACTGAAGGAAGTCGGAATCAGGAAAGGTAATGGGCGCCAGTGTGGGAAGCCTCGTTAGGTTGCTGAGTCGCAATTTCATGTTGCTGCTTGGTATTTCTGCGGCGATTGCGATACCCTTCACGTACTTCGTGTTCGAAAGAATTCTCCTGCCACGATTTCCTTATCACCTACCAGTAGGTTGTGTTCGAATTATTGATCGGGTTTTTTCGGTGTGTTGTTAGTTGCGTTCCTGATGATCGGAACCCAAACACTTAAAGCAGCGCACAGCAATCCCGCCGAAGTCCTAAAAAGTGAATAATGAAAAGTGTATAGTGAAAAGTGGTGAAAACATATCTCCCCCGAAGTGGGCAATACGGTTTATCGAATGGTATTGTAAGCCAGAGCTTGCTGAAGACCTCATCGGGGATCTCAATGAATACTTCGAAAGAAACGTGGAAGAGATCGGCGCTCGCCGCGCCAGGATCATCTACGTCATCGACTCATTTAAGTTTCTCAGGGGATACACGATACGCACATTAAAATTTGTCAACCTCCTTATCAACTGGATCATGATCGGAAGCTACATCAAAACCTCGGGCCGCAACGTAATGCGGAACAAACTGTTCTCAACTATCAACATCGTTGGATTGGCCATTAGTATGTCGGTTGGTCTGCTGCTGATCGCTTTTCTGGTGGATCTGAAATCGTACGACAAGTTTCATGAGAAGGGCAACAGGATATATCGAATAACGAATCTCCCTACATTCAATAAAGAACACTCTTCGAAATTTGCTTCAACTTCAATAAAGACCGGAAAACTCATTGCCGAGAAAGTTTCAGGTGTTGAAGACGTGGCGACGATCCGGAACGGTTTTGGTGGCGATGCAAAAATTGATGACAAGGTTATTCCCATCAGCGGACTCTGGGCCGATCCATCGTTCCTTAAGATCTTCACATTCCCATTAGTCAAAGGAAACATTGCAACAGCCTTGAAAGATCCGTTCTCGATCGTACTCACCGAAACAGCTTCCAAAAAATTCTTCGGTGACGAAGATGCGATGGGGAAGATCATGACTCTCGACACCGTTCAGTATCACGTAACCGGTGTTATGAAAGACGTTCCATTCTTTTCTCACGTCCGCTTCGAATCACTTTGTTCCCTGTCCACCTTCGAGGTTTTAAACAAAGACGAAAAGAGGATGACTAGCTGGGCGAACATGTGGCAGAATTATGTGTATTTATTGTTGCCTGAAAATGGCGACGTCGCTTCCGTGAAATCACAACTCGATGCCATTGCCGAAGAACAAAATAAGGGTGAGGATAACATCGTTATACTACTTGCGCTCTTGCCGCTTTACGACATCGTTCTCGGTGAAGATCTCAGCAACACCATTGGTGCAGCTATGCCGATGGTTGTTCTTTGGATTATTGGTGGGCTCGCTTTAGTTGTCATACTTTCTGCGTGTTTCAATTACACGAATCTTTCTATCGCAAGATCATTGAGACGATTCAAGGAAGTTGGCCTTCGCAAAGTGATTGGTGCCGGCAAAGGCCAGGTGCGCCAACAGTTTCTTGCCGAGGCGATTATTGTCTCCATTGCCGCATTGGTGTTTTCATTCGGAATATTTTTGATCCTTCGTCCGCAGTTCATGAACATCGCACCAGAGCTCGGTGATATCGTGAAGCTTGACATTACGTTGCCAATGATTGTTGCTTTCTTCCTTTTTTCAGTTGCCGTTGGAGTGTTGGCTGGATTCCTCCCCGCAACGTTCTTTTCAAAAGTCAGCATCATCAGCGCGTTGCGCGATACTGGCTCGATAAAGGTGTTCAGACGCGTTAGCTTCAGGAGGGTGTTGGTTGTTGTTCAATACACACTCACGCTCATGTTCATAACCGCGACGCTCATAGGTTTCACTCAATACAAAAGCATCCTCTCTTTCGATCTTGGTTTCAACACTGAGAATATTATCAACTTACAATTGCGCGGCAACAAACCTGAAATCGTTATAAATAGTCTCAAAGAACTCCCTGAAGTCATCGCAATATCAAAGTCGCAAATGGTCACCAGCGTTGGTACATTCTATGGCGGTCAATTGAAATATAAAGATTCGCGCGACTCGGTGGACGTGTGGTATAATGCAGTTGACGAGAACTACATCCCTCTGCATGGTCATAAGCTTGTTGCTGGCAGCAACTTCATCGCAAGGCCCACCACCGAAGAAGCTACATCGGAGGTGATCGTCAACGAGCAGGTTCTCAAAAGATTCAATCTCCTCGATGCCAACAAAGCCCTTGGCGAAGAGTTGACCCTCGATCGCAAAAAGCTAAAGATCGTTGGTGTGATGAAAGACTACCATTATGGTAAGGTCGATAGTCCTATCGACCCCGTGATCTTCAAGTACATGACGGAAGAGAATCATAATGGTTATCTCAATATCAAGATACAGTCGGGTGATCCCGTTGCCACCATGGCGAAGATCGAAACACTGTGGAAGGGCATCGATAAAATACACCCGATCAGTGCCGGGTTCTACGATGACGCGATCGAAAAAGCTTACAATGAATTCTCGGCAATGATCAAGATCATAGGCTTCCTTTCATTCCTCGCGATCTCGATTGCGTCGATGGGAATGTTTGGTATGGTGGTGTTCACAACGGAGACAAGGCTGAAGGAAATCAGTATCAGGAAAGTAATGGGAGCGAGCTCAGGGAATCTTATCTACTTGTTGAGTCGCAACTTCATGTTGTTGTTGTGCATCTCTGCGGTGATAGCACTTCCGGCAACCTACTTCTTCTTCGATGCGGTGGTCTTAACGTCGTTCCCTTATCATAACCCTATCGGACCTGTAGAGTTGTTCGCCGGGCTCCTGGGCGTATTGCTGATCGCCTTCATGATGATTGGTTCTCAGACCTTAAAGGCAACCCGGAGTAACCCCGCGGAAGTCCTGAAAAGTGAATAGTGAAAAGTGAATAGTGAAAAGTTTTTTTGTAGTTTCATGGAAACACCCATTACGTGAAACTACTTGCAAAGCTCTCCTTGCCACTGGAAATTATTGCACTGCTCGGAACCCTCTTCGGGCTTTTTCTAAAAGTTATGCACCTCCCTGGCGGCGCCATGATACTGCTGCTCTCGATGACGCTGCTGGCTCTCGTTTATTTTTTTCGCGCATTCATACCAACTGATGCGCCACCGCAGCGGAGCCCGATCAAAGCTACCTGTATGGATTTATGATATTTCCCAAAGTCGCCATGATCTCCGGCGCTATTGCCACAATGGGAATTTTGTTCAACCTGCTTCATTTGAATGGCGATCGGTTGCTTTTAGTAGGCTGCAGCGCCCTTGCCATTACAATCATGGGTTCAATCTATTTTATCATCAAGGACCAGCCGACCTACAAGTTCTTGTTCGGTTATCTTTTAAGAATGATACCGATCTTTTTAGTCGGCCTCTACATGTTCGGAAACAAGCCTGTCTTCTGAGTATGATGAATACGTTCAGTGCGTTCCTGGCAACAAAGCTCAGCAGACCAATTGAGTACATTGGGCTTGCCGGTACACTCGCGGGTTTGCTATTGAAGATCCTTCATCTCAACGGCGCCGATGAAATCCTTATGATTGGCATGTCGATGCTTTCTGTAGCTTACTTTCTTCGCGCCTATATGCCGATCAAGTTACCCGAGGGACAAGCGTTCCGTGGTGTTCGACTTCCTGGCATGTAGTCTTGCTACCCGTATTTCGATGATCGCCTGCTCGGCAGTAATTATCGGTTGCCTTTTCGAATTACTGCACTTGCATGGTGCAGGGGAAATGCTTCTGATCGGGCTCAGTGCTCTTGCCGTCGGGACAGTGCTTGGACTCATCTGCATGTTGAAGGACCGCGAGCGGTATAGCTTCTTTACCGGGTATCTAATCAGAATAGTGCCGATTGGTTTACTGGGTTCCTACTTCTTTCTCCGTCTTCCTGCCTGATCTTTAAACCTGCTACCGTTCGCTATTTACCGTTTACGGTTTACTCATTATCTTCGCGCCATTTATAAACAGCGCACGGCACGCCAGGAATTAAATGCTATTCGCAAGTCTCGACTTTATCTTCATATTCCTCCCTCTCAGTCTCACGCTTGTACTTCGCTTCGGGCAACAAGGCATGGCGTAACATCATTCTCACATCCTTCTCTTTTATATTTCTATGCCTGGGGTGAGCCGTTCTGGATCATATTGCTCGTTTTCTCCGGTTCGGTAGACTTCGTGAATGCCATATTGATGGAGCGATACCGGCACAACAAAAAATTGTTCCTGGTCGGGTCGCTTGTCGTTCAATTGGGATTACTGGCGACATTTAAATACGGTGCGTTCATTTGCCAGAACATCAACGACCTTCTTGGAACGTCGATACCGATCCCAAACCAACACGCTGCCGATCGGGATCTCATTTTATACTTTCCAGACTTTATCTTATGTGATCGATGTTTACCGGGGGTGAAATTAAAGCACAGAAGTCATACCTGCGCTTCCTCATGTATGTGTCGATGTATCACAACCTGGGTAGCAGGACCAATTGTGCGGTACGCCCATGTAGAGCACGAGATCAACAATCGGAGTATCAGCGGCAGCCAGATGGCCCGCGGCTTCCTGCGATTCTGTTTCGGTCTCTTCAAAAAAGTATACTTCGCAAATATTGCCGGGTGAGCTCGTAGCACAATTTCTCAACGTGCCTACTACAGATTTTACGGTGGGAGGGAGCTGGTACGGCTTGCTGATGTTCACACTCCAGATCTATTTCGATTTCTCGGGCTACTCCGATATGGCTATCGGTCTCGGCTGGATGTATGGTTTCCATTACAAGGAGAACTTCAAATATCCTTACACTGCCAACTCGGCCACCGATTTCTGGAGAAAATGGCACATTTCGCTGGGGTCATGGTTTTAGGGATTACCTGTATATACCACTCGGTGGCAATCGGTCGAATGCAACCCGGAACCTACTTATAGTTTGGTTTCTCACGGGCTTATGGCACGGCGGCAGCTGGAACTACATTTTATGGGGATTGTACTTCGGATTCCCTGATATGGATAGAGCGCGCATTTTTATTAAATGTGCTTGAAAAATTCCGAAGTTTATATCTCATGTGTACCTGATATTTATTGCGCTATTTGGCTGGGCGATCTTTTACTTTGAAGACATCAATAAGCTCGGCTACTTTATAAAGGTATTATTTGGTGGGAGTAACAACGACGGATGGAGTCTCTCCCTCAGTGAATCGTTTGAAAGGACATATGTTTTGGTTGGCGCTGGCGTTGATATTCTGTATGCCCCGTATATAACCGGATCAATGAGGCGATGGAAAAAACGATTAAGTCCCAAGACTCATTTCTGGATACTTGCATCACTTGCATTTATAGTGTTATTCCTGGTGTCTGTAACATTACTGGTAGGAAAAACATACAACCATTTTTATACTTCAGGTTCTAGAAAAGCATGATGGAAGAAAATCAAAATAGCACGAAGTTTCCTGACAATAGAACTGGACTTATCTTCAGTGCATTCTTCATTACTGTGCTCTGTGTTGTTGGATTGATATCGATACTCATTCCTTCACAAGGAGTGTCGGAGATTGAGAACCGTGCGTTGGTCCCTTTTCCAAGTTCTCGGCGATCTCTTTACTGCAAGGCGATTACACCGATAGCCTTAGTCTTTATTACTCAGATAATTTTCCTTTACGTGAAGAACTCGTTCAGGCGGCTTCATCTATCAAGGAGCTTTCCGGAATTACATCAGGTGTAAAGTACTACGAAACAGCCGGAGATGCAGAAGGTGAAACCGAGTTAATAGATACACTCGAGGTTGTGAAAGTCGACACGACCCAGAGAAAGATCGAGAAGGATACAACAAAGAATAACGTTGCCGACTACAACAAATCGTCTTCGATCATTGTTTATGAAGGACGAGCGATACAAATGTTCAGTGGCACCCAGGGAAACGGCTCGTCGTTACGCAGAGATGGTCAACTTATATCAACAGACATTCGATAGCCTTCAGATCTATTGCGTCATCGCGCCCACGCCAATCGATTTCTACCTGCCTAAAGAATACAAGCGATCATCCAATTACGAGAAGAATAACATCGAGTTTGTGAAAGATGAGCTCGACTCGTTGGTCATTTTCGGAGATGCTTATTCGGAGCTCGCCAAACATACCGATCGTTACATCTATTTCAACACCGACCACCATTGGACCGGCCTCGGGGCGTACTATGCCTATCGTGGATTCTGCAAGAGCGCAGGCTTCGAACCGTATGATCTTAACCAGTTCGAGAAAAAGAAACTGAAGAAGAAATTCCTCGGTTCTTTGTATGGAATCACACTCGACAAGCGGCTACGCGACATTAAGGACAGCGTGGAATATTACAAGTTACCGGTGCCTACAAAGGTCTTCAGGTACAATTTGGACTCCCAGCGGTTCGAAAAGACCAATATGTTCAGCAATGTATCGAACTACGCAAATTTCCTCGGTGGGGACCACCCGTTGATTAGAATAGAAAGTGAAGTAAACAAGGAGAAACTCCTGATTATCAAGGACTCATTCGGCAACGCCGCAGCCCCCTTCATGGCACTCCATTTTGGAACGGTTTATGTCATGGATTACCGGTATTACGACGTGAATCTGCCAGATTTTGTAAAAATGCACGGAATTACTGCAATTATGTTTTTACATAATACCTTTGCAGTTAATAATAAGTATACGTCCTATCGTGGACGCTATTTTTTAAACTATAAACCGAGGGCAGAACAACCCGCTGAGGAGAATATTAAAGTGCAGGAGGATACGGTTGCTAAACACCCATAGGATTTTTTAAAATTATGAGAGCTAATTTTTTGGCGCTTTTCTTTTTGATTTCCTTAACAGGATTCACGCAAGAAATACCATCAGATTCAACGGCCGTGTCCGCCGACAAGGCGGGTGCCGGTACGGCCGTTGCGAAAGATTCAACAGGCATTGCTGCCGATACCATCGGCTTCAAGTTCTTCCACGACGAGTTTAACTTCATTGAGTTCTACGATCGGTTCGTCGCTCGCAAGCTTCTTCAATAAGTGGAAAGACGATACAACTCCGAAGATCACCATAGCACACTTCGGTGACTCGCACATTCAGCCCGGTATCTTTAGCGGCGAGGTCCGCAAGTTCATGCAGAACCAGAAAGGCGATGGTGGCTACGGAATCATCTTCCCGTACTCTGCTGCGAAAACTTATTCGCCCCTCGATTACAGAACCGTTCACTATGGCAAGTGGCAATATTCGAAAGCATTAGAGCCACGTCCTCGTTTGCCACTCGGCGTTTTCGGGCATGACCGTTCGTACTATCGATGCTGGCTGCAGGTTTCAATATCACATTCCGTGAACCACTGCCAGCTCAATACAAAAAAATTAAGTTCTTCTTCAAACCAGGTCCGCAGAGCTTCGACTTGCGCGTGATGACCCGCAACAACGAAACAGTTGTTCTCGCCAATGCACAGCATGAAGACATGCCGTATGTCGAAGTTGTGATTCCCGACAGCACCAACTTCATTCACGTGCAGATGTTGAAGTCGCGTGATGAACAATTGAATTTTGAATTTTATGGATGTCCCTCGAGAGCGACCAGGATCATGGTTTGATCTATCATCAGCTTGGTGTGGGTGGTGCGCCGTACACCGCAGTGTTGGAACAGGTGATGATCGATTCACAACTTCCTGCATTGCAACCCGACCTTATCATTCTCGATTACGGTACGAACGATTTTTTTGTATAGTGGAATGATATCCGCTACGTTGGGCCGTCAGATTATCCAGACGATCAACTGGGTGCGACAACTTGCACCTGAAGCAGCGATCCTCCTTACGCAGTACTCAAGACGTGTATCGTCATGGTGCAAACATCGCGGCGGCACGGGATTTTTCGAACATGGTTCGGCAGATAGCAAAACAAGAACATTGTGCATTCTACGATTGGTATCGTGTGTCGGGTGGACAGTATTCGATGGCCAAATGGGTGCAGGCGAGATTGGCGCGACCGGATTACATTCACCTGAGCAAAGAAGGATATTTATTGAAGGGCAGGTTGTTCACACAGGCGTTCACCTCATACCTATCAAAAGTTTGAAGAGAATGCAATGATGGATTCACTCGTGATGATGAATGGTGTGTCTGGTTTCAACATCGACTCGACATTGATGGCGAACCAGATTAAAATGCCGGAAATGATCACGACCAGGCATAGGATAAAGAGTGGCGAAAGTCTTTCGACGATTGCAGATCGTTACAACGTAACTGTTGCTTCGATCATGGCGGCAAATCACATGAGAAATTCGAGGATCGTAGCGGGAAAAACTTTGGTGATAACACACAGGCCCTTGCGAAGCGCTCCACCTGCGGATCTTGTAGCGAGCGCAGCCCCCGCGCACAGACAGAAGTCAACTCCCAAAGCGCCTGTGATAAGAGATCAGAATGTGATCGAGTACAAGGTATTGTCGGGCGACACGTTGGGCCAGATTGCGGAGAAGTACAATACTTCTGTGAAGAGCATTAAGGCACTGAATGGTTTGAGGAACTCCAAGATTGTGGAGGGGAAGGTGTTGTTGATAGAGTCGAAGTAATCGGGGGTATGTACTTGTGACTTTGTTGCCTTAACCGGGTTATCTTTGGTAAAGACTCCGCATCATGAGATTCTTTACTTTCCTTGTTTTTAATCTCTCTTCTTTCGTGCAATAGTCGTAAAAATGATCGCGTGCCAGCAGGTGGATGCGGGTAACGACAGTCTCTTGAGCCTTTACGAAATAAGAAATCTTCCAGTCTATAAAGAGATATCCACGGTTAAACTCGGATCGTTCGATACGCACGAGCAATTCTTAAGAAGTCGCAATTCCCTGGCCTGCATTATCTTTAGAAAAGCATTCTAATTGTCATGTCCGCTAAAGACCCTTCCAAAGAGATCACAAACTACATCAAAGATCTCGACGAACCCGCAAGATCTATCTGCACCAAACTAAGAGCCATCATCCTCAAAGCCGTTCCCGACATCAAGGAAGATTGGAAATGGGGACCCAACTATAATTACAACGGCATGGTGTGCGGCGTAGGGCGGTTTCAAAAAACATGCAGTACTGCATTTCTTCAACGGCAAAGAAATGAAAGACGCCCGCAAGCTCTTCAACTTCGGGATGGAAAATGAATTTAGCCGAAGCATCAAGTTCAACAACGTCAGTGAGATCAACGAAAAGTACATCACAGATTATGTGAAAGAGTCGGTCGCGATCAACAAAGCCGGTTATAAACGCGTGAAGCAAACAAAGGAAGCCGCCGTTCCCGACGACCTTTATAAAGCCCTTCGCAAGAAGCCCGCCGCCGTTAAATTTTTCGACTCACTGGCCAATGGATATAAAAATGAATTCATCGAACTGGTAGAAACCGCAAAAAGACAGGAAACACGCGACCAGAGAATTCAAAAAGTTGTTGCTCTTTGTGCTGGAGGGTGTTAAATTGAATGATAAGTACAAGAAGTAACGCCTATGAAGAAATATTTACTTTTTTTTGTTGTTCTCGCCTTCGCCTGTAACACCGAAAACCCCCGCACAACTCAAAACGCACAACTCACATCTGTCCAGAAATATTCCGTCCCCGTCTTTACCGATAGCGCGGCATTTCAAAGAGTAACTCAATACTTCCCCATCATCGATACCGTCTTCAAACGTTACGCGAAGAGAAATGCATTTCCGTCTATCGCATACGGACTCGTGATCGGCGACAAGCTTGTTTATTCAGGCGCTACTGGTTTCGCGAACGTGAAGGAGAAACGACCAGCTACTACAAAAACTTTGTACCGGATCGCGTCTATGAGCAAAAGCTTCACGGCGATGGCAATCCTCAAGCTTCGCGACGAGGGCAAGTTGAGTCTCACCGACCCGGTTTCAAAATACATCCCGGAGATCAACGGTGGCGGCGCCCTCACCACCGACGCGCAACCAATCACCATACAAAATCTTTTAACTATGTCGGCCGGACTTCCCGAAGACAATCCCTGGGGCGATCGTCAGCTTGCCGATAAGGACGAAGAGGTGATCGCTCACTTGAAGAATGGTATCTCTTTTTCGAATGTTCCCGGTACAACTTTCGAATACAGCAACATGGGATTCGCATTGCTCGGCATGATCATTAAGAAGGTATCCGGCGAAACTTACGAAGCATACATCACGAAGAACATCATGCAGCCCATTGGAATGACAGATTCGCGTTGGGAGTATTCCGAAATACCGAATGAAGTTTTTGCTCCGGGCTATCGCTGGGAAGACAATACATGGAAAGAGGAACCCGTTCTTCACGACGGCTCTTACGGTGCAATGGGAGGGATGATCTGCACCATCGATGACTTTGCAAAGTATGTAAGTGTTCACCTGGCTGCATGGCCTCCACGCAACACTGCCGACAACGGACCAATTAAAAGAAGCTCTATCCGTGAGATGCATCAGCCGTGGCGAACAACCGGGTTGGCTGCGAATGCAAAAACAAGAACCGGTGCTGCGTGTCCAGGCTTTGGTGGCTACGGCTATGGACTTGGTTGGAGAGAAGATTGCAATGGACTGGTAAGAATTTCTCACAGCGGCGGATTGCCTGGTTACGGCAGCGAATGGCGAATATATCCCGAGTATAACATAGGCATCGTTTCTTTTGCGAATCATACGTATGGCGCTCCCGGTTTCCCGAACGGTGTTGTACTCGATACATTGATTCAACTCGCTGGTCTCAAGAAAAGAGTATTGCCGGCTTCAGAAATATTGAAGCAACGCAGGGATGAGATCTTAAGTCTGCTTCCCGATTTCAATGATCCCGAATCGAAGAAAATATTTGCAGAGAATTTCTGGTTAGATCACGATGCAGCCTCCAGGCAAGAAAGCCTCAAAGAAATTTTCAAACAAGTGGGCAAGATGCTTCATGTCTCGGATGTGGAACCTGAGAATCAATTACGCGGAACGTTCGATATCAGATGTGAGAAGGGTACCGTTCATGTGTTTTTTACTTTGACACCTGAGCGCGATGCATTAATTCAACAGCTTGATTTTGATTCGGAATGAAAGCAGTCATTGTTTTTATAATCCTTTGCGTATCCTTTGCTTCTCCGCGTATCCTCCGCGAAACAGGCCTCTTCAATGGAAAAGATCTTACAGGATGGGATACATTTCTTCCAGAGACAGGACTAAATAAAGACCCCGATAGAGTCTTCTCTGTCGTTAACATCGACGGCGAGCCAGCGATAAAAATTTCTGGTCAGCATTTCGGCGGCATTTCCACTGTCGAAGAATATTCCAACTATCATCTTAAAGTCGAGTTCAAATGGGGCGAAGCGAAATACGCACCGAAGCTCGATCAGAAGCGTGACAGCGGACTCTTATATCATGGTGTTGGTGATCACGGCACCGGCGATGGTTTCTGGCTTCGCAGCCAGGAATTCCAGGTGCAGGAAGGGGATTGCGGAGACTATTGGGGCGTTGCCGGTGCAGGGTTCGACGTCCCTGTTGTTGGCACGAAGGACAGGTTTTCCTATCAGCCATCGGGTAAGTTGAAGACGTTCGACGAAAAGAGCCCGAATGGTCGCCATGTTCTTAAATCCCCCGACGCTGAAAAACCAACGGGCCAATGGAATACACTTGAGCTCTATTGTTTTGGTGACTCCGCCATTCATGTAGTAAATGGGAAAGTTGTGATGAAGCTTTATCGTTCGCGATTAGCTGATGGCACGCCGCTCAAACGCGGTAAGATCCAGTTTCAAAGTGAAGGAGCGGAGGTTTATTATAGAAAGATAGAGTTGAAGCCCATCGATCGGTTGCCCGATCCCGGACAGTAATCCAGTAATTCCGCACACCGTTCAACTTTTTTCCTCCCTGAAACATCCAAATTAGTGTTGGCCTGATATTGATATAGGAGTATCAACTAATCTCACCCAACTCTATGTTAAGAAGCTACATCAAGATCGCCTTTCGCGCACTCACTCGCAGTAAGGCACACTCCGCAATAAACATCGTTGGTCTCAGTCTCGGCATCGCAGTCTGTATTCTCATCACCCTTTTTGTGCGAGATGAATGGACGTTCGACAAGTTTCATTCAAAAGCCGAACGGATCTATCGCGTTTACGCGCGAGAAGACTGGGGCGAAAACCAACAGTTTGCATCCGCCAACGTGCCCTTCCCAATGGGCCCCGCACTCAAAGACAATCTTCCCGAAGTCGAATACCAGGTTCGCCTCAACAAAGTGGGAACACAAGTGAAAGTTGGCGACAACATTTACACCGAAACGCTAGATGTAGCCGGCAAGGATTTCTTCAAAGTGTTTGACTTCAAATTGCTGAAAGGCGATAGAGAGACAGCCCTCGAAAAACAAGACAACGTTCTCCTTACCGAAGAAACTGCCCTTAAATATTTTGGCGAAGCCGATCCCGTCGGTAAAACCATCTCGATTCAACTCAACGAGAAGTTCGAAGAGTTCAACGTGGCCGGAGTAATCGAAAACATTCGGTCTAACTCGAGCATTTCATTTTCACTGCTTGCATCCGACCTCAATTTTACACGGATGTTTTCCGAAAGAACTTTAACAGAGGCATGGTTCAACATCAGCCCCGAAACATACGTGTTGCTTCATGAAGGCACAGATCCTAAAGTACTCGAGGGAAAATTTCCTGCGCTGTTCAGGACATTGCTGGGCGAAGACCAGTACAAGCAAAGCAAGTACGCGCCCGGCTTACAGTTGATCACCGACATCCATCTCGACAAAGATGCACCCGGTGGTTATGCGCCGGTCAGCGATCCGAAATACAGCCTCATTCTTGGTGCCATTGCATTGCTGATCTTATTCGTTGCATGTATCAACTTCGTTACACTTTCGATCGGGCGTTCATTGAAGCGTGCAAAAGAAGTCGGCATTCGCAAAGTTGTTGGCGCGGTCCGCACCCAACTCATCACGCAATTCATTGGCGAAGCAACGATCATTGCTTCCATTTCTATGTTGATCGGATTGACGTTGGCAGTTCTTGCTCTACCGGTATTCAATGAGCTCGCAGCTAAACAACTGCTATTCCCTTTCAATAGCTTCCTTGCCGTTGTTCTCGGCGTGCTGTTGTTGATCATTGGATTGATCTCTGGAAGTTACCCCGCATTCGTGCTGTCGGCTTTCAGGCCCGTCGCCATTTTGAAAGGCGTGGTTCAATCCGGCAACAAGCAAACTCTTCGAAAGGTGTTGGTCGGTGTTCAATTGGTGCTCTCGATATTCCTCATCACCTGTACACTCGTGATGCGAAATCAACTGGGATTTTTACAAGAGAAAAATCTTGGATTTAATAAAGAGCAGCTCGTTGTTGTTCCTATGAATCTTCCGCGTGGACCACGCCTGGCCGAGCTCGCGAAACTTGGCTTCGAAAAAACAGAACAGTTCAAGGTAGCGCTATCAGGCAAACCAGGGATCAAGGAGATCTGTGCTGCCAACCATGGCTTCGGAAGTCTCGCCTGGATGAATATTGGCTACACCGATATCAAAGGAGTTTATCGCACCACTTACGTCAACGCAGTCGATGCTGACTACATCCCTGTTATGAAGATGGAGATGGTCCAGGGACGGAACTTCGAGGAAGCAAACACATCCGACAAACGTCGCTCTGTTATAGTAAACGAAGCATTCGTGAAGGAACTCGGTTGGGATATCGCTGTCGGAAAAAAGATACCGGGTGCAAAGTTCGAAGATCACGAGATCATTGGCGTAGTAAAAGATTTCAATTACATGTCGCTTTATAACAAAGTCGGGCCGGTCATATTGGTAATGAGTCCGGAGCCCATTAGTGCCGGTATCGAGAATATTAATACGAACGACAGGCCAACACCCAAATTGATCGTGCGCCTCAATCCAGGTGAGACCGCACAAGGTGTCGAAGAGATCCAGAAAGCATGGGAGAAGCTCGCAGCGGGCGAAGAGTTCAAGTTTACTTTCGTCGACGATGCCCTCCAGTCTCAATATGCCAGCGATCTGAATCTCGGCAAGATCGTGAACGTTGCTACGGCCCTGGCAATCCTCATCGGAAGTCTGGGTCTCTATGGACTCGCATCGCTCGCAATGCAAAACCGCACTAAAGAGATCACTATCCGAAAAGTACTCGGCGCCACACAAAACTCGTTGCTCGTTTTATTATCGCGGGAGTACATTGTGCTGATCGCTATTTGTTTGCTGATATCGGTGCCGCTAACGATCTACATGATGCAGGCCTGGCTGTCCACCTTCGAGTATCGTGTTAACATCGGTTGGCTTGTATTTATGGTATCGGGTGGGATATCTTTATTCATTGCAATGATGACAGTTGGGTATCAAGTGTTAGCAACTGCGTCCACGCAACCAGCACAATCCCTCAAGTACGAATAACCAGAAACTAGAGACTAGAAACTATGTTCAGGAACTACCTTAAAACAGCCCTCCGAAGTTTCCTTAAACACCGAACATTTACATTCCTCAACGTCACCGGCCTTTCGTTAGGACTTGTCGCCAGCTTACTTATCCTTCAGTACGTGAAGTACGAGCGTAGCTTCGACCGATTTCATTCACGCGCTTCCGATATCTACCGGTTAGAATACGACTACTGGCAAAACGGAAAGCTCCGGTTCGAATGTGCAGCCGCCACCCCAGCCGTTGGGCCAGCACTGAAAAACAACTTCCCGGAAGTTGAGCGCTTCACCAGGTTGTATCCTGTCGACGGTATCATGACCTACGAGAGTCCCGAGAACGGAGTCGTTGCACACCGCGAAACAAAAATGCAGATCACGGACTCATCGGTGTTCAAAGTATTCGATTGGAAACTCATTAAAGGAAATGCCAACGACGTGTTGAAGGGCCCCGGCAGAATGGCGATATCAGAAAGTGCTGCGAAGAAATATTTTGGTAGCACCGATCCCATGGGCAAGACCATGACGTGGAACGGAGAACAGAAATTCGAAGTCACCGGTGTATTCCAGGACGTTCCAGTAAACTCTCACATCAAGTTTGATTTCTTGTTCTCTTATGAAACGCTATATGATCCCAGCGAGCCAGCTACCGATCGCGAGGCTGAGACAAGTTGGGGTTGGTACGATTTCAATACGTATGTGTTGTTACGCCCGGGCACAGATGTAAGCGCACTACAGGCGAAGTGGGATGAATTTGTTTATAAGTCACGACAGGAAGTATGGGAGAAGAGAAGCTTCAAACAAGCTTTCGTTCTTCAGCCAATGACGGACATTCACTTGTACGCGAATCTGCTCCAGGAATCTCAGCCCGATGAAAGGGGAGATGGCGATTCGGTTTATGCACTCACATTCATAGCCCTGTTTATTCTTATCATCGCGTGGGTGAATTATATCAATCTCGCTACAGCTAAATCATTCGACCGCGCGAATGAAGTCGGTGTAAGAAAAGCAATGGGTGCGCAGTCAACGCAACTCATGAATCAATTCCTTGCCGAGTCATTCCTCGTTAACCTGTTTGCTGCTGTCATTGCAATCATTGCAGTAAGGGGCGTGTGGCCTTTCTTCGCGCAGCTCTCCGGCCGCCAGATACCAGTCTCTTACATGCTCGACATTAACTTTTGGTTATTGCTGGGCGGGTTGTTTGTTGTCGGTACGTTGCTTTCAGGATTTTATCCGGCCATGGTGTTATCACGATTCAAGCCCGTATCTGTCCTCAAAGGAAAAGTGATAAGAACATCGGCGGGAAATCTTCTTCGCAAGGGTCTTGTCGTATTTCAATTCAGCGCTTCCGTTGTTCTCATTGTTGGATCCATTGTGGTGTTCCAGCAATTGAATTTCATGCGCGCGCAAAGTCTCGGAGTTGACATCAGCCAGACATTGGTGGTAAAAGGACCGGGGATAGCGGATTCAACATTCAGGGATAAGGTCGCAAGTTTCAAGGCCGCCGCGATGAGCATTGCGGGCGTGAAGAATATCACCGCATCATCGAATGTGCCCGGCGATGAGATCTTCTGGGCCAGTGGCGTTCGTCGACTTACCGGGGGATCCGAAAACAGTATCAGTGGCTACACGGTTGGTATCGACCATGATTACGTCAATGCATTCAACCTCGACCTCGCCGCAGGAAGAGCCTTCGAAAGAGAGCACAATCCCGGGCGCAGCAAGTACGTGATGATCAACAGGGCTATGGCCGAAGCACTTGACTTCAAGAGTCCCGAAGAGGCTATCGGCCAAAGAGTCTCCCAGGGAGATACAATGGAGATCATTGGCGTGCTCGAGAATTATCACCAGATGTCACTAAAGGAGTCCGTTGTGCCACTCGTGTTCCGCTATTCACCAACCAACGCGCGATTTATCTCCTTTAAAGTCGAGACTGAAAATTATCCGTCGCTGCTTGCGGCAATTGAACAACCATGGAAGACTTTCTTCCCCGGTAATCCGATCGACTATTTTTATCTCGACCAGTTCTTCAACCGTCAGTACGAATCCGATCGTCAGTTCGGCAACATCTTTACGTTGTTCACCGGCCTGGCAATCTTCATTGCGTGCCTCGGTTTGTTTGGACTGGCATCGTTCCTTACAACGCAACGAACGAAAGAGATTGGCATCAGGAAAGTTTTAGGATCGAGTGCGGGAAATATTGTGCTGTTGCTTTCCCGTGGATTCATTCAACTTGTGTTGGTGGCGAATCTTATTGCGTGGCCCCTGGCATGGTATGCGATGGACAACTGGCTGCAAGGATTTCCCTACCGGATACAACTGAGCCCAATTTGGTTTATTATTGCCGGAGGTGGTGTCGTTTTGATTGCATTTGTATCAGTTGGCGTGCAGACTCTGAAAGCAGCACTAGTTAATCCCGCAAAAACTCTTAAGTACGAATAATCACGAATTACAAATCACAGATTAGCCCATGCTTCGCAACTTCCTCACCGTCGCATTCAGATCAATGTCGCGACAGCTTTCCTATTCAATCATCAATATTGTTGGGTTGGCCATAGGTATCGCATGCAGTCTCGTCATCTTTCTTTTTGTGTACGGAGAGTGGAGCTACGATCGTGGATACAAAGATTCCGACAGGATCTATAAAGTCGGCATTTCATTTTTTAACATCGGTAACTTTGGGGTTGGACCGGAGAGAACACTCGCGGTGTTACCGGACCAATTCGACGGCATCGAAACATCGACCCGTGTTCGAAGGCAGGACGTGTTGATACAGATCGACGACAAGTCGTTTCATGAGCCTGCGGTCTTTTACACAGACTCAAATTTCTTCAAAGTCTTTCATCATGATTTCGTTTCCGGTCGTTCCATCGAAGCACCGACGGATATCGTATTGACGGAAAATGCTGCCAATAAATTTTTTGGTACGACCGATGCCCTGGGCAGGTCGATAAAGATCGGCCCCGAACGTAAAGAGTTCCTGGTCACAGGTGTTGTGAAGGGTATTGACTTCAATGCTACAGTAAAAGCCGAAATTTTCGTTGCCAACAACGAGCTTCTAAAGAACAGTCCCGTCTGGAGTTCTGCATCGTTCTTTAGCTTCATTAAGCTGAAAGAGAATTTTGGATACGGAGATCTACAGGCAGCGCTCGATCGTGTGATGGAGAAGAATGTTTTCCCTGAGTCGGGAAAGCCGATGGGTTTCAAAGACCTGGAGGACTACAAGAAAAGCCCCAACAGCATTAAGTTTCACTTGCACGCCTTGCAAGATATTTACCTGAAATCGAAACTGAACTTCGAGATGACACCTGGCGGCAACGAAGCCAACATCTATATCTTCTCGGCAATTTCGGTATTCATCTTAATTCTTGCAGCCGTGAACTTCATTAACCTCACCACTGCGCGTGCATCACGTCGTGCGAAGGAAGTCGGTATTCGCAAAACGATGGGAACATCACGGAAGAGACTGATATTCCAATTCCTTGGCGAGTCGGTGATGATCAGCACCGTTGCCATGATACTTGCACTGATGCTTTCGGAAGTCTTCCTCGTAGCATTCACCTACGTTACCGGCGCTCCGTTGCTCACAACTATCTGGAATAATCCAACCACGGTGTTGTTGTTTACCGGCTTCTCGGTCATCGTCGGTATTTGTTCGGGACTCTATCCTGCATTCTATCTTACTTCATTCAATCCTGTGAAGGTTCTCAAAGGAAACATGACCGCATCCGGCGGCGCTTCGTTCAGAAATATTTTAGTTGTGTTTCAATTCACGGTGTCCATGATACTCATCGTGTGCGCGTTCGTTGTTCAGCAACAATTGCATTTTATTCAAAATAAAGAACTCGGCTTCGATCAGAATAATGTCATCACCCTCGATCACATCTATCTTTTCAAAGACAAGATGCAGGCCGACACGTATCGCAACGAGCTGGCACAACAATCCGGTGTTATCAAATCGGCACACCACATGGGCGAACCTGGCAGCCGTCGCTTCATGACATTCTCCACCTATCAAACCGCACAGGTTCCCGACGCTGCAAGCGTCAACACCTACCTGGGCGACGAAGATTATATGGACCTGTTAGGACTAAAGTTTGTACAGGGCAGGGGCTTCGACAAGGATCTTAAGTCCGACACATCTGCACTTATTCTCAACGAGTCGGCTGCAAAACTTTTGGGTATCGACGACAAACCTATCGGGGCAAAGATCAATGAACACGATTATGTGATTGGCGTGGTGAGTGATTTCCATTGGGGAGTCGCTTCATAGTTCAATTGCGCCGCTGGCCTTCAGACTTACCCACGACTATGGTGAGCTCAGCTTTAAGATTGAGCCCGGTCATGTGAAAGATTTTCTCGCCGTTGCCGAAAGCAAGTGGAAGACGCTAATGCCCAACGACACGTTCACTTATCATTTCGTCGATGCCAACTTCGCAGATTTTTTAAAGAAGGACGAGATCTTCGGTAAAGCCATTAACTTCTTTACAGCTCTCGCGATCTTCATTTCATGTCTCGGTCTGTACGGGCTCTCGGCCTTCACGGCAGAGCAACGCACTAAAGAGATCGGCATACGGAAAGTACTTGGCGCATCGTCGTCCCAGATTGTATTGATGCTCAATAAGAAGTTTACGATCCTCGTTGCCCTTGCTATCATTGTAAGCGTCCCGTTTCCGTCTGGCTCATTTCACAATGGCTCGACGAGTTTGCATATAAGATCACGCTCGGGGCAGGGGTGTTTATTTTTTCAGTCGCCATTGCCCTAGTGACCGCGTGGCTTGCCGTTAGCCTCCATTCTATAAAAGCCTCCTGGGTTAATCCAAGCGAAGCGTTAAAATACGAGTAACGACTTTTCGAAGCTGTCATTGCCGGCTTGTCCGGGCAATCCCGCCTCGATTAGGGATTGCCCCGCATGCGCGTGCAATGACAACTCCGAAAAAACTTGCGGATTTCTTTAACAAAATATATACTAATCCGTACATTAGTTTTACAAACTATATAGAAATGAGTAAAGAATTTCTGGCGGAATTCGAGGAGCTGGTTCTCACCATGGTCGGCATCCTCCGGGAAGAAGCCTACGGCAACGCCATCGTAGCCGAGATCAAGCAACGTATCGGCCGCGAGGTAAACCTCAGCGCCGTGCATGTAACGCTCTACAGGCTCGAAGACAAGGGCTATGTGAAGTCGAGTATGGGCGGTGCTACGAACTCACGCGGTGGCCGACGCAAGCGGTTCTTCCAGGTAACGAACGCAGGCATCGCCCTGCTGCAAGCCATGAAAGAGTGCGCGCACCGACCTATGGAAACTCGTGCCTCAACTTAAGTTCGTTGCCTCGGGCTTGTGATAAATAAGGACCCGCTTGTGGTACGTTGGACCATCGGCTTTCTGCGATGGTTTTGTCCCCATACGTTGGTGGAGGGCATTGAAGGCGACCTGCTCGAAGAATACGACGACGACAGGCTGACGCACGGACAGAAAGTAGCATCGACACGACTGTTATGGAACACATTCAAGTTCTTCCGGCTGTCGATCATACTCAGGAATAAAATTAAGTACAGGAACAACCATCTCGATATGTTATTTAGTTACTTCAAGATCACGCTTCGAAACATCTCTCGCAGCAAAGGATATTCATTCATCAACATCTTCGGACTTTCGCTCGGTATTGCGTGCTGTTTGCTAACGGCAAACTATGCGATGTTCGAATTCAGCTTCGACAACTATCACCCCAATCTGGATCGTACCTATCGCGTGGATCAGACTTTGATCTGGAGCCCGGATGGCGGAACGTTCGGTTCTACCGGTCCGGCATTAGGATCGTTACTGAAGAACGATTATCCAGAGGTCGAAGAGATCATGCGCATCAATACGCCCGGCGATTTTGTCGTTCGGTACACGGAAGAAAATGGCGACGTGGCAGCATTCAATGAGAACAGGATCTTTGCGGCCGACTCCAATTTCTTCAACTTCTTTAAGGTTGATCTGAAGGAAGGCGATCCCTCCACAGCATTGAAAGGATTGAACAAAGTTGTGATCTCGGATGAGATCGCGGAAAAACTTTTCGGCAATGAACCTGCATTAGGCAAGATCATCCAGATGGGTAACGATCGCAAACCGATCGAGATCACCGGTGTAACAAAGAAGCAGCACGAGAATACACACTTCCAGTTCAACTATCTCGTATCGATGCCAACGAACCCGGCTGTTAAGCGATTCGAGTGGAGCTGGATATGGACGCAGGTTGTCACTTACATCCGATTGAACCCAGGTACCGATCCAAGGGAACTGGAAAAGAAGCTTGCGACGGTTGGCGAAACGCACATCAAGCCTTCGTTCCAACAGATGGGAATAAACTACGACGATTTCAAGCAAGCGAAAGAACCATGGCAATTTTACCTCGTGCCGATCGAAGACATTCACCTGAAAACGCGCGACAATCGTTTGGGAAGTGTGGGTGACGTTCGTTATGCGTATGCGTTTGCTGCAATTGGTGCATTTGTGTTGATCATTGCAGCGATCAACTTCGTGAACTTGTCCACTGCTCGCGGTACGAAGCGTGCCCGCGAGGTAGGGGTGAAGAAGGCTCTTGGTGCGCTTCGAAACTCACTGGTAGCGCAGTTCCAGGCTGAGTCGATCATACTTGCACTGTTCTCGATGATACTTGCGATCCCGTTGATGGAATTTCTGCGCATCGTTATCGTGTCGCTGATGCAGGACGATCTTCCATTCTCATTGTGGAGCGATCCCAAGTTTATAATTGCACTTCCTGTTATCGCCATCGTCGTGGGATTCCTGGCAGGATTGTATCCTTCATTCTATCTCACGTCGTTCTTGCCGGTGCAGGTGTTGAAAGGGAAGATTGCAACAGGCATGGGAAATTCCGTTCTCCGCAATTCACTTGTTGTTCTTCAGTTCACGATCTCTATTGCGATGTTGATCGGCACAGTGGTTATCGTTCAGCAGATGAACTTTATACGGTCGACGAACCTCGGCTACGATAAAGAAAACACGCTCGTAATAAATTACGCCGAGAAACTGACCACACACATCGTTCCTTTTCGCGATGAAGTCTCCAAACTTTCCGGTGTGATCAGTGCTTCGATAGCACAGGATGTTCCACGCGGTCGCACGTATGAAGATATTTACACGGCAGAAGGATCGACCATCAAGCTACCACTCACTTCCGTTAAGATCGACGATCATTATTTCGAGGCGATGGGATTCAAGTTGATCGCGGGGCGTCATCATGACATCGAGCACAATGCTGCCGATAAAAGAGCATTCATCCTTAATGAAACCGCAGCAAAACTTTTTGGTTGGACTCCCGAAGAGGCAATCGGAAAGATGATCATCTATCCCGGCGACGACTTCGCAAAATCTCCTGTGATTGGCGTAATGAAAGACTTTCATTTCCAGACGATGCGTCAAAGTATTAACCCGCTGGCTTTTAATAGCATCGATTCTGAAATGTGGGGCGACATGCGTGTGGTTGCAATTAAATACAAGACGAACGATTTACCCGACCTTGTGCAAAGCATTGAAAAGAAGTGGAACTCGATGGTCGACCAAACACCCATTTCATTTTCATTCCTTGAAGACGATCTCGCAGAAAACTATAAAGAAGACCGGAGACTGGGCGACCTGTTTGCAATATTCGCAAGCCTCTCTATCGTTATCGCGATGATCGGGTTGGTTGGTCTCGTAGCTTACTCAACAGAAGTAAGGAAGAAAGAGATCGGTATCCGTAAAGTGCTCGGTGCTTCGAGAGCCACAATCCTGGTGATGATGAACAGCAGCTACGTGAAGTTGATTGCGTTAGGTCTGCTGATCTCCACACCACTCGGGTGGTTTGCGATGGACAACTGGTTGAACTCTTTCGAGTTCAGGGTTAATATTAGTCCATTTGTGTTCGTCGGCGCTGGCCTTGCCGTAATGATCGTCGCCTTACTCAGCGTGGCCTACCTGTCGATGCGCGCCGCTTCAGTTAACCCCGCGAGTGTTTTGAAAGAGGAATGATTGAGCCTCCGAAGATATTGACCAGGTTCCTCGAAAAGTTTTGCCCTGCGCAATTACTTGAAAGCATTGAGGGTGACCTGGTCGAGCAATTTCACCTGGATGTAGAAACACACGGCGCCTCCGTTGCAAAAAGAAAATTTACATGGAACGTCGTTCGTTTCTTCAGGCTGGAAATACTTCTAAGAAATCGTTTTACAGTGAAATTAATCAACACGATCATGGTAGGAAGCTACTTTAAAGTTGCAGTGAGGAATATTCAAAAGCGAAAGCTGTATTCTTTCATTAATGCATTCGGCTTAAGCATTGGCATCGCTTTCTGTATGCTGATATGGCTCTTCATCCAGGATGAGCTTAGCTTCGATCAGTTCCATGAGAATAAAGATCACCTGTATCGAATTGATGCGAGCTCTTACAATTATTGGGATAAGAATCTCGATGACAAGGATCGATGGGGCAAGCAGGCGTGGTTACAGATGGGCTTGCTGGATGCGATCAAGGATGAGTGCCCCGAGGTAGTTGCCGGCACCCGCTTTAACCGCAGCGCCGCCATTATGACTTACGGCGACAAAGTATTCATGGAGCATTACAATTACGTTGAGCCGGATTTTTTCAAGATGTTTTTCCTTTAAGTTGTTGAAGGGCAACGCTTCGTCTGTCCTTGCCAACATGCATGACATTGTTTTTACATCTGAAGTCGCACAAAAATATTTCGGCGACGAGGATCCGATTGGCAAGACGGTTCAATTGGATGTTGACGGAAATAAAACATTTACTGTAACTGGTGTGATCGAAACTCCACCGGCCAATTCAAGTCTCGAATTCGAGATGCTGATCCGTGTAGAGAATAAACCAGGCTTCGAAAGACAAAAGACCAGTTGGGGTAATTTCAACACGCCGTGTTTCGTTCAACTCCGCGCCGACGCCGATACAGCAGCATTCCGTCAGAAGCTCGCGGCTGTGCGTGACAAATATATGGGACCAACTCTCGAGCGCTGGAGAAATGATGACGCCGCACCCCGCGATAAAGATATCATCGTATATTTTCCTACACCACTCGTTAAAATGCACCTTATGAAAGACGTGGGTTGGTCTAAGGTGAGCGACATTCAATATTCGTATATCCTCGGCGGCATTGCCGTGCTGATACTGTTGATTGCCAGCATTAATTACATCTCGTTGGCACTCACAACATCGGCCTCCCGAAGAACGGAGGTCGGCATCCGAAAGGTTGTGGGTGCTGTTCGTAAGCAACTTATGTATCAATTTGGATTGGAGTCCATTGTATTGGCGATGTTGTCGTTGATTGCCGGTGCGGGCTTAGTACTCGCCTTCCTTCCTGCGTTCAACAGATTTACAGAGAAGGGCATATCGCTTGCGGACACCAATCTGTTGTTATTTGGAACTGTCGGTTTCGTTCTCGCTCTTGTTGTCGGCGTGCTGGCAGGAAGCTATCCTTCTATTTTTCTTGCACGGTTTAGACCGGCCGCCGTACTTAAGGGCGGGTTCACCACACGCCTGCAGGCCGGTTTCACACGCCCGTTGGTTGTGTTGCAGTTTGCGATGTCGGCATTTCTCATCGTTAGCTCAGTCATCATGTATCGCCAGATGAAGTTCATCAGTACAAAAGACCTCGGTTTCGATAAGGATGCAGTTGTGGTTGTGCCCATGCAGTCTGGCTGGACTCTTCAAGCCGATAAGAACTACACTCAACTTAGAAACGAACTTCTTCAGTGGCCGGAGATTGATAAGGTTGCCGGCGCCAGCATTTCCTTCAATGACGGTTATAACATCTACGGATTCAAGGTGAACGAAATAAACTACACCTCGTACGTTTTATGCGGTCGACCAGAATTACATTCCCACGCTTGGCATCAAACTATTGCAAGGTCGCAATTTCGATCCTGCAATTGCCACCGACTCGAGTGCGGTGATCGTCAATGAAGCCTTAATGAAGGATCATGGATATAAAGAATTTACCGACGATACATATCTCAACTGGAGGGAGGATTCTACAAGCCGTGGAGCAAAGGTTATCGGCGTTGTGAAAGATTACAACTTCGGTTCACTCGAACAGTCCATCAAACCGATGCTGCTCACTATGGATTTTAAAGAAGGAGGGCATCTCGAGAATGCATTGATCAAAGTAAATACAACCAACATGCCTTCGGTGATCTCGAGGCTCGAGGATACATGGCGTAAATTGTTTCCCGATAAACCGTTCCAATACTCGTTCCTCGATGAGAATGTGGCGAAGCAATACAGTCGCTATGAAAAACGAATGAGCATCATGGGAATATCCACGGGCTTTGCAATACTCATCTCGTGCCTGGGATTGTTTGGACTCGCCGGCATCAACGCCGTCAATCGCACGAAGGAAGTAGGCATCCGAAAAGTAATGGGCGCCGACATGCGGAACATATTCATCTTGCTCAACAGGCAGTACATCTGGCTTTCGCTGATTGCATTCGCGATGGCGATGCCATTCTCGTGGTATGTAATGAATAAATGGCTCGCCGATTTCCAGTTTCACATTACAGTCGGGTGGGAGCTGTTCGCCGTGAGCGTGGTAGCGGGGTTGGCCGTGGCACTGATTACGGTTAGTTACCATGCTATCCGCGTTTCACTCATAAATCCTGCGGATACACTCAAATATGAATAGGTGACCTTGTAACTATTTCAGAAAGATCAGGTAGTTTTAGTTGAAACTATTTTCCGGACCTGAACATCATTGAATTATGATCCGCAACTACCTGAAGATCGCTCTACGCAACATCCTGAAGAACAAAGTGTTCTCGGCGATCAACATTTTCGGGCTCGGTATCGGCCTCGCAGCCTGCCTGCTCATCTTCCAGTTCGTAACATTCCAACTGAGCTTCGATACGTTCAATTCGAAGTTCGACCGAACGTACCGGGTTACTAACGACAGGTTTCAGCACGAAAAGCTCATTCAACATGGTACGATCATGTACCCAACCATCGGTCCCACGATGGCGAAAGACTACCCGGAGATTGAAGAATATACCCGTATGATGCCAGGCGGTGCATTGAACGTTCGCGTCGATGATCGCAACTATCGCGGAGAAGAAGTACTCTTCGCGGATGAACACATGCTGTCGGTGTTTGATTACCCGTTGATTGCAGGTGATAAAGCAACAGCCTTAAAAGAACCAAACTCTTTGGTGTTGACGGAAAAAACTGCGGCAAAATATTTCCAGTTGCCAATAGAGAATGTAAGTGAAGCTCTCAATAAGACGCTGATCTGGGGCATGAATGATTCATACAAGATCACAGGTATATTAAAAGACATTCCTGAGAACTCACATCTTAGTTTCGACGCTGTAGCGTCTTACTCTTCGTTGTATTCAGGCGAAGACAAAGGTGCCGACATCAGTTGGACCTGGTCCGACATGCGTCATTATCTGGTACTGAAGCCCGGTGTCGATTACAAAACGCTCGAAGCTAAGTTTCCCTCCTTCAGCGAACGGTATTTCCAGGGCGATAAAGTTTCTGGTAGCGTCGAGAAATTTTATCTCCAGCCATTAAAAGAAGCACACCTTTATTCTGATTATGAGTACGACATCGCCGACACGGCAAGTGGGAAAGCAGTGTGGGGAATGTTGATTGTTGCTGTGTTTATTCTTGTGATCGCGTGGATCAATTACATCAACCTTACTACCTCCAGGGCGATGGATCGCGCAAAAGAAGTCGGGCTTCGCAAAGTCATGGGTGCGGTAAAGAAGCAACTCATGAAGCAGTTCATCTTCGAATCGGTGCTCGTGAGCCTGATCGCATTCGTGGTAGCGATCATCATCGTGCAATCCCTTCAAGGTTCGTTCAACGAGATCATTCGTGGCAATCTTTCGTGGGTGAAAGTATTCACTGAAATGAGCTCAAGCAGTCTCGTACTGCTCGTTGCGATCATGATGATTGGAATTCTCCTTTCCGGATTCTATCCCGCATTCATTCTTTCATCGTATCAACCTGTTACCGTTCTCAAAGGAAAATTTCAGAGATCAGCAAAAGGCAACTTCCTCCGCAAGTTCCTGGTCGTGTTTCAATTCACCGCTTCAGCTGCTTTGATCACCGGTACGCTTATCGTATCGAAGCAGTTGAATTATATGAACGATGCCGACCTCGGTATGAACATCAAGAACACTTTGATCATCAATGGTCCGGAGCTCACGCCGTGGGACTCGACGTTCATCAACAGGGTGGAGGATTACAAGCATGCACTTGGCAACCTCAAAGGTGTTACTGCAGTGGGTGTCAGCAGTCGTCTTCCCGGCTCGCGCCTCGGAAGGTCATTCGGCATCCGGCTGGCCGACATGCCCGCAGATCAGAAGTATACCCTGAGTAACTATAGCGTCGACTATTCATTCTTCGATGTCTATGGAGTTAAAGTGTTGGCCGGGCGTAAGTTCACCCAACTCGATCATAATGCCGACTTCAACGAACTGAAGAGTGTCGTCATCAACGAATCGGCTGTGAAGCTTCTCGGGATTCCCAACAACGACGAGGCTATCGGCCGCGAGCTGGTGTGGGGAACTGTCAATCGTCCTGCGAATGCCAGCGCGCCCAGGGGATCGGCTGGCGCTGGAGTCACACTCGGACCCGTAGACCGCAAGTGGACGATCATCGGCGTGATCAACGACTTCCACCAGGAGTCACTCAAGAAACCTAAAGAAGCAATAGTATTCCGTCCGGTCTATAGCACCTACGCGCCAACATCACTTAAAATCGATAAGGGCGAAGAACAGAATGTGATTGCACAAGCAGAGGGAGTTTATAAGAAATTCTTTCCCGGGAATTCATTCGAGTATTCATTTCTCGAAGAGCGCTACAACAATCAGTACACTGATGATACTCGCTTCGGAAAGATCATAAGCATCTTTACTTTCCTTGGTATCGTGATATCTTGTCTCGGTCTTATTGGTCTTTCATCTTACACGGCATTGCAACGCACGAAGGAGATCGGGATCCGTAAAGTTCTCGGGGCGACCACGACCAGTATCGTCTCGTTGTTGTCGAGAGATTTCATGAAGCTCGTGTTGTTTGCGACTGCGTTGTCACTTCCAATTGCGTGGTACTTTATGAACGAGTGGCTGGCAAGTTATCCTTACCGGATCACGATGGGATGGCTGATGTTCGCGCTGCCAGTGGTGTTGATTGTTATTATTGCAGGGGTGACGATTAGTGCACAGGTTTTAAAGACAGCGATGGCTGATCCGGCGAGGACGTTGAAATATGAATAGTTTCTAGTCTCTAGTTTCTAGTCTCTAGTTAGGCTACGAACGATTCGACAGCCCAACTAGAAGCTAGAGACTAGCAACTATTGCCGGTTATGTATTAGTATCTCGACCCTTCTATTTCGTCTTCTCCCTTTTTCGGTAGCATTGTTGTCAATCGGCCTCGTGCTACCATAGCCATTAAAAGTTACTCGCGACGTGTCGATTCCTTTGTCGACAACAAATTCTGCAACGGCATCAGCGCGATTTTCAGAAAGCTTCAGGTTATGCGATTCACTTCCTGTGTTGTCTGTGTGACCCGAGATCTCAATCTTCGTCGACGGATTCTGTTTCAGGAACATTACAATCGAGTCGAGCTTCGGAAACAATTGCTTTTTCAATTTATAGCTGTTCACTTCGAACAACACTTCGTTCAACACAATCAAACTGTCGGATTTAGGTTGAACAGTTTCGACGGATGTTATTTCGGCTACGATCGGCGCAGCAGCTTCTTGTTGCACCGGAGGCTTAGGCTTCGCTGCGATCATTAGCGATGTGTCGGGCTGCGACTTGCGCGGTGGTGGGGCTGGCAACTTGCCTCCGTCTTTGAAGCCTTTGAATCGATGCTCTCGTTGTTTCTTTACCCATTCGGCCTTGTTACGACATTTGTCGGCGAAGCAGATCACTCGCGAATACCATTTGTGGGCTGGATATCCGAATGGTTTTTTGCCGCCGAACGAAGTCCGTCCTTTTTTCACCATCGCAGCATCTTTGGCGCTCCAATGAAAGACGGCGATGGGTTTGCTGCAGCCGGCCAGGATTAATATGAGGCAGAAAATGCCAACACGGGAGAGAAGCATGCGACCCAGTAACGAAATGATTTGTAATTTGTTATTGTGATTAAGTGCCAATTACGAATAACAAATCACAAATCACAAATCACTAATTACAAATCCTAAGATGTCAAGCTACATTCACGGCTCAACTCCGGAAGAACAAAAACGCCTTTCGTTGCTCAACGAGCTCATCAATGAACGTTGCGTTCAACTGCTCGACCTCGAAGGAGGAGAGAAGGTCATCGACATGGGCAGCGGCCTCGGTCAATTCACGCTTTCGATGGCTCGTAAGATCGGCCCTAAAGGAATGTGTCTTGGCATCGAGCGCGACAGTCATCAACTGGAAACAGCCAATAAGAATCTTGCGAAGCAACCCGAGATCAGTTGGGTAGAATTCCGCCAGGGCGACGCCGAGAACATGCCGCTGCGAAAAGAAGAATGGAGTTCATTCGATGTGGGCCATGCCCGCTTCGTGCTCGAACATCTTTCGAAGGCAGAGATCGCGCTTCAGCAGCTCGTGAAGGCTGTGAGACCCGGCGGCCGTGTCGTGCTCGAGGACGACGATCATGTTGCTTTATTACTCTATCCGGAGCCTCCTGGATTTTCAACGCTCTGGACAGCTTATATGCGCTCTTATGACCGCCTCGGCAACGATCCTTACATCGGACGGCGCCTGGTTTCCCTGATGTATGAGAGCGGCTTGAGACAGATACGGAACGACGTCGTGTTCTTCGGCGACTGTGCCGGCAGCACTACATTTAAAAGCTACGTGGTGAACCTCGTTGGCGTGATGAAACGGCGAGAAAAGTAATGATAGAAGGCAATCTCATCAGCACGACCGTGATGGATGAATCGATGAAGAATCTCAGGGCCTGGGCCGAACTGCCGCATGCAGCGTTATGGTACCAGATCTATTGGGCCGTAGGCTTTAAAATATAGGGATACCGCACTTTAAGGTACTTTCTGTGTCGACGAACTCGGCAAGTTTGTCCATTTTCTTTCCTGTTAATGAATTCGTATTTTTACTTTCCACCGAAATCAAAAAACCCTTTTATGAAAAAATCTCTCTTATGGGTAGTGCTGTTGGGCCTTATCCTGGTAATTGATTCTTGTAAGAAAGACGATGATCCGCCACCAGCAATTGTTGGCACGTGGACGAGAAACATCTATGAGTTTACCCAGCTTCCAAATGGTTTTACCAAATACTGGGAAGGATACGAGATTGATACTTTCGGGGAAACGAATTATACGCTCCTGTTTAAGCAAGATGGAACCTACACAAGGGTATACACTGTTCCCTCTTCTTCAGGTCCGAGCCTGAACGATACAGGTAAGTGGACGCTCGACGGAACAACTTTGAAACTGACACCAGATAAAGCGAGCGACCTCGATATCAACGATGAGCTTCTGAATTTCCCCGGGATCCAGTTTACAGTTGTTGGCGACATCAGCGACATCCGATTGACGGTATCACAAGTGCTTACATTTAGATTGCCTTCCGACGCTGCAATAGATACATCCAATTCAACCGGCGAAGACGTTCCAGACGAGGACATAAAGCCAGTTGATGTTACTGTTATCTACAAATTCGACAAAGTCAAATAGAGATATTTAGACATTAAGTTTAAATCATAAAGGCCTGTAGAAATACGGGCCTTTAGTTTTTTATCCACTTCGAGTAGCTGTAGCTGTCGCCCGTCTTTACTGCGATGATGTAAACGCCGGTGGCGATTGCCGATGTATCGATCGTTGTGTCGAAAAGATCCTGCGACTTACCTATGCTCACCGCACGTACCGCTTGATTCAATATCGATCTCACTTGTACCTGCACATCTCCACGATATGCATTCTGGAATCTGATGTTCAACGAATTCGTTCCAGGATTCGGGTACACTGTTACATCCTCGGTGTTTGTTTCATACATGCCCGTGATCTCACCTTCTCTAACAAAGATCGTAGTCACTGCGCTCGAGTTACACAACTCGATTCCCGATCCGGTGGTCACATACGTTGTGGTTTGTACCGGGCGCACGGTAATTTGTGGACCGGATAGATTCTGTATTGAGTTGTCCGTCGAATTCCAAAGGAATATACTGGCGCCATGTGCATCCAACGTGACGGTTTCGCCTGGATTGATGAACAACTTTGAGCTCGACACCTGTACGGAAGGATTCATGCCGACAATAGGAGCGATATTCATTGCGATGTTGGCACCACGGGCGATAGTAAATTGCCGCCAAACATCGTGTACATTCTTAAACCATGAGGTTGCATTCGTTGCTTCTCCATTTGCCGACGATTCGATCGCAAGCGTGTCGCCTTCGTACGTCAGCTCGATGCCTACGTGATATGGACTGCTAAACACTGGCGTCTCCCGGTCGAATGTAATTGATGTAGCCTGGTTGTTGGCAACGTCCTCCTGGATCTGTTTCAGTAAGACTGTCTTTTGCTCGATCACACTGCCCGGACCACCCTGGATGCCTCGTGCATTCCAAACGGTAACGGTCACCGTTGCATCTTCGGAGGTCGAATAAACTTTTGCGAACTTGATGTTTACCCCGCTGATGTAACTGTAGCCCAATGAATTTCCAAAAACTTCCGACACAGCTTTAGTGCCGACACCGTTATGCCCCGTGAGATATCCGGCGCTATCGACCGCAAAATCTTTCAGTGTTAACAACGAAGGCGTGTAAGTGGCTTTGAAGTTCGTAACTGTTCCACACAGACCTTCTTCTGAAACGGTAATATAGCTTTCAATCACCACCGGGTCTGAAGATCCTTTAGAGTTGGTAGCAACGAGTGTCACCTTGAATGTTCCCGGGTTCACATACTTCACGTGTGGATTCTGGAGATTAGATGTCGATGGGTCGCCACCTTCGAATGTCCACAGCCAGGTTGAAGGGAAGTTTGATGAGAGGTCGGTAAACACGACCTCACCACCTCGAAGCACATTTTGCTTGTTAGATGTAAAGTTTGCAACAGGAGGGGCGGAAACATTCGTGTTACAGAGATCAGCAGCCACCACCGCCTTACGACGCGGACTCAGTTCCAGCACAGCGACTATTCTTTCTTTCTGGCCCAGCGTGAAAATATTCATGCACGCATCGTCGGAGTAGTCCATATAGTTTTGCGGCATCTCGAAGTTTACGCCATCGCAGCTGAGCTTTGTTACCGGGCATCCACGGTTCTCTGTATGTGCCTGCGGAGTATCATCAACATAATCGTTTCCACAAAGACCATCTCCCCAAATGTGACGAAGGCCAAGCCAATGCCCTGTCTCATGCGATAGTGTTCTGCCTTTGTTATAGGGTGCCTGCATCACCGGGAAATTGCCTTTATCGGCGGACCCGAAAGACGAGTATTGAATTACTACACCGTCGGTGGTGGCAGAGGTAGCGTTTTGATCATCATTGAGACCCTGCAATCCGGATTGATCTGGAAACTGCGCGTAGCCGAGTAAGTTTGCGCTTCCGCCGCCAAACTTCACCGTCCACACATTGAAGAAGAGATTGGGATTCCAGATGGTCTGCGGTTTCAACGTAGCTTCGATTTGCGGTTGACTCCATGTCGCGTTCACGCCCTTTATGCGGTCGATACCTGGCTCTGTCATTGGATTTCCATTTTGATCGACAGGAGAGAGGCAGAACTCAATTCCGATGTCGGCACCGACGGGATTCGAATTGAAGCCAGGAGTTCCAACTTTCTTGCGATAGTCTTCATTAAGCACGTCGATCTGTGCCTGCACTTGTGCCTGGCTAAGGTTGAGACCTGTACCAACGGCTTCGCCTACGTGCACCACGTGAACAATGATGGGAATAGTGATGGTAACTGCTTCTGTTCTCCAGCCTTTTCGAAGCACGTCCATCTCCTTGATCTTTTTATTCAAAGCATTTTCGAAGTCATTCAACGTGCCAATTCCCGGATACTTCAACCGGTTAATAGAATCCTGCTCCATGGTGGCACAGTTTCTAATCGTCTGTGCGTAGCTGATCACACAGGAAATAATAAAAAGAAAAAGCAGTAGCGATCTTTTCATACACTAATCCCCGCTTACGGATTTGAAGTTAAATCGATACGCAGTCGTATTCTCAGCATCGATGTAGATGTCGAGCGTCATCTTCGTATCGTCGATATCTTTCACAATAAATGGTAAGGGCGAATCGGACAGCAACGGCATAACGATCGTCAGGGTAGCGGTCGCGTTTACAAACGACCACGAGCTGTCGGAAATCAGGTTTGGATCATCGGCATTACATTTATTGTTGCCATCCAATACCTGGTAGGTCTTCTGAAAATCATTTGAGAAAACGTATTGGTCATCGGTGATGCAATCGTCGAGGCTGAAAGTTTGTGTGCCCTTTCCATTCTGTACTTGCTGAATGTTTCGTATGGTCCACGTCTTTTTTGTTTGACCACTGAAGATCTGCGTATAAGTAAGCGGCTCAACCTTCAGCGGCTCCGAACACGCGAGCAGCGAAAGGAGGGCAGCCATCGTTATGTATTTCGTCAGCTTCATGTCAGTCGGGTATCAGTTGGAAAGTAAACGACGGAGAATTCTCGTAGTCGACCAATCGAACAGTCATCGTGATAATTCGTGTTGTCGGATCCACCACACCGGAACCATCAATGATATTATTTGTTGATCCTAAAGTTGTATCGTGTTGGGGGGGAATGGTAACGGTATTGTCGCCGTTGTCAATGAATGTAAGCGAACGGATCTGGGCAAACTGGAAGATGTAGATATCCCAATTCGAAAGCGTATAGTTTTCGCAATCTGAACTTGTTATTGTGATGCCTTCAATCGGAACATCGGTGTTGTCGTGAATGCCATAGTAGTTACCGCCGAGGATACAATCGTCGTTGATCGTTAATGTAAACGTGTTGCCGATCTGACTTTTCCCCTGGCCAACCTGCGTACCATCGGTGTCGTTGTCGATCGTGATCAATTGGAACACGATATTCTGCGAACGAAGAATGTTATTGGCGTTGTTGATCAGTTGAACTTCGATGGTACCGAAATAGCTGCCGGATTTGATCTTTACCTTGCCGGGTGTTCCATTGATCACGTAGTCAATTCCAGGGCGTGCGGTTCCGCTGATCGAATAGTTGATGCTTACATCACTCTTCGGAGCGGGGCCGGCATAATGAACCTGTACTTCGATCGGAGCACTATGACTTTCTTTTTGCGTCACGCTTTCATCGGTGAAACGAACGAAATACGGCCCTTCGAACAAACGCTTGTCCATCTCGCATGCCATCGTAAGCGACAGCGCGATCACAAATATTATTGATAATGTCTTTCTCACATTTATCATACTAGTAACCCGGGTTTTGTTCGCCGACTAACGCGGGATTGTTTTGTATTTCTCGTTGAGGTATAGGCCACAGCTCATAAGCTGGTTTCCAGTTTGCGTTGAATGGCGGCATTACTTGTTCAACTCTACCTGTTCTCACCAGGTCATACCAGCGATGTCCTTCATAAGAAAGCTCAAGACGACGTTCGGCTTCGATCAACAGGATCATCTGTGCCTGGGTGGGCGCCGTTGCAAGCGTGTCCACTACCCAGTGTGACTTCACCGTATCTTTTGGACCGTCGTTTCTCGGAAAGTTCGCCCGCTTACGGAGCTGCGTGATATCGGACTGTGCAGTATTGTTTGCGCCGCCTACCTTGCCCTGGATGGCACGCGCTTCGGCGCGAATAAGATACATCTCTGCCAGGCGGAACACCACGATGTTATTGTTGTCGGCGACGGCTGTTCCATAGTTCGCAACTTCAAAACCATTGTCGGTACCCTTTTGGTTGACCGTCTTGAATGTGATGGTTAGGCGGCGGCGACCGCAGGCACGATTGGAAATCGAGTCGAAGATCGGGATGATGTTGTTGGATGGGATCATCTCACGACGACTTACAAAAAGATCGTTGAGACTCGTTCCATCGTTATCGTCAGAGATCGTATAACCAACTTCGAAGATCGATTCGTCCGTGAAATCTTTCGTAATGATTGACTTGTAATCGTCTTCGAGCACGTAGTCTTTCGAATCGATAACGGTGGTTGCATACTGCTCGGCTGAGGCGTAATCTTTTATATAGAGATAGTACCTCGCTAGTGCTGCGTTAACGGTTTGATCGCATACGGTTGCGGGCGTTGGTTGTTTGCTGCCGAGATTGCCTAATGCACGCTGGTAATCTGCGAGCACAAAAGCCATGATCTCATCTTTCGAAGCGCGACCGATGTTGCGGTTTGTTTCGATGTCGGTAACTGTTACCATGGGAACGCCTCCGAATGTTGTGGCGAGCCTGAAATAACAAAGACCACGAATGAAGTATGCTGTTGCCATGGAGCGAGTCTTCACTGCAGGGGTGACGCCTTCGATCTCTGGAATACGTTCGATCATGAAGTTGGCGATGTAGATCGTTCCGTACAGCGTGGCCCACAGTTCACTTACTGTTGCATTGCCTGTAGTGATCTGCTTGATAGCGAGCTCGCGATATTGCGCAAATGTTCCGTTGTGAGTAAGATTATCGGCAGTAAGATCTCCCGCCAGAATCGTGCTGGCCATCGATAACCGGAATGCACGATACAAACCGATCACGACACCTTCGATATCTTTCGGCTCGTTCAGCACGACGTCGTTCACAACCAGGTCGATGGGTTTCGGATTCAACTGGTCGTGACAACCATCGAATACGAACCCGGCTCCAATTATCGTCGATATGATCAAATACTTTCTCACAATGAAATCGTTATACCCCCCGCAATAGTTTTTACCTGTGGCAACGTGTTCAGGTCAATGCCCTGTGCTGCCGTCGATCCATCGAGCGTGCTTACTTCCGGATCGGAGCCATCGTACTTCGTCAATGTCCACAAGTTCGTAGCCGTTACATACACGCGAATGCGACTTAATTTGAATTTTTGGATCAACGTGGGAGGAATGTTGTATCCAATGCTGACATTCTTCAAACGCAAATACGATCCATCTTCAAGGAAACGATTGCTTTGATATGAGTTGAATGTGTTGTTGAGCTCGTACTTAGGAACATTGGTGATGTCGCCGGGCTTTTGCCATCTGTTCAATGCTTCACGCATCTGGTTATAGAGAATGGTCTTGCCACTGTTCATGAGGTTGGACTTCGTCAGGTTGAGAATGCTGTTGCCATACGAGAAGTTGAACAAGATCGAGACATCGAAACCCTTGTACGAGATGGTGTTCGTGATACCACCGAAGAACTTCGGTTGTGCATTGCCGATCACCATACCATCGGAGTTGTTGATAACGCCGTCTTTGTTGAGATCTTCATACATCGCATTACCTGTTGCCGGGTTGACCCCGAGGAAATTCAATCCCCAGAAACTTCCCATCGGTTGTCCTTGCTTGATGACATTCGTAGCACTAACACCGTCCTGGATATAACCACTGTAGAGCGGGAGGGAGTCTACCAGCGTCAACACCTTGTTCATGTTCTTCGAGATGTTGAATGAAGTTCTCCACTTCACTTCACCATCGAGGTTTACCGTGCTGACGGCTAACTCGATGCCCCTGTTCTGCATATTCCCGATGTTGGATGTAATTGCGGAGAAGCCTGTGGTCGAAGCGTAGGGTTTACCCAACAACAGATCGGATGTATACTTGTCGTATACTTCGATCGTAGCCTGCACTCTCGAATTAAACAATGAGATATCGGTACCGATATTGACCTCGCGTGTAGTTTCCCATTTGATGTCGGGGTTATCGATACCCGCCGGTGCAAACCCGCTACTGCCGCTATAAGTTGTAGCGCCCCAGGTACCGAGATAGCTAAACGGTGCGATACGTTCGTTACCAGTAAGACCAAAGCTGGCCCTTACCTTCAGGTCGTTGACCACCTTCGAATCGAAGAACTTTTCATTCGATATTCTCCAGCCTGCCGAAGCTGCGGGGAAATATCCAAACTTGTTGTTGGCACCGAAGTTCGAAGATCCGTCGGCGCGCATACTCACGGTCGCCAAAAACCTGTCGTCGTAATCCCAGTCTGCGGAACCAATGAACGATACAATGCTGTGCGCTGGAGACCTCATCGAACCACCCCTGGTCGATCAAACCGGCGCTGTTCAGGTAAACAAAGTCATCGCTGGGAAAGAGTCGGCCGCTCACGCTTCCGTTCAATGAATAGTTCTGAAGCAATTCGGCACCACCGATGGCGCTAACGCGATGTTTGCCAAAGTCCTGGTTGTACAAAACTCGTCCGCTGGAAATAACATTGATGTTCGAGGTTGCATTGAACACGCCTAAACCTTGTCCGCCAACCGAAGCGTCCCAACCACCAATAGCAGTCTGGCTGTTCTCGTATTGATCTTCAGTAACATTGTCGTAGTCGAGACTTACCTGGCCGACAGCATTGAAGTGTTCGTTGATCTTATATTCTCCCTTCAAAAAGCCTTGTGTCTTCATCGTGATCGTATTGAAACGCGGTATCAACGCCTGGCCAACGGGATTGAAATTCGGGAATGCAGCATAGAGCGGAGAACCCGGACCAACTATGCGTCCATTCTCGTCGTACGGAGTATAGTAGGGAAGACTTTGCAGCGCGCCTGAGTAAACGCCATCGAGGAAGTTATCGCCTTTCACGCGCTTGTTCAACGAGCGGGTTAATATCATCTGCGTCGATAGTTTGAAACGCTGCGTTACTTTATGATCGAAGTTCATCGTGATGCCGTAGCGCTGGAACTTGTTGTTCAACTGGATGCCTTCTTCGTTGCGATAGTTACCGCTGATGTAGTAGGTCGTTCTGTCGTCGCCACCGGATGCAGAAGCCTGGTATTGTTCCATGATAGCTCTTCGAAGCACTGCATCCTGCCAGTTGGTGTTCACGGCATCGGTTACACCGGGAATGAGCCCGAGTGCATCGGGATCCTGGCCGGCATTCTTTACGGCTTCACGTTGAAGCGTGAGGAGCTCTGTTGAATTGAGGAGATCTATCTTGTGCACCGGATCGACGATACCACGCTGAACATCGAAAGTTACGTTCGACTGACCTGCCTTTCCTTTTTTGGTGGTAACGACCACAACACCGTTGGATGCTCGTGAACCATATAGTGCTTTCGTAGCAGCATCTTTCAATACGACGATCGATTCGTAATCGCCTGGATTGATGAGCGAGAGGGCGTTATCATTCTGACCACCGAAGTCACGACCGGTGAGTGCGCCGGTTTCGACAGGAACACCGTCGATGATGTAAAGAGGTCTGTTGCTGGCGCTGATCGACGTAGCTCCGCGTATGCGTACCGACACACCGCCGCCGGGCGTTCCGGACGAGTTTGTTACTTGTACACCGGCCGCTTGTCCTTGCAGCGCCTGGTCGACACCATTAATGGAGAGATCTTTAAATGCGGAGCCTTTCACGGACGTGAGGGCGCCGGTAATGCTTCGCGCTTCTACGGATTTGTAACCAATAACAACGACTTCACTCAACTCTTTTGGCTCCTCTTTCAGGAGGACCTCCATGTTGGTCTGGCCGTTGTACAATACTTCCTGGCCTTGATAGCCGATGAATGAAAACACGAGAATGGCCGGCGCTTCAACTTCAATTTGGAATCGACCGTCGGCATCAGTGATGGTACCCTGTGGTGTGCCTTTCACTATGACGTTAACACCGGGAAGCCCTGTGTTGTCGGATGAGTTTAACACCCGCCCGGACAATTGTGAGCTCTGCGCCAACGTGGCCTCCGGGGCGAAAACTGAAAAACTAAGTAGGGTTAGGAGTAGTGGTAAAAGTCTCGTCATGTGCACAATTCCGACTGTTTAAAAATAAAGAATTGGAGATTAAGAACCATACCCAGGAAGTAGTTATTGGGAGGCAAACATCTTCAAAATGTCGAGAAAATCAGATAACGTTATTTACGGGAGGACGACGTTTGTATTAAAACGGGTAGCCAATACCTACATTATAAATAACCGGCTCCCGCTCTGTTCCGAAGGGCTTGAAGAACCTGAATCGATTGAGTACAAACCTATCTCCCTGGTCGCGACCAGGATCATAAGCTTTTATACCAGCATCGAGACGAAGAACCAGGAAGGTGAAGTCGAAGCGAAGTCCGAAGCCTGTACCCACACCGAATTGTTTGTAGAAATCTTTGACTTTGAATTTCGTGCTGCCGGCCCATTCGGCGGTTGTAGCTGATGCTTTCGCCGGCGCCGTTTCGGAGAACGACCATACGTTGCCGGCATCGATGAACACCGCGCCGTTTACGAAACCGAAAAGTTTCTTTCGAAGCTCCACGCTTCCTTCAATTAAAACCTGCCCGGGTTTTTCATAACGATAGTCGAACAATCCATCCTTTGTGGGGTTGGCCGAAAGTTGTGGCGGATATGTTCCAATGCCCAACCTTCGGGGACGCCATGCGCGCACACTGTTGCTACCGCCTGCGAAGAAAAATTTCTCGTAAGGCAATGTTCCGTTGGCTCCGTAAGAATATCCAACACCGGAGTTAAATCGGAACGCGGCAACGGTATGTTTGTCCATGACTTTGATGTGACGATAGTCGACACTCAATCGAACATACTTATAGATCTCAAGTCCTTCTTGCTTAATGAAAGCGGGATCAAAGAAATTGAAGAATGTTCCACCGCTTTCGGCCGCCGCTCTCAGGAAGAACGAGTTGGTCTCGGCGTTACCGTAGTTCTTCGGATTCCATATCACCTGGAATATCATACTACTCACGAAAGAAGGCTTGAATGAATTCCGGAGATTGTTTCCCTGTTCGGTGTACAACGCGTTGAGCAGCGAATCGAAATTGCCGCGTTTCGTTGAACGGATTACGTTGAGATTGACGAGTGTAAACGAATACTGTGCCTTCTTCGAAGCTTCCCAGTTGTAGGTATTCGAAACAGTTGCGATCGATCTTGTATACTCGGGTCGATCGGTGTAAGTGTAACCGGCGAGCAGCTTCGTTCGCGGGTTGAATCTACCCAATCGATAAGATGCATTCGCGGGCAACGGGAAAAGGAACTGCGGGAACGTAATGCTGGCATTGCCGTTGGCTTCTGTGCTCTTGTATACGTTGTTCCGATCGGCAGCCGATGCAACACCTTCGAAGCCGAATCGTCCCGTGAGCTCGAATGTTTCCAGTCCACGAAACAAGTTTCGTTTCTTGAACGACAAAGAATAATACGGACCTGGAAATCCTTGCGTAAGACTGACGCCAGCTTCGTTCGACCACGCATATCGCTCGAGTGGACTTGTGAAGATGCTCGCTACGAAACGTCCGCCGGATGTATCGTAGTTTACATTTACAAACTTGAAAACATCGAGGTTGGCAAGCTGTCGTTGTGTGTCGAATGTTTTCGTGCGACTGTACAGGCTGTCTTTGTGAATGAAGATACGTTGACTGAGTACCTTCCGGCTGTAGAGGTCGTGATAGTAGTTGAAAGTAATGTCGCGGTAGACTTTCGAGAATCGTTTCACTGTCGGAGGTATTTGTATCCCCGCGTCGGGTTGCATGGCAACGGAGTCTACGATAAACTGTTTGTGGTAATCGCGTCGTGCGGGGTTGGCGATCTTCACCAACACAGCCACGAGATGTTTCGGAGTCTTGTAGGATGTGTCTACGTCGAAGTCGATATACTGCCGGCTGAAGTCGTAGTAGCCGAGATCTTTCAGCATAAGGTCGATGCGTTCGCGCTCCGTCGCAATGCCCGCCTGCTCATAAGATCTTCCTTGCCGGATCTTACTTTTGTCCTCGCTTTGCTTGACGTATTTCAACACAGTGGTGTCGGGTATCTGGTAGATGAGGGTATCGTATAGATAATGCGGGCCGGGGTGAATGTTGTAAACCACCGTCACCGTTCTCCGGTATATCTTCGGTGTGGCAGCAACGCTGTTCTTGAAATATCCTTTGTTGAAAAGGAAGGTGTTGATGCGGGCGGTGGTCAATCGCACCGCGGCGGTATCGAACACGGCCGCGGGTTCGCCCCATTGCATAAACAAGTTTCCGTTCTCGATCTTCTTCGTTAACGCGTCGGTTCGTTTTTGCTTGCGGAACTGCAGTGATTGCTTTTTCCTGGGATCGTCTGCCTGGTCGATCCTCCTGTCGAACTTCTGGGCGAGCTCCTCCTTCCTCTTTATAAAATGGTCTTTGCTGTGACGCGATTTCGGATCGTTGAAGGCCCGTTGTCCCGGGTAATACATCCAAACGAGATAATGCCCTGTGAGCCCCAGGAGTTTACGGTTAGGCTTCTGCACGTAAAGCTCCGACATGCCTTCGGTGCTGAGACCCCTTGGTGCCTTGGTATACTGACGATTGAGGAGCTTCTGGTCTTTTTGGAGATATTTGGTTCCGAGGCAGCCTGAGAGCAAGAAGGCCGAAGTAGCGACCAATACAATCTTTGCAAAAGAAAATTCTTTAATTTTCTTCCTTATGATCTCTAAAGTCAAGGCCAAATTCATCAAATCACTGCAATTAAAGAAATACCGAAAACAGGAACAATCATTCGTGGTGGAAGGACGAAAGGGAGTTGAAGAACTTTTGAAGTCCGATTTCGAGGTAACGACTGTCTTTGGGACCAGGGATTTTATCGGGAGCCACGATATCAAAGACGCCGAGGTAATTGAAGCAACAGCGGCCGAGCTCGAGAGCCTCGGATCGGTAGAGACCAACGACTCGGTGCTGGCCATTGCACGGACCAAAGACAATATCCGTCCTTCGATCGGTGCCAACGAATATGCCCTCGTGCTCGACGATATCCGCGACCCGGGAAATCTCGGGACTATTATCAGGACTGCAGATTGGTACGGGATTAAACATGTGATTGCATCGGAAGAGACGGCGGATTTTTATAACCCGAAAGTCATTCGATCTACGATGGGATCGTTCTGTCGTGTTAAGATCTATTACACGTCGTTAGATGATTTCCTGGAAGGAGGTAAGGTTGTGTACGGAACATTCCTGGACGGGGCGAATGTTCATGAGCTTAAACTCTCTCCGGGACTCATTGTTATCGGCAACGAATCGAACGGCATCTCGAAAGAAGTAGCGAAGCACGTTACTCAAAAAATAACTATCCCTCGTTTTGGCAAAGCTGAATCGCTGAATGCGAGTATAGCCACTGCGATAATTTTAGATAACTTAAGAAGATGACCATCACTCACGAACAAAAACGTACCCGTCTGTTTATTGTACTCAGTGGCATCTTCATCACCAATGCGCTGGTTGCAGAAATGATTGGTGTGAAAATATTCTCAGCCGAAGCAACGCTTGGTCTCAATCCAGTGCACTTGAATCTATTCGGGAACGTGATGGACTTCAACCTGACGGCGGGTGCTGTTATCTGGCCGGTTGTCTTCATCACCAGTGATTTGATCAACGAATACTTTGGTCGTCCCGGTGTAAAACGGATCAGCTATCTCACGGCAATACTTATCGCCTATGCCTTTGCAGTGATTTTCATAACTATTCGTCTTTCACCTGCGCAGTTCTGGCTCGATGGCTACAGTAAAGACGGTGCGGGCAATTATTTCGATATGAACTTCGCGTTCAATACGATATTCGGGCAGGGACAAAGGATCATCGTCGGATCACTCACGGCATTTCTCATCGGCCAGTTGGTCGACGCATTCGTGTTTCATAAGCTCAAGCAGAAGACCGGCAGCAAAATGCTTTGGTTGAGATCAACAGGTTCCACGATCGTCTCTCAGCTTGTCGATAGCTTTGTTGTGTTGTATATCGCATTCGCTGGAATATTTTCAAATGAAGTATTGATAGCAATCGCGATCACGAACTATATCTACAAGTTTACAGTCGCGGTTGTACTCACGCCAGTGATCTATCTTGGTCATAATGTGATCGACAGGTATTTAGGAAAAGGAATGGCGACGGAAATGATCGCCGAGTCGAACAAGGAATCGAAAGAAAAATTCTTCTAGGCTACGATCGTATCGAGCTCTACTGCAAGCTGTGTGTTGGGGAATATCGCCCTGGCTTCGTTCAGCAGGCCGTCCAGTTCGCGATATCGCGCAGAGAAATGGCCGATCAGTAGCTTCTTCGCATTCACCATGTTGGCAACTTTCGCAGCATCTGAAGCTGTACTATGGAATGTACTCGCTGCTTTCTCGCGTTCATCTTCCATAAACGTTGCTTCGTGGTATAAAAGATCTACGTCTTTAATATACCTCGCGAGCTCCGGAAAGAATGCAGTGTCGGAGCAATAGGCATACGACAACGAAGGACGTGGTGGCAGCGTGAAGTTCTCGTTCTTATAAAGAAGATGTCCTTGTTCGTCGTGAATGTCGTTGCCCAATTTCAACTGAGCGATGTACTGCAGCTTCATGTCGGGTGGCAACCTGTCTTTATCGATCCGGCGTGGCTTTGGTTTCTCGCGAAACACAAAACCAGAACATGCAAGCCTGTGCATCAGCGGAAAAGATTCGATTGTAAGAAAATCATCTTCATAAATAAGCTCATTCTTGCCGGGAGTGAGCTCGTGAAAATGAAGACGATAATTCAATACGGAGTGAGAATGTTTTAGCTGGGTGAGAATGATTTCGTCGAGACCGCGATGGGAGTAGAGATGCAGATCGGATTCGCGATGATTAAGATGCATCGAGTAGAGCAATCCCATCAAACCCAAATAATGATCGCCGTGAAGGTGACTGATAAAGATATGATTGACGCGTTGAATGCTGATGCTCGTCTTCGCAATTTGCAATTGAGCGCCTTCGCCACAATCGATCAGAAAATGACGGTTCTGAATATTTAAATGCTGTGAAGAAGTAAACCTGCCGTATGCGGGAATGGCACCGCTGGCTCCGAGTATGGTTAATTGAAATGACACTTACGCATTACTCACCGTCTTTCATATCCTTCTCGATCTCGTGCATGAAGACAGCATCTATAGCTTCTTCAACAGAAGGAAGTATGTTCAATACACTATCAAGTTGGGAGATCCTGATCAGTTTCGTAGTATGATCTGATAGGCATGCGAGTACAAATATTCCACCTTCCTCCTGGAAGATCCTGTTGCCAACCAGCAGCGCGCTAAGTCCCGATGAATCGGTGTATTTCACTTCCGTGAGATCAAGGATGATGTTGCGCGTTCCTTCGGCATGTAAAGTCACCATTTCCGACTTCAGGTTGGGGGCAATGCTCGAGTCCATCTTTTCTTCGTGGAGGCGAAGAAGCGTGTACTTTTCCTGCTTGTCGATAGTGTACTTCATGGTAAAAAAACAGTTTAATTAAGCCCCAAAAGTAGCGATACTTTTCTGAATACGGTCCTCCAGCTGATCATAATTTATCTCGGGCAACTTTTCACCAGTCACCTGTTCATATAACTCCTTATATCGTCCGGAAATCGATGCAACGATCGCGTCGGTCATCTCCGGAACACGCTGACCCTCTTTACCCTGGAAGCCATTTTCGATCAACCACTGACGAACAAACTCCTTCGATAGTTGCTTCTGAGATTCACCTTTTTCCTGGCGTTCCTCGTAGCCATCGCGATAGAAATACCGTGACGAGTCGGGAGTGTGCACCTCGTCGATGAGGTAGATCTTTCCGTTGTGCTTTCCGAATTCATACTTCGTATCCACCAGGATGAGCGAACGTTTTGCGGCGAGCTCGCTTCCGCGACGGAACAAAGCAAGCGTATATAGCTCTAGTTGTTCGTAATCTTCTTTTGAAACCAGTCCGCGTTTCAGGATCTCTTCTTTCGAGATATCTTCATCGTGACCAACCTTGGCCTTCGTGGTTGGCGTAATAATAGGATGGGGGAGTGGATCGCTCTCTTTAAGACCTTCGGGAAGGGGAACACCACACACGCTTCGTCGGCCTGCCTTGTACTCGCGTGCTGCGTGTCCCGATAAATATCCGCGAACGACCATCTCAACCGGAAATGGATCACAACGAAAACCGACGGTGACATTCGGATCGGGAGTCTTCAATACCCAGTTGGGAACAAGATCTTTCGTAGCGTTGAGATTGAGGGCGGCGATCTGATTCAGTACGCGACCTTTGTCAGGAATAGCACGAGGAAGGACAACATCGAATGCAGAGATGCGATCGGATGCAACCATTGCCATCGTATCACCGAAGTAATAAACGTCGCGAACTTTGCCTCGGTAGAATCCTGTTTGACCTTCGAATTGAAAATTTGTCTCTTTGATCGAATTCATCGCCTAAAAATAGCAAAAGTTTCTAGTCTCTAGTTTCTAGTTTGGCTCCGAATGTTCTCGCGACCTAACTAGAAACTAGAGACTAGAAACCAAGCTTATTTTTCTTCTACCAATATTCCTGCTTTGAACACATAAGTCTTCGTAAGTCTCCCGGCTTCGTCATACTCCATCCACTCCTTATGTTTCTTATTCGCAACATAATCTCCCTGTTCTTTGATCTTGCCATTCTGATAATACGCAGTGAACGGACCGTGCTGCCGGCTCGCACGATATTCTGAAACCGACATGATCTCGCCGGTCTCGTAATAATTCCTGACGGTTCCCGTGATCAGGTCGAACTTCCATTCTTCTTCAGTTCTTCGTGATCCATTGGGGTAATAGGTCGTTCGTGTGCCTTGAAGTTTCCCGTTCTCGTATTGTTCCTTGGTGGTTGGAGTTTTTCCGTCTGCTGCGTAGAACGTCCATGTGCCTTGCGGCTTCAGTCTACGGAAATTCTTTTCGTAGATCTGCATGCCATCTTGTGTGAATGATTCTTCCCGTGTATCGATGCCGTTAGTTGCAACCAACTCTTTGGTCTTGATTTTTCCGCCGGGATAATATTCGTAGTTGGTGCCTGTCTTCGCGCCTTCGATGTATTTAAACTTATGCTGAACCGTTCCGTCTTTGTAATAGCCAACGTTGTCGCCATGAAGTTTTCCATTTTCAAAGAACCCTTCCAGCAACAGGTGTCCTTCTGAGTCGTAGTTCTTGAAGTTGCCAACCTTCTCGCCGTCCTTCATCGTTGAAGCGGTTTCGAGTTGGCCGTTGGGATAATACGTTTTATAAAAGCCACTCACGATGCCGTCTTTGAAGTTGGCTTCGGTCTCTACAATTCCTGATTCATAAAATGTTCTTGATACTCCGTTTGGTTTCTTGTCTTTGTAAGTAATCTCTTTCCACACCTTTCCCGAAGGATAGTATTCTTTCACGACGCCATCGGGTTTGCCTTTCACAAACATTCCCTCCATTCTCAATGCACCGCCTTCGTAGAACGCGCGGATGGAATCGACCAGTAAGTTGTTTTGATAAAATGCGCGTTGAACGAACTCGCCGTCTTCGTTGTAAACTTCTACAGCGCCGTGACGCATTCCGTTTACATAAGTGATCTTGCGGAGCAGTTTGCCGTTCTCATGATATTCGAGGAAGGTACCGTTGCGAACGCCATCTTCAAAGATCCCTTCCACCTCAACATTTCCGTTTTCGAAGTAGCGCTTGTACTTGCCGTTGATGATGTCGTTGTTGTCGGGAAGAACGAAGTAATCTTCCTGGAGATGTTTTCTTTCGGGATCGAAATAGGTTACGACGTGTTTTTGTGCATGGCTCTCACAGATAGCACAGATCACACAGAAAAGGACAAGAAGGATTTTCATTATCTAGACTAAACGAATATCCCGGCAAATTTATTATTAAAGCTTTTCGAGCACAATGGCAGACGCGCCGCCGCCGCCATTACAAATGCCCGCGACGCCAATTGATGCACCGTTTTGATTGAGCACATTCGCAATGGCCATAGTTATTCTCGCGCCACTTGCGCCAAGCGGATGTCCCAATGCTACCGCACCACCATTCACATTAACCTTGTCGGGATCGAGACCAAGCTTCATGTTGTTGGCAATTGCCACCGCCGAAAATGCTTCATTGATCTCGTAATATCCAACGTCTTTCTTGTCGACACCGGCGGCCTTCATGGCCTTTGGTATCGCGATCGAAGGGGTTGTTGTAAACCACATCGGATCTTGTGCGGCATCAGCGAAGCCGCGGATCTTCGCAATCGGTTTTACTCCGAGCTCTTTTGCTTTCTCTTTGCTCATCAGCACAACCGCTGCTGCACCGTCGTTGATTGTTGACGCATTGGCCGCAGTAACAGTACCATCTTTTGTGAACACCGGCTTCAATGTCGGGATCTTATCAAAGTTCACGTTCTTGTATTCTTCGTCTTCGGCGAACATCGTTACCTCACCTTTCTTGCCTGTCAGTTCTACCGGAACAACTTCATCTTTAAACTTGCCGGCCTTCCATGCATCGGCCGAGCGCTTGTATGAATTGATGGCATACTTGTCTTGCTCTTCACGACTGATCTTCATTTCCTTCGCGGTGTTGTCGGCACAAACGCCCATCGCGCAATGATTGTAAACATCGGTGAGACCGTCGTGCGTGAGGCCGTCGATTATTTCACCGTTTCCATATTTGAAACCGTAACGTGCTTTGAGAAGATAGTAGGGGATCATCGACATGTTCTCCATTCCACCAGCAAGTATGATGTCGTTTTCACCGAGCATGATCGACTGTGCGCCAAGCATAATCGCTTTCATACCTGAAGCGCAAACTTTGTTCACGATTGTGCACGGAATCTCGTAGCCTAAGCCGGCGGCGACAGCGACCTGTGTAGCGGGTGACTGGCCAAGACCTGCGGAGATGACGTTGCCGAAATACACTTCCTGTATCAGCTTCGGATCGAGATTGATCTTGCTGATGGCACCCTTCGCTGCAATTGCACCAAGTTTAGTAGCGGGGATTGTTGAAAGGCCCGCCTCCGAATGCACCGATAGGTGTGCGGGCCCATAGAAACGAGATAGACTTCTTTCATGATGTTCAGGGTTCATGTTCAATGATCAATGTTCTACCAGTCTGGTTTTGTCTTATCTCTCTGCTTCGTGGCCTTCCGCTTATTCTGTTGTAAGTACTGTATCTCCTGGTTCTTCATTGCTTCAAGGATCATCTTCGCTTTCTCTTCGCTCATGTCCATATCCTTGAGCTTTTCTTTCACGGAAGGAGGGATGTCTTTTTTCTCCTGCTCTTGCTTTTCTTTTTCCTGCTGCTCTTTATCCTTCTCTTTCTGTTCTTTTTCTTTCTTGTCTTTTTCTTCCTGATCTTTCTTTTCCTGATCCTGCTTCTCTTTGCTTTGCTGGTCTTTCTTGTCCCTGATCTTTTTGCTGCTCTTTATCTTTCTGTTGCTGCTCTTTATCCTGCTTCTCTTTTTGCTCTTCGTCTTTTTGTTGCTTGTCTTTGTTCTTGTCCTGGTTCTGCTGGTCTTTCTTCTTCTGCTCCTCGAGTTTCTTCTTCACCATTTCGTAGTTGAAGCGTGCATCGTCGTTAGCCGGATTGGCGCGCAACGATTGTTTGAAATAGTTGAGTGCTTCTTCAAAATTTCCCTTGCGGTTCGATAGAACACCGAGTTGTTGATTGGCGATCGACTTCAGCTTCGGATTGGTACTCATTGTCAACGGCTGAAATGCACCCATCGCGCTCGTAGTGTCATTCAGATGGAAATAAGAGTTAGCGAGGTTCATGTACACCTCGTCTTCTTTTCACACCAATAGAATCTACCAGGTATGAATATTTTTTCGATCGCAGTTTTTATAATCACCGGCGAGGGTATGCCTTCTTCGCTTCCGATTTTGCTGAGTTGATCTTCCCGATATCACCAGGATCAGCTATCAATAACAACAACACCAATATCCCCTTCTGAATCATATCGACACGGTTTTAACATTTACAAGCACATCAAACGCAAGCAGTATCAACGCTCCAACAAGAAACCAGTAATACCTGTTCGCCGAAACATCCACGAAACGCGCATCTCTTAGCTGCCCTTCAATCTTATTGATCGTATTGATCATCTTCGAAACTTCATTCCGTGAGTCGTTGATCTCGAAATACTGACCGCCTGTTTGACTGGCCAGTGATTCAAGGATGCAGGATTGATCTTTGATACGACAGTCTTTCCAACCTGTCAGTTTTATATCCACGCTGCGTCCCGATCGGACTTCCCGCCTCCGTACCAATACCAAGAGTAAATAACTTGATGTCGCGGTCTTCAATGTTCTTCACGATCTCGGAGGTCTCCTCGCCAAAGTCTTCGCCGTCACTAACCAATATGATGACTTTCGATTTTGATTGGTACTCGGACCTTCCTGGTCTTCGAGTTTACTCAGTGCCATTCGAAGCGGCGGACCGAAGTCCGTTCCGGTTGCTGGCACGAGCCCGGTGTTCATGGTCTCAATAAAAAGATTCAGTGCATTCTGATCGTAAGTAAGCGGACATTGCATGAAGGCCTCCGAAGAAAAGATGATATCCCGATCCTGTCGGAGTTGAAGGCTTCGACGATGCGCTTCATCTCGAACTTGATTTTCTCCAGTCGCGACGGCTGCACATCGAATGCATCCATAGACTTCGAAAGATCGACACATATCATAATGTCTTTCCCTACCGATTTCACTTCGCGACGTCCCTCGCCATAGGACGGGCCAAGAAATGCGATGATCAAAAGTCCAAAGAAGATCGTACGAATCCCAAGTTTAATGAAGATGGTGCTGTAAGGTGTTTTGAGCGACCGGGCAATGAGAAATTATGCGACGGAAGTATAGAATGTAGAGTCCTACAAAAAGGGTGATTGCGATATAACCTGGAATTCCTAGCTCTCTAAACGTAATCATCGCGCCAATTTAAAGGTTCTCTCACAGATCGCACGGATCGCACAGAAATAATGCATTTATCTGCGTGATCTGTGAGATCTGTAAGAGAGTTATTTCAATGCGAAAGAAACATAAGAATCCCCTGACTTTTGTTCCCAACTTTCCACCGCCACAGGCAACGACCACAAATTGCTTGCCGCCAGCCTCATAAACAGCAGGTGTAGCAAATCCAGGTGCCGAAGGTCGGTTTCAAATAGAAGTTTACCTGTGTTCTTATTGAAGGCCCTGAACTTTCCGTCGGGAGTGGGCAGCGATGAAGAGAACGCCGGATGCCGTTACCGCGGGACCACCATAGTTTTCAGACCCTGTCGCAATACCTTTTTGCTTTGAACTCCGCGATCTCGCCGAACGGAATTCTCCATGCGATCTCACCTGTGTTCAGGTTCACGGCATTCAATGTGCCCCACGGCGGTTTGATGGCAGGATATCCTTCTTTGCTTACGAACTTATTATATCCTGTGATCGAATACCTCAGGTCGCGATAGGGATCGTATGGCGCCTGCGTTGCAACGAATTTCTTGTCCGACTTCAATCCCAACACATAAGCAACAATAGCTTCTTTTTCCGGATCACCTATGTTGATGGAAGGCATCATTCTTCTACCACTTCCGATCAATGCGATCACATCACCCTTTAATATTTTTTATGGATATCGATGAGGCTGGGAAAATTACCGTGCCTTTACGATCGGAACCGTGACAAGCCGCACAATGCTGACTATAAAGTCGCGCGCCGCAACGAGTTCTGTTTCTTCTTTCTTTGGCTCCGTTGTAAGATCACGACTGCCGATCAACCAAGGGATCTCGTTGGCATTGATATACATCAAAGCACTTTCGGGATCGAAAGCAACACCGCCCCATTCCGCACCACCGTCGAGACCTGGATAGAATACAGTGCCTTCGGGAGAAAGTGGTTCGAAGAAATTACCATGCTTCGAAGCAAGGAATGTTTTCTTGATCTCTTGAAAGGATGAATCGGGCAGTAAGTCATTGAGATCTCCCAGGTCAAATGTCTGTCGCATGAAAGCTTTCGGCAACATGGGCATCGGTTGAGTGGGCCAGAGCTTTTCGCCCTCAAGCTGACTTACAGTCGGCGCCTTCACTTCCTTAACCTCGAACAACGGCTTACCTGTTTCGCGATCGAGAAGGAATACAAATCCTGTCTTCGTTGGTTGTGCGACAGCATCGATCTTCTTGCCGTTGTGAGTAACAGTTACAAGCGACGGAGGGTGTTGGTATGTCGCGGGTCCCATACATCGTGATGAATGTTTTGAAAGTGCCAGATGTATTTACCAGTCGCTGCATCGAGAGCAATTGTCGAGTTCGCAAAGAAATTCGAGCCCTTGCGCATGCCTCCATAAAAATCGAACGAAGCGGAGCCGGTAGGAGCGAACAACATTCCGCGTTTCTCGTCGAGACTGAAACCGGACCACGAGTTGGCACCACCAACGTGTCGATAGGCTGCGGTGTCTTCCCATGTGTCATAACCAAATTCTCCTGGATGAGAGTATGGTGTGAAAGATCCATACTTGTTTGCCGGTCTTCACGTCGTAAGCACGGATGTGTCCGGGAGCTGCGTCGCTTCCTTCGGAGACGCGTTGTTCCGAGTATCAACAGGTCTTTATAGATAATTCCAGGCGATGTAGAGGTAACGAAAAGATCTTCGGCATTTCGACCCAACCCGTCATGAAGGTCCACTTGGCCATTAGTGCCAAACGAGCTTACAGGTTTTCCGGTGTTCGCATCGATCGCGTGAAGGAACGAGCTTGCAGTATAAAGAATGCGTTTGTCTTCTCCCTTCTTCCCAATAAGTAACGCCGCGGTTGTTATTCATAATGAACCGTGAGCGCTGATTGCCTTCGTCTGTACCGTTGGTCGGATCGAACACCCCATTTCTCTTTGCCGGTCAAAGCATCAACAGCTACCAACTTCAGTTTGGGCGAAGTTGCGTACATCACGCCATCAACAATAATGGGATTGCACTGGATCTGTGAATGATTGGCAGTGTCGGCGTCGCCGGTATGATATGTCCACGCAACGGAAAGGTCTTTCACGTTGGTGGTGTCGATCTGCGTAAGCGTGCTGTAGCGGATGTTCTCTTTCGAGCCGCCTGTTACGCGCCAACTGTTATAGCTTGTCTTGTTGTTGTCGCAGGCCGAGAAGTGCAATCGCCGCGAATGGAATAAAAAAGGGAAGTCTTTTCATAGGCTTCCCTAAAGATATAATTCCTTGAAAATACTTATCAGTCTTTTTTTCTTCGGATCCTTTTTAGGAGCGGGTTTTTGAGAATCGTCTTTCAACGCTTCTTTCCTGAATTCTTCAATACCTCCGTCGCGATCGAAATGGTTGTCATCGAAATTGATGTCTATGTCAAGATGTTCGAGTGCCCTCAGGCTATGCTCCACGGTTTCGTCGATTTGGATATCGAGGCCCTCGAGGCTTGCATTCACACTGCGCTCTATCGTTTCATCGAGACCCTCGAGGCTAGCATTCACGCTGCGCTCGATTGTTTCATCGAGACCTTCGAGGCTTCTTTCAATTTGCTCATCGAGATTCTCAAGTCCCCTGAGATCGATCTTGATGTCGAGATCTTTAAGCTCGATGCGGAGGTCTTCCATTGCTTTTGATACCTCACGCTCAACTTCCTCGTTGATTTGTTCGTTGCCTTTGCCGCTGGCGATCTTGCGGAAGTGGTTTTTCGTCTGACTTCGACTCTTTTGTCTGCGAGAAGGCTATCGTCGCTACAAACATCAGGGCAACCAGGAGTATATTCGTTTTCATGCGGATTAGTTAATACACAATATAATACTCACCTGACCGGGAAAGGTTACGCGGGCTAGGGCATTTTCCGAAAACCTTCTGATTTAACCTCCCACGAGCCGTTTTTTGGAAATCCCGGATTGTTTTGATCATTCCCCGTCCCAGCCACCTGCCATCATTGCAACCGCTGCGAGTAATCCTCCATTACCGGGTAGATAGAGACGAAGGCGTTTGTCCTGGGTAGTTGTGTCCATTGACGAGATAGGTGTTCTTTTGAACGTCCATCATCAGTGCGTCGATGGCCTTTTCGGGTTGACTCAATCTCGCGGCCGTCATTGCCATCATCGGGTAATCCCATCCCCCACGTTGACTCCCATTGCATTTGTTCATGATGTTGTCGAATGTAGCCCGCATGACCTTATTATCAATGCGCTCATCAGCGGGAAGCACACCGAATGCTGCAAGCACTGAAGGATGATCGCGACGGAATTGATCGTCGGTGTACGCATTGGATGTTGTTGCGTTGGGCAAGTATAACCCGTTAGCTGTTGGAAGCGGAGCAATATGTTCAATGATATCTTTCCATTCTTCATTCTCAGGCAAGTTCAAGCGCCGCCGCCATTGTTGTGCTACCATGAGACCGAATCTCCAGTACTGAAGCTCATAAGCAGGGTCGTCGGTTTTCGTTGCTTCGAAGATCTCTTGTGCCGGGATCAACGGATGACAAAGATGAAATTCGTTATTGCGTTTCCTTACGAATGATGCCATGAAGTCGGCGGGTGGCAAAAACCATCTCACTATAGCGATCGAGAATTACAGGATCGGGTGTGTCGCGATACATGAGCTCCGCGAGGATAGATGGGGTGGGGCTGTTTGCCAGATAATGAACGCGCCGATGTTCGAAGGACTTTCTTTGCCTTGTGGGTCGGTCATCTTTTGCCACCGTGCGCCTTTATATCCTTGCCACACGGCGGTAGCCTGTGCTGGTGCAATTGCTTCGCGATACCATTCGAGGCTCCGGCTCATCAGCGAAGCGCGATTCCAAAGTGCGAAGTGTGTTGCATGCCACCAATGCATCTCAAGATGGAACTTTGCCGTACCAACTGTTCATGGTGAGTCCAGTTTTCTTGCGGAAGGCAATGAGCCGGAGCATTGGATCTTGGTAAGATATTGCGACAGCACCACTCTTCGTTCGAGCTCTTGCGCACGAGGATCCGTACAAGTTCGAGAAATCAATCGCAGCTCCGTTCATCCAGAAATTATTCCAATGCTGAATATTGTACGCAACCACTTGTTCATATTGAATTTCGTACGGGCGGCGATCGCGACTAAAGACGACACCAACTTCCAGTGTTTCATCGTCTGCGGTAAGTTGCAGCTCGTGCTTGCCAGTTTGTTTCAGATCACCGTTGCTCCAGCTGGACGTTGGTGAAGTACCTAGGTACTGTCGATCACGCGAGAGATCATTGCGAAGTTTCCTGATGTCGAATCGACAGTCGTTGTGTGTTTGCCGGGACTGTTCCAATCGTAGCCGGGACAATAACGTGACAATCTTTGGCATAAGGAAACCGTATCACTGGCTTGATGTTGCCGGTCTTTAGTAGTGGTGATTCGATTCGTGCAACGATGCCATCGTCGTCTTGTAAGGAATAGAGTGTGACCTTAACAGGTTTGCCGTCCACTTCATATTTCGATTCAATCTTACCGCGCCAGAGATCTAATTCCTGGTGAGTGTTTGTGATGTCGTTGATGGAAGCAGTTTCACCATTGGCTTTGGTGATGATCAAACCAACTTGTGCAAGATGTAAACGATGTGGATTGGATCGAAGATAATTGGTGGCTTCGGCAGCACGACCTTCGGATTGCTGAACAAGCATACGGGCAGCAGTGGTGCTGTCGCACGAAGAGAATGTTTTTGCGACATCGGAAAGTTTATACTTGTTGGTGTTGGGAAAGGCGTGCCATGCCCATTGCGTCTGTGTTCCGAGAGGGATGCCGTTTTCATAAACGCCGGGAAATGTTTGAAGTCCGGAGACATCAACTGTAAATGCAAACTCGCCGTTGCCCACTGTTAATGCACCGAGCGTATCGATTTTATTGATCGCGACGTTGTGTCGGCTCACGAGATCGTAGCGATTGATCCGTTGATCTTGAATTCTCCTTACAACCAATAGAAATCAACAAGACGAGCGCGATGTATCTCATGATCTCTAAATCTATCTAAAAAATATTTCTCCCTATTTACTTAACTCAAAAATGAAAGAAATAATTATTTTCACGTTTGTTAAGGAAATCATCATGACTCACATTACAAAAGATTATTCCCCTTGGTGAATTTGAAGAGCTTGTTCTCCTGATGGTTGCTGCCCTGCACGATCAGGCTTACGGCGTATTGATCATGGAAAGCCTCGAAGAGAAGCTCAGAAAGAAATTCAACATTAGTGCAGTTCACGTAGCGCTGAAACGTCTCGACGACAAAGGTTTTGTGAAGTCGCGGTTCGGCCGGCATTACGAGCGATCGGGGAGGACGAAGGAAGAAGTACTACGTAATAACGGCACTTGGCAAGAAAGTTTTGGACAGCCAGTATTCGTTGCGCACGAGCATTATCACAGATACCTAAAATATCGTTCAGCTGATTTGATTGCTCCACCTAAATATGCGGTGAAGTTTCTTCGCTGGTTTTGTCGCGAAGATTGTCTCGAAGAGATCGAAGGAAATCTCACTGAGATCTTCGAAGAAGATTATAAAAGATCGCCGGCTCAAGCGCGAAGAAACTTCAGACGCAATGTGATCAGGCATTTCCGGGCCAGCTTTCATTCGTCGCTTTAAGTCACGATTTGGCAATAACATCATCTATATGTTCAAGCACAACCTTCTAATCACGTTCAGAAATTTCGTCAAGTACAAGAGCACATTCCTGATCAACATAGCGGGATTGTCGACCGGCCTGGCGACTGTGTTCTTTGTTTACCTGTGGGTGAATGATGAATGGAGCAAGAACAGGTTTAATGAAAACGATGACCGGTGTGTACCAGGTACTCCAGAACCATAAGGAACCGGATGGATCGATCAGTACAGGCGAGGGGTACCGCGGGCATTCTTGCGGATGCGTTGGCCAGCGAGATCCCGGAGGGTTGAAAGTGCTGTTTCAATTGTTCCGCCATCGTGGTTCTTCCTGAAGTCCGTTGTGATGTACCAGGGCAAGAAGATCAAAGTTCCACACCAGTATGCAGGCAAAGATTTCTTCAAGGTGTTTACAACGAATGTTATTCGTGGTAACGCGAGCCTGTCCGAAGAAGTATGGTGTGTTGGTGTCGGAGGATCTTGCTAATCGTTTGTTCGGAAATGTCGATGACGCCATTGGAAAGACAGTGGAGATACGTTGGCAGATGAGCAATCATTTGCATGAAGTGACCGGCGTCTATCGGTTGCCGTCGAATGCCGTGGAGCAGTATGACATACTGATGGAATGCCGTGGAGCAGTATGACATACTGATGAGCTACGAGGTGTTTCTTGATGAGAGCCCATGGTTGAAGGATTGGGGCAGCAGTGATCCACATACATTTATTGTGTTGAAAGACAATGTCGACCCAGCAGTGGTGGAGAGTAAGATCCTTCACTTCATGGATTCAAGAGTAAAGGATAGAGTAAAGACATTGATCTTGCAGCACTATTCAGATCGATACCTGTACAGCAAGTTTGAAAATGGTAAAGCTATAGGTGGCAAGATCGAATACGTACGGCTCTTCATCGTGGTCGCCGTTGTGATCCTCGTGATTGCATGCATCAATTTTATGAATCTTTCAACGGCCCGCGCAACGCGAAGGCTGAAAGAGATTGGTGTGAAGAAAGCCATTGGCGCAAGAAGACGGGGAAGTCTCGCGTTTCAATTCCTCGCAGAATCAATGTCGCTCGCGTTGATGAGTGCTGCGGTTGCATTTACAATTGACTGGTTATTGTTACCTGCATTTAATTCGCTGACGGCTAAACATGTTGTACTGACTTTTGATAGCAACTTCATTGTGGCGGCATTGGGAGTTGTAATCGTCACTGGCCTGGTATCAGGTGGTTATCCTGCATTATACTTGTCGCGATTCAAGGCGGGTGAAGTTCTGAAGGGCAAGATCCGGAATTCATTCGGTGAGTTGCTGGCGAGAAAAGGATTAGTCGTATTTCAATACATGATCTCTTTTGTCCTGATCGTCGGGGTGATCATCATTTACCGGCAGATCGAGTACGTGCAATCGGAGAACTTAGGTTACAATCGTGAGCACATCATTCGTTTCGATATGGAGATAGAGCCTAGCGATGAACCAGACTACTTCACCGCGAACGGTGGTTTCAAGAGAAACGTGGAGAGCCTGATGACGGAAATGAGACGAGTGCCTGGCGTTGCTGATGTCGCTAACTTTTTTCATGATGTGACTGGAAGTCATGGTGGACTTGGTGGCGTTGACTGGGAGCCGGGAGATAAGGACGTAGAGGTCAGCTTTAACAATCTCGAGGTTGGTTATGATTTTCTTCCGTTGCTTGACGTGAAGATGGTGCAGGGACGAAACTATTCGCGTGAGTTTTCTGATGACATGTCGAAGATCATTTTCAATGAAACTGCGATCAGGAAGATGGGATTGAAAGATCCGATCGGTCACACAGTGAAGCTTTGGGGCCAGGACCGCCAGATCATTGGCGTGGTAAAAGATTTTCATTACGAGTCGTTGTATCAGGAAATGAAACCGTTGTTGATACAATTGGTGCCGGCGGCTCCGCGGATCATGGCGAAGCTGGATGGACAACGGATGAGCGAAGCTTTGGCGGGGATTCAAAGGATATATGAAAGCCGTTACCCGGGATTGGCGTTTGAATACAGGTTTGTGGATGACGACTATAATGCGTTGTATGCTTCGGAGCAACGGATCTCTGTGCTGGCAAGGATCTTTGCGGGGCTGGCTATTGTGATATCGTGCCTGGGTTTGTATGGACTGACGGCCTTTACTGCGGAACGAAGGATGAAGGAGATCAGTGTACGGAAAGTTTTTGGTGCGTCGGAGATGAGCATCATGCGGTTGTTGTCGTCGGAGTTTACGATACTGGTGTTGGTAGCGATGTTGGTTGGTGTGCCGTTGATATGGGTTGGTGGACAATGGTGGTTGTCGGGTTTTGCTTACCGTTCAGGTATTTCGTGGTGGTATTTTTTGATGGGGGCGGGGTCGATCTTTTTGATCACGCTGATCACTGTGAGTATGAATACTATTCGTGCTGCGAGAGTTAACCCTGCGCAGACGTTGAGGAATGAATAGGAGATGTAACGCCAGTTACATCGGACAGTCAAAATAAATCTTCATTTTTTGTCAGGTTTACTGTGGTGATTTTTTAGGTGTAAGGGGCTTCTGAAGGTACTTTTGTGTGCGTGAGGATGAAGCGACTTCAATTCTTTTTATCACTTGCGCAAATGTTGCATATGTTATTGCTGGCAATTGGCGCTGCCCTGGTAAGTGAGCTTTTTAGTCCGGTAATTGACCGAACAAAAACCGCATTGCTCACAGTCGGTCTAATCGGCGTCATCGTCTGGCTAACGTTCATATATAACAAAACCAATAACGGAACATCAAAAAACAAAACAGACAATGACCTTCGGCGACATCTGCTTTTACATTGCAATCGGATCGATTTACTTCCTTCTCATATTCCTGGCCGTTCAGGAGAAATGGCCTCACCTCGTTCATAGAAAGAAATTCAAAAAGAAACGCAAACACCGCGTTAAGACTTTCTAAAAGACATTTTTGCAACCACGAAATTAATACTACATTTAGGAATTAATTTCACTCATGAAAAAATTCCAGCTCGGCGAATTCGAGGAGATCGTCATGCTTACTGTCGGTATACTCAATGAAGAAGCCTATGGCGTTTCAATAAAGAAAGAGATCGAAACGCGCCTGCAGAGAAAGGTGAGCGTCGGTGCTCTGCAAACGGCACTCAAGCGACTCGAAGAGAAGGGATATCTGAAGTCACGCGAAGGGGAGGCCACGCAGGAACGTGCGGGCCGGCCAAAGAGATATTTCAGCATTACTGCCTACGGCAAGAAGGCAATGGAGTATACCCGCACAACGCGCAACGATCTTTGGAAGGCGATCCCCAAAGTGGTGTGGGATGTGAAGACGGTGTAGTTATTTCTTATTGTTTTTAAGCAGAGCCTTCAGGATGTAAGCCTTTCGCTCTTTCAATAGCTTCTGATACTGTCTATCGCTCACGTCGAGCAGCTGTTTGTATAGCGGCGCTGCTATTGAAGGATATCTCAACAAAGAAAACAGGTTAAGCATAAAGTGAACCGGCGGCATCTTCAAAAGAATTCCTTTGTCCATCGCAGCCTGGATCTGCTTCATGAAGTCGTTCATTCGCACGCCTGCCTTCTTGTCCACCGGAACATACTCCTGGTTGATGATCTCGGTCACCACGAAGGTATCGAGGTGAGGATACATTATAGAGAAGGTTAGCCACGTCTCTACATACTGCTCGATTTTCTTCGCGAAAGGGAGATCGGACTCGACGATGCTATTCAGACCTTTTGTAAGCTCTTCCAATGCTTCGGTGAACACTCTCTTAAACAATACATCCCTTGTTCTGAAATAATAATGCACGGATGTGCGAGGCAGCCCGGCTGCCTTTCCTATGTCTTCTGTGGTAGCGTGAAGTCGCCCTTCTACGAGGAATATTTTGCGGGCTGTATCGACGATATGTTGCTCGGTGTCCCTGGCTTTGGCCATAAGTTTCACATTAATTTCAATATACGGTTAATAAATGATTTGGTACAAGGGCGGTCACTCGCGGGCGATAACCGGTCGAAACCAGATACCGGCTTTGGAGGTTTTATGAACGGCTGCTGCGATGTATCAATTCAGCCCACGATGTAAAATGTCGTTTGTGTCAGAATAAAAGTTTGACATTTATGTCAAATTTTTATTGATCAGCACTGTGTTGATAAGATCTCTTTCCCTGGCCATCTTCATACTAGCACTGGCTTCCTGCAACTCCGTCAAAGTCCCCCCGCCATCAGCATCAGCACCGGTTACCGCCGACATCTCCGCCGGCATCCTCGGCAACTGGGAACAACTCGGCATCCAGAAAGGCCAGCAAGTTCCCGACTTCACTCTCTTCTCCGAAAAAGGAAAACCGTTCAACTTATCTTCTGAACTCAAGAAGGGCCGGCCCATCGTCCTCATCAGCGGCAGCTACACCTGCGACGTAAGTCGCGGCAACATGGACGCCATCAAAAAATTTCATGAGCAGTTCGGAGACCAGGCCGTTTTCTTCATGGTCTACACCATCGATGCACACCCGTTCGATACCGGCAGCCCATATTCTCCCGAGGGAAAGGTTTGGATCGCGAAGAACAACGTCCGTGACAAAATCAAAGCAGCCCAACCAAAAACTTACAAGCAACGGGTAGAGCTTGCCCGCAAATGGATGACCGAAAACTCGATCACCTTCCCCGTTCTCGTCGATGGTCCGGATAATTTTTATTGGAAGAAATTCGGACAGGCTCCGAACATGGTCTATGTCATCACGCCTTCACAGGAAGTATTCTACAAACAGGCCTGGTTCAACAAAGAAAGACTCGTGAAACAAATGGAGTCATTGCACGACGACGTAGGGCAGTAGCCGGTCAGGAGTGTAAGTGATCCGGCAGGGATTTCGAAGATCTTTTGGATAGCGTTGATCATTAAGTCGTTATCGATGGTCTATAAAACCGTTTGGAAGTGGTTTGGAAGTTCCTCGTTCCGACAGGAACACGATCGAAACATTTGTTTTTAATGATCGACACCACTCCGACCGAAACAATTGTGAAGCTTCGATATCAATCATCGCTCAGAAGTTGTCTTCCTTCGACTTGAGCAGACTGATCACCTGGCGATCACTCCGATGCAGCTGGTCCAGCACCTGGTTGATCTGTTCAGCTTCACGAGCCTGGTCCTCCAGGATCTTCGTCTTGAGCCTATCACGGACAGATCGCCGATGTACCAGATGAACAAAAACCGTGACGCCGGTGATCACCACCAGCCCCATCACGTAGTACGCAATGATCACTCCCTGAGCTTCCATAGTCCGTAAGCAAAAGAGATATTACAAAAAGCATTCACGATTGAATGCATTCGGATCATGAACAAAAGCGCATCCATATCTTTCATATCCGCGGCAACAATGAAGTATACCAGGTTGCCCACGCAATAGAATAACATCGTGCTGTTGATGATCACTATCCCGGCCGTGTACACCCGGCCGCCGGCATATCGGTACAACAACACGATGCCCAGCGCAATGAACAAGACACGGCTTATTCCAATGCTTAGCGTGCTGAAGACTCCAGCCCGTGCGATCATTTCCCAAATGGCGATGCCGGCAACCAAACAAAATGCAACGGCCATGAGATAACGATTCACCGGAATCAATCGCTGATAGAAAATGCACACAGTCGCTGTCTCAATGAGCAGGAAGGGGCCAAACAAAAAGATTGAGCTCATCTTGTTTCTGATCAGAACATACGCGGTGATCTCAACGATCAACGTAGCAATGAACATCAACAAAAGGTATCGTGCCGGCGTCGACAAGCGACGAACTGACACCACACCAACCGACGCCGGGACCGCCACCGTCATACTCATCAACGTATTGAATTGGCCGAGAGTCATCCTGAATCAAAAGCCTTTGGCACAAACGGGCGGGCATGGTTGCCCGTACTCACCGAGTGTCGTTCCACCACCATCGCTTGTGATACTGTTATTATCCTTGTCGGTTGGTACCAGGATTAATGTGGTATATCCTTCCGGCGTTAACCCGAAGTACGCACGAATGCCGGCAGCATTCGGAACGGCGAGCGCGCGCTCGAAAGTTTCTCTTCCCAGGTACACTGCTTCCGTTTGTCCAGGATACTTTGCTTTGAAAGCGGCTATCAATTTCTTGGCGTCGTCATAACTAATTGGAGCGCCAGCGTTCGGATTGAAATCCATAATCTATCAGGGTTTAATGTTTTTCCGTTCATTCATTTCACGCAGCAACCAGAGACGCATCATCTCCACATGATTGATCTCTACTTCTTTTTAAAATATTGCACCTCACCAATCGAACTCCTCACCAGGTCATTCGAGGTTCGGGCCTCTTCGATCGCATCTGTTAGAAAGTCCACTATCTTCTGAGGATCGAGCTGTTGTTCAGCGAAGAGATCCAACAGAGATTTAGCTTTCGTGATCTGGATGAGCCGGACCTTCTGTCCCTCTTCCAGGACAACCGAAAACTGGGGTAAGTCACTTTCGTTTTCCATCTTTCACATCCAGCTTGGACCGGAGCTCGTCGAGTTTGAGTTCCTTTTCCTTTATCCGATCCTCCAATATTCCATTAAGCTGCGTTAGAAGTTGCTCATTCTTTTTGCGCAATTCGATCTGCGCGTTCTTCTCTGCTATCTGTGCAACTAGATCCTCGATTTGCTTTTCATATTTCAAGACAATCGCTCGTACTTCCTCTTCATGGGATTCATTGTTCCCCTTTTGTTCTTGCTCTCCTTCGCCGGTGATCACCCAGGCCAAACTAAAGCCCGTTCGGTCAGCAATCTCTTGCAGTTCTGTTAGACTGTCCCAAGTCTCTCCTTTGAACTTTTGACTTAGCCGGCCAGGAGATATCTCCAGCCACTGTGCCAGCTGCTTGTCACTAATCTTCCTAATCGTCAAAACAGAGCGAATTCGGGCGTTTATGTTGGAGAAGTTTAATTGCACTAAATTTCTTTAGTTATATGCTTGCGTGTTTAGAAAAACTAAAGTAGACTTGCTCACAGTTCGTTAATAGTCACCTCACAATATATAACAACATGGTTATAAATGCTGCGCTTCTTGAGCGCATTGAAAAATTTTTGCCCAAGGATTACCGGAAGGTGATCGTCGCCAGGCTGAAGGAGAACAAGGGAATTGAGATTCACCCCAATACTGTATACAACACTTTGCACGGGGCCGAGAATCTTGAAGTTGCCATGGAAATCCTGGCACTGGTAGAAGAGAGGAGAGCATTGAAGAGGAAATTTTCTAAGGCAAGTATCGCTGCATTCAAGAAATAAATTCTTGTAACCAACAATCGCTTCTACCATGTGTACTATTCCCAGCGCTTCAAAACATACACCCATCCTACACCAATCAGTTGATGGTCGCCAATGGCACGGCCGCGTGAGGATTAAAGAAGTGCAAGTACACTTCCAATATGTCTGCGGGAGGAATGAAGTTGAGCACGATCTCCTTCCTATCCGTTGGTCCGATTTCAAGAAAGTCGGAATCACACGTCGCGTAGATCAGACCAGCGGTGTTCCATTTCTCCTTCAGAGAATTCAATCCACCGAATGCTATTGCTACTAACTAAATCTCTTATGATAGATTCAGCTATCTCTTTCGAATTCGTCGGCGACAATCACAAAGACTTCTACCGCATTGAGTTCATGCGTGTTGGTCACAAGGGTTGGTTTCACCGGCGTTGGCAGGTTCACATCTATGTGAATAATTCCAAGATCCACTCCACTTTCGTGCACAACACCTGGTTGGCCGCCTTCCCAAATCGTGGTGATGCACTGTACTACGTGGTTGAGTTAGGTCTTGTTGACGAGGCGTTTGTTTAAAACTAAGGGTAAGTCACTGGGGGAGTGACCTCGTCTCCCCCATACCCGATCCACACCCCATGTTTTATGCTTGCAACTACCACGGCAAAGTACATCAATGTTAAAATGCTCCGATTTGCGAAGAGTCGCGAGCTGAGCCTTAAACGTCATTCTCATTCAATAACACCGCGACAGGTTGCGGCGATCGCAGCGATCAGGAACCTGATGGGATCCGCCGAGCATTACGACGTTAAAGGTCAGTGCAGATGTGTAGTCGAGCTGCGATCATCCATTGTCGCGATACTTCCAAGCCCTTATAGTCGGTACAAGAAACTCCGGGCGGAGATCATGGAGCTTGTTGAATTTGCTGCAGGTTCTACCGCCGGCGATCACCCCGAACGTCTTCACCCGCATCGAAATCTGTATGAACAGGCCTGAGAAGATTTATCTCGACGAGCCTATCATCATCAACGGTGTGGAGATTCGACACACCCTGGACGGGCTTCTATACCTGGTGGATCACATGACTCATTGCCTGGCGATCGCGAGCAATGCTCAGATCAACCATTCCGACCGGGAGCATGCAAAGCTTATGATCGATAAATACAAACGCCAAATTCAGATCTATGAGCAACGAAAACAGTAAGAGCGATTTGCAAAAGCAGGAGAACAACCTCAAGCGACAGCTCCACCTGCTGATCCGCAAAGGTGACGGTGACTCAGATGAATTCTGGGAAATGCATGTGATCGACGGACAACATAGAATTGCCGCGTGCAAGATGTTGGGAGAAACTGTTTACTACATTAAGGATGATATCACGAAAGAGGATATCGCCATACTCAATACTGCCCAGAAGAACTGGACGCGGATGGACTTCATTAATTTCTACGCGATCGAAGGGCGGGGGGATTTCGAAACTCTCGCAGCGCTAATCAATACGTATCCTCGCCTTAAAGTCTCCTTTCTTCTCAACACTTGTGGACGGAGTCCCAACCTAAGAGCAGGTGAAATAAACCTGACCAAGATACGAAACGTAAAGCTGCAGCTAACAAACCGAAACCAACGAAGACCAATGCCGGTAAATCAAAGTGATTCTGAGTTATCGGAGGCAGAGTTTATCAAGAAGTACTCCACCAGGATCCTCTCGGTGGAGTACCTCAAGGCTCGATACCGGTGGACGAAAGATCCGACGCCGGCGAACTGGGAACTGGCCGTCCAGGAATGGAAAAAGACCGACGCGGCAAAGGTCCCTACTTAAGCGAACTATTTTTTCAACTGTACTTTATTGATGTCAACCACTACACCAGACACCGAGTATTTAGAGCAACGATTAAAAGAACTGTCCATCACTCCTCAGATCAATCAATTTATTGTGCGACAGGAGAACAATGGCCAGGTTGCAGAGACCCCTGTTCCCTTCTTCGAAGCAGACGTGGAAGGAAACATTGTCATTAACTATTTCAACCTGCATGGTAATCGCTATTCGTGGAAGAAAGAAGACAACAAATGGCCGATTCACTATCAACGCAAAAGACTTCGTAAACCCAAACCCGATCAGAAGTACCACCAGGACAAAGGCTCCGGACAATTCCCTTTCTTCACTCCGGGCATTCTCAAGAAGTACCGGCAGTGCAAAGACTACATCAACATAGATGATACTCCCGTCGCCGGCATCGAGACACTCATAGTTATCGAGGGTGAGTTCAAAGCTTTCAAGGGAGACATGATCGGACTTGATATTATCGGTATTCCATCGATACATGGTTTTTATAACGGCGATGTCCGGGGCAAGCTTCACGAAGATATCCAGGAGCTGATCATCACATGCCAGGTAAAGAACATTGTCTTCCTGGTAGACGCGGATCTGTTGTCGGTTAAATGGGAGGACAAGAAAGACCTTGCGAAGCGGCCGGAATCTTTCTTCTCGGCCGTCAAACTTTTCCGTGAAAGCCTCCAGTTGCTGATCGACGACGATAATGTCGCTCTGGAAATGGTGTACCTGATGCACCTGCAAATCAAGTTCATGAATGAGGCGAAGGGACTCGATGATCTGCTCGTCAAATACTCCAATGTACACGACCTTATCACGAAGGAGCTCACCGTTGAGTTCCAGTTCGCAAAACAATACTTCGCCGGCAAGCTGCTCAATGACGTCAATAAGGACCTGCAGCATCTCAGAAAATACCTTGGGCTTTCCGACGAGCAGGAGTTCTATAAATGCTACGGAGAGTTTATCGGGGACAGGGAATTTTTGTTCCGCGGCCGGCGCTTCGAGTATGACAAAGACAAACGTGAAGTCTTCTTCGTTCGTCACGAGGATGCGGATAAGTACATGCGCGTGGGCACCGACTGGATCCGCATCGTCAGGAAGAGAAACAAGTTCGACCAGGTTGTCGAAGAGATGAAGCGTTGGAATGTCGCCGAGATCCACCGGGACTATCGAGTCGGTAAGAACGCCGATATGTTTATCGAGCAATTGAAGCGCTTCGATGACTTCTGCAATGAGCCGGCGTGGAATGGAGAGTATAAGCGCGTTCACAACGGATGTTATAATCTCTGTAATCCTTTGATGTGGGATTACACGCCGGGATCCTTTCCAAACATCTACAAGTTTTTAAAGCATGCCTTCCAGGGAAAGTCTGTTGTTGAATTCAATGAAGCAGGACTTCCACTGGAAGAGAAGATGATCCTGGGTGATCAGTTCTCTGTAATCCTGGACTGGATCACAATACTGATCAAACACCCGAAGCATCCATTGCCGGTACCGATCCTGGTGAGTAAAGAGAACAGGACCGGGAAGTCGACATTTCTCAAACTTCTGAATATGATCTTCGGAAGCAACATGTGCGTGCTCGGCAATGAGCAGTTCAAGATGAAGTTCAACGGGCACTACATCACAAAGTTTGTGATCTCGATCGACGAAGGATTTCTCGACGTCGATAAGAAAGCCGAGAAAGAAAGACTCAAACAACTTGTCACGGCTACCAGCTGTTATCTGGAGAACAAAGGGATGGACGTCACTGAAGTTCCATTCTATGGAAAGCTGATCATCTGCAGTAACGATGCGGATAGAGTGATGAAGATTGATGAAGGAGAAAGCCGGTGGTTTGTTGTGAAGGTGCCGGAGCTTCCTAAGGTCAATGTCAAGGGATCAGTCCTTATCTCGGAAAAGCGAACAACGTTCCAGGGCAAGCTCGTGGATCCTGATCAAGACTATCTGGTTCCAGCTACAGATCCGGACATGGACGCAAAGATGATGAAGGAGATCCCGGCCTTCCTTCATTTCCTCAAAGAGCGAAGCATCTTTCATCCCAGGGTTGATCGACTGTGGTTTGATCCGGAATGGTTTATCACAGATCAGATGAGACTGATAGTAGAGACAACGAAGAATCGTATCGATCGGGTATTCGAGGAATGGCTGAGTGAACAGTTCCTCACCTACCGTCTGCCAGTGCTGCGATATCCTCTCACGTATTTGACAGAGATCTTTAACGATCCGAAGAACAGCAAATACAGGATCGATAACATAGAATTGAAAGCCTACCTGGTGGACCGCGAGGGACTGAAGCCTGACTTTCCGCAGCGGATTAATATCCCCGTTGGCTTCACAGAGGATGGCAACCTCTTGTATCGTAGCGTGACAGCCAGGCCGATGATCTTCAAGGTCGATGAGTGGCTCAATGAGGAACAGCTTGAGGAGTGGCGCCGGCCGGTGGACCTGGGATCATTGAGTGGGCAGGAAGCCAGAGCTGCAGAACCTTTACACATGCCGATGAGGTTGGCCACCTCGTCGCCAACCGATGACCTGCCTTTCTGAAAGTTGAACATCAAATAGCTGTAACAATTGTAACAATTGTAACAATGTTAGAAAATAATAAAATAATGAGGATTTCAAGGACCGTGAATGTTACAAATGTTACACGCCGAACGGCAGATGTTACAGATGTTACGATTGTTACCACTTTTTTCAAATCACACCAGCGCTTCAAATTCAAAACTGATATGGAAGAGACTTCACCCCAAGCCGCCACGGATGCCAAGGAGCAACCCACGGCACAGCACTTTTATTTTGGGAACTATAACAAACGACATTTCTTCAGGCAGAACAAAGCCACCGGCGGCACCGAGTTACAATGCCTGGTAGACGGCACCGCGTTCCGCCTGGTGTTCGGTACTGTCGAGCTCGGGACTATAGACGCTCTTGACAAATGGAAGCAGGTCCATGACATGAGGCTCGTCACCGAATCTGATTACGTAAGTCACCTTAGCCAGCTGCGGCGAGAGGTTGACGAAAGGCATGATAAAAAAGTTGCCGAAAGGATGAGGCAAGCGCAGCTACTGGAACAATCAGCCATGACACAAACTTTACATCTAACCAAATACAAAAATGAAAACTCAGAAACTAAAACTCGACATCCCCTCAGGCTTCGAGTTTGCCAGCTTCGACAAAGAGTCAAGCGAAGTGATTTTAAAACAGTCCGATGCACCGATGCAGCGGATAAAAACGATCGACGATATTCTCGCCGATCACAACCTGAGCAAACAACAATTCGAAACTCAGTGCCAGGGATTGAGTGAAGATGAAGTTGCGTACCGTATTATCAAGATGCTTGTTCAATCCCTTAACGAGGGATGGATCCCTGACTGGTCCGATCAGAACCAGTACAAGTATTTCCCATGGTTTGAAATGCGGGGTTCGTCCGGCTTTCGGTTCGACGACTGCGCTTACTGGCTCTCGAATTCGTACGTCGGCTCTCGCCTTGCTTTGAAATCTCGCGAGCTTGCGACGTATGCAGGAACTCAATTCACCAAAATATTCGAGCAATTCATGATCATCAACTAACCAACTATTAACTTTTATGGAACTCAAACAACTTAAACATTCGAAGGTGCTTGCAAGATCGAGAAGCTAGATCCCAAGAAAGTCCTTCCTGGACTCGCCGGCGTTCCAGCAACGGATCAGAAAGCGCTTATCGCGATCGCTAAGCTGATGATCATCGTCCGCGCAGCTAATCGCTTGGTCAACGAAGGTAAAGTATGGACACCGGACTGGAGCAACCATCAACAAGCTAAGTACTACGCATGGTTTGAAATGCGGGGTTGGTCCGGCTTTCGGTTCTACGACTACGATTACTGGCTCTCGCATTCGTACGTCGGCTCTCGCCTTGCTTTGAAAACCAGTGAAGCGGCTACTTACATCGGTAAGAAATTCGAGGCTTTGTATAGGGACTTCATGGTAATCGACTAAACAAACCAGTAACAAAATGGAACTAAACCAACTTAAAACATTCGAAGACGCTTGCGAGGTCGAGGGTCTCGATGCCGGGAAGATCATACCGGATTTCGCGAACTACCCTGAAAGGGATCGCAAGGCAATGATAGCACATGCCAAACTGGTGATTATTGTCAGGGCTGCAAATCGTATCGCCAACAACGGCATAGAATGGATTGCCGACTTTGATAACCGCGACCAGGTGAAGTATGAAGTGTGGCTTGAGAAGCGGGGTTCGTCCGGCTTTCGGTTCGACGTCTACGTTAGCCGGGGCTCGGATTCGTACGTCGGCTCTCGCCTTGCTTTGAAATCTCGCGAGCTTGCGACGTATGCAGGAACTCAATTCACCAAAATATTCGAGCAATTCATGATCATCAACTAACCAACTATTAACTTTTATGGAACTCAAACAACTTAAAACATTCGAAGGTGCTTGCAAGATCGAGAAGCTAGATCCCAAGAAAGTCCTTCCTGGACTCGCCGGCGTTCCAGCAACGGATCAGAAAGCGCTTATCGCGATCGCTAAGCTGATGATCATCGTCCGCGCAGCTAATCGCTTGGTCAACGAAGGTAAAGTATGGACACCGGACTGGAGCAACCATCAACAAGCTAAGTACTACGCATGGTTTGAAATGCGGGGTTCGTCCGGCTTTCGGTTCGGCGACTGCGGTCTCTGGGTCTCGAATTCGGGCGTCGGCTCTCGCCTTGCTTTGAAAACCAGTGAAGCGGCTACTTACATCGGTAAGAAATTCGAGGCTTTGTATAGGGACTTCATGGTAATCGACTAAACAAACCAGTAACAAAATTGGAACTAAACCAACTTAAAACATTCGAAGACGCTTGCGAGGTCGAGGGTCTCGATGCCGGGAAGATCATACCGGATTTCGCGAACTACCCTGAAAGGGATCGCAAGGCAATGATAGCACATGCCAAACTGGTGATTATTGTCAGGGCTGCAAATCGTATCGCCAACAACGGCATAGAATGGATTGCCGACTTTGATAACCGCGACCAGGTGAAGTATGAAGTGTGGCTTGAGAAGCGGGGTTCGTCCGGCTTTCGGTTCTTCGGCTACGCTCACTGGCTCTCGGATTCGAGCGTCGGCTCTCGCCTTTGCTTTGTAAGCAACAAGGTAGGCAGATACGTAGCCGATCAATTCATCGACCTGTATAACGAATATTTTATTTAAATGGAATTGGGCTGCGCAACGGTTGAGCGGGGTTCGTCCGGCTTTCGGTTCAACGACTACGATAACTGGAACTCGAATTCGAACGTCAGCTCTCACCTATGCTGAACAATCATAACTATTGCGGGCCTTGCCTCTTGGCAAAAAATCACGTGGACAAAATCTTAAGGCGTTGGTAGCCGGCAAGGCGAAGGCGACTTATGAAAAGCAAAGGACAAATGAAACGAATCGGCAACATATACGGAGAGATCACGAGCCTGGCTAACCTTCAGCAAGCAGATAAGAAGGCGCAGCAAGGCAAGCGCGATCAGTACGGAGTGAGGATCCACAACATCAACCAGGAGGGGAACCTTCTTGTTCTGCAGGACATGCTTGTGAGCAAGACTTACCGTACATCGACCTACGACATTTTCACGGTACACGAACCGAAGGAACGCATAGTGTATCGTCTACCATACTTTCCCGATCGCATCGCACATCATGCGATCATGAACGTATTGGAGCCGATCTTCGTCAACAACTTTACGGTCGACACCTATAGCTGCATCAAGAAGCGCGGCATTCATAAGCTGTACAACAATCTTCGCCGCGACCTTCGCGACGTTGAGGGTACACAATACTGCCTGAAGCTCGACATCACTAAATTCTACCCCAGCGTCGATCACGACATATTGAAGTCACTCCTTCGAAGGAAGTTCAAAGACAGCGACCTGCTGTGGCTCCTGGGCGAAATCATCGACAGTGCTGACGGACTTCCGATCGGTAACTACCTGAGTCAATACCTTGCTAACTTCTATCTGTCCTACTTCGATCATTGGATAAAGGAAGCTCAGGGTGCACAATATTATTATCGGTATGCCGACGACATGGTTGTGCTTGCTCGTAGCAAGAGAGCGCTGCATCTGTTGCTGGCGGAGATAAAGAAGTACTTGCACGAGTTCCTTAAGTTGAACGTTAAGGAGAATCACCAGGTGTTTCTTGTCGATGCCAGGGGAATTGACATTGGCGGGTATGTTCATTGGCACTCGCACGCAGGAATTCGAAAGAAGATCAAACAAAGCTTTGCACGAAAGCTTGCCCGCAATCCGAATCACAAGTCTAAGTCAGCGTACCTGGGATGGCTAAGTCACTGTGATGCCAGGCATCTTACTAAAAAACTGTTATCCAATGAATAGCTTCAAAGACTTCAACATCAAGACGAAGATCAATTCTTTCGTCGGCGATAAGATCCAGGTGACCAAGATCCTGAATATGCAAGTGAAGGTAGTTGCCTTCAAGATCGAACCTTCCAAGAAGAAGGAAGGCACCGACTTCCTCACTCTGCAGATAGAAAAGTCAGGAGAGCTCCGAATAGTGTTCACTGGATCGCGAGTTTTGATCGACCAGATCCGCCAGGTCCCGGAAGAGAAGTTTCCTTTTACCACAACCATCCGACGAGACAATGAATACTACGAGTTCACTTAAGACCAGATTGCGTCGCACGATTCTGACACCGCGAAAGATTGACTACTTGTTCAATCACATCCTGGACGGATTCAAAAGTTCAAGCGAGGGACTGCAGTTTCTTAAACGCGACGGATACGTATCCGATAAGGAATATACTGATCTGCTCGAGAAGAATGCCGATCGCTTGATATCGAGAATCCACGAGTTTAAAGTCGAGCATAAATTGCTTAGCTTATTCTTCGTGTTTTTATTCACATGGCTGCAGATCTCCGGAGAAGATCTTGACATGCGGCGAGCTCGCCGGGTCCGCGGCGGTCGTCGGAAAGGCGAGGTAGAATTACGCGACTCAAATCCAACATCAATATGAAAGCAATCAGGTACTACCAGACAATGGCGATCAACAGCGACAATACGTTGCAGTTGTTTTCGCTCCCAGGTCACGAAGAGAATCCATATTTCGATTCTTTTGAAGAAGCAGAGAATGCGATTCACGAATCTTACGAAGACGCCCAGGATACAGACAAGCATCCTCCGGAAGACAAGCAAGATGTCGTGCTCACGATCGTTCCAGTATATGTGTGCCGCGTGAAGGAGAAGAAAAAGGAGCGAGGATCGAACGTCCAACACAAATAACTTTCATGGGTAAGAGAACTGATTTTTGTTATTCCTGTATATCCTCACGTGAAGAAGTTCCTGTATAAAACATACGGGCTTCGTTCACCGATTAAAGTAGAAGAGAACGAGCTGGTCGGTAAGCTCGTTACTCTTTGCCTTCGCGATCGATATGAGAAAACGAATCCGAATAACCAGTATCGAGATCGGCTCACAGACAATATCACAATCGTTCTCACCAAGCGTCAGAGTGAATTTGGTCCGCAGCTACATAAGCTTTTCGATCTTAACACACACCTTGACAAAGAATTCAAGGACCACATGATCACCTGGATCCGCGCGCACCAGGCTGCCGGCATACCTGCTTACAATGCATGCAGGATGTACCTGGAGCATTTATCGATCGATGAAAATGAATATGCTCACCGCTCTGCCTATAAATATTGGGGCCGATACAACGCCCCGAAGGAGAAATCAATGATCTAGGTCTCCGCTGGTTCAAGTTTTACCCCGTAGCTGTACCAAAATAGCCCCACGCTCGTCCCAAACGCTGTTTTGTTACTCAAATGTTTCACAATTCGCCTCACCTTTATCATGTGTGAGCTACCTCTCCCAGATCAAAAGACTATCTCAGGGCGACAACCTTGCCGGCATCGTTGAATTGAAGGTGCTGCGGAAGGCGGACATCACCTCGATGCCCTCGCCGGCGAATAACATCATCGACGGATCAGCGATCACTTATACTATCCCCGTCACAGATTTCGTGACCTGGGAAGTCACCACCCGAAAGAGCGAAGATCCGAACAGAAAAGGAGCGCAATAAAGATGGAGCTCTTTCAAAGACCACCGTTCCATTTCGTGTGGCGTGTGATGAGAACACAAAGCGTGATCTGTTGGAGAAGATGGAGCTCGATGAGTTTGTTGTTCGCTTTACTGATGCAAACGGCAAGCTGAAGATCTTCGGCACCCTTGATTCACCGGTGCAGTTCCTGTTCAATCACGATAGCGGCGAAAGCTGTCGGTGAGGTGAACGTGTATGAATGCCAGTTCTATTACGAAGGACCTTCGAACGTTTTCTTTTTCACTCCATGAACCTAGTGATCGCCATAGCATCAGGTCGTAAGCAATCGAAGCGATCTGCCAACACTGTCCCGCGGGTCACGAATATATCTGTCGACGCTTCGGATTTATCATTACTGGTAGCAACTTATACTTTCGCTGATACAGAAGCCGATCTTGAAGACGATGTGCTTCCGATCGCAAGTGGGGTTTCGTTCTCAGGCCTTGCCCTTGCCGATGGACAGCTGCTGACCAGCTCGTATCTATATACGCACTTCAATGGCAAAGCGGAAGCAGGATCCACCTACAAATGGTATCGTGCGAACGATGGCGCCGGCGCCGGCGCCGCGGTGATCGCCACGACCAGAAACTATACGGCTGTTACCGCCGATGTTGGAAAGTATCTGAAGTTTGAAGTCACTCCTGTGAACACTGCCGGCACTATAGGTACGCCGGTGGCAAGCGCATACTCCGGTCCTGTGAGTGCAGCCCTTACACTAAGAGAAGTGTATGTATCGCTCGGTTCGGCAACATCACCATTGCCGTCGGGTCCTGCCGGTATCGTGTGGAATAACCTGGCGACAAGCAATCCGGATGGAAGTTATTTGTCGGGCTTCCTGGTCGATAAGAATAATGTCGCTACGGGTATGAAGATCGCCGGCGACCTGGCGATGGCAGTACAGAACCTTGGCAAGACCACCGGCAACAACTCGGGATATTTCGTTGGACAATGCGCTCGCCGAATACTGGTACAACCCCACAGGATCTACCGGCGCTGCTTCTGAACGTGGTATCAAGGTCACGGGGCAAAACAATTCGCTGCTATACAATTATGATATCATGTGTGGGGTGAACTTCACCGGATCACATTCATGCGACGTCAGTGTCGCTGGAGATCTTCACTTAGGGGTCAACGTCAAAGACAATACGGCGACACCACAGCTATGGACCAATAAAGCACCGAGCAGTGGCGTGACCACGATACGGAACCGGCGCCAGGTGGGTATCGCGCCAATCAATGCAATCAAGATCTGGTGGTATGAATAAACATCCTTATTACTGGTCATCAGGTTTTACGATCGACGGGGATCGCGTCACATACGAAGAAGATGAGACGTTGACATTCCGTGCGAACTATCTTCAATCCGTTCCCGGTATTGTATGTACCTGGTTGTTTCATAACTATACCACCGGTGCACAGATCAAGACGCTCACCGGCGCAGTTGCGACTTCGTCTTTTACGTTCGCTGAAGGAAGGCAAGGCATCAGTGTAACACTGCAGATAGATTTCGGGATCTATCGATGTGAATTCAAGCGCGGTCCGCGTATCGTGATCGTTCCAGATACGTCGGTGCCGACACACGTTGTTGACATCGCAGCACTTCCCGTTTCCGGAGGTGAACATCAATGGACCACTTCTTATGCTGCCGGCAGCATCATTCACCTGGTGAACACCGGTGGAACGGTGAAGCGTGTACAGGTAAGAGGAACATTCTCAGGGACTGCAACGAACCCGGTGATCATCACGCAATACGCCATTCACTTTAACCCACGGACCAGACATACGATGACGCGATGATCTTCCTGGAAGCAGGGATCAATCACCTCTATCTCTATGGCAAGCGCGACGGGAGCGGCAACCGGATGATGAAGTTTGTCAACGGCGCGATCGGATCTGCGCACTTCAGCGCCGGCGATGTGGCATCCCACGACGACTTCCGCGTGTTTGGCGTGGAAGTGCAGAATGCTAAAGCTGAAGGCATCAAGCTTAAGATCGACGTAGCTTTTAGACCAACTCTTTGCTTCCAGGACCTTTGGGTTTATGATTGCTATGTTCATGGATCCGGCGTGGAGGGATTGTATATAGGAAGCAGCTTTTATACTTACTCGGCGACAACCCTTCACTACGAGCACCAAATGAGACGACTTCGTTGCTTTGCCAACGAATCGGAAAATAACGGGCAGGATGGTCTCCAGGTAGGCTGCACTGATGAGGATGCGCTTGTTGCATACAACTGGTGCAGGAACAATGCGACAGCCGGTATCTCCGGTCAGAACTTCGCGATGGTGCTGAACGCTGGTTTCACTGGTCACTGTCACGACAACGTGCTAATCCGTGAACCGTTGCAGATCATTCCTTACTCGCATACGTGGGTTTATAACAACACGATCTATGCACCGACGAAGGACAATGCGATCTTCGTCAGGCGATCGGATAACCCTATGTTAGGTTCTCCATCTTATGCTTGCTTCGATCCTGCGGCAAAGCTTTTCATCTTCAACAATCTTTTAGTTTCAAACCAGGATACGGTCTATATCCTCGACGCCAATGATGGAGCATCCGGAACTGTTCCCGTTGCACAGATCACTTTGATCAATAACATCATGCGCGGTCCCTCGCCGGTAGAAGGGGCTGAGCTCCGTTACAACGAGCCCGGTGGTGGACAAACCAGGTTACTTGACAATTACATCGCGCTTGCCACCGGTGATATAGGAATGAATAATGCAGCTGCAGACGATTTCAATCTCTCCGGTGCCGGCTTCTCGTTCCTGTCTGCCAATGAAGGCATCGACGTAAGTGCGTCGGTACCGGTCACAGATCTCCCGCTCGGCAATTACTATGACATCAACGGATCACGCATCCCCGTGCGTGGCTTCTGGCGATGTGGTCATACAGCCAAATGGATAGGGTACACCGAACCGGATCCATCGAAGACGATGCTTCAATGGCACCAGACTGCACAGAGCACTGTCTTCACCGACAAAGCAAGGATCCCTGAAATGTAATGGGGCACAGGTTCGAAGGTTCGCTGCGATCGCAGCGTCGGGTAAACCGCGTTACCTGGCATCGAGCAGGGTGATCGCAAAGACCGGCAACAAGATCGGCTTTGAAACATTTGATGACGCAAGTTTTACTTAAACCAATAAAATCAAAATCATGGGAAAGATCCTCGCTCAGCCAAAAGGCTTCCAGGCTTTAACAACAGGTAATCTTCCTTTCGAGGGGATACTATATTGTCCGCAGGACATTCAACTTGATGTGACCGATCAATACGCACATTCAGAAACTGCAGTCACGTTTCTTGCAGGCTATCACTTCATCAAATTCAAAAGTGTTGAGACGATAGAGGGCGGTAAGAAAGCATACCTGTGCCATTGCAAGGACGAGCCCGGTTTCATTGGTTGGAAGGATTAGAAAGACCGTCTCAATCGCACGACCCCATAGTTCATTAGGTTTAAGCTGATTTTTTAAACGCCCCCTTTTCTAATACAGATGCTAGACATCTTTCAACACCGCTCCTGGGCTCTTTCCGAATCGTTCGTCGCACGAATGCTTCCTGTGTTGTCTACCTGGTTGGTAAACGGACACTCGTTGGATTCACTCGTGAAAAAGAAGGGTGCGTCGGAATATTTTTTTGGGATCCAGGCGCTAGCGGCAGCAAATGACGTGAAGGTCGAAATGCAGTTCGATCCGGAGCTGGACATGGGCCTTGCAAAGGTCAATGGTAAATCGATCGGCGTCATGTCGATGATCGGTTCGCTCACCAAGTATGGAGGACTCTGTTCACCTGGCATGCAAGACTATCAGCAGATGATCTCAAAGATGAATGCATCGGATCGAGTTGATGGGCTTGTTATCATCATCGATAGTCCCGGTGGCACCGTCGATGGAACGCCGGAGCTCGGTCTTGCCGTAAAGAACAGCACAAAGCCGATCGGCTTCTTCGGCGACGGTATCGTTGCAAGCGCTGCTTACTGGGTGGCTAGCCAGGGAAGTGTTATCGTCGGTAACAAAAACAACCCGACAGAGTTCGGAAGTATCGGTACACTGTTCATCAGTGAGAACTGGCAGAACATGATCGCGGCCGGCAACGTGCAGGAATTCAAAATCATTCGCGCCCCGCAGAGCAAGCAGAAGGCACTGGTCAACCCGATCGAACCGCTGACCGATGATCTTGAGAACTCGATCAAAGACGAGCTGAAGAGTATCACCGCGGATTTTATTTCAACAGTGAAGAGCGGCCGCGGGTCGGCATTGAACACTAAGCTCGAAGGGTTGTTCGAGGGAAAGATGTTCGACGTGAACACGGCGAAGGCGAACGGGATGATCGATAGTGTGGGAGATCTTCGCACGGCGCTCAACAAAGTTGCAGAGATAGCGAAGCAGCGTCAATCAAAGGCAGGCACAAATGTCAATATCGATACAGGTGCAAAATCAAATTCCATGAAGTTTCCAAAACTCTCAAAACTCATTTCGGGCGAGGCCTGGAATAAGGTGCTCGGCATCTTTGCGTCGGAGGATGATCAGAAGGCTCTCGAGCCTATTGAAACAAAACTCGCGACAATAGAAGCCGACAATGAACGCCCTCACCAAGGAGGCTACGGAGAAAGACACGAAGATATCTTCTCTCGAAACAAAAGTTACCGAGCTGAACGGCACGGTTAAAACTCTCAGCGATGAGAAGGCAACACTTACTCAGAATAACACGAAGCTCACTGAAGACAATACAGCACTTCAGAAGAAAGTTGACGCGAAGCCAGCTGGCGAAAAGACAACTGTTGTTCCTGATGCAAGTAAGGAAGCCGCTAACGCCAACGACAAGAAGATCTCGGAGAACAAATATGAGACTTCCGTCGATCGCGAGGCAAAGCAGATCAAAGAGAATAACGAGAAGAACAGCAAGAAGGCATAGTTCTCCGCAAAACCGATTTTTCAACTAAACACTTTTCAACTTTTTACCTGATCACTTCAGACACATGAAAAAGCTAATCAATCTTACGTTACTCTTCCTCGTCATTGCGATGAGCGTTGTAACTGCAAGCCCGATCCCGTTCCTGGTTACAGCGAGCGCCGGCGTGCGTAGCATGTTGTTCGGTCTCTCCGACGTAGATGTCACGGCCATCACAAGCTATGCGGCCAACAACCAGGCGCAACTGATCTCTTCACTCATCAATGGTCTTGACATAGCGCAGGACATTATGGTGATGCCGAACGTGAAGAACAAGATCCCTATGCCAAAGCTCACGATCGGAAAGGGCTTCAGGCCTTATAGCGGTACACAGGAATTCAAGAGCGGTGGTATCAAGTACGCCGATCGCTTCCTGGAAGTAAAGGTCGGCAAGCGAGAGCTGCAGATCGATCCTGAAGATTTCCGTGGCACCTACCTGGCATGGCTCAACTCTCCTGGCTCGGGGGCAAACAAGCAGGACATTCCTTTCGCAGAGTACATGTGGGCCCAGGTAATCAAGCAGCTGGCTGCCGAGATGAACGATGAGACTGCGTACAAAGGATTCGACGGATCCGCAACGGCTGACTTCAATCCTGCATCAACTTACACTGCAGCATCCGCTGCTAAAGTCCGGTTCGCGAGTACGACCAATAATCCTAATGCAATCAAGGACTGGTGGATGTGCATCGCCGACACGAGCGCAGCTCAAACACCCGATACGCATCCTGCCAAATGGCAGAACGTTACAGCGCGCGCTGTCGCTCCGGGTATTGAGTCTTATATACTCACGGAGATCTCCGGCTCGAACATCTCACCGGTAGCCACCGGCGCCATTACCGGCACTTCGGGCGTGGCGCTCACTGCCTTCACAAAACTCTATCGCGCTTACCAAGCGGCATACAAGAACAACGGCATCATCACCAGCTGCTCTTATACCGACTATGAATTCCTGTTGGATGACTTGCTCAGTGTGTATGCCAAGTACACCAAGAGCGATTTGAGTGCAATGCCATTCGTTGTTCTTCCCAATACAAATGGTAAGGGTATCGTGAAGCCGGCAACATGGCTTGGATCTTCTCGCCGCCTGATCGCTGGTCCTAGTGTTCCCGGTGATCCCAACGGTCGTCATCTCAATCTATGGATGGGCACCGATCAGCTCAGCGATGCAAACGAGATCAAGGTCAGCACTGCAGAGCTCTGGAAGATCAACGGTGGTATCAAGGCAGCTCTCGGGTTTAACATCCAGGATGTCGTTGGGATCAAAGTCGGCGACCAGGTCTAAAAAGTTTCAACTCCAAACCATTTTACAAAAAGCAATGGGAAACAAAATTCCGTTTGTGGTTCTCTCCAAGGAAGAGATCGCAAAACTAACTCCTGAAGCGCTCGCTGAGTATACAGCCGCTCTCACAGATCATCATCAAACTGTCAATGACATCAACCGGAAGTTGTCCGATAAGCTCGATGATCTTGAGGATGAGAACGAACAGCTTTCCACCAAGCTTGACTCTGCCAACACAGAGTTAAAGAAGGACGAGCTGCCAACTTTCGAGATGGAAGTTTCGAAAGGCAAGAAGGATACCTACCAGTTTACTGCGCCCACTCTCACATGGGATGACGGCAGCGTGCAAGACGTCCGTCACCTGGCTTCCTCGGAAGATGAAGAAGACGAGAAGATCTATACAGATATCTGCAGGGCACTCGTCGCACGCAAGTCGGGATTAGTAGTCAAGATCAAAGCTTAACCTCCGATGAGCTCAATGATCACATCGAACGCAGGCATGATCTTTCTGATCGTGCTTGCGTTGCTGGTTGCACTGCAGGCAGTGCGCCAGTGGAAGGGAGTGCGGCTTAATGATCTGCTCTGGACACAAGGCAATGACAACCTGGCCGGCGTCGTCGGTGAAGTGTGGGCTTGTCCCAGCGATGACATTGCAACACCTCCGGTTCTGACTGCAGCAACTTCCCTATCAACCACGTCAACTTCTATTGTCTGCAAATCGACCAAGAAGTTTGCAAGGATCTACTTCACTGATGAGACAGCGAAGTATGAGCCGAAGATGATCGGTGAACGCGATGGCAAGGGGCGTGAGTCAATGATCAGCGGCCGCTACCCGGCCTTGGGCGTGGAGCTCGAGGACTTCTGTCGGCAATGGCAGAACACACCTGCAGTTATCATCTTTCGCCTGGGCGCGAAATGGTAAACTCTACATGCTTGGCGTAAGCCAGCTCGACAAGGCATCGACTGCATTGTCTACCGCGATTGCAACGTACTTCGAATCAGCTGAAGGCAGCTCCGGTGAGAAGCGCAGCGATCAGAACGGTACCACGCTCGCATGGCGTTACGCCGGCGCTCACGGAGCGATCGAGTATAACGGCACAGTTCCTTTGACACCTGCAGCTTAAATCATTTTTGCTATGACAACACGCAGAAACAATACTATCCCCACGGAGCACTCAGTGGTAAATGACGAAGAAGGCAATGCAGTGACGTTACCTAAAGACGTGGCTGCTAAATACAAACCCAGGAAGGGTCTGGTCACAAAATTCTTCGATCCTGATTTTGAACACGTGGATCTTTCTACGATCACGATGGAGCGTGCAGCACAGCTCGCTGAGAAAGGGTTGCTGATTGAAATCAAAGAAGAGCAAAGTTCTTCCGATCAATCGGGCTCTTGATCCAGGGAGGACTTTTGTTTTAGGTTCAGTTTGGTGAAGCCCGGATTGTTCCGGGCTTTTTTTAAAACCCCCACTTCGTCCAATGGAGATTGATATCGGGCACGTTCTCAACCGCATCGACGACACGATCGATGAGCACTCACGTGCTGTCAAAGAGTTTGGGTTAAAGTTCATCACCTCCGACGGACGCTGCAGAACGATACGCTGCAGGAAGAACATCAAGTTTCCCAGGGCAAAGAGAAAGGAATCGAAAACGAAGATCGATCGAAGCACCTTCAACCTGAAAGAGAACGGCGCTATCCTGGTCGGCGACCTGGACAAAGGAGAGATGCGCACGATCAAGATCGCATCGATTGCTTTCTTCCGTGATCATAAAAAAACCGAATGGCACCCAGTAAGATTTTGAAGTAAAAAAAAGGGAATGAAACACGAACCCATCAAAGCAATCGGCGGCGGTCTGTACTTCAGCACGATCACCGGCGGATCTTACGAGACGGCCAAGCGTGATATAGAGCCCGATGCAGGCCTCAGAACTCGCGGCCCGTTCCCCTGGGCACGATGGGGCTTTGACAACAATTACCCGCAACGATTGATCGATGCGCTCACCGCGGATCCTTCCGCCACTCTCATTGAACGGCGTCGCGCGATGCATTGGGGCAAGGGGCTGATGTTTTACAAAAAGTCCGTCGACGACAAAGGCAACGAGCGCATCGAAGTCATTCCCGATGAAAAAGTCCCTGCAGAGATCGAGGATTTCTTCTGGATGAATGACTTTGAAAACTTCATGCAGGGGATCATCGCCGACTTTGAATGGTGGCACAAGTTCTATGTGCAATACATCGCTGACGGTACTGGCAAGATCTCCCAGATCAAGTGGCAGAGGATGAAGGACTGTCGTCCGGAGCTCATCAACAGGAAGACCGGGTAACATCGATAACATTTACCTGTCGGGTATGTGGCCTCGCCCGATCGAAGGAGAGTATGTGAAGATCCCCACGTTCGACAAGCACAAAGGCACCTATGGCATCATGGGCCATGAACTGCCCAGTATTGATAAAGTCTATTTCCCTCAAACCCGGTTGGCACGGTATATCCCGATGGCTGCAGATCTCCAACATGATACCAGACTGGATCGTTTCCAACATTCGTAACTCGATCAACTGGAAGTGGCACGTGAAGATTCCCATCAGCTACTTCATGGAGCGATATCCCCGCGAATCATACGACACTGAGGAAGCATGGAACAAAGCGATCGCCGATGGAGAGAAGGCACTCTATAAGCAGATCGATGATTACCTGGCCGGTGAGAAGAACGTGCACAAAGCTTTCTACAGCAAGATCAGTGTTGATGAATCCGGCAAGCCTCTACCAGGATGGGAGATCATCGAGCTCAAGAGCGAAGTGAAGGACGAAGCGTGGCTCCGTGCTTATGGCACCGCTGCCATGGCGACTACCAGCGGCATGGGTTTAAGTCCGAGCATTGGCGGGCAGATCCTTCCCAATGGCCTGGGCTCAGGAAGTGGCAGTGATCTTCGTGAGCAATTCAACTTTCACATCCAGGTGATGACATCGCAGCCGCGGCAAACAACCCTGGAGCCATTCTATATTATCAAGCGTCGAAATGCCTGGCCGAAAGAGATCCATTTGGGTTATCGCGACGTGATCCTGGAGAGCACCGATAAGAATCCGACGGGTTTCACAAAGCAAAATGAGCAGGCTCCCACCAGCAACAAGTCGGAGAAGAAAGATCCAATGAACGTATCGCTATGAGCTTAATATCATCGATCGACGAGTTTCGAAAATACATTGCCGTCGAGGTCAACGCAAAGATCTCTACGCTGCAGCCCTTCATTGATGAGGCCGAGCAAACTGTTCATTGTAGATCTTCTTGGATCCACGCTCTACAACAATCTATCTGCAGCGTACCAGACACTCATCAACGACGACACGCCACTCTCCGCGGACAAAGCAGCACTACTGCCGTATGTTCAAAGGTGCCTGTCTTATTATGTGCAGCTGCTGGCAATCCCTCACCTGGCAGTAACCTTCGGCGACCAGGGCATCCGTCAGAATGCGAGTTCGGACCACAGCTCGCCGGCGTCACGCGCCGAGAGAGATCTGCTCAGGTTCAATGCATTAAAGAACGGTGACATTCATGCCGACAAGTTACTGGAGTTCCTGGAGCAGAAAGCGACCGACATGAATGAATACCAGCCCTGGCTGATTTCCTCATCCAGTACGATTAACAGCGGCTTCATCGTCCTACAGCACAACGGTCGCATCGCGTCACGTCGATATCAATTCTTCACGCCGCGTATTTCTTAAGATGAAAGGAAAGATCCGCGATATCGAGAATCGTCTTATTCCAAAGCTGATCGGGAAGGCTCAACACAACACCCTTGTCTCGCAGCTTAAAGCAAAGACGACAACGACGGACGAGAAGACACTGATCGCTATGCTCGAGCCGATCGTATCCAAGCGTGCTCTTTATGAACAGCTTCCCTTTATGCGCATCCAGGTGAATGAGAATGGTGTGTTCGTCTTCTCCGGAACAGATGATGTCTTCAAGGCTTCACAACTGGCCGGTTCGGACGATGTGAAGGTCCTGCGCGACTCCCTGGAGTGTGGTGCATTAGGATATCTCTCCGATGAGAAGGAGCTCAAGCAGTACGTCATTGATAACATCGGCAGCTACCCGCTGATCGCCGCGAGCTCAGCCTATACCAGTCGGCCGGCACAAGGAACTGTGTGGACTCCAGAGAACACCGGATGTGACAAACATTTTATTGTATGACCAATAAAGAAAGAGACGATCTGATCATTCGGATCGATGAACGTCAGCGGACGATGCTCAATGAGCTCTCCGAGCTTAAGCGTGAAGTCTCACAACTGAAGAGTGCCAAGGATCGTGGCATCGGAGCAATAATCGCGGTGAGTGGTGTGTGCACGGCGGTTGGATCATTCATAGGTTATCTCATCACGATTTACACAATGAAGTAAAAAAACTTTTTTAACCCCCCTTTTCAATATGAGATTTTTTTAAACGCTTCAATGAACTGCTGCTCGTGCCAGCGTCATGGCTGATCTGGTGGCTATCAATCCCTGTCATTCATTATTTTGACAGGACAGCTGCAACGTAATGATCCGGCCATCTTTCAAAAGATTGGGTTTGGCATGATCGTCTTCTCTCACTGCACATTACTTGTGTGGGGAGCTCTCAAGCTGATGTTCCCTCAGATCTTCCGGTACCTGACCGAGTATTTTGACCAGGACTTTCATTCACTAACCTCCGAACAGAAATGCGACAAATTAAAAATTGGGTTCTCTGTCTTCTCTGTCTTGTTGTTTGCATTGATCTTGTCGATGCTCGCCCTTTAACGGCGAGAGAGCAGGATTCTGCACGCGCATGTGTTATCGAAGATCTACACCTCGCAGCTTGGTGTACGCGAAGCGACCGGTCATAACGATGGCGTCGACGTTGAGAAAGTACCTGGCTGCAGCAGGTTTTAAGAAAGGTGCACCATGGTGTGCATCGTTTGTCACCTGGGTATTTCTCAATGCATGCCCTGCGTTCCACATCACAACGCCGAGTGAGTGCCTGGGCACCGTCATGGTTTCCGGAAACCCATGTTATCTATACCAGGGGCAAGCCGCCAATAACAACTCCGAAGAAAGGAGATGTGTTCGGCCTCTACATGGACAACATGGGACGCATTGCACATGCCGGCTTTATCGATGAGTGGTCGCAAGGAGATTACTGTATCACCGTGGAAGGAAACACCAACTCGGCGGGATCCCCGTGAAGGAGATGGTGTCTATCGCAAGCGAAGGATCAAGTCAAATATTTTTAAAATCTCACGCTGGATAAGATGACAAAGCAAACAAAGAAGAAAGCGATGTTTCGCATGCTCACATTTATCTTTCTGTTGGCCGCTGCCTTTTTGGGGGGTCGCATGAGTGTCGGTGATCACTCTGACGAGCTCGCCGATCTGAAGGAGAAGAAGATCCGCCTGGAGGCCGAATACTACACATCGCAGTTTCATGTCGGTGTACTGCAACATGATGCAAAAAAAATGCAGAGTAGGATCGACTCCCTTCACCAGGTGACCTAAAGTGGACGTACAACGAATTTCCCAAATCAATCCTTACTATGAAAAAAAGATTGCAGCTGTCGCTACTTACGACAGCGTTCAGCTTGATGATTTTTACATCAAGCGATATCCTCGCACAGACACAGAGCTCTACAGCGATACAACAACGATCCCCGTCAGATCGCGATCGACCTGGTGCGGCTGGACCAGTGCGACTCCACGCAACAGCTGCTGCAGATAGTTGTGTCGGACCAGGACAAAGAGATATCGGCGTTGACGCTCTTGTCAACGATCAGGCAACAGCAGATCGATACGCTCTCTTCAATGCTCGACAATCGGAAGCAGGTGCTGCAGATCCAGGAGAAGCAAGTGCAGGACCTGCAGAAGGATCTGATCACGACGCGAAAGATGTCCAGGAAGCAGGGCATCACGATCATGATTATGGCAGGCACTCTTGCACTCATGCCAGCGCTCTTCGACAAGGACTAATCCTTTGATGATCGTTGAACCATATTGTCCACAGGAGATAGTTCCCCGTCACGTGCTCGAGGAGTGGAAGGCAAGGTCTTCCTGATCCGGGTCCGGTGCCGGCCCGGTACAACACCATCAGGAATGAATTGCTTGAGTTTATCGATGCTGTTGCAAACCAGTTAGAAGATTTCAAGCGCTACCAGGTTGAGACTGATTACATCACCGGCCGCGAAATGCTACTCTGTAATATGACTCACTTCGAAGGTGAAGCGATCCTTCCTGGAAATATCTATCCGCTGCAGGTACCGAAGCTGATGGCTGTCGATCATCGCAAGAACATGATGCGTCAGCTGATCAGCTATGGTCGCAAGGGACTGGAAGGTTACATCAATAATTGTGTCCCTGGAACAAAAGCACAGGCGCTTCTACATATACTCTCAACTCGTGTCTTCAAGGATAAATCGACAAGGTGAGCTATAACGTCAGCGATATTTTTTTTTACTCTTGGAAAGCCCTCGATCCAAAGCAACACGCTGAAGTAGTTGGAGCTGTCGAGCAATACCGATCTTCAGAAGGAGTAAAGCGAGGCTATTGGCGCATCATGATCTTGAAAGCTTTGCGCCGCAACAAGAAGCTGGCATCGAAGATCACCCCTGAGCAGGCAGTCGACATTGTAGACGACCTGGTGTTTCTCAATCAACCATGGTATCACTTCCCGGTGCTCGAGATAGGTCAATACAAATCACCGACAGATCACATGTCGCGCTTGTCCTTCGATCACTTCATCTATGCAGATAACGAGTTTACGTGCGCGATAGCTTTTCCTCATGAACACAAGAAATACGCTGCACGGCTGGCGGCGACGATTTACGCGATTCCAGGAGAGCAATTCGACAAGGAGTTAGTTGCCGATTCGAGCGGTAGAAATACTTGCGATCGCAAAAGACTGGCAGCTTGCACTGGTTGCTTTCACTTTCAGTCACATTCGTCAGTTCATCGTCAATCGCTGTAAGCGTTTGATGCCTTCATCTCAGGCTACTGAAGATAAAGTGAAACCAACCGGACCGATGTGGCTAACGATCAAGCATAGACTTGCCGAGACACCGGCGTTCCAGGGATACCACAATGCAGGCAGGTCGAACATCTACGATGCGCTTGACTACCTGGAAGACCTCGCTTCACAAAAGACAGAAAAGTGATGACAAACATTTTACTCACCAACCTTTCTTCTTATAGGCAATACTTCCAGGACATCGCCTCGCAGAGTCCGTTTATAGATGGCTTCCGGTGGGGTGATGAGGAGATCGTGAAGAACGACGTTCGCGCCGATCTTCCTCAAAGCTTTCTGTGGGTGATGCCTTATGAAAGTTCCAGATATGCCGGCAATGACATCGATAATGAAAAGAGGGTTAAAGTTGCTGTGATGTCTTACATGCTCATCCCTGAAAGCAATAAGTTCACCGATATCGATACGGCGGCCGACACGGCCGAAGGAGTGATCGAGCTATTGGTTGGCAGGATCCAGCGTGATCAGCGCGGCCGACAGGTGAATACAGATTGGATCGCTGTCGCAACGGCGATGGCGTCTATAACAACAAAGCCTGTTGAATATACTCTCGGAAGCACCAGGTACATTGGCTGCGAGCTCTCGATCGAATTCCGCGACAACGCACGTCTTTCATACAATTCAAACAAATGGTTGGATACTGCTGCCGGCGCCGTGTGGGTAAGGCAACCAAATACAGGAGTGCAGATCCAAGCTCTTACGTTTGGGCTGGGTCTATTCATTGGTGTGGCGCCAGGCGGAGCCGGGTTGCCAGGGTTACGATCCTCGAACGGGAAGACATGGAGTACTTTCTCTCTTTTTAATGACAGCCCTGGATGGCAGGGAGTAGAGTTTGACAATGGAACCTTTGTCGCTGTTGGCTCTACACGCATCAGCACTTCTCCGGATGGATTAGCCTGGACGTTTCGCGCAACACCAGATGGTATACTTAATTCGGATTGGAACAGTGCAGCATACGGCAACGGAACCTGGGTGATTGTGGGCAGCAGCGAGGAAAGCGATCTATTCGCAGGACAACGGCGTTAGCTGGGCCGCAGCCGATCTTGGACCCTTTGGTGAATTTGATACGCTATCGTGGCAGTCCGTCATTTTTGTGAATGGGTTGTTCATGGCGATCAGCGGGTTCGTCCCCGATCAATCGTACATCATAACCTCTCCCGACGGGATTACCTGGACGAGAATATTGATCCCTGTCGGTCAATGGAATTCTCTCGCGTATGGGAACGGCATTTATCTAGCTGTCGCTGAAGATGGAAAAGTTCTTCGTTCAATTGACGGAGTTAAATGGCGGCTGATTAACGTGCCTGGATTTTGGAAATCTGTTGCTTACGGTGTACAGTTTGTGGCGGTCGAAAGTGACAATAGTGGGGACTCGAAAGTCATCAGCTCATTCGATGGCTTGTCTTGGACACCCCATCCATTACCCGATTTCACATCACTTCAAGATGTTGTATACGACGGATCCAAGTATGTCGCCGGCGGGCATGGTGGACTACTGGCCATCTCTGAAACAGTTCAATAATTTTTTATGGCATTGATCAAAACATTTTTTCAACGACAACCCGCACCTGATGGTAAGCTTCGTTGCACCAGGTGGATGGGAGTCGATGGATAACTTTCGTTACTACGTCGGCAGTGGAAGTCCTTGATGGCGGCGACTGGATCCAGACCATGGCGGCCGAGCACATTCCCAACTCTGGAGGCACGGTGTTCGTGAATCTTCGACAATACCTCCGGGGGATTTTTAGTCCTGTTCCTCCTTCATTGGGCGGCATCGGTATCGATACCTCGCCTTATCCACTTGTTGCGCGGCGCTTTCGCGTCATAAGCGGAACACTCACCGGTACCCCTTGTCGTTCCTGCCTCTCCGCACACCGATGAAGAATACCTGGTGATCATGGGCGGGCTATCAAAGCTGGCATTCGCTTCAATGGATGATTACTTCACCGGGATCCTTCCTGCAAGCGATCCGACTGAATCATTCATGACCTGGGGCGCCGAATAACAAGCGCGTGGATCCGCAGCAAGAGGACTACCTCAACTTCCTGATCATTGGTTCGCCCACGATAGATCCATCATTCGGCTATCAACTGGAACTCTTTGTGAAGGCGTATTATGACGATGGCACGAATTCAAGTGCTGTGACTGCGACGCTCGATGGAATTTTCCCTGACGAGTTTCCAAGTAACCGGTTACTGCAGATAACAGCAGGACCAATCAATAGCGGAGCAAGCGCTATCACACCGTCGAAGAAGCTGGTCAAGTATGAAGTTGTGCTGCGAGAACAGACAGGCCACGTTGTCATCAGTGAAACAAGGACATATCATGTCGACCAGGTGCAATACCCGCATCGAAGGATCGTCATGTTCTTGAATAGTCTTGGTGCATGGGAAACCCTTCGGTTCAATGGTGATACGATCAATACGCAGAAGTATTCACGCGATATCGCAAGGAAGTACTTAAAGCCTGGCTATGCGGCCAGCGACGGTGAGTTTTCGCAGGGCACTGTCGAAGTACAGAATTCCCGAAGCATGGGTTCCGGCTACATTCTACCGGATGGAAAAGAGTGGCAAGAATACATGCGCGATATGTTACGAAGTCCGTTTGTCTTCGACGTCACCAGCGGGATCCGTGTTCCGATACTTGTAACAGCAACGGAGCTACCCGGTACGGAGGATCATAACTATAAGTATATGGTGCGTTTCGATGCCATCGATGCATATGCCGATGTTGTTTACACGCCAGACTCAGTTATACCTGCACCGTAAACGCCAACCATGATCGGTATCCGCCTCATCGATAGCAATGAATTCCTGGACATGTTCAATGACTCTGTCGTCGACCTGGAATTGAACAGTCCCCTTCTTTGCCGATGATGATATCATTCCAGGATCGATCACACTACCGATCGATTTACCAGGTTCAGAGCAAAGCGCACGAAATGCCGCGCTGCTGAATCATCCGGAAGTGGTGAACAATGTCTCGTCTCGCGGACGTTATGATGCGGAGCTCTCCCTGGGTGGCGCACCTTTCAAAAGAGGGAAGCTTGTCATCACCGGTGCATCGCGTAAGAAGATCTCGGTGAGCTTTATGTTTGGTGTCACCACGATCGCCGATGACATTAAGACGAAGAAGGTACGCGAGTTGCTCAATGAGCAGGTGGTAATGTCGGCCGGCGCGTTTAATAAACGCGTTGCAATACGGCTCATTGATACCAGTGTCAATCACAAGCTTACCATCAACGGGTTTGACTTTGAATTCCAGGGATACACCGGAAGCGGCCCCGGATCAATGGAACCATCGAACCGTTTCCTGAAACACTTAATGGAATCAGTCAGTCCTTCGCTGCAAACATCGCTGCCACCACACCACTGATTAATGTTTCGTATAGCGCGGGATTATTTACCGTTCAAAATCTCAATTCTAATATCCTCACCCAACCACTTGAGATCAAGTTTGATGACAATACCAAGTGGCAGGCAAATTCAACAGCATTTGAAGCAGAGTACAATGCGCCCCTGGTCACCTGCTCAATGCGCGTTTCATCACAGGCTCAATATCGGAGACACGGTTCGTGTTCCCGGTTCTCCAAAATAAGTTGTATGATACAGGAGTCGTGCTCAATGATTGCGTCAACCTGGTTGTCGCCGGAAACTACATATTGAACACGCCGGTGGGACCATCTGCCACACACGATCCCGTCAACTATTCGTGTCTGTGTCCCATGGTGATGTGGAAGCACGTTCTCGACCAGGTACTCGATTACCTGGACATAGATGCTGAAGGCGACTTCATAACGAGCAACGATCTATTGAAGGCCTTTATCCCTCACAGCAGAAGTCTTGACGTCCCGGTGAAGATCTGCGGTGACAAGGAATGGCTCGCTGCCGATCGAAGCTTCAATCTTGCCGACTTCATTCCGGACTGGACCATACCAGACTTTCTTAAAGCGCTGCAGAAACAATTCAACCTGGCCATCTATCTCAACGAAGTAACGGGCAATCTCCGATTGCAGACACGGGATCCGATCGTGAAAGCACTGTCGCCCCATCCGAAGGATATCAGTTCGATCTGCGCGCCGATCGATGATGATCAGATCGCGCCACCGGAAGCGACAGGCATCAGGCTCGCCGCCACTCGCGACACAAGGAACCAGCTTGCTGTCGATGATGAATATATACTCCACGAGCCCAACGTTGAGATCGTTTCCGACATCACCCAGTGGAGTCAACAAAGTGCCGCTTATCTCTATACCGCTGGGTTCACTTACCTGGTACCACAAGCAGCCATCAAAAAGGACAATGGTATTGTGCCGGCACTTCTTTTTTACGTGAATAGAAATACTGTAGGCTCCAGCGTGTTTTCGTTTCCTACCGGTGATATTAACAGACCTGATGGAACGCCGTTCAGTTTCTCAGCCGTTGGCGGCATGGCAGCAACAGCATGGAAAGCTTATTTGCGCTTCCTCTATAATAGAAGGAAGATCCCGCTGGTGATCAGCTTCGAATTGAAGGACATAAAGAACATCGACTGGGAAAAGAAGGTATCGCCTTCCTTGGGTGTATGCTGTCTTATCTCTTCGATCAAGGTACGCTTCACAATGCGTGGCATCGAGAGAAGTAAATGTGAGCTGTGGACCACTAACATAGGGACTTTATAAAAGATGGATCCGATCATTCCAGAATCAATCCAGGAAAAGCTCAACCGGCTCGCCGCTGATAAGGCAGACGATCTGCTTCGTCGGGCGCGATCGGTTCTAAGTGGTTCAAAGTACGTTGGGCGAGGCGAGCTGTTAAATAGTTTAGAAGTCACCTATACGCATGCCACCGGTGACAAGAGTCCTGTGATCACACTTCAATTCGCCGACCAGGGAAAGTTCTTGGAGGTGAAGAGAATGATCTTCGGCAAGGTTGCCGATATCAAAAACTGGTCAAGTGGGTTGAAGGCAGAGGCGTCAGCAGCTTTCGCTATGTGAGCGGATACAATTATCGCACCTCACTGAGTGAGGACCAGAAGATAGAAAAAGATTGCAAGCGGCGTTGCCTGGGCGTACCGCCGGCACGAGCTGGAGTGGAAGCCGAAGAAGTGGAAGAAGCAGGTCCTTGTTGAGATACTGAAAGATCTTAATACGAGGACGGGTGAAGTTTGGAGAGAAGGAATTGTTGAAGAAGTAGAGTCAGTGTTCACGAAGAGAAAATAATAGTTTATACTTCT
>JBBCGZ010000017.1:0-91416 GCA_037200305.1 Bacteroidota bacterium
GTGGTGTGTTTCATCGAACAGAATCAAATACTTCCTTACCTCGCCATCAAAACTCGTGAGGTTGAGAATCTCAGCGGTCATGGCCTACGCAACAACTCAAGCCGCAAGCATACAAGAGTAGTCGACCCGGGATTGCCAAAGCGGATCATGGGCGATAAGTATAAACTCGTCAATAAATACGCATCCTCAAAAAATTTAAGCTGGAACAACAAAGATGAACTTGCGTAATTGTCGAACACTATTTGTCACTCAAATAATCCATCCAGTTTAATTTACATCGAAGCCGTTTCTGCTAAATTTGGTTAGCACTCACCCCAACGATGCGACACATATTGGCTCTCTCTCTATTGTTGACTATTAGTCAATCAGTAGCACAGTCCACAAACTGGACAAACGGAAAGATTGTGCTCAACGACGGCACCGAAGCCGTAGGTAAGTTGAGTTACAACGATCTTACCGGGGTAGTATCATTCGAGTCGGAAAAAAATTCAGGCTCATACAATGCCCGCAATATTATCGGCTTCGAATATCTCGACAAACATTTTTATTCAATCCCTTTACGCAGCATCATCCGGTAAAGTGAAACAGTTCTTCGAAGTAGTGCGCGAGTACAAAGACTTTGCGGTCATCAGCAAAACAAACTCATTGTCTTTGAGCTCAACGTCGGAGATCACGACACTCTATTTCATGCACGCCGCCGACTTCACCGTGAAACCTTTTCTAGAAGTACTCGATCGCGAAGTAAAGTGGAAGATCTTCGATGCGAACAAAACACAAATAAGAGTGCTCGACTCCGATCTGCCCAAAGAGATCATGGGGGAAAATTTTGAAAAAGTAAAAGCTTTCGCGAAAGAGCGAAAGCTTGTTTGGCATGTTAAAGACAGCCTGATATCAATCCTTGACTACTACGATTCACTCGTATCTCAATGACTCCACGGGGTTAACCACCGCCGCTTTGATCGCCTGGAATCCCACAGTGATCAACGCAACAACCACCGATATCGCGCCAGACGCCAGGAATATCCACGCCGCAAGATCCATTCGATACGGGAACGTGTCGAGCCATTGATTGCCTGCATACCACGCAATCGGCACCGCTATAACAAATGATATCACTACGAGTACTACAAATTCTTTCGAAAGCAAAGTAACAATGCTGCTCACCGAAGCACCCAATACTTTCCTGATACCGATCTCTTTCGTTCTCTGTATTGCCGTGAACGATGCGAGGCCCAACAATCCGAGACATGATATGAAGATCGCGAGTATCGTTGCGGTATTCGCAAGCTTTGAAATCCTTTGTTCACTCTGATAAAAATTCTGAACCGTTTCGTCCATGAATCGAATAGTCAGTTCGCTTTCACCATAAACATTCTTACCCGATTCTTTCAATTGCTCCACTGCCTTCGTCAAGTCGGTGCCTTTCGCAAGGCGTAACGATATCGTACCGGCATCTCCCTGGTGCGTGTAGAACCACGGCTCTATCGCCTTATGCAACGACGCATGATGAAAGTCCCTGAGCACACCCACGATATGATACATTTTGTTATTCGTCTTCACATCTTTGCCAACAAGGTCGATCGGTTCGACGTTGATCTTCCTCGCATACATTTCATTCACCACCATCTCAAGAAGACTGTCAACAGGTTGAACGTTTCTTCCTGCGACAAATTTCAGTTGGAACAGACGGACATACGATGTGTCGCCACTGTTATTGTAAACAGTCAGTGGAATGTCTTCTTTCCCGTCGTTGTAAGTCACCGTAGTGCTGTTATAGCCGTTCCAGATCGGCGGCCTGGAATTCCGGCTGACCATTTCCACGATCGATAGTTTGTTGAGCTCGTTCACAAGCAACTCTCGCTTGGCCTTCGCCTCCCACCATGCGGGCTGAACGTTAACGACAGCCTCACGATTAAAGCCAAGGTCTTTATTCAACATCCATGTTATCTGGAGTCCGATGATCAATGCACCGGCGATCAAAGCCTGTGAGAATGTAAATTGAAAAACCGTAAGGATCTTGCGAAGGAATGCGGAGCCCGAGCTGTCGGCGCTACGATTAGCCTTCAGTGCAACCACTGGTTGGTAAGATGAAAGAACCAACGCAGGATAAATACCCGACAGCATGGCGACAACCGCGGTCAATATTATCACATACATCCACACGAAAGGATCAAGCAGATTGGTCGTAAGATCTTTCGGCAAAAACTCGCTGAAGAAAATCATGCACAACTTCGCAAGCGGCAACGCAAGCACAACGGCAATGAATGTGATCACAAAACTTTCGGCCACGAAAAAGGCGATGAGGCTTGCACGTGTTCCACCCATCGCCTTTCTCAGTCCCACTTCGCGCGAGCGACGCATCGCTTGCGCCGTTTCGAGATTTACAAAATTGATAACGGCCACAAGCAACAACAAGACGGCAATACCAAGCAAAGCTTCGATAGTACCTATCGAGGTAGCCGACCGGCCGTTGTCCCACGTACCCATTTCTGTATTAAAATGAATGTCACTAAGTGGTTGAAGATTATAGTGCGTAAAAGTCGTGCGCGCCTGGTCAGCAGGCGTCGATTTTTCATCGGACTCCTTTGCGAGTTTTGTTAGCAACTCATCGACCTTCGCAGTAGATGTTCCATCGGCCAAACGGATCATACACAGCCATGCGCTGCTTACGCTTCCCCATTCCGTGAAATCGTATTCGTCTTTTAACCAGCTTGCCTTGATGGTGCTGTGTGAAATGAAATTCGTGAAGTTGAAGTCTGTATTTCCTGGAGGATCGGCGACAACAGCGCCGACAGTTGTTTCGAGCGAGTCGCGATAGATAACGCGCTTGCCCACAACTTCCGACATGTTAATATTTCCGAAGTACGCCTTCGCTTTGCTCTCGCTCAACACGGTAACATGCGGCCTGCTCAACACCGACGGGTTTCCAGCAATCCATCGGTAGTCAGGAAAAACTTTGAAGTAGTTGCTGTCAACAAACGCAACAGCATTCGGACTCGGGAATTTTTTCTCGGTTCCGTTTTCGTCAATGATTACGTCGTAGTCATTTGTTATCGCCTGGCTAACGGCTTCAACGCCGGTCGACTGTTCACGTAAAGCTTCCGGCAGCGGAAGGGGAACAGCGTGATTCTTTCCTTCCCACACACCGGAGAACGACGAGTAGATCCTGTAGATGTTCTCACTTTTCGTGTGATACTTATCGAAGCTGAGTTCCAGCCGCGTAAGCAGGAACACCATGATACAGCCACAGACGCCAATACTAAGACCAATGATCTTGATGCTCGAAAGCCCGGGCGACTTCCACAGGTTTCGCAACGCAATGACAAAGTAATTTCGCAGCATAGACTTAAGATGATACTTACCCTACTTTAGTTTAGCGGAAAGGTGACAATTTCACCTTGAAGATTTCTCTTTCCTCCGCAGCTTGTTCTGTGAATGTACGGCCTCCACTTTTGTCCCGTAATGAAGGCTTGCATTGATCTCATAGCCGAATAGCAACACCATCGTCATCAGTTGTATCCACACCATCATGGCTATCAGTGTTCCGATCGATCCGTACACCTTGTTATAACTACCGAAGTTGGCGACATAGTACGAGAACCCATACGTGATGCCCAAACATGCCAGTGTAGCCGCCAGCGAACCTACCGAAAAAAAACTCCAATTGTAATGAACGGCCGGACCGAAGTAATAGATACACGATATCGCCAGGAAGAACACGATGAAAATCACCAGGAACCGTAGTGTCAGGATGAAATAGATCGAAAGATTGTCAAGATTCAGCTTCGCAAGATCATGTACGTGTGTCGTGAAATAGTTGATTACAACCTGGCCCACAACCAAAAGTATGATCGCCAAAAATAACACGACAGAGATCATCAGCGTCAGTCCCATCGCCGTGGCCCTGGTCCTGAACCAGTTCCTTCGGTCCACCGTGCGATAGCATGCATTGAACGCCCGCATCAAAGCAACCATTCCGTTTGTTGCGAGATACAACGCGAAAATAAAACCGAATGTCAACAGCCCTCCGCGTTGGTTGCTGAGAATATCAAACACGGTCGATGAAATGGTCTCATACATGTTCGCCGGTGTGAAGTCTTTTATGAACCCCATGATACTTTCATTGCTCACTTCCGGCAAGTACACGGTGATGTAGGGTATGAGCGTGAATAAAAAAATGATCGTGGGAAAGATCGCGAGAATGAAATTGTAAGCTACGCTGTTGGATCTGTCGAAGATCTCGTCTTCCGCGATGTTATGAAAAAAGATCTTGCAAAATTTATACAGCGAAAGATTTCCGAAGCGCTTAAAGGTGATCTTCTTCATCCACGAACGCGTTGTTCGTGCCGACGGGATCATCAATATCTTTTTGCGCAGGGAATACTTCATGCTTTAAAGAATGGCTCCAGCATTTGATCGAACTTTTCCGGTGGTCGTCGCGGCCTGCCAGTCTTCTTATCAACAAACACGAGCAACGTGTCGCCCTGGTTGATGAGCTTGCCGGCTTCGTTGTATATCTCGTATTCAAATTTAATTTTCACTCCTGGCTTTTCGTGAATTGTCGTAACAATCCGCAACAGGTCGTCATACAATGCTGGCGCAAGAAACTTCGTGTGATTTTCAATCACCGGCATCATCACACCCATGTCTTCCATTTCCTTGTAAGTCATTCCCAGTTGACGAAGACTTTCAACTCTCGCAACTTCATAGTACATACCATAGTTGCCATAGTATACATAACCCATTTGGTCTGTCTCTCCGTAACGAACTCTTATGTGGGTCTCAGATTTGTACATTATTTGTTCTTCTTCGCCTTGGCAGCATTTTCCCTGCCCTTGCGTTGTTCTATCGTAAGGGCCCGCTGGTATTTGGCAGCATTCTGACTATGTTCTGCAAGGGTGCGAGCGAAGTTGTGTGCTCCCGAAAAGTCTTCCTTAGCACACATATATATATAATTGTGTTGCTCGGCATTCAACACCGCGTCGATGAACGTAATGCCAGGCATGTTGATCGGCCCTGGGGGCAGACCGGTGTGCGTATAAGTATTGTATGGCGAATCCACTTCCTTGTGAACATTGAGCACTCGCTTCAGTGAAAAGTCGCCAACAGCAAACACGAGTGTTGGATCTGCCTGCAACGCAATGTCTTTCTTAAGCCTGTTAAGATACAGTCCTGCAATTGTCGGAGCTTCCTCCTCCTTAGAGGCCTCGGCCCTTACGATCGATGCAAGAATTTCTACTTCGATAGGTGTGAGTCCTAATGCCTGCGCTTTCTGTTTCCTTTCGTCACTCCAGAAGTGAAGCCATTCGTCGTGCATCCGCGCCACCAGCTCGTCGGCCGTAATGTTGAAGTAAACTTCATAGGTGTTCGGGATGAACATGCACAGCACGTTGTCTTTAGTGAAACCCTCGGTGTTGTTCTTCACGAAACGATCTAAGGCATCGTCGAACTCTATAGGCGTTACGACAGTATTCTTGGTGATACGGGAACCGAGCTCTGAAATTAGTCTTACGTTATTGAATGTAATGCGCACCGGCACCTGGTCGCTGCCCATTAGTACTTCGAGAGCCTGCAGGTTCGTCATGTTCGACCTCAACGCGAACTGACCGGGGTGAACATGTTTGTCGTATCCTTTCAGTCGTGCGAGAAACGCGAACGAAACGTTATCATTCACAAATTCGTCCTTGTAAAGGTTTTCAAGCACATCGCGATACGTTGAACCTCTCTCTATTCTAAAGACTGCGTCGTCCTTTTCGAGCAGAATGTTAGCAGTGTAACATATCTGGTATCCATAGAATACAAAAGTGATGAGCAACGTAGAGCCTACCAGGTAAAGCGCGAGCCTTCTTTTGCTAATTGTTTCTTGTTTGCGGGCCATCTGAAAAAAGTGGAATTGCAAAAATAAGGTAATTTGTTAATCGATTATGCCTGCCGAACTACTCAAAATTCATCCCATCAATCCCGAACAGCGCAAGATCCTCCGGGTTGTCGACATCTTACGCAACGGCGGTCTTATCGTTTATCCAACCGACACCATTTACGGTCTGGGCTGCAGCCTCCACAGCAGGAAAGCAATCGAACGACTCTGCCAGGTGAAGCAGATAAAACCTCATAAACTGAATCTCTCTTTCATTTGTCACGACATTAGTGAGGCCGCCAATTATGTTCGTCGTATTGAAACGCCTGTCTATAAAGTTATGCGTAGAACGTTACCCGGTCCGTTCACTTATATTCTTGAAGCGAGCAGTAACATGGATAAAAAGACGGTCGGTATTCGCATACCCAATCATGCAGTTCCACTTGCCCTCGTAAAAGAGCTCGGTAATCCAATCATCACTTCATCTATCAAAGACGACGACCAGATCAAAACCTATACAACAGACCCGGAAGAAATTTACCAGGATCTTAAACACAAAGTAGATTTAGTAATTGATAGCGGAGCCGGTGGTAACATTCCCTCTACGATAGTTGATTTCACTTCAGACGAACCAGTTGTAATTCGAAATGGCCTCGGCGAATTTGCTTATTGACCTGCACCTGGTTCCGTCGTTAGAATACTTCTGTGTTCTCTCAGGATATGACAACATCATTTTTGAAAAGCACGAACATTACGTAAAGCAATCATATAGAAATCGGTGCTACATAAACACAGCGCAGGGAGTAAAGTCACTCGTCGTTCCGCTTACCAACAAGCACGGAAAAGTTTCATATGCCGATGTCGCCATTGATTACTCAACGCGGTGGCAGAATGTATTTTGGCGCACGATCGAATCAGCTTACAGGAACAGTCCGTACTTCGAACATTACGCGGATGATCTCAATAAAATAATTTACTCTAATAAAAGTTTAATATTCGATTTCAATCTCGAGCTTCTGTCATTCTGTCTTGTCGCTCTTAAGTGGTCACGACATTTGTCGGTGACAACGCATTATGAAAAAATTGTTAAGGAGCCTTTTTCTGACCTGCGATCGGCTATTACCACTAGGAATACGTATATAGTGAGGGGATTTTACCGCCCAACACCCTACTATCAGGTATTTGGCAACGGTTTTGAGGAAAACCTCAGCGTGCTCGACCTGTTGTTCTGCGCTGGTCCCGACGCCGGGAGGGTGCTGTTAGAATCGAGGAACAATTAGAATTCGAAAACTGTTTATATTTCATTAATCCCGGGTCCAAAAACCCTTACATTTATACCTTATACTATGGCTGATAATATGGAAGCAAAATTTTCCAACCGTGTTAAAGAAGTTATTTCGTTGAGCAGGGAGGAAGCATTGCGACTGGGCCATGATTACATCGGTACTGAACACCTCCTCCTTGGTATGATAAGAGAAGGCGAAGGTGTTGCTGTTGGTGTTCTCAAGAAGCTCGGCGTTCCTCTCGATGCACTGCGTTCAGAGATCGAAAAGATCTCGAAGGGAACTGCAACTCACCAGATAAAAAGTCTCGCACAAATTCCTCTGACACGCGCTTCGGAAAAAGTTTTAAAGATCACTTATCTCGAAGCCAAGGTATTTAAGGCGCAACTCATCGGCACCGAGCATTTGCTCTTGTCGATCCTTCGCGACCCCGATAACCTGGCAACTCAGATATTGAATAAGTTCGACGTCGCTTACGACGTTGTAAAAGAAATGCTGGAATACCAGCATGAACATCCCCAGGCATCATCCGATACCGACGATCCGGACGAAGACTCTTCCAAAATGTTTGGAAGCGGCGGCGCCGGCGGTTCAGGTGGCGCTGGTAAAGAAAAGAAAGGCTCGGAGAAATCGCGCACACCTGTGCTCGACAACTTCGGTCGCGATCTTACCAAGCTTGCCGAAGAGAATAAGCTCGACCCGATCGTTGGTCGTGAAAAAGAGATCGAACGTGTGGCCCAGATCCTGAGCCGCCGCAAGAAAAATAACCCGATACTCATCGGCGAACCCGGCGTTGGTAAAACAGCTATCGCCGAAGGTCTCGCACTCCGCATCATTCAAAAGAAAGTTTCGCGTGTGCTCTTCGGAAAAAGAGTAGTAACACTCGACCTCGCTTCGTTGGTTGCGGGCACAAAGTATCGCGGTCAGTTCGAAGAGCGTATGAAGGCTGTGATGAACGAGCTTGAAAAATCTCCGGATGTCATTCTCTTCATCGACGAGCTTCACACTATCGTTGGCGCCGGTGGCGCTTCCGGTTCACTCGATGCTTCGAACATGTTCAAGCCAGCACTCGCACGCGGAGAGATCCAATGCATTGGTGCAACAACGCTTGACGAATACAGACAATACATTGAGAAAGACGGTGCCCTCGCTCGTCGTTTCCAAATGGTAATGGTTGATTCCACTTCGGTTGAAGAAACTATCCAGATCCTCGAGAACATTAAAGAGAAGTATGAGGATCACCACCATGTAACATATACTAAGGAAGCTCTCGAAGCCTGTGTGAAACTTTCAGACAGGTATATAAGCGACCGCTTCCTCCCGGATAAAGCTATCGACGTGATGGATGAAGCCGGCGCGCGTGTTCACATCAACAACATTCACGTACCCGAAGACATCGTGAAACTCGAAGAAGCGATCGAGGAAGTGAAGAAAGAAAAGAACCGTGTCGTGAAGAGCCAGAAATATGAAGAAGCTGCTCAACTCAGGGACAAAGAAAAGAAACTGATCGAACAGCTCGACATCGCGAAGGCCAGGTGGGAAGAAAAGACACGTACTGAAAAGTATACCGTTACCGAAGACAACGTTGCCGATGTGATCGGTATGATGACGGGCATCCCCGCCAATCGTATCGCACAAAAAGAAAGCAACAAGCTTCTCGGTATGGGCGACTCGCTCGCCGGTAAAGTGATCGGCCAGGAAGAAGCGATCAGGAAGCTTACAAAAGCTATCCAGCGTACGCGCGTTGGTCTGAAAGATCCTAAGAAACCTATTGGTTCATTTATCTTCCTCGGACCTACCGGCGTCGGTAAAACTGAACTGGCAAAAGTTCTCGCTAGCTACCTCTTCGACAAAGACGATTCGCTGGTTCGCATCGATATGAGTGAGTACATGGAGAAATTCTCTGTATCTCGATTGGTTGGTGCGCCTCCCGGATATGTTGGTTACGAAGAAGGTGGCCAGTTAACCGAGAAAGTAAGAAGGAAACCATACTCAGTTGTGTTGCTTGATGAAATCGAAAAAGCACACCCTGACGTTTTCAATATCCTGTTGCAAGTGCTCGATGATGGTATCTTAACAGATGGATTGGGCCGTCGTGTTGATTTCCGTAATACGATCATTATCATGACCTCGAACATCGGTGTTCGCGACCTGAAAGATTTCGGAAGCGGCATCGGCTTCGCTACACAGGCAAAACGCCAGAGCGAAGAAGAGAACATGAAGTCGACTATTCAGAACGCACTGAAGCGCGCCTTCAGCCCCGAGTTCCTGAACCGTCTCGACGACGTGATCGTGTTCAACTCGCTGCAGCGTGAGCACATCCATAAGATCATCGATATCACTTTGGGCAAGCTCTTCAGCCGCATCACGGCATTGGGCTACCATGTGGAGCTCACCGAGAAGGCTAAAGACTTCCTCTCTGAAAAGGGCTACGACGCACAGTTCGGCGCTCGTCCGCTAAACAGGGCCATCCAGAAATACCTGGAAGACCCGGTAGCTGAGGAGATCCTGAAGGGCGAAGTGGAAGAAGGAGGTACCATTCTTGCCGACTACGATGGCAAGAGTGAGCTGCTAACCGTCACTTCAAGAAAGAAAGAGAAGAAAGCTTCTAAAGAAAAAGAGAAGTAAGTAATCGTTTGAGAATCAAATACTAGCCCTGTAGTAAAATACTACAGGGCTTTTTTATTTACTGCCGATTAAAAAAGGCTAGATTTGCCGCTCTCGTGCTATGCTGAATAGGAGAATGCTGCGTATAAAAGTGATGCAAAGTTTGTTTGCATACGAGCAATGTAAAGAGGCGAACTACCTTCTTGCAGATGCGCATATCGAAGAAACTTTTCAGCCCGACCTCAATTCGATGGAGGTTCAGGACAAAAAACTCATCGCCAGTAACCGGAAGATTGGACGACAACTCTTCGAGAACAAGTTCAAGAAGGCAGACACACCCGACAACGTCGATCCGATCATCAACAAGACCGTTAAGGAGGCTCTCGATTTCTACCTGAAGTCGACGAAGAAGGACTTCACATTTCTTTCGAAGAACATGGTAATTGAAGTGGAGAAGCTTTCGGGTTATTACTATGCTGTTCTTGGCCTGATCGTCGCGTTTGCCGAACAAGGCGCTGCCGATAAGAAGATCAATCATTCGCACTTCGTAAGCAGTCCCTGGGTTAAAGCGTTGGAAAACAACACTGAGCTCCGAAAAGAATTGGCGAAAGGACAATGGGGTTGGTCTAACAAGCAAGACAAAGTAAGGCCGTGGTTCCGCGATGTTATCAAAGTTGATGACACTTACAATGAATTCATCAGCAAGAAGAAACCGGACCTCGAAGAACATAAGTCACTCATCAAACATCTTTATCGCAAGCTCATACTCACGGGTCTGATCAATGAGTATTTCGAAGAGGAAGACATCCGTTGGGCCGAAGACCGCGACATCATCAAAGGTTTGGTTGACAAGACGATCAAGTCGTTGGATGAGAAAGCTCTTACGATAGACATTCAGAAGGTATCGCTCGATTGGGAAGACGACAGTACATTTTTGTCGAATCTTTTTGCGGAGTCTGCTAACCTCAGTAAAGATCATAAGAAACTGATCGCGAAGAATACCCGTAACTGGGAAGTCGATCGTCTTGCATTGACCGATCGCGTAATCCTGGAGATGGCCATCGCGGAGATGATTCACTTTCCCAACATTCCCGTGAAGGTGACGATCAACGAATACATCGAACTCACGAAGGAGTACAGCACCCCCAAAAGCCGCCAGTTCATCAATGGCATACTCGATGTAATCTCTAAGGAGCTACAAACCGCTGGCGATATCAAGAAGAGCGGTAGAGGCCTGATCGACAACAAATAGGTCGACAGTTATCCTTATATTTACAATTCCATAAATCTGTACTGACCATGGGAAAAAAGAGTAGCAATGCAATGATGGCGTTTTTGGCTGGCGCGGCTGCCGGTGCCATCCTCGGTATCTTATACGCACCCGATAAAGGATCTAATACACGCGAGAAACTTTCGTTCCGTCTCGACAAATACAAGAAGGTACTCGAAGAATTTATTAACGATCTCGTTGCAGGCAATGAGTCGCCACTCACCAGCGAAGCCAAGTCGCAGGGACAAAAAGTAGTATCAGAAACTAAAGACAAGGCCGAACAGTTGCTGCAGGACGTGGATGAGCTGTTGGAGCAGATCCGCGGAAACAAAAAGAGTTAACAATATGTTAAAGATTGCTCTGTCAAAAAGAGCCTAACTATTTTTGAATCATGAAATCTATAATCAGACTGGCATTTCTTCTTGCGATCGTAGCTGCAGCAACCAGCTGCCGCGATAAGGCTGCAGAAAAACGCATCGCCGAGCTCGAAGCGCGGTTGTCACAACTTGAAAAAGAAAAACCTGCTACCGGTCCGGTACCAGGCGTGCAGACAACACCAACAGCAACTACTCCTGATGCTACGGCGGTGCCTGCTACAAAACCCGAAGGCCCTATCCCTGCATTCAAGTTCGAACAGACCAACTATAACTTCGGACAGATCAAGGAAGGCGAGAAGGTTATTCACTCATACAAGTTCCAAAACACTGGCGACGCTCCGTTGATCATCGAGAACGTTCAGCCCACTTGTGGTTGTACTGCCCCCGATTGGTCTAAAGAACCTATTCCCGTTGGTGGCACTGGCTTCGTGAAGGTGGAGTTCGACTCGAATGGAAAGCAAGGCATACAAAACAAGACTGTAACAGTTTCTGCCAACACATGGCCGAAGACTCTCGTTCTCCGCTTCTCAGCGCAGGTTAATCCAAAGCCTGATGCTGGCGCTCCTATCCGTTAAGTGAAAAGTGAACAGTGAAAGGTGAATAGTCGCCACTTTTCACTATTCCCTTTTCACTTTTCACTAATTTCGCACCTCAATAAATCTCACTATGTATAACATACTCTTACAGGCAGGCGCAGCCCCGTCAGGTACAAACTGGTCCCTCATGCTCACTATGGGCTTGATGATCGTTGTCTTCTATTTCTTCCTCATTCGTCCCCAGCAGAAGAAGGCAAAAGACCAGAAGAAATTCGTCGAGGCCCTGAAAGTTGGAGATAAAGTAGTCACAATCGGCGGTGCTCATGGTAAGATCGCTGAAATCGACGACGACACATTTATACTTGCAGTAGAAAGCGGTCGCATCCGTTTTTCCAAGTCAGCCGTGTCGCTCGACAGCAGCAAGCCAGCGGCAGAGCCGGCAAAGAAGTAATGATTGAAGTTTCTTAAACTTTTCGTCAACCTATTTCACTTCAACCGCACCAACTGGAAAGCGGTGGCGCTGTGTTTTATCACCGCGTCAATCTTTTGGCTCTTCAATGCTCTTAATAAGACTTACTCAACCAGCATCCGGTTCCCGCTGCAGTTCGAGTTCGATCACGACAAGTTTGCGCCCGTTGGTCAACTGCCACAATCGCTGTTGATCAATGTAAAGGGCACCGGTTGGGATCTCTTCAGAAAATACTTCGGCGTGAAAGTGCCGACACTGACGATCCCAATCGAACGTCCTGCCGAAACGCGTAAGATCGTTGGCAGCACGTTGCCACCAAGGCTTTCATCGCAGATGGGCTCCATCCAGATCAACCACGTCGTCGTTGATACTGTAAGGCTTCACATCGAGCCGCGTATATTCCGTAAGTTCCCGTTGGTTGTCGATACCACAAGGTTGAATTTCACAGGCGATCTCAATCGCATTAGTCGTGTTTCCATCACACCCGACTCAGTAGACATCAGTGGTCCGGTTAGCATCATACACAACACACCCGACCCAATTGTTTTAAAGCTTACTGACAACAGGATCGACGGTAACTTCCGTGAAGAAATAGAAGTAGAAATTGCCGACGAAGATTTCGTGCAACGAAATCCTCCCGTTGTCGAAGTGAAGTTCGAAGTTGGTGAGGTGGTTTTAGCCAGGCAGATCATTCGTTTGGAACACAGTAATCTTCCCTGGGGATATGTAACTCAACAGGACAGTATACAGTGCACATTCAGAATCCCTCAAAAGTATTTCGGAAAGTTCACGGCATCGGAGCTATACGGAACATTGCCCGTGATCGGTAAAGATGAGCTCATACGCGGAACCAGTGGCACGTATACCCCGATCGTTCACGGACTTCCGCAATTTGCCGAGATCATTTCGGTCGACTCCGTAAAAGTAAAACACTTCTAGTTGTTACAGGCAGGCATCACCGGCGGTATTGGTTCAGGCAAAAGCCTCGTGTGCAAGATCTTTCAGTCTTTGGAAATTCCTGTTTATGATGCCGACAGCCGCGCCAAGCTATTAATGATCAACGATCATGTGTTGATCGATCAAATCAAAAAAGAGTTTGGTGATGAAGCTTACTCCAATGGCATGCTCAATCGCAAGCACATCAGTGAGAAAGCTTTTGGCAATCCTGAAAAACTTAAGAAGCTGGATTCGCTTGTGCATCCGCGAGTAGCACTTGATTATTCAAACTGGGTGAATGAACAAAAATCACCGTACGTTATCAAAGAAGCAGCATTGCTGTATGAAGCCGGTTCTTATAAAACTCTCGATAAGATCATCGTTGTATCTGCTTCAGAAGAAATTAAGATAAAACGAATCAAAGCAAGAGATCCTCATCGCTCAGAGGAGATGATTCGCGACATCATTAAAAATCAAATGCCCGACTCAGAGAAACTGAACCGGGCAGATTTTGTTATCGTCAACGACGAAAGTCAATTAGTTATTCCGCAGGTGATTGCAATTCACCAACATCTTCTCTCTTCCCTACCCAAAAGTTATTAAAGCCTTCACCGAAAGTGATGGTGATCTGTTGAAGAGCCGCCATCTCAAGGATTGCAAGGAAGTTGAAGATCAACGCGATCCTTGTCTTCGCTGTCTCAAACAATTCAATAAAGGGAACTTTATCTCTTTTTGAGATCTCGGCCATGATATAATCTTTCTGACCTTCAACGGTGTAAGGATATTGGATAACCTGGTGAACAGGTTTGTTCTTCTCTTCTTCGTAGCGCTTTAGTACTTTTTCGAAAACCGTAAGCAGCTTAAACAAGTCTACATCCTGAAGCTCCGCCTCCACATTCGAGCTCTCCGCCAACTGGCGAAGTTCTTTCATGATGTTGCCGCGTTTTTCCTTCTGCAACTCACTCTCTTCCATCTTGTGGAACTGATCGACAACCGACTTGTACTTCTTGTACTCCATCAGGTGACGAACAAGCTCTTCGCGCGGATCGATCTCATTGCCCTGCTCATCCAGTTGCGGACGGGGGCAATAAGAGCTTCGACTTAATACGCATGAGTGTCGCAGCAACGAGAATGAACTCGCTGGCAACTTCTATGTTTAATACTTCGAGGTGGTGGATATACTCGAGGAAGTCGTTCGTGATCGTTGAGATCGGAATATCTTGAATATCGAGCTCGTCGCGTTCAATGAAGAACAGGAGTAGGTCGAAAGGCCCTTCGAAAAGGGGTAAATGGATCTCAAAATTCTCTTTGTCCATGGTTCCAATTTGGATGGCAAAAGTATCCATTTTACGGTAACTTTACAGGGCCATTCCTGCGCTCCGCGCGGGAATGAAAAAAGAAAAAAGAATTGTTAATAACCCCAGGTAAACTTCTCGCCAAAATCAACGGCCCTGCCGATCTGCAGAAGCTCGACCAGGTTCAGTTGGTGCAGCTTTGCGAGGAATTACGCCAGTTTATAATCGACAACGTGTCTGTTTATGGAGGCCATTTCGGCGCCAGCCTGGGTGTAGTAGAGCTTACCGTCGCCCTTCATTACGTTTTCAATGCTCCGTCCGACCAGATCGTGTGGGACGTCGGCCACCAGGCTTACGGCCACAAGATCCTCACCGGCCGCCGGGATACTTTTTACACCAATCGCACCTACGGAGGCATTTCAGGCTTCCCTAAAAGGACGGAAAGCCCCTTCGATGCCTTTGGCGTTGGTCACTCATCCACGTCAGTTTCTGCAGCACTTGGTATGGCTGCAGCCTCGAAATACAAAGGACTTCCAGAGAAACAACACGTTGCCATCATCGGCGACGGTGCCCTCACAGGCGGTATGGCCTTCGAAGCCCTGAATCATGCAGGCGTTTCCGACACCAACCTGTTGATCATCCTCAACGACAACAACATGTCGATCGACCCCAACGTGGGCGCGCTGAAAGATTACCTGACAGACATCACCACTTCAACTACATACAACAAGTTCAAAGATGAAGTGTGGAACCTGCTCGGCAAGCTTTCGAAGTTTGGTAAGAATGCGCAGGAGATCGTTTCGAAGATCGAGAACGGTATTAAGTCGACACTCCTCAGCCAGAGCAATCTTTTCGAGTCACTCAATCTTCGTTACTTCGGTCCCGTCGACGGTCACGACATCGATCACCTTGTTGCGATATTGAAAGACCTCAGGAACATCAAGGGTCCGAAAATTCTTCATTGTGTTACCATCAAAGGCAAAGGCTACGGCCCCGCCGAGAAAGGCAACGCAACAACATGGCACTCGCCCGGTACATTCGATAAGATTACCGGCGAGATCTTCAAAAAGACTTACGATAAACCGCAGGCTCCGAAATACCAGGATGTTTTTGGGCACACCATCGTCGAGCTTGCCCGTAACAACAAGAATATTATAGGCATTACTCCGGCGATGCCTTCCGGTTCATCATTGAACATCATGATGAAAGAGATGCCCGATCGTGCTTTCGATGTGGGCATCGCCGAACAACACGCAGTTACTTTCTCCGCCGGTCTTGCAACACAAGGTCTTATTCCTTTCTGCAACATCTACAGTTCGTTCATGCAGCGCGCTTACGACCAGGTTGTACACGACGTGTGTATCCAAAATCTCCCCGTGAACTTTTGCCTGGATCGCGCCGGCTTCGCCGGTTCAGACGGACCAACACATCACGGTGCTTACGATCTCGCATACTTCCGTTGTTTGCCGAATATGATAGTGTCGTCGCCAATGAATGAAGTTGAGCTGCGAAACCTGATGTATACCGCACAGCTTCCGCGAACAACAACAGCATTCTCGATTCGATATCCTCGAGGTCAGGGTGTAACACCAGATTGGCGACAGCCAATGGAAGAAATACAGATTGGTACCGGCCGCAAGATCATCGATGGCGAAGACATCGCTATTCTTACGATCGGTCATGTCGGCAACTTTGCCGTTACTGCCTGCGAATCGTTGCTTGCAAAAAACATTAGCGCTGCTCATTACGATATGCGTTTTGTGAAGCCATTGGATGAAGAGATGCTTCACGAAGTGTTTACGAAATTCCGAAAGGTCATCACTGTCGAAGACGGATGTCTCCAGGGTGGATTCGGAAGCGCCGTTCTCGAATTTATGGGCGACCACACGTACAGCGTCGAGTTGAGACGACTCGGCATCCCCGACCGTATTGTTGAACACGGTGAACAACCGGAGCTATTTCGCGAATGCAAATTCGACGCTACGGGTATTGAACAGGCCGCGATAGAAATGGTTGAAGCTACGACGCCTCCGCGAGGGCCGCGTTGGCCCGCGCGTTCATGAATTCTATTCATCACCGAACAATGGGTGAAGGAAAGCCAGTTGTTTTACTCCATGGCTTTTGTGAATCGAACCAGATCTGGGGCGTGTTTGCAAATCTCCTCTCACAGCGATGTCAATTACTTATTCCCGATCTCCCGGGCTTCGGAAAAAGTGAACTCCCTGCGGGGCAATTTTCTATAAATGACATTGCAACGATCATGTGGGAGTGGTTAGATGAAAAAAAGATCATCAACCCTGTTATCGTTGGTCATTCATTAGGTGGATACGTGGCGCTGGCGATGACGAACCAGCGTCCGGATTCTGTAGCTGGGTTCAGTTTGTTTCATTCCACCGCAAAAGCAGATACACAAGAGAAGAAGACGAACCGTGATAAGACGATTGCATTCGTGAATAAGAATGGTGTTACACCATACATCGAAACGTTTGTGCCGGGATTGTTCTTCAATAAAGGACACCAGGCGATGAAAGATGTATTTGCAATCGCTCACACTACAATTAAGGAGACGTTGGTTGCTTACGCGTTGGCGATGCGCGACAGACCCGCGATGAGAAAGATCCTGGATGACTTCGATAAGCCGGTATTAATTATTGCCGGTGAAAAAGATGAAATTATACCACTGGATACGCTAATGGACCAGGCCGTTCAACTGCGAAAAGGGAGGCTTTCTATACTGTCCGATACCGGACATATGGGTATGCTTGAGTCGACGAACCGTAGCGTAGAAATTGTTACGCAATTCGTCGATTCATGCGTTTAGTTTAACCTGCTTTTAAACCACGACATTTTTCTTTTTATCGCGAAAGCATGCTACCTTAGCCGTTCTAAGCAGCAATCAAACTACAACCATAAACAAAACCGTATGAACGAAGCCTTACCGACTTCAACCTTACCAGCGTACGATTCCTGGAACTCGCTAGCAGCTAATGTAGCCTTCGGTGCGTGGGCACTCGGCGCGCTGGTGGTCCTCGGCTATCTTGTTCGACTGATGACAATCGGCGAATCGAAAGACAAGTATGATTTCATCAACCGTTATGAGATCCGCGTATTATGGATCGCATCGATCATACTGATCGTTGGCGCATGCTTCTTCGTGAACAGCAACATTATCCAGTTGACAAACCTGTGGATCTTCGTTTATGTTTTCACAACCATTTCAATGGGTATGATCGTTGCTCTGATCGTACAGAACCTTCTCAAGTTCTATTATCCTTTCTTCATTGAGAAGCGTTTGAAAGTTCTTCGCTATCGTCCACGTGTTTCTCCTAAGACTGGCAAGGCATTGAAGCTGCTCAGTGAAGAAGAAGAAGACGTTTACCTTGACGAGGGTATGATTGCTGAAGAGAACGTGTTCTCTGTTGACTACGATGTGTGGAAAGACGAAGAAACAGGTTTCATCAAGATTGAAAGATACGCTGGCCACTTGCATGCATTGCAGTGCCCTGAGTGTAACTACCAGACATTTAAAGTTGTTAGAGAAGAAATTCTCAAGCAGCCTAATACAAACGAAGAAGGCGAGCTGTTGAAGCACTACCAGTGTGGATACTGCGGTTATAAGGCTAAGAAGACAGTGGTGCTCCGCCAGTCTTCTAAAGCGGAAACTGCTACCGCTACTGCGTAAGCAATCCTCATTGAATATTAAAAGGCTTTGGGAAACCGAAGCCTTTTTCTTTTAGAAGAGATTGGGCAACTTAATTTGATCGACGTAAAACTTGATCCTCGAGTTGCAGACATCAAGCGGAATGATCTTTTCGATCAGATCCTTTTTGTGATTGTAGAACACCTCTACATAAAAATCTCCGATGAGATAGAGGTTCACTTTGTATCCGTAATAGCGAATTCCCATTATAAACACACCATTCTCATACAGCGTCTGCAGCTGTTTATCGAATGGAAACGATTTGAACTCGGGCCAAATCATGAGCGAAATTTAATTATTAATACGAAACTTCTACCTTTGGAGATCGGTTATATCCCTATGTTTAAGATTGTTATAATCCTGGCGCTCGCATTTTGGGTCTTTTATAAAGTCTCAAGCTTTTTCTTCAAAGCCGGTGCGGCATCCCAGCAATCCCGCCAGCAACAATCGAACCGTCAGTTCCGCGACGAGCAAAAAAAGAAAAAAGATAACGGTAATGTTAAGGGCGGCGAATACGTCGACTACGAAGAAATAAAGTGAACCTCCACTTTAAGAAATATCAAGCCACAGGTAATGATTTCGTTTTAGTAGATAACAGGAACGGAAGCATTCATCTTTCTATTGATCAGATCAAACAAATTTGTGATCGGAAGTTTGGCGTTGGTGCCGACGGATTGATCCTGATCGAAAAGCATCCGTCACTCGACTTCAATCTCGTTTACTATAATAGCGATGGATCACAAAGTCTTTGCGGCAATGGGTCGCGGGCTGCGGTGAAGATGGCATCGTCGCTCGGCATGATCAACGGTAAAGCAAAATTCAATGCTTACGATGGCCCCCACGAAGCAGAGATAGGCGATACGATAAAGGTGAAGATGAACAACGTGACTGTTAAAAAAGATTCAGACTTCATCGATACAGGCTCGCCACACGTCATCAAGTTCGTTACTGGCTTGAAAGAATACCCTGTTTATGAAGAAGGTAAAAAGCTTCGCGATAGCAAGCCGGGTGGAACAAATGTGAATTTTGTTGAACTGCTTGGCGATAAAGTTTTTGTGAGAACTTACGAGCGTGGAGTTGAAAATGAAACCTTGTCGTGCGGAACGGGCGTAACCGCCGTTGCTCTCGCAGCCCACTTTAAAGGATTCCGTTCGCCCGTATCAATCATGACTTTGGGTGGCGATCTGTCAGTCCAATTCACTGCATCCGCGGAAGATTCCAATTCTAACGTCACATTTCACGATATTTTCCTTATCGGCCCTGCCAAAATGGTCTTTGAGGGCGATTTGGAACTATAATTGCCCCCCGGAATCCTTAACTTTGTAACCCTTCTCCCTCAGTCCAACCCGGCCAACGTGGCCCCCGTGGCCTGGCGGAGAAATCTTATTAATTGCTATGTTAAAGTTGATTGCAAAGATCTTCGGATCGAAGTCGGAAAAGGACGTTAAGCAGGTAATGCCGCTCGTGGAGGAAACAAAACGCGAGGGCGAGAAGCTCAAATCGATATCCAACGATGAGCTCAGAAGAAAAACATTCGAAGTACAGGATGAGATCAATGCGTTTCTCAAACCTATAGATGACCAGCTTGCTGCTCTTCACAAGGAGATCGCCGACAAACCAGAACTGGAACTCTCCGAGAAGGAAATAATCTTTCAAAACATAGACCGTCTTGAACTGGACAGGAACAAAGAGCTCGAAAAAGTTCTCAACAACGTTCTTCCCCGCGTATTCGCCGTTGTGCGTGAAACAGCGCAACGATTCAAAGACAATGAATTCATAGAAGTAACAGCACTCGATTATGATCGCGTGTTTGCAGCTCGTTATCCCAACGTAAGGATCGAAGGCGATAAAGCTATCTGGCAAAACGAATGGATGGCTGCGGGTAACAAAGTGAAGTGGGACATGGTGCACTACGATGTACAGATCATCGGTGGTGTTGTTCTTCACCAGGGCAAGATTGCTGAGATGGCCACCGGTGAAGGTAAAACACTCGTGGCAACGTTTCCCGCATTCCTCAATGCTCTTTCAAAGCGCGGCGTTCATCTCGTTACTGTGAACGATTACCTCGCACGACGCGACAGTGAATGGATGGCACCATTGTACCAGTTTCATGGTCTTACTATAGATTGTATCGACAAGCATGAGCCGAACTCGTTGCAGCGCCGGAATGCTTATCGCGCCGATATCACTTATGGAACCAACAATGAATTCGGTTTCGATTACCTCCGCGACAACATGGCGCGCGATCCTGAAGAGCTTGTGCAACGCGGACATCATTTCGCGATGGTTGATGAAGTTGACTCGGTGTTGATTGACGAAGCCCGTACGCCTCTCATTATCGCTGGCCCCGTTCCAAAGGGCGACATTCACGAATTTGCAGAGCTCAAGCCTCGTATCAATAAAGTTGTTGATGCTCAGAAGAAAGCCGTTAACCTCTATTTGAACGAAGCGAAGAAGCTGATCGCCGACGGCAATGAGAAAGATGGTGGTCTTGCTTTATTTCGCGCACACCGTGCGATGCCCAAGTATAAGCCACTGATCAAGATGCTCAGTGAATCGAACAACCGGGTGATCCTTCAGAAAACAGAAAATTATCACTTAGCCGACAACAAGAAAGAAATGCCGAAGGCTGATGAGCCTTTGTATTTCGTGATCGACGAGAAAGACAACCAGGTGGAGCTTACGGAGAAAGGTCTCGACCTGATCACCGGCGAAGGCGAAGACAGACAGTTCTTCATTCTTCCGCAGATCAGTACGGAGCTTGTGAAGATCGAGAAAGATTCCGCACTCGGCTCAGAAGAACGTCTCGGCAAGAAAGAAGACCTGATCCGCGACTATCAATCAAAAGCACAGCGAATTCACAGCATCAACCAGTTGCTGAAAGCATATACACTCTTCGAGCGCGATACAGAGTACATTATCGTAGAAGGAAAAGTGAAGATCGTTGACGAACAAACTGGTCGTGTACTCGACGGACGTCGTTACTCGGATGGTTTGCACCAGGCGATCGAAGCGAAGGAGAACGTGAAGGTGGAAGATGCAACGCAGACCTACGCAACCATTACGCTTCAGAATTACTTCCGCATGTATCATAAACTTGCGGGTATGACCGGTACTGCCGAAACAGAAGCAGGCGAATTCTGGGACATCTACAAACTCGATGTTGTGGTGATCCCTACCAACAGGCCTATCACCAGGAACGACCACCAGGATGTTGTCTATCGTACGATTCGCGAGAAATTCAACGCTGTCGTAGACGAGATCGTGAATTTGACTACGAAAGGAAGACCGGTTCTCGTTGGTACCACTTCCGTTGAAATTTCGGAGTTGTTGAGCCGCATGCTCCAGCTCCGTAAGATCAAGCACAACGTATTGAATGCAAAGCAACACCAGCGCGAAGCTGAGATTGTTGCCGAAGCAGGTAAGTCAGGCACGGTGACCATTGCTACGAACATGGCGGGTCGTGGTACGGATATTAAACTTACCCCGGAATCAAGAGCTGCCGGTGGTCTTGCGATCATTGGTACAGAAAGACATGAGTCACGTCGTGTGGACAGGCAGTTGCGCGGCCGTTCGGGACGCCAGGGCGATCCTGGTACGTCGCGATTCTTCGTGTCACTGGAAGATAACCTGATGCGCATGTTCATGTCGGAGCGTGTTGCAGGTCTCATGAGTCGTATGGGCATGAAGGACGGCGACAGCATCGAACACTCGATGGTAACTGGCTCTATCGAACGCGCCCAGAAGAAAGTTGAAGAGAACAACTTCGGTATTCGTAAGCGCCTTCTCGAATACGATAACGTGATGAACTCGCAACGCGAGGTGATCTATAAGAGAAGAAAGAATGCGTTGTTCGGAGAACGTCTCCAGCTCGACATACTCACCATGCTTTTCGACACGTCGGAAGACATCGTGGTAAATGGAAAGAATGGCGAAGATCACCAGGCATTCAAAATCAATGTATTGAGTACACTCGGCTTCGACACAACCATCGAAGAAAACGAATTGCTTAAAGTTGATGCGAAAGTTCTCTCGGAAAAATTATACGATGAAGCACTGGCTCACTACGAACGAAAGAACAAGCTCGTAAAAGAAAGAGCGTTGCCTGTGATGAAGGATATCTTCCGCGATCGTGGCGCAACTGTTGATAATATTCTCGTTCCTTTCTCCGACGGTTCAAAACAGATCGGTGTGGCTGTTGATCTCAAGAAGACAATAGAGAACAACAACGCCGAACTGATCCACTCGATGGAGAAGATGATCACGCTTGCGATCATCGATCAGCAGTGGAAAGAACACCTCCGCGACATGGACGACCTGAAGCAATCCGTACAAAATGCGGTATATGAACAAAAAGATCCGCTGTTGATCTATAAGTTCGAGGGCTTCGAAGCGTTTAAACGTTTTATATCAGAGGTGAATCAGCAAACAATTTCATTCCTGGTGAAGGCCGAAATTGCCACACAGGAGGCCGATCATCTTCAAGAAGCCAGAGCCAACCGCGTTCGCGAGAAGCTCAGTGAAAAGAAAGAAGAGTCGCGTTCGTTGTTAGATGGCGGTGGAGCACCACAGCAGCAGCAACAAGGCAACGGACAACCCCAGGCGCAACGTCCTCCAGCGGAAAAAGTAATGCCGGTGAAGTCGACGAAGATCGCCAATAGGAATGACCGGATATCGGTTCAATACACCGATGGCCGCGTTGTGAAAGATGTGAAGTACAAGACTGTCGAAGATGATATAAACAGTGGCCGTTGTGTTGTAATTGAATGAAGCACCTTCTGATCATAGCGTTGTCTCTGGTTTCTTTAAGCTCTTTTGCTCAGAGAAAGGAAAAGCCTATCCAGGAAGATCTTGCTTCGATCCGTCCTCACTTTAATCCTCCGCCTGATACTGCTGCTCATTACGCCGGCAATCCCGTAAAGAACGTTCCGATCGTAAAACCTGTAATGACAGTCAATCAGAAAGTTGACTTCGTACTCGACAGCATCGATAAGCTCAACCTCACTCGTAAGGTCATCTCTGGTTATACCATCCTGGTGTATTCTGGTTTGAATAGTGAAGAGGCTCGTAATGCGAGAAAGCGACTCACTGACGAATTAAGTTTCAAAGCCGACATGCAGTACATACAACCAAAGTGGCGTGTTCGTGTTGGCAACTACTATACGAGTCTCGATGCGCAGAAGGACCTGCTCCGGCTTAAGCGCGCGTTCCCGAATGCTACTCTTGTTCCTGAAAGTATCCCGCTCCGCTGATGTCTTTACTAGAATCGGTTAAACAAGCATCAATCACTTCCTCTTCGGAGGTCATAAAATTTAGAAGGTTTCTGCATGCCAACCCAGAGCTTTCATACCAGGAACATAAGACTTCGAAGTTTGTTGCGGACACATTGAGATCATTCGGCCTTAATCCTACCGAAGGCATTGCAGGCACTGGCGTTGTCGCTCTCATCGAAGGAAAAAATCCCGGTAAAAAAGTCGTTGCCCTTCGCGCCGATATGGACGCGCTTCCCATCACGGAAGTAAATGATGTCCCCTATAAGTCAACCAACAAAGGTGTAATGCATGCTTGCGGACACGATGTACATACGTCGTCGTTGCTGGGCACTGCGAAGATCCTTGCTGGTTTGCGAGACCAGTTTGAAGGATCAGTGAAGCTCATCTTCCAGCCTGGAGAAGAAAAGAACCCGGGTGGCGCATCGATGATGATCAAGGAAGGCGTGCTCGAGAATCCCCGGCCACGTGCTATCATTGGTCAGCATGTGATGCCGCTGGTTCCCGTTGGCAAGATCGGTTTCCGCGAAGGCATGTACATGGCGAGCTCCGATGAGATCTACATCAGGGTGATCGGCAAAGGAGGCCACGGCGCTACGCCCGAGCTCACGATCGACCCCGTGGTGATCGCCTCGCATATCGTGATTGCGTTGCAGCAGGTTATCAGTCGAAATGCAAGTCCCAAACAACCCACCGTGCTCACGTTCGGAAGGATTATTGGCGAAGGAGCTACGAACATCATCCCCGACGAGGTGAATATCGCGGGCACTTTTCGTGCACTCAATGAAGAGTGGCGCGAGAACGGCCTGCGCAAGATCATTAAGATGGCAGAAAGCATTGCCGAAGGAATGGGTGGCCGCTGCGAGATCGAGCTGTCGCGTGGATATCCTTACCTCGAAAATAATCCCGAGCTCACACGACGCATCCGTGCGGCTGCCGAAGCCTATGTGGGCAAGGAGAATGTGGTCGACATCGACCTCACGCTTGGCTCGGAGGATTTCGCTTACTATTCGCACCAGGTACCGGCTTCGTTTTACAGGCTCGGCACACGCAACGAGTCGAAAGGCATTACCTCCTACGTTCACACACCTACTTTCGACATCGACGAGGACGCCCTTAAAATCGGTCCCGGCGTAATGGCGTGGATGACCCTCGCAGAGTTAAGTCTACCTTAACATAGCGAAGAATCTGGGACAAACTGGTATTTTTATCTTTGCCTCATGGATGTTCTCGAAGAAACGCAACCGGCGCTACCTCCCTCTCTCCCTCGCTGGAAGATCGTTCTGAGAAACACGGCCTACATCTTCGCTGCCCTTTTCATCTTTCTTCTCGCTCTCGACTTAATGATCTCGTCGCTGCAGCACCTTGGTACGGCGGCAGCGGAAACGATCATCATGGCCACATCGAATCCCTTCACGGGATTATTTATCGGATTGCTGGTGACGGCCATCATCCAGAGCAGCTCTGCCACGACGTCGATGGTTGTTGCTCTGGTGGCTTCGGGGTCCATCAGTCTCGAAGGAGCCGTGCCGATCATTATGGGCGCGAACATCGGTACTACCATTACGAGCACTATCGTATCGCTGGGCTTCATCACCAAGAAAAAGGAATTCAGAAGAGCCGTAGCGGCGGGTACATACCACGACTTCTTTAATATTCTTACGGCGCTGATCTTATTCCCGCTCGAATATTACTATGGATTTCTTTCGTCGCTGAGTGAACAGATCGCGAACACATTTTTCAACCAGCCGGTTGGAACAGCAACTAAGGTTTCTTTCCTCGGTGGAGGATTGGGAACGCTGGTGAACATGATCGTTCAACTGATCGACAACGGTTTTGTTCTTGTCGTTCTTTCGTTCGCGTTGTTGTTTGGATCTATACTATTCTTCCGGAGAGTATTATCGGCGATGCTCGGCCTGCAAACACAGGGACAGAGCACTGGCATTCAAAGATTCTTCTTTCAAAGTCCGATCAAATGTTTTGGCTGGGGATTGGCGCTTACGGCAGCGATTCGCTCCAGCACGATAACGACGTCGCTCGTGGTGCCATTGGTGGCGAAGAAAGTTATTCGATTGAGCCAGGCCGTGCCTTTCATTCTGGGTGCGAATATCGGAACAACGATCACGGCGTTCATCGCTGCGATGTCGAACTCCAACATCGCGATCAGTATCGCTATCGCGCACTTTCTCTTCAACACGATCGGAGTTATCATCTTCTCCACTGTCCCATACATAAAGACGATCCCGGTAAATCTTGCGAAGGGCATGGGCAAGCTCACGATCCGATACAGGCTCGCGGGCTTCGTTTACATTCTCCTCACATTCTTCTTCATCCCGTTCTCACTGATCTATCTGAACCGCAGTTCACAAGAGGTACATGAGCTCACATACCAACGTACCATGAACGACGGAACAACATCGCAGTACAGGGTTGTCAGTAAAACTTTCCGCAATCACCAGTTCAGCAGTTGGGCATTTTATGGTTCCGACAAAAAAGATCCAGACCAGTTGATAGCAGTCGAGCGAAGAAAAAACATGCTGGTTATCAACAACGAACTGTTTGAGTTTGGCAAGCCCGGTACTTGTAGGGACGGCGAGGATAAAGATGGGCAATACAGGATGTGTGTACTCGACGTTCTTGCCGACTACAAGATCAGTGACAACATGAAGACCGACTCGGTGTTTGTTTTTAAAAAGATCTACACCGATACCCACACGGTGGAATTGATGATCAGCGCCAGTGACAACATGATCGTTTCGAAGCTCGATACCAAAGGCGGGCAGAAGCAGTCGGACCAGCTAAAAGATGTGAAGATGTGAAGAGATGACGAGGTGACGATACTTTAGTATTATATTGCATATTCAGTATGGACAGTATCAAGGACCGGATCCTTAAGTTCCTCCGTCTCGATGGAATTATCAGTAACCTCACCGGCTACGTGGAGACACGTGTTGCCCTGGTGAAGATCGAAATCCGGGAGGAGGTCGCGGCTATCCTTTCGAGGGGACTGATGATCATGATCATGTTTATGATCGGGTTCCTGTTCATACTTTTCGTAAGCCTGGGGCTGGCGCAATACCTGAACACATTGCTCGAATCGCAGTTCGTGGGGTATATGATTGTAGCTCTCTTTTTCGGAATTTTATTGTGTGTTTTACTGATAGGAAGGAAGGGCTTTTTCAAGATGTTGGAGAAGCAGTTTGTAGAGATGATAAAGCATAGACACGAGTAGTTATGGAATTACTAGAATCTTCAGACCCGGAAAAAAAACGTCTCGTAGAGGCGTCGGATCGCCATAAGCGCGCATTGGAGAAAGACTTCATGGGCCTTTCCAGCGATACACAAACGCTGGTAAAAAACGCGCTGATCATTGGTGGCGTTCTTGCTGTTTCGTACTTCGTTGTGCGACAGTTTTCGTCGTCGCCGAAGCCCAAAAAGCGTAAAAAAGCCAGGAAGGTTACACTGGTACAACCCTCGGTATCTAACGCCCAGGACGATGATGATGTCGATGATCAACCGGCTTCGCCAAGCCTCCTGGCCGACATTGGAACGAGGATGGCGAACCAGGCGACCGTTATTTTGATCGACATAGCCCGTCAGAAATTGATGGAGTATCTTGATAGCCGGAAAAAAGAAGAATGAAGCTTCTCGAAACTTTGCAGCATTGGCACAGGCAAGGAAAAAAATCCGTAGCCGTTCTTATCGATCCCGATAAGGCAGAAGACCCTGCGAAACTGATGACGTTGATCAATCTCGCCACCGAGAATTGCGTCGACTTTTTCTTTGTTGGCGGAAGTCTTGTAACGACATCCAATCTTTCGGAAGTTGTGCGAACTGTTAAAGAGAATGTGAACATACCCGTTGTTCTTTTTCCTGGCAGTTCGCTGCAGATCGATCCTTCAGCTGACGCAATACTTTTCCTTTCATTGATATCGGGACGCAACCCTGATCTACTGATCGGTCAGCATGTGCAGGCCGCGCCGATATTGAAGAACAGCAGGATGGAAGTTATCCCCACAGGTTACATCCTGATCAATTCTGGTAAGATGACTTCGGTTGCATACATCAGCAACACCACACCGATTCCTGAAGATAAATTCTCATTGGCCGCATGCACTGCGATGGCTGGAGAAATGCTTGGACTCCGCCTGACGTACATTGATGCGGGCAGTGGCGCTGAACGTGAGATCAGTCCGAAGATGATCAGCACAGTTCGCAAGTCGATCGATACACCGTTGTTGGTCGGTGGCGGCATCAATACTACACAGAAGGCTATCGCTGCTTTCGAAGCCGGAGCGGATACAATCGTGATCGGCAACGCACTCGAAAAAGATCCTAACATCCTTACCGAGATCTCCGAGAAAGTGTATGATATGAATCGTGCAGTGGCGAAATGATTGTTTATAACGTGACTTTTAGTGTAGACAAGGGTATCTCCGACGAATGGATCTCGTGGATGAAAGAAACCCACATCCCCAAACTATTAAAAGAAGGAATGTTCGAAAGCTGCAAGATGCTGAAGGTGCTGAGTCACGACGACGAGCAGACTGACGCATTCGCAGTGCAATTCTTTTCGAAGTTGGTAAACGGTGCTGAAAAATATCATCTTAATGACGACATTCAGAAACGATTTGGTGATCGTGTTCTAAGTTATTCTACACTGTTACGGGAGGTATGAAATTATTAATCCCAGTCCTGGTTTTGTTGTTCTGTTCTTCGTGCAGCCACCAGTACAATACTTTTCGCTCGAACATGGAGAGTCGCCCTGACAAACCATTTGTTCTCAACAATGACACACTTCTCCTTGCCTACACGTTTTACAACGGTAATGTTAACATTGATCTTTTCAACAAGTCTAAAACTCCGCTGTATATCGATTGGAGACGTTCGGCATTGATCGTCGATAATATATCGTGGTCTTATAAGAAAAATCAGCGCACTGCTTTTTCAAAAAACAAAAAGCGACCTCGGTATGTTAAAAGTGCTATTCGCAGGAAAACAACAACATCATTCCTTCCACCAAACACAGGCATTAAGACAGCAAGATTCAGAGTGAAGAATCTGCTTCGCGCACTTCCTCTCAAGCTTGATGAAAAGCAGGAGTTCACTACTGAGTCATCGCCTTTTAGATTCAGAAGTTACCTGTACCTCTCTTACGACCAGGATTTTGCAAAGCCTGTATTTATTGACCATACATTCTGGCTCTCCAACAGAATTCGGTCTGGACTACCCTTGCAGATGCCCTTGGGTCAGACTATTTACCTGTTCTACTGAACGCCACTTAGAAGTCCACGGATCTGCTCTGCTTCGAGCACGCAGTTATACCATTCTCCACCGATCTTTGCCCCATACTTTTTATAGAAGTCGATAGCAGGCTGGTTCCAGTCAAGCACCTGCCACATCATGCCGCTGCAATGTTCATCAAGCGAGTGTTGCATGGTACGATCGAACAGCATTTTACCGACACCGCGACCACGTTCGCTTTGTGTAACGATGATGTCTTCGAGCCAAAGCCTTTTGCCTTTCCATGTTGAGTAACGCCAATAGTAAAGCGAAAGACCAACAATGTGTCCCGACTTGTCGGGGTCTTCGGCAACAAAAAAACCGTAGATGGGATTGGGACCGAAACCGTCCTTCTCGAGCATCTCGACAGTGTTGATCACTTCGTGAGGTGCTTTCTCGAATTCAGCGAGTTCTTTTATGAGTTCGAGTACACGAGGAAGGTCGGGCTTTCGGCCGGGGCGGATGGTTATTGTTGACATAGCTTTTATTGTAGAGAGATGATGAGGTGACGAGGTGATGAGGTGACGAAGCCTTAGGATTTATTCATCATCTCATCATCTCGTCATTTCGTCATCTCGTCATTTCGTCATCTCGTCATCTCGTCTCGTCACATCGATTTCTTCGTCTGCGGAGGATCGATACCCATATTATAATAGGCAAACGAATACTGATCCGCAACCACGTCTAACGCCTTTGAAAGGTTGGAAGATCCGTGTCCTGATTTTACATCCACGCGGATCAACACTGGATTGTCTCCTTTGTGATTTTCTTGTAAGGTAGCCGCGAACTTGAACGAGTGAGCAGGAACAACTCGGTCGTCATGATCTGCAGTTGTAATCAACGTTGCCGGGTAGCTGACACCAGGCTTGATGGCGTGAACGGGCGAATATGCTTTCAGGTATTCAGCCATCTCTTTTGAATCATCGGCTGTTCCGTAGTCGTACGCCCAACCGGCGCCGGCAGTGAACTTATGATAACGAAGCATGTCCATCACACCAACGGCGGGTAATGCAACTTTGGCGAGATCGGGACGCTGCGTCATCGTAGCGCCAACGAGAAGGCCACCGTTAGATCCGCCGGAGATCGCGAGATACTGATTGCTTGTGTATTTTTCGGAGAAGAGATATTCACCTGCTGCAATGAAATCATCAAACACATTTTGCTTGTTCATCTTAGTGCCGGCCAAATGCCATTTCTCTCCGTACTCTCCGCCACCGCGAAGGTTAGGCTGCGCATAAACTCCGCCGTTCTCCAACCAAACCAAACGTGAGGTGCTGAAGCCCGGAGTAAGACTGATGTTGAATCCGCCGTAAGCATAAAGCATCGTAGGATTCTTTCCATTCATTTCTATGCCTTTCTTGTGAACAATGAACATAGGGATCTTTGTGCCATCCTTGCTTGCATAGAATACTTGCTTCACTTCGTAGTCTGCACTATTGAAATCAACTTTGGGTTGTGCGTAGAGCGTAGATGTACCCGAAGCGATGTCGTACTTGTAGATCGACGTGGGCGTGATAAATGAAGTGTATGAATAATACGTGTCTTTGTCGTTGTGTTCGCCACCGAAACCACCGGCCGATCCTATACCAGGCAGTGTGATCTCTCTTTCGAGCTTACCGTTGTAGTCGAATTGTTTTACCTGCGTGCTGGCATCTTTCAGGTAGTTGACAAACATCTTATGACCAACAGTTGATACACCCTGCATCGCGTTCTCATTCTCGGGAACGAGATCCTTCCAGTTCTCAGAACCGGGTTTCGAAGCATCGACAACTACGAGCCGTCCGTTCGGTGCATTCAAGTCTGTTTGAATGATAATCTTTGAGCCGTCATTATCGATAACACCGTGGTTCTGATCGAAATTTCCGACTACGGTGATCAACTTGCTATTCTTGTCTTTGATATCCTGGATATAGAGCTCGTTACCTGTTGTACTCACGGATGCATTGATCACAAGGAAGCGTTCGTCTTCGGTGAGACCGGCGCTGATGTATCGGCGTGGAGTCTTCTCACCGCCGAAGAGCATCTGGTCGCTGCTCTGTGGTGTTCCAAGCTTGTGATAATACAGTTTGTGGTATTGTGTCTTCGCCGACAGCTCCGATCCTTTTGGTTTGTCGTAGCTGCTGTAATAGAATCCATCGTTGCCTTTCCAACTGATGCCGGTGAACTTGAGATCTCTCAACGTATCGCCAACCATCGATTTATCTTTTGCATTCAATATGACAGCCTTGCGCCAGTCGGAGCCACCTTCCTGGATCAGTAGTGCAACCATCGATCCGTCGGTGGTGTATGATGTGCCACCGAGTGCAGTAGTTCCATCTTTGGAGAATGTGTTTGGATCGAGGAAGATCTCTTCGGTTCCGCTCTCGCCCAATTTTCTATAGAGCACATTATGATTCTGAAGACCGGAGTTCTTCGAATAATAGTAATACTCACCGTGCTTCACGGGAGCAGAAAGACGTTCGTAGTTCTGAAGCACATCGAGACGTTTACGAATGGCATCGCGGAACGGAATGTTCTTGAGATAACCTTGTGTTACTTCGTTCTCTGCGGCGACCCAATCTGCCGTTTCTTTCGTAGTGTCGTTCTCGAGCCAACGATATGGATCGTTTACAACAACACCTGAAAGAGTATCGACTTGATCAACTTTTTTAGTCGTTGGATATTTTCCGGCCGTCGCTTGTTCTTTTTTTGATTCACATGCAGCCAGCATAGCCACTAATGCGAAAAGGGTGAGTATTTTTTTCATGGTAGGATTAAGATATTAAATCGAAACCAGTATAAGGTCGGAGTACATTAGGAATAATTATTCCGTCTTTTGACTGGTTGTTTTCGAGGATTGCCGCGACGATACGTGGTAATGCTAACGCACCTCCCATTAAGTGTATGGAGTAACTGTACTTTACCCTCTTTGCTTTTGTGACGAAGCTTTAATCGGTTGGCCTGGTATGTTTCAAAATTACTCACGGAGCTTACTTCGAGCCAGCGTTGTTGTGCAGCTGAATAAACTTCCATGTCGAATGTCATTGCAGAGTTAAAACCCATGTCGCCACCACACAACAAAAGTCGGCGATACGGCAGCTCGAGCTTCTCGAGAAGACCCTGAACATGAGTACACATTTCTTCGAGAACATCATAAGATTCTTCGGGGCGGACGATACGCACAATCTCCACTTTATCAAACTGGTGAAGTCTGTTCAAACCGCGAACGTGTGCTCCCCAGCTTCCAGCCTCACGACGAAAACATGGTGTGTATCCAACGTTCTTCACGGGAAGATCATCGTCGCCGAGCAGAACATCGCGATAGAGATTTGTGATAGGCACTTCCGCTGTTGGTATCAGGTATAATTTATCTTCAGTGGCATAATACATCTGACCCTCTTTGTCGGGAAGCTGTCCTGTGCCATAACCTGATGCTTCGTTGACGACGATGGGTGGTTGTATTTCGGTGTAACCGAGGGCAAGCGCTTCGTCGAGGAAGAAGTTAATGAGGGCCCGTTGAAGGCGCGCGCCTTTGCCTTTATACACGGGGAATCCAGCGCCGGCGATCTTCACGCCGAGCTCGAAGTCGATAATGTTGTACTTCTTTATGAGTTCCCAGTGGGGCTGTGCGTCGGCAGAAAGCGTGGGAACTTTGCCCCATTCTTTTGTTGTTATGTTGTCTTCCGGAGATTTACCAGCGGGCACCCGTTCTGCGGGTATGTTTGGAATCCTGTAAAGGAGTTGCTGAAGCTCTGTTTCGAGCTTTGCCAACTCGGTTTCGAAGGCCTTGGTTTTTTCCTTGTCTGAAGAAACAGATTCGCGCAGAGATTTTGCTTCATCGGCCTTACCTGACTTCATTAACTCGCCTATCTTTTTTGAATCGGCATTGGATTTGGCGTTGAGAAGGTCCAGAGAATTTTGTGTAAGCCGTCTCTGTGAATCTGTTGATAGCACCTGGTTAATTAAAGACTCGGCGTCTTTGAAATTCCGTTTGTTAAGCCCGGTTATTACCTTCTGTTGTTGGTCCCGGATGACCTGCAGTTGAAGCATTTTGAATGTTTAATTAGACGCCAAAATTACCATAAAGCGGATTAATTTTTTTTGGCGGTTTTTGATAATAATCAATTTTGGGCTATAATTGCAACGTCAATCCCGGCCGTTCAGGCCTATTCAAATAGTTTCTCTCACTTATTTCATTTTCTCTCCACAAACTTTTTAAAACACACTTCATGTACACTATTGACGATCTGAATGTCAAATTACTCTCTGAACTGAAAGATATTGCTGACGGAATGGGTATCAAGAATGCGAGGAAGCTCCAAAAGCAAGAACTCGTTTATAAGATACTCGACGAACAGGCGGTGAAAGGTGATGATAAGCCCGCCAAAAAAGAAGAATCGGCCCCCGTTCATAATAACAGCAACAGTAACAACGAACGCAAAATGCGTCCACGCCGACGCGAGAACGTAGCTCCAAACGAGGAGCAACCTTCAAAATCTAAAAATACTCCTGCTCCTAAGACCGAAAAGTCGGAGATGTCCACCGAGGATCTTATCAGCAGCATCGATCTCGATCTCGAAAACAGCATGCCTCGCTTCGACGAAGAATCAAACGCTCCTTCTTTCGATAACAGCAACAAGCAAGAAGAAGGACAAAACGAGCAAACAGAGCAAACAGAGCAAACAGAAAATAGCAATCGCAGCAGCAATCAACAACAGACGCAGCAACAACAACCCCAGCGTCACGGCAACATCAAAGATTTCGATGGCGTTATCGCCAGCGAAGGTGTTCTCGAGATCATGCAGGATGGCTACGGTTTCCTTCGCTCTTCCGATTACAACTATCTCGCTAGCCCGGACGATATCTATGTTTCTCCTTCACAGATAAAACTATTCGGTCTTAAGACTGGCGACACCGTGAAAGGTCTCATTCGTCCCCCGAAAGAAGGCGAGAAATATTTCGCATTACTTAAAGTTGAGAGCGCTAACGGTAAGACCACCGAAGAGATTCGCGACCGCGTGGCATTCGAGTACCTTACTCCTCTCTTCCCTAACGAAAAATTGAGGCTCAGTACAACACATGATAACATGTCGACACGTATTCTCGATATGTTCTCTCCTATCGGTAAAGGTCAGCGCGGTATGATTGTGGCGCAGCCCAAGACTGGTAAGACAGTGTTGCTAAAAAATATTGCGAACGCGATCGCTGAAAATCACCCCGAAGTTTATCTCCTGGTGTTGCTGATCGACGAACGTCCTGAAGAAGTTACGGACATGGCGCGCAGCGTGAAGGCCGAAGTGATTGCGTCGACATTCGACGAACAGGCTGAAAGACACGTAAAGGTTGCGAGCATTGTTCTCGAAAAAGCAAAACGTATGGTTGAGTGTGGTCACGACGTTGTGATCCTCCTCGACTCTATAACACGTCTCGCTCGTGCATACAACACAGTTGTTCCTTCGTCAGGTAAGATCCTGTCGGGTGGTGTTGACGCGAATGCGCTTCACAAACCGAAGCGTTTCTTCGGAGCTGCACGTAAGATCGAGAATGGCGGTTCACTGACCATCATCGCTACTGCTTTGATCGACACCGGTTCGAAAATGGACGAGGTGATCTTCGAAGAATTCAAGGGCACTGGTAACATGGAATTGCAACTCGACCGCAAGTTGTCGAACCGCAGGATCTATCCTTCGATCGACGTACCTGCGTCTGGTACTCGCCGCGAAGATCTCCTGATGAAAGAAGAAGAGCTTCAGCGTGTGTGGATCCTCCGCAAGTTTATGAGCGATATGAACTCAGTTGAAGCGATGGAATTCTTGCAGAGCAGGATGAAAGGAACACGGAATAACGAAGAGTTCCTGATATCGATGAACGGGTAACGGCTATTCTTTGACTATCGATCCATCGGCATTCACACGGAAATAGATCTCATCGATCTTGTTTCCGTCATAATCCAAAACTAACAATTGAAATTTCCGCAGCCCATATTCAACGTATGGCTGCGGATCTATCATAAAAAGCTCTCCTTCTCCCTGGCTTTCACCGTCATGCTTCCAAAGCAAATGGTCTCCATCGTAGTTGTAGAGACGGAGCTGAAACATCTCGTGTTCCTTAAACATCAGTCGAAGTGGAAGGACTTTTATGATGGCAGGTTTATTCGAGATTCTCTCAGCTTCCAGAGAAAATTTTCGTTGAGATAAAAGTAACGGCACATCGTCCGTTTCACGGATACCATAGATCTTGTAATTGTAAACACCAGCATCTTTCAAAGTGTCGATAATGCTATAGTGGTTCACGGCCAAACCGTAAGTATTACGGCGCATGCCGATCTCCGCGATTACATTCGAGTTCCGGACCACCTTGAATTCTCTCACCTCTTTAGCGAGTTTTTCATCAAGCTTCCAGTTCATCGTCACAATCTTTTTCTCCAACCTTGATTCGATCTTCAGCGTATCGAGATTCACATCGATTCTCGGTAACCCTTTGGGTTTGTCCGACACTTCGATGTTGAACTCACAGAAGTCACCAAGAAAACCATCAACGTTCACGAGATACTGCACGTCAGCTTTAATTGACGGCACCTCTACAAATACATCTTCGGTTCTGATTTGATTGATACACTCGAGGATCTTGTACGTGGAAACTTCACAAGGATTCCCTTCGATAATGATCATCTGTATGCCTTTCGAGTCGCGACAAGCTTGTGCGCTGATGTTGATAAAGTAATTGCCGGGAGTTGCGACTTTAAATGAGAACCATTGATCGTTGTGATAGACCAGGCACTTGTTCGTCAGCGCTTTGTTGATGCACTTCCACTGAACGCTGGCGCCGGCAGTTGATGAATGGAAGGGTTTGTTGATGTCAAGAGCGAGACGTTCTTCGATATTGTTGTTTGATACCTGTGCGAAGACACTAGCGCTAATGAAAATGAGTATAACGACCCGAGCAATCATCCCCAACTACTTTCTTGCGCGTTTCTTTTCGTGGAATGCACCTTTAAACTCCGGATCTTCTCTGCGTTTTTGTGCGTCGATCTCGCGGGCCATATCCTGTTTTTCGCCGTACGATGTTTCTTCGATCGGAATGTCGGCTGGCAATTTTCTTACTGGAATCCTACCACGAATCATCTTCTCGATCTTTCCAATGTGATACTCTTCGGCAGGCGACACGAGAGTAATTGCCTTACCTTCAGCAGATGCCCGGCCAGTGCGACCAATCCTGTGAACGTAATCTTCGTAAAGGATCGGCACGTCGAAGTTGATCACATGAGAAACTCCTGTCACATCGATGCCACGCGCAGCCACGTCGGTCGATACCAATACCCGCAGTTTTCCTTCGCGGAATTCCGACATGGCGTTCATGCGACTGTTCTGACCTTTGTTGGAATGTATCACGCGTGCAGGTCCGAGTTTTTTTCTGCTGATGAAATTAAAAACATTATCGGCATTGCCTTTCGTACGCGCGAAGATCATTACACGAGTAAATTCTTCGGAGGTCAGAAGCCTCTCGATGAAATTGATCTTCGTGCGAAGGTTGGGCACCTGATATAATTCTTGTTCGACTTGTTTTGCGGGTGTTGACTGCGGTGTGATCTCGATCCTTACCGGGAACTCGAGAAACTCTTGCGACAGTCTTTCGACTTTATGAGGAAATGTTGCGGAGAAGAGGAGATTCTGGCGCTTATCTGGAATTACTTCGAAGATCTTCCGGAGCTGCGGCATAAAACCCATGTCCATCATCCGGTCGGCTTCGTCGAGCACCAGTGTTTTAATCTGCTTCACGGGTAACTCATTCCGCAGGTAGAGCTCCATCATGCGGCCCGGTGTTGCCACGAGAATGTCGACACCGCTTTTGATCTCTGCAATCTGTGATTGCGCACCAACGCCGCCGTAGATGCCGGCGATGCGGATGTCGGTATGCTTCGCCAGGTCGCGCGCCTGGTTTAACACCTGTACAACAAGCTCCTTGGTGGGGACGAGGATCAGGGCGCGTGGATCGTTGCCCTGCTGGTATTTCACCTTAAGCAACAAAGGCAGTACGTATGCTGCTGTTTTGCCCGTACCGGTTTGGGCGATGCCAATAACGGCTTGTCCACCCAGTACAAGAGGTATGCATTTGGTTTGGATGCCGGTTGGATCGCCGAAGCCATTCTCTTCAACTGCCGTTAGCAGCTGTTTATTCAGTTTCAGCTCTCGCCACTTACCCTGTTGTTCTTCGGTCACTGTATATTTGCCAAATGACGACGTTGATTGTAAATGCGAAAATAGTAAATGAGGGCCAAGTGATCGAAGGAGATGTGTTGATTAAAGGACAATACATTGAAAAGCTCGGTTCAGATCTGCAATCGACCAAAGCAAAACGGGTAATAGATGCGAAGGGACAGTTTTTGTTTCCCGGGGTGATCGACGACCAGGTTCACTTTCGGGAGCCGGGCCTTACGTACAAAGGCGACATTTTTACGGAATCAAGGGCGGCCGTTGCGGGTGGCGTTACATCTTACATGGAGATGCCCAACACCGTGCCACCAACTTTCACCCAGGAGTTGCTCGCCGAGAAGTATGCCATAGGCGCTAAGAATTCTTTGGCTAATTATTCATTCTACATCGGCGCTTCGAACGATAACCTGGAAGAAGTTCTGAAGACAGACATCAAATCAGTTTGCGGACTGAAGATCTTCATGGGCTCGTCGACCGGAAATTTATTGGTCGACGATCCGAAGGTGCTTGAAGGATTTTTTTCTAACTGGCAGGGTTTGATTGCATCTCATTGCGAAGACGAGCCGACCATCCGAAAGAACAACGAAGCAGCGAGGGCTGAGTTTGGTGAAGATGTGCCTATTGAAATGCATCCACAAATACGAAGCGCTGAAGCTTGCTACAAGTCGTCGTCGTTTGCGATAGGACTCGCAAAACAATTCGGAGCACGACTTCATATCTTACACATCTCGACTGCGAAGGAGACGGAGTTGTTCTCAAACGAGTTGCCGTTGGAGCAAAAGAAGATCACTGCCGAAGCGTGCATTCATCACTTATGGTTTTCGGACTCCGACTATAAACAGCTGGGCACCAAGATCAAGTGGAACCCGGCCATTAAGACTGCGGCCGACCGTGAAGGAATATGGAAGGCACTGTTGGATGATCGCATTGATGTGATTGCAACAGACCATGCTCCGCATACAATTGAAGAGAAGAACGAAACATATTTCAAAGCGCCGTCGGGCGGACCGTTGGTGCAGCATTCGTTGGTGGCGATGATGGAGTTTTATCAGCAGGGAAGAATTACGGTGGAGCAGATTGCTTCGAAGATGAGTCACAGACCGGCGATATTATACAGGGTTGAGAAGAGAGGGTTTATTCGTGAGGGATATTTTGCAGACCTGGTGTTGGTAGATCCATCGATGTCGTGGAAGGTGGATAAGAGTAATATTTTATATAAGTGTGGATGGAGTCCGTTCGAGGGACAGACGTTTCATTCGGCGGTTACGAATACGTGGGTGAGTGGGCACCTGGCGTGGGCTAATGATATTTTGGATGAGAGTAAGTTAGGGATGAGGTTATCGTTTGACAGGTGATGTGTACGGTTTACCTGATGATTTTAAAGAGAAGGGTTCTGATTTTTTTATAAAGGTTGGTTTTGTGATGATGTTTGAGCATCACTCAAAACCCATTTTTTTATGTATTTAACTAAAGAAGATCTCGAAGCGATTGGTAACCTGATCGACGAGAAACTGGAAAAGTTTGACGCTGAAAAGCTTCTTCCGATCAGAACAGACATTCACTACATCAAGTGTGATATAGAAGTTCTGAAAAAAGATGTCTCGTATTTAAAGTACGATGTTGCTGTTTTAAAGGACGACGTACAGGGAATCAAAATCGACATCGCCGAGTTAAAACGCTGGCGATCCGAAGTCGAAAAACACATCAACTAAACAAAAAAGCCGGGCTGCTCGATAAAAAGAAGTTAGGGATGAGGTTATCGTTTGACAGGTGATGTGTACGGTTTACCTGATGATTTTGAAGAGAAGGGTTCTGATTTTTTTATAAAGGTTGGTTTTGTGATGATGTTTGAGCATCACTTAAAACCCATTTTTTATGTATTTAACTAAAGAAGATCTCGAAGCGATTGGTAACCTGATCGACGAGAAACTTGACGCAAAGCTGGAAAAGTTTGACGCTGAAAAGCTTCTTCCAATCAGAACAGACATTCACTACATCAAGTGTGATATAGAAGTTCTGAAAAAAGATGTCTCGTATTTAAAGTACGATGTTGCTGTTTTAAAGGACGACGTACAGGGAATCAAAATCGACATCGCCGAGTTAAAACGCTGGCGATCCGAAGTCGAAAAGCACATAAACTAAACATCGTTTCACAGGTGAGGTGTACGGTTTACCTGATGATTTTAAAGAGAAGGGTTCAGATTTTTTTATAAAGGTTGGTTTTGTGATGATGTTTGAGCATCACTTAAAACCCATTTCATATGTATCTAACTAAAGAGGACCTTGATGCGATTGGAAGCCTGATCGACGAGAAACTTATCCCGATCAGGACGGATATCGACTACATGAAGAGAGACATCCAACATTTAAAAAAGGACGTTTCCGAATTGAAGTTTGACGTTAAAGCTTTGAGGGACGATATCACGGAAATCAAAATCGACGTCGCTGACTTAAAACGCTGGCGATCCGAAGTCGAAAAGCACATCAACTAAACCGGTAACGTGTACGGTTTACCTGATGATTTTGAAGAGAAGGGTTCAGATTTTTTTATAAAGGTTGGTTTTGTGATGATGTTTGAGCATCACTCAAAACCCATTTTTTTATGAATCTAACTAAAGAAGACCTTGATGCGATCGGAAGCCTGATCGACGAGAAACTTGATGCAAAGCTGGAAAAGTTTGACGCTGAAAAACTTGAGCCGATCAGGCGTGAACAGGAGTCTATGCGAAAAATGTTCACCACAGTGATTAACCTTCAAGTAGAAATCACGGACAGAATCGAGGTGATGGAGGCGCAGATTAGACTCACTATGTTACATCTCAACTTGTCTCCCGACATACGCAAGCACCAGGACGCCCTCAAAAAACTACAGTAAACAAAAAAAGCCCCGTTCCGGGGCTTTTTTTATAACCATTAAAGTTCGGGTGAAAGACGGGATTCGAACCCGCGACCTCCAGAATCACAATCTGGCGTTCTAACCAACTGAACTACTATCACCATCTAATGCCCACCTTCGCTGAAGCTTAGGCGGACGAGGACCGCAAAAATAGCAATTTTTTTAGCGACTCAAATAGAGGTTCCTCTCATTATAAATGTTCAAAAAATAGTCATCCATCAAGTCATCTATAAAGTAAATCGCCTCACCAGTCGACTTCATCTCCGGACCCAACTCCTTATTCACTTCCGGGAACTTATTGAACGAGAACACCGGCACCTTTATCGCATAACCCTTGCGCTTCGGAGTGTACGTAAAATCAGAAACTTTTCTCTCCTCCAACATGATCTTCGTAGCGTAATTCACATACGGCTCATCGTACGCCTTACAAATGAACGGCACCGTACGAGACGCACGTGGGTTCGCCTCAATCACATACACCTTATCGTTCTTGATCGCAAACTGGATGTTGATCAATCCCTTTACTTGCAGGGCCTGGGCGATCCTCGTCGTGTATGTTTCGATCTGCTTCATCACAAAGTCACCAAGATTGTACGGAGGCAGCACCGCGTAAGAGTCGCCGGAGTGAATACCCGCAGGCTCTATATGCTGCATAATACCTATGATATAAACATTCTCTCCATCGCAGATCGCATCCGCTTCCGCTTCGATAGCGTTCTCGAGATAGTTATCCAACAACACTTTGTTGTCGGGCAAATGTTTCCAGATATCGATTATATGATTCTCAAGCTCCTTCTCGTTGATCACGATCTTCATGCTTTGTCCACCCAACACGTACGAAGGACGAACGAGCAACGGGAAACCGATCTGCTTCGAAACTTCCAGGGCTTCGTCAGGATCGGTAGCAACACCGAACTCAGGATAAGGAATGTTCTGGTCCTTCAACAAGGTCGAAAATCTTCCGCGGTCTTCCGCAAGATCGAGCGAGTCGAATGAAGTACCGATGATCCTTATTCCGTATTTGTTCAATTTCTCTGCAAGCTTCAACGCAGTCTGTCCACCCAACTGAACGATAACTCCAACTGGTTTTTCATGTTCGATGATGTCGATCAGGTGTTCCCAGAATACCGGCTCGAAGTAAAGCTTGTCGGCTATGTCGAAGTCAGTCGAAACAGTTTCAGGGTTACAGTTCACCATGATTGTTTCGTAACCTAACTCCTTCGCGGCAAGTACGCCGTGTACACATGAGTAATCGAATTCGATACCCTGGCCGATTCGATTCGGTCCGGAACCCAGTACAACTACTTTTTTCTTATCGGATACAATCGACTCATTCTCTTTATCGAAAGTTGAATAGTAGTACGGAGTCTTCGCTTCAAATTCAGCTGCGCAGGTATCCACCAACTTATAAACGCGCTTGATCCCAAGCTCTAATCTCTTCGTCCTAACTTCACTCTCAAGACAATGCAGCAAGTGTGCTATCTGCCTGTCGCAGAAACCTTTCTCTTTCGCAATACGCAAAAGATCAGTTGGCACTGTTGCGAGATCGTACTCTTCAATCTTTTGTTCGACCCCAATGAGGTCCTCGATCTGTTCGAGGAACCACTTGTCGATCTTTGTGATCTTATGAATGGTCTTCAATGGAATACCGATCTTGATGGCATCGTGGATGTGAAACAACCTGTTCCATGTTGGATTGGCGAGGCTATACATGAGCTCGTCCTGGTTGCGAAGCTCTTTGCCATCGGCACCGATGCCATTGCGACGGATCTCGAGTGACTGACAAGCCTTTTGTATTGCTTCCTGGAAGTTGCGGCCGATGCCCATCACTTCCCCAACACTCTTCATCTGTAAACCGAGACGACGATCTGCACCGTGAAACTTATCGAAGTTCCAGCGCGGGATCTTTACGATCACATAATCGATCGCGGGTTCAAAGTATGCTGTTGTAGAACCAGTGATCGCGTTCTTTAACTCATCGAGATTGTAACCGATCGCAAGCTTCGCAGCGATCTTCGCAATCGGATAACCAGTTGCTTTAGATGCCAGTGCTGACGAACGGGATACGCGGGGGTTGATTTCGATACCGACGATGTCGTCGTTCTCGGGGTTGACGGCAAACTGCACGTTGCAACCTCCGGCGAACTGACCGATACCATTCATCATGCGGATCGCGAGGTCGCGCATGTGTTGATACACGGTGTCGGGGAGTGTCATGGCCGGCGCCACTGTTATTGAATCGCCGGTGTGAATGCCCATCGGGTCGAAGTTTTCGATGGAGCAAATGATGATGATGTTCTTATTGTTATCGCGGAGAAGCTCAAGCTCGTATTCCTTCCATCCCATGATACTCTGTTCCACAAGAACTTCATGAATGGGCGAAGCATGCAGACCACGATTCAATGCTTCATCGAATTCCGCCGGGGTGTTAACGAAACCGCCGCCAGTTCCACCAAGTGTGAACGAAGGACGGATCACCAATGGGAAGCCAATGTCCTGTGCGATCTCTTTTCCTTCCAGGAATGATGTTGCGGTGGCTCCCTTACACACGTGGACGCCGATCTCCAACATCTTCAGGCGGAATTTCTCGCGGTCTTCAGTTGTCTCGATCGCGTGGATATCAACACCGATGATCCTCACGCCATAGTGTTTGCCAGATACCTGCTTTCTCGCAGTCGATACACAAATTGAGAGCAGTCTGCCCACCCATCGTGGGCAACACCGCATCGATGTGATGCTTCTCGAGGATCTCGCGGATGGATTTCTTCTCGAGGGGCTTCAGGTAAACATGGTCGGCGTTGATCTTGTCGGTCATGATCGTGGCCGGGTTGGAGTTGATCAACACAACCTCAATTCCCTCTTCGCGGAGCGAACGCGCGGCTTGCGAGCCAGCGTAATCGAATTCGCAGGCCTGTCCGATGATAATGGGCCCGCTACCGATGATCAGTACGGAACGAATGCTTCTGTCTCTTGGCATTTTTGTGCTACTGCTTGGATAAATTGGCGCAAAAATAACTTTTTATCTCAGCTTTATAAGCTTCGTGACAGAAGTTCCGAGAACAGATTTTACTTTGACCAAATAAATCCCGGCGGACCAGTTGCTTACATCGTACGAGCGGTCGAAAACTCCCGAAGGCGAAGAAAATTGGTCGGTGGAAACGACCTGGCCCTGCAGGTTAATAATCTCAACATTAACATCCGAAGGCGTCGGCAGCGACAATCTCAAATACAACGAGCCATCAGCGATAGGATTCGGCCATGGACAAACGATGCTGCCAGTCCCGTACTGTGGTTCCAGGCCAGTTACAGAACCCTGGATGCTGAGATTGTCGACAACCCAGCCGTACCCGCTTTTTACGGAATCGGAATGCAATCGAAACCTCACGAGTATTACGTCGCCCGGCTTGAAGGTGCCGTCGAAGGTGATATCAAACTGGTGTGACTTTAATGGCGTTGACGCAGGAGGCGTGGCGCCGGTGTCAAACATCGATTTCCAATCATTGAAAGCGTTCGCTGCATAAGGAAATAATAGCTGATGCCAGTTTACTCCATCCTTTGTCGCTTCAACTACGACGTAATCTTTCACGCCGCCGAGGTTGTACTCAACCAGCGCAAGGTCTTCGTAATATATTCTTGAATTTGTTGCGCTCACTTTGATCGGCTTCTTTGTCATGAATGTGAAGTCGGAATTTTCATCGATACCCAAACCGGTTTCATAAGGATGACCTGTGGTTAGATAACCGTGTGCGTTGGTTGTGATCTGTACCTGGAAAAAGTTGCCGGTGATACTCGTACTCGTTGAATTGAAATCTTCAACCATCTCATTCACTGGCGTTGTGTCGAGAGAGATGATCGCAGTTTTTATAAATCCACTAAAGGGAAACGATCCGACATTACCAGTGCTGTCGCTCGCACGTATCCTGTATTGAAATTCATCTCCGGCCTTAATACCAAGAGCTGAAAGATCAATGGTGGATGAATATAGATCGGTCGTGGGGCTTACAAGTACTTCGTAAGTTGTTACCGACCCGCCATTCAAATTATAGTCGATGAAGATCTGACTAATTCCATGATAGTCGGTGACCTTCATGTCGAGTTTTATACTACTCGTTCCTGCAAGAACATAATCATAGTGCTTGTGCTTGATGTCGGGTGGAGTTTCATCCACTTGTATTTTAAGATTGTCGATCGCCCATCCCCAACCGGACGCTAACGGGTCGCTGTACAATCTGAACCTGAACGCAACTTCATCGCCAGCCTGAAACTTATCTAATAGATTAAATGAATGAGTTCGATACAGAGACGGAGTTGCAACGGCGGTCGAGTTTTCCCCATTGAAGGTATTCTTCCAAAGTGTGTTCCACGCGTCGTCGTACCGGCAGTCGTAACCATCGGCAACGGGTATCCACGTTGTGCCACCGTCGGTTGATCCTTCTACAACAACATAATCGAAAAAATCAGGATCGGGCCAAGGAACGCCATCGGTACCTGGCTCTACGAGAACGATCTCGTCAAATTTCATGATGGCCTCCTCAGGAGCAATGCGAATTGGAATCTTCAGGTTGTAAATAAAATTAAGTTGTCCTGCGTTGCCGGCTGCGAGATAAGGGTGCGTTGAATTGATCGCACCGTCGGTAAAGCCAGCGCCTGGATTCGATACTGTGAAGCCATTTCCAAAGAAGTCCGCGTCCGATAGATCATTGAAGTCATTATAATAAGTATCGGCTACGTCCGCGAGTCCTGTCACATCACGAAGTGAAAGTCCTGGTTGCCGGGTTCCGAACTGGTATTGTGGGCTGAGGCAAGATCCTGGGCAACTATCCTGTAAGCGACTAAGTCGCCGTTTTGAAGACCGGGAATATCAATAGCAATTTCATACGTCGAGTCGGTGCCAGGCTTCAACGACATATTCTTGTCGGGTTGATCGACACCATTCAGTCTCCATTGAACTTTCACAAAATCAATCCCAACATTATCGGTGGCATCTATCGTCAACCTTAAATCTTCGGTGTTGGTCATGAGCGCAACAGGAATATGATTCGAAAGGTGTGGTGGTTGCGTGTCGGGGCCGGCTGTGAATGAATACACGCCGGGCACCGGTTGATGATTTGGAGAAATTATAGTTCCCGGCGAAGGGAATGTCCTGCTGTCGTCGTCTATCACCGTCATGTAATAGCTATAAGTTCCGGGGCCACCGGGCAGATCGAATTTGTATTCATCTGCATTGGCCGTTGCGGTCATTGAAGCAACTGTGAATGACCCGGTGGTCTTGTAGTTTATTTTAACACTACTCCCGGCGTAACCATTGTCGCTCTTAACTTTCGCAACAACATGATATGGGCCAGTTGTATTCTCGGTATCTTTTAATGCAGTGTGCTGGATCACAGTAACGGTCCAACCTATCTCTTTCAGAATATTCTTAATGATCGGTCCGGGATCGAGAATACGTTCGGCCGTTCCGATCTGCGGGGTCATCAACGAGTTGATACTGCCGGCGGGATACATTGCTTCATCGAGGTGCGCGATGCTGGACCCGCCCGAATAAATGGACGGGGCATAAATGCTTGCTGGTAAATTTGAATTAGCGCTTCTCACGAGTGGAGAATCGAAGAACAAAGTGTTGCCGCCGGTGATAACATTTTCAAGCGGTATCGATCTTGTGGATGGGTCGAAGTCATTCACGAAATTCAATCCTGTATTGTCTTCGAGATTGGTTTCGTAAACAACAGGCTTGGCCTCGAAATACTCTGGGATGTGAGAAAAGTCGCCGACAGTATAAGCGTGTGTGATGCCGAGGCCGTGACCGATCTCATGTAACACAATTGATACGAGATCATATTTATTGGCGGGCGGATCGCTGCCGGTAAGTCCGAAGTGCCAGTTCGTGAATGCGCTGCTGAATGCTGCCTCGATATCAAATTCGTTAACCGAGTTAATTTCTTTACCGGTGATCTTTTCCGCCAGGGCGATTGGGTACCAGACGTTTTTGTTTAGGAGCGCCGTGAAAATTATTGACGTATACACCTGGTCCGGCACTTCCAAGTTATGGAAATCCGATGGAACCACTGGCGGCACTACGCTAGTGAAGGACATCAATCCCGGGTTCGAAAGCAGTGAAATCAATTTCATGAACATCCGTTCTGGCAAGTTGTACTTCATGGCTTACACCAGGGAAGCAGGCAACGAGCTTTGGACTTCGGATGGCACCGCAGAAGGTACTCACATCGTGAAAAGATCTTCATCCGGGTGATGAAGGCACCACGGTGATACAAATGGCGGTGGCGAATGGTTGGATCTTCATGTGGATCCTCAACAACAACAATCATCATCAACTTTGGAAAAGCGACGGCATCGAGATAACTCTTGTCAAAGAGTTCGAATACATGAATGAGCTGGTGGCGTCGAAGACGAATGTGTTCTTCGCGGCGGGTTCACCAGAAACAGAATTGTGGAGAAGTGATGGATCTACTACTGAAATGGTTGTTGATGTCAGCGGACCTTCCTATACGTCAAATCCGGCACATCTCACGGATGTAAATGGCACTCTCTTCTTCACGGCATATAGCAAAACTAACGGCATCCGAACTTTGGAAGAGCGACGGTACACTCGCCGGATCGAGTTTGGTGATCGACATCAATCCGGGAAGCAATAGCGGGAGCCCATTGAACCTCACTCCCTCAGGTAACAAGCTTTACCTTCTCCGCTGCTGATACTCATGATCGCGAGTTGTGGGTAACCGATGGAAACAACGACCACCTTCCTTCGCGACATAACTGCAGTAGGTTCCACGTTGTTCGGAGAAATGAAGGGCATCAATGGTTCTTTGTTCTTCAGCGCACAAGACGGTCGCGGTTATGAACTATGGAAGAGTGACGGAACTCCGGCAGGTACCGACATCGTAAGTGACATCGCGGCGGGAACGGCAAATTCCAATCCATCTGGTTCACACTTTCAAACGGAGTCGTTTACTTCCTCAGCTTATGATCCACAAAATGGAACCGAACTCTGGAAGACCGACGGAACAACAAACGGTACTTCGTTGGTAATGGATGTTGCGAAGGGCGTTGACGATAGCAATCCAGTTGCTCTAACATCTCTTGGGAACAACTTATACTTCTTCGCTAATGATGGCACACGCGATCCGAACTGTGGACGACATCATCAAAACAACGAAACAAAGTTCGTTAAAGAACTTGCCCCCGGAACAAACGCGCCGCCGACATACGCGAGTTGGTTGGAGATAATAGTCGCGCATGGTTCGTGGATATGCCCACAGGTGTTTGGACAACCGACGGGACTAATGCAGGCACTACGCTATTGAAAGAACGAAATGGTAGCGACTACGAACAATTATTGTCGACCGAAAAAGGATTGTACTTCGTAGGCTACGATGTGAATACCGGCAAGGGTTTTCTTTGGTTCTCCGAACATGGAAACAACGACGCCTGTTCTATTGGCGCAAGAATTCGCTTCGATCATTAATCTTCACGATGTAAATGGCACAGTGTATTTCGCCGGCGACAATGGCAGCGGAACCGGTGTTGAACTTTGGAAAACCAACAGTGTGGCCGGTGATGCAGTGTTGGTTACCGACATCAATAAAAGTGGCAGCAGCAATCCGGGCAATTTCTTCAGTTACAATGGAGTGTTGTATTTCAAAGCGGACGATGGTCACAACGGCAAAGAACTTTGGAAGTGTGAAGGTGGTACATCGCTGGGAACAAAGTTGGTTAAAGACATCTATGCCGGTCCTGGTGGGAGCAACATGCAGGATCTTACAGAATCGGGCGGGAGAATATACTTCACCGCTTCGGACAAAGATCACACGGCTGGGAGCTTTGGGACGACGGACGGAACTGATAATGGAACCTCACATGGTGGCCGACATCTGGCCTGGTTTTGAACAATGGCAATGCAATCTATCCCACGCCACTCAAGAACAAAGTTTACTTTCTCGCGCAGGACGGAGTGCATGGCTTTGAGCTTTGGGGTAAGTGATGGAACCGAAGGCGGAACAAAGCTGGTAAAAGACATTTATCCCCGGTAACGGCCATGATGCGATGCCTGATCAGTTAACAGTAGTCGGTGATATGTTATATCTCTCTGCGAGTGATGGCGAACATGGAATTGAACTTTGGAAGAGCGACGGGACGGAGGAAGGCACGGTGATGGTGAAAGATCTCACACCTGGCAGCGACGGCAGTACGGAGCTCTATTGGTTTGTGGCGGTCGATGAGCATCTCATCTTCGTGAATGGCGACGAGATTTGGAGGAGCAACGGAACAGCATGTAGCACTCTTCCAATCGGAAATGGTGGTACTTCATTCGTCGATCAATTTCAACCGGTGGTTGTTGGCGACAAGCTTTACTTCATAGCGAGTGGTGATGAATCTGGAACTGAATTGTACTACTACGATTTCTCGACGATAAACGATCCCGGCTGTACACAGACAATCACTTTCGGAGCACTCTCGACTAAAATATTTGGTGACGTTCCGTTCGAACCCTCGCGGCAACTTCGTCCACCGGGCCTGCCGATAACATTCTCGGTGCCTAACAATGATGTTGTTGTTATCGAAGGAAACAAAGTGACCATTAAAGCCGGTGGTGAGGTTGTGATAACTGCTTCCCAGCAGGAGATCTCAACTACGCGGCCGCATCAGCGCAACAGACATTGATCGTGAAACTTGTTACAGGTCTCGAAGAAGATGTCGATAAGATGATAACTGTTTATCCGAACCCCGATGTCAGACTTCGTATTTGTAGATGGCGTTAGCGAAGCTTCGATTTCCCTGATCGATATCAATGGACGTGTACTTGGAACGACATTGGGTGACGACAAGACTACGATCGACGTAAGAAACTTGTGTAATGGGATCTATTTTGTAAAGATCACGACTAAAGAATTTTCAGTAACCAAAAGAATTGTTAGAAAATGAAAAATAAACTCCTGACTATAGGAACTGTGCTATTGATAGGCATACTCCTGGTATTGTTTCAATCCTGTAAACACGATGATGAATTAACTCCCGACGTGTTTGAAAGCAAATTAATTGCGACGTGGAAAACGGTTCGTGTAACTGTCGATGATCTTGACGTAAGCGGTGCTTTTAAAGATATGATCCTCACGCTTAGCGCCGATCAACACATACACCCGTAACCAAAAATGTGGCTCCGATTTGGCCAGCAAGTGGCTCGTTTACAATCACCGACCAGCATGATATCAAAAGAAACGATGGAATGACGATCAACGTGACATCCCTGACCGACTCGCAAGTGATTTTTGAATTGTTTTACACTTCGCCAGGCGGAAGGGTGACTGGAGTGAGTGGGCATTACAAATTTGAAATGGCTCACTAAACCGTTGCGGGGCGACTGAGATCTCTCAGCGCTCCGCTAAATTTTTTTTACGCCACTGAGCTGGTGTTTCGTTCGTCCAGCGTTTGAAGGCCAAACGGAACGCCGCCGGTTCGGCGTAACCCAACACGCGGGAAATCTCATTCGAGTTGTACTTTGGATTCTTGAGTAATGCCAACGTCAACTCTTTTTTTATGTCCTCGCTGATAGATCTGTAACTTATATTCTCTGCTTCAAGTTTTCGTTGGAACGAACGACTACTCATGTTCATATGACTTGCGATTGCTTCGACAGCGGGGACCGAGCTTTTGAAATCATCCATGATCACGCGTTTCACCTGTTCGGCAAACGTCATGTTCTGTGCATGCTCTGCGGCTTTCGCCTGCAGCAACTGGCTGAAAGTAGCGTATAGTGTCTTGTCTGCGCGAATGATGCGAATTGCAGACATGTCCTCGGCATAAGTTATGCGATTGTCGGGCGCCGAAAATTTTACCGGACCCTTGAAGATCTTTTCGTAGAGGGCAAATCCTGCGGGCTTCGGCCGAACAAATTCTACAAGCTTTGGATAGAAAGTTCTACCGGTGAGAATATGTAATACGTTCAACGCGGCGCCCATTGCATTGTCGGCAGCCTGCCATGCCGTGTGCGGCGATGCCTTCATCCAAACCGGATCGATGGTGTAAGAACATTGCGTGTTGCCTTTAATCGTTTGCCAACCGTATGAGATCCACCCTGAAAGCAGTCTTTGATTTTTCTGCAAAACATCCCAGGCGTCCTTGATCGTGGGACAATTATGAACCACATAACCGATCAGTCCTATGGCCGACAGATTGTCGTTGCTCAAATGGAGTCCCATCGATTCATCTTTGGTCTGTGCGAGAATTCGCTCCCACATCGTTGAGACGGCCTCAACTCCGTCGATCCTTCTCTGGGTGTCGTGAAGATCGTTAGGCGTTACTCCAATTGCGTCGCAAAGACTTTGGATGTCGGCAACCTTCGCCGACCGGCGCGATAGATAATGTTTCTGAGGATGGTGATGGTGCTATACATTTTGGCGGATGTTATGCCTTTTTTGGCACAATTTATTACTTCTGTTGTTTTCTACTAACCGTTTCTTGAGGTAAAAAAACTCTACTCATGAAATGGATCAAAAAAATTCTGAAGGTCATCGGTATAATCATAACCTCGTTGCTGGTTGTGATCGCCGGCTTCTACCTGAAAGCCTACATCAACACAGAAGAAAGACGAACTAAAAAGTATTCCGTAGAAATCGAGAAGATCGAATTTAAAGCCGACTCCGCATTGATTGCCGAAGGCGAACGACTGACTGCCATCAAAGGATGTAGGGATTGTCACGGCGCAGACCTGGGCGGAAAGATGTTTACAGACGATCCACTGATGGGGACACTGGCGGCTAAAAACCTGACGACGGGCGATGGTGGTTTGCCCCAAAGATTTCAGCACAGAAGATTGGGTGCGCGTTCTGAAGCACGGTATCAATAAAGACGGCACCTCTTTGTTCGTGATGCCATCGCATAAATATGCCAAGCTTTCGGAGGGAGATCTCAAGGCATTGATTGCTTACTGCTCGCAATTGCAGCCGATAGATCGCGTGCTGCCAGAACCCAGGGTTGGGTCCGCTCGCGCGTGTGCTGACAGACCTTGACCAGATCCCGCTGTTTCCTGCGGAGATGATCGACCACGAGAAGCCGTTGGTTCGTGAAGTTAAAATCGAGATCTCTATCGACTACGGGAAAGTACCTCGCCAACTCATGTAATGGTTGTCACCAGGAAAACATGAAGGGTGGAAAACCGCTGTCGCCCGGAGCGCCGGTGCCCGCAGATCTAACAACAGCAGGTCATGTTGGAAAATGGACCGACGAACAATTTATCGCGACACTAAGAACTGGTACTACCCCGGAAGGAAAGATGTTGGATGCCAACTACATGCCCTGGCCGATGACAAAAAGTTATACTGATGTTGAATTGAAAGCCCTTAAGATGTATCTGAATAGTTTGTAATTTACGAGATGACATGTAAGGAGATCCTCGCAACATTAGTTTGGTATCGCAATGAAATTATTAACCTGTTTGGAGCAGATGAGAAGACCTTGATTCTTTCCAGCGAATATTCTTTTCCTAAAAGTCAGCGGTGAGGATATGCAGATCAGCTTCAGTTTAAATCGAGAGGGAGTATTGATCTTCCATGGTCCAACGAGGTCCTTCAACAAATAGAAACAGCGGATAACATTGCAAATGCTGCTGTTAATTGTACGGCGGGTGATGATTACAGACCCGGGAATTTCAGTAAAGTGATGTTGGGTCCCAATCATATCGAGCTGCAACAGGTGAACTACATGAACGCGAGATCACTCGACCATAAAGATGATTACAGCTTAAGATCGTTGGTGTTCAGGATCTCACTCGACGGAAATCAAAAAATGATCACGGAGTTTACCGATAGATCGTCGCAGAATAATCGGGAATGTGGCGAAAGGATAAAGACTGCTCTCGATTGGACAGCGTGATTATCCTTTCTTCGACTTATGAAGAGAAACTTTAAAATCATCGGGGGTACCCAATAACCTTCACGCTCACGAAGCGGATCTTTTTGTCTTTGTCTGAATATTCGATCTCATCGATCTGGTCCATGTTGACCCTCATCCTGCTTCTTATTGAAAAGTGCATTGAAGCCAACAGACGTCACCATCTTCATAGGGATCTTCATGTAATACTCCATGGCAAGGTCCATCGACTGCTTGCCCGACAGCTCTATGAATCCAAGCGACGAGTTGATACTCATCCGCGGGATACTGAGGATGCCGTTGGCGAAGCCCAATTGATTGGTGAGTGTATCGAAACGAATAAGCTTCAGGTTCTTGTCTTTGAAATATCCGGCCATGGCCTGCATCGGTGCAAAGTCGACAAGGCTACCGTTGCAGATCGTGACGTTCACTTTGGCTGTGCTGTTGCTGACGATCGGAATGAAGTTCGGATGTATCTGCACAGCACTCGATATTTCGCCGGTAATGGTGCCTTTCAGATTTTTATTGACGACCACGTCCTGGCCAAGGTGGTCGAGTTTCAATAAGAATTTTTCGAGATCGACCTGGTTTACTTTTATGGTGCTTGTCAGGATGAGCTTCGAAGTGTCACTGCCGTTCACCAGGCCCTTCACCCCAACGGTTCCACCTGCGATGCGCATAAAGAGAGTGTCGGCATGAATAATATGATCTTCTGTAAGTCGAAGTCGAGCCGATACATCTTTCATCCAAAGCTTGTTGAACTTGATCTTCGCCACATCAACGTTGGCAGTGAATGCTGCAAAGGGAAGAGCGAAAATGTTATATGCTTTCGCGTGCTGCGACGAATCTACCTTTGCAATGGGCTGTGCCTTGGGTGTTGATCTTCTCCGGGTGGAATCGCCTTTTCTGCGCGTTGTGTCAGGATTAAAATTATAGCTCACCAGTTCGTCTATATCGAGGAAGTTTGATTTGAAATAAAAGTAGTTCGTCCTCTTCTTAATTGTTTTGTCGGCGTCGTTGATCATGCGCATCGTCACGTCGAAGTCACTGTTGCCGATCATGCCCTTCATTGTATCGAGCGCGAATATTCTATTAGGACTATACTTTATTATACCGGAAATGTCCTTCATCAAGAAGTTGTGGTTCTTGATGAAACCGGTGAGCTCTGAGAACTGCGCCTTCGCGAATCTGAAGACGGTATCGTAACGCAAGTCGATCTTCCGATTTAAGCACGACGTTATTGGCCTCTTCGTGTCGATATCCACGTGGCACATACCTTCTCGTGCCTTTACCGAGAATATCATCCAACGCAAAACGTTCCGATTTGAAATCAAGAGTGATCTGTGACTTGCCGACCTTAATGTCTTCAAACCATAATTTGTAATTCTTAACTGCGCCGGTGAACTGGAGGTCCGACTTGTCCACCATGCCCTTCAAGTTATTGAGTCGTATCAGTGAGTCGTTAACAGTCAGCTTCGCGCTGATGTCTTTGAACGAATGTTTATAATTTTTCAGGGTTGCATTCAGGATCTTGAGATCGAACTGACCCTTCGGAAGGGCTGAGGATTCAGCATCTGGTCGACTGTCGTGTTGAGCTCAATACCCAGGACGAAGTTCGAAACCTCTTCAGTCATGTGCATTGATGTGTCATAAGCGAAAAGATCTTTTCAACAACATCTTGTTGCTGCGCGCGTGGATGTCGAGTGTGACCGTCTTATCGTGATCGCGAAGGAACGCTTGTATGTCGCTGAGCTCGCCGCGAAGACGAAGATCCGATTGACCGATGCGCAATGAAGCAGAGTCGAGCTTGATGTCTCCGTCTCTCATCTCCGCATGGATATTCACGTGTTCCAATGGCAGTGGGTGGCCGGGAATATGGAATGAAAGGTCCTGAACGACAAGCTTGCTCTGGACACCTTCTCTCAATTTACTGAGTGCCGATTCGGGGATCTTAAGGTCCAGCAATTCATTAAAGTCCATGTCGAGCTTGATCTTACCGCTCGTCTGTTTGATGTTTTCGATACCGAAAAAATTCACCGATGAATTTCAGTTCGAGCTCCGAATTCAACTGCATCACGATTTGCGGCTTGGTGAAGTCGCGCATCACGAAGTTGCCTTTAAAGATCCCTTTACCGGGACGAGCATTAACGTTGGTGATATGAAGCTCCGATGTGTTGAGTGCGTGATCGCTTCCCGTTGAAATAGTATCCTTTGAAACCTAACTGGTCGAGCTTTTCATTGGCGGCGGTGTTGAGGAACCACGCGTCTTCGCAACCAAAGTCAACTTCGATGAGTGGCGTTTGGTCTGCCGAAACACGTCCGCGCACCAGCGCATCGAAATAGATCCGGCCGTCGTACTTGAACGGTGCCAGTTGTTCTTTCACGTCGTTCGGGAGGAACGCAGTTACCCAGTGTAAGATCGGGTTTGTCGCCCCTGCACTCTCAGGTCGAGTACGCTTTCCTTCGCGATGTTTGCAGAACCAGTGATGGCAAACGTTGCTTCGTCCAGCTTTAAACTTCCGGAAGGAATGTGAAGAAGACTTTCTTTGAAGTCGTAGTTCGCGTCGACGTCGATTGTAAATTTCTTGTGACGAAAGAGCGTCGTGTCTTTGGGACTTGTCCAATCCAACTCCATGTTACTATCGAGAATGATGGACATCCCGGCGCTGTCTGCTTCGAAATGTGATTGGAGGTCGGCGATGTTTGCGCGATAGCGCTGACCGCTGGCGGTGTCGTAGTACGAGAGGTTCAATCCCTTGAACGATACCTTTTCGAGATCGATGTTGAGATATGTTGAATCTTCGGAAGCAGCCGAAGCATCGGTCGTATCGGGATAAACATTGAATGCTTCGAGGATGTTGAAATCGCCATTGGCTTCTTTCACAAGATTCACGACACCATTGTGAAGCGACACCCTTCGAACATTATACTTTTTGTTGATGAGATCCGGGATACTAACACCGACGTATAATTTCTCGACCTTGAAGATTGGTGTGCTAGTCTTTGTCTTATCGGGATACAACGTGGCACCGTGAAGTGCGACGCCAACCGAAGGGAAGTGTTTAAACAAGGAGATGCTTGTGGTTTCGATTACCAGCTCACCATGAAATTGTTTGTTAAGCTTTTCGAGCGCAACGTTGACGATACGATCGTGCTCGGTATATAAGATGATTATACCGATGCCGACCAACAACACCAGGGATACCAGCACAATCAACAACGGCCTCAGTATCCACTTCTTAATCCCCAGGAGTCATTTGAGCTTATTTGAGAGGAAAATTTGGCTCAAAGATAGGAAAAACCCGGGGGCGCCGGGTTAATTCTTTGTTAGCTGTTATAAATACAGGTTACACCAGGAATTCAAGTACGTTTTGTACCACTGAAATATTTAGCTCCTGTGACCTTTCAATTTTCACTACTTCATCATCAACATGTAAAAGATGACCGGCCCAGGTTACTTTGATCTTCTTTGCGCGGTGTGCTTTGTACAAAAACGGCTCGTCTTTTCCGTATCTCAATCGGCGTTCGATATAACCTGCGAGTTCTTCACGCTGAGATGCGGGAACGAGTATTACATCGAGCTCACCATCTGCGGGATCGGCCAACGGAGCAAGTTTTAAATTCGGTCCCAGTGATTGAATGTTCATGATCTCAACCATCAGGAACTTATCGTGAAAGTGCTGGTCGTCTAAAACAATTTCACATTCACGGGTCTTGTAACTCAGGATAATATTGTGAAGTCGTTGGAGTGCGTCGCGGAGCTCATCTTCCGGGTTGTCCGATTTTTCTTTGCGATTACCCATCTCGCGGATCAACTTTGGGAAGACTCCGAAGCCTAAGGCTTCCAACAAAAAATCTTTTTCTTCGATACCGGAGATCCGGCCGATGTCGAATGGTTTCTTTTCTGACGAAGCCCAATGATTGATGATGTCTTCATTAGATCCTTTGATGCCTAATGTTCGCGCGATGTTGTTAGCTGTGCCGGCAGGCAACAGGCCGATCGGTCCCGATTTTTCCACGCAATGGTCTCTCGAGCAGGTGTGCAACAAGCTTGCGTACGGTGCCATCGCCACCCACGGCAACAAGGATGTCGGCTGCTTCGGGTGCGCTTTCCTCAAAGCCCTCTTTTTTAGTAGAGGAATAACTACAATCGTAACCGGCTTTCCTCGATCTGGCTGATGAGGGATTCTTTTGAATGTTCGCCTTCTCCAGCGGTGGGGTTATGGAAAAGCTTAACGGATTTCATTTATGCGTAATTGATCGATTCCAACACTATTGAATTCCATACCACGATTGGTTGGTCCGATTTTTCTAAGATCGATACCATGAATATTCTCATCACAAACGACGACAGTGTCTATAGTCCTGGACTGCGATTACTTGCAACCATTGCAAAGAAATTTGGTGATGTGCGTGTTGTTGCGCCGGATGTCGAACAATCATCGATGGGACATGCGATCACGGGATCACGTCCGTTGTTTTATAAGAAGGCTCCGAACTTTACTGACATCGACGCGTGGCGTGTCAATGGAACTCCTGCCGATTGTGTTTCGCTCGGAATACACTTGTGGGGCAAGACGGATGTTGTGTTGAGTGGTATCAATCTCGGGTTGAATCTCGGTAACTCGATGTGGCATTCGGGAACGCTGGCTGGGGCGAAGCAAGCAGTGTTACTTGGTATTAAAGGTATCGCGTTAAGCGCTCCGGTCGATAACCAGGAACCTGATCTCAACTATCTCACGAATCATGTTGAGGATGTTTTGAAAACGTTGCTCGCCGACAAAGAAGTGAATCTCATTAACGTGAATTTTCCGAAGGAACCGAAGGGCATCAAGTGGACACGTCAGTCGGTGCGACAGTATGACGGACAAGTTGTTCCGGGTACCGATCCGATGGGAAGGAAACATTATTGGATCACGGTGAAGCCTATGTCTGGCGCTGAAGAAGGAACGGACCGCTGGGCTGTCGAAGAAAATTATATTTCTATGACGCCTTTGCGTTTAGATCTTAACGGATGAGAAAGCGTTAGCGGAAGGCTGCTACAAGAGATAGTACAGTTATTTCTTCTTAGAGCTTTTGGCAAGCTTGTTAAATGCCAATGCTTCGTTGATCCAGAAATCAAATTCCTTTTTCGATTTTATTGCATCGTTACTGACAATAATATATCCTTTCATTTGACGCCCGGACATTTCCATCAATTCCGCGCCCTTCTTTTGAAGTAGTTCTTCGCGTCGTTCAGGATTAATTCGAACCATCAACTGATTCTGAAAGATGCCAGCACACATTTTATCATTCAACATCACAACCCAACCGCCCATCATAGGTTTCGATTTCACTTTTTTTCCCGAAAAACCTTCGAGGATCCTGGCGGCCAGCTTTTCATCGTATGCCATAACTACTTCTTAAAATCATTCCTATCCAACTGATCTCCGGCGTCGAGGGCGATTGTAATTTTCTTCACAACTGTATCAAGCTCATCACACGATCTCCTCAACAGGTCTACCATTTGCTGCGGGTCGGTTGTCTTGTCGACTTCCATGAGATTGATCAGTCCGAGTATCTTCGACACCGGGCTTCGAAGGAGATGCGAGTTGATGAAAGCATACTCGGTAAGTTGGTTGTTCCTGTTCTCCAGCTCCTCTGTCCGTTCTTTCACGCGTTGCTCGAGCTTTTTCGTTCATCTGGGTAATCTCTTTACTCTGTTGCCTCAACTTCTTCTCGTAATCGCGTCGTTGCACACTTCGATATGCCAGTGAAACAACGTCGGCAACGGAGGTCACGAAGATGATGTCTTCCGACTTCCACTCTCTCTGGGTCCCCTGTTGTTCGCAGCAGATCAATCCACCGAGCTCGCCATCGCGTGTAATGGTGATATCGAGCATTGAATGAATATTCAGTGGAAGCAAATATGAATCCCTGAACTCGTGGGTCCGAATGTCGGTACGGGCATCGGCGCTTCGATGATCTTTTGGGTAGTCAATGCTTTTTCGTACTCAGGGAATATGCGAAGGTCGAGCGTCATGTCGTCCAGCAAACGATCGCTGGCAAGATCGTAGCAGGCCGTCGAAGTAATTGTGCGGGCATCCTGGTCGTAGGTCCAGATGCTGACCCGACTACAATCGAGACTTTGTGCAGTAATGCGGGCTATCTCGCTGGATGCTTCTTCGATCGCTCCGAAGTTTACGACCTTGCTTTTCGAGAGCTCGACAAGCGTGGTCAGGTGAAGTTGCAGCATCGTATTTCGTTCCGTTGTTTCATCGACGAGATCCGAGGAGCGTGGTGTTTCATCTGCTCGATACGCGTATTCTGTTGCGACAGCGCGACGTTGGCTTCTTTGCGTCTCCCGCGCATTTCGCCACTGTATATATAATAGTATGCTTACCAGCAACGCCAGCAATGCCAAAACGGCACGCTGCTGATCCTGCTGGTGGATGATGGTTTCGTTGTGCGACTGCATCACCTTCAGGGTTTCATTCTCTGCCTGTTTTCGTTCGATCTCGGTCTGGAATTGAAACCTGGCGATCTTGTCAGACACATGGATGTCGTTAACTGAGTCTTTCAATACGAGATATTGATTGGAATGATACAATTCATCTTCGCGATTGTGGGCGTACTCCGAGATCTTCCACAAATAATAATGTGCGTTCATGCTCAGGTCGAGATCACGCATGTGTTGTGAAACATCCAGGGCAATCGTGAAATATTTCTTTGCGACAGCATAGTCCCGTCCTCGAAATGGATCTGACCAAGAACATTATAAGCTCTTGGGACTAACGCCACGTTTTTGAAATTCAAAAATGAATGCGAGTCCTTCTTCACAAAGTTGCTTTGCTTTGTCGCGTTGTTTTATTCCGAGATAATATTCAGCAAGCAACACTTTGATTTCAGCAAGACCAAGGTGATCCTCGATCACGTGTCCTGCCGAGTCGGCTTTCTGGAAATACATCAATGCATCGTCGTATCGTTTTACATCCATGTAAAGTTTGCCCCAGCAATACCATTGCCGACATGATATCCCTTGTATTACCCAGGTGCCGACGAATCCGAAGTGCATCCTGGTAACGTCGTTCGGATTTCACAAAATCCTTTTCAGCTTTGTAAAGAGTTGCGAAGCTCTGGAAGACGTAAGCAACACCTGATGAATCTCCGCGCGCCCGGAAGTTGGCTTCAGCCTTCACGAAATATGGATAGGACTCTGTGAGCATTCCTTGCTCCGAAAACAGTCGACCAATATTATTTTGCGCGTAGCCAAGTTCAACGACGTCAGATGAATTGATCGCTTCTTGTTCGGCTAGCTGATAATAGTCGAATGCCCGAACGAGATTTCCTTTATAATAATTAGCGAGACCGAGGTAGTTCAGAGATGTTGCAGCGCCCGCGTTCGAGACGAAGACTCCTTGCGAGGTCCAGGGCAGCGTCGGCATAACGGATCGCCGAATCGGGAAAAGATGAACGATATTCCCACGCGAGCTTATTCAGAAGTGTAAACTTCGCTTCGTTCTTTGAAGACTTAAGATCTTCGCGAAGTGCATTGATCTTATCAAGATCTTGCGCAGCGAGATCGATCGTTAACAAAAAGATAATACAACAGAGAGCGTTGACTTTCATCGCGGGAGTGGGACGTTGAATATACGGAAGATTGTTCAACGTGTTTTTAAAAAAATCACTTCCAGTACGATGGCTTCGTCGTCGTTCCTCCTTTCGATCGGCAGTCGCCGCATCCAGGCGCAACAAAAACGAACCCGGGTTGTCCGGCAGTCGCGGCCCACGATACCGGCGGCATCGCTTACTGTTGAGGAGAACACACATCCTCCTGGTGGAGGCGGTTTACCTAGATATTCACAAGTGGCTTCCGGCTCACAACCAGACTGATATACCCTTTGATGAAAATCTCCCGGATAGGATGAGTATAGGTATCAATAAAATAACGAAGCTCTTTCACTTCTTGTGCTCTGAAATAACCTAACACATATTCATCGGGATCTTTTGTGGAGTGCATGTTACTGGGAATCGTTCCGGGAATCTGTGCAAACAAACTTCCCTGTTGTTCGGTAGAAGCCAGCAGGAGTCGCTGATAGTTATATTCCTCATCGCTTATCGCTATTTGCCTGACGAGGATGCTGTACCTGGGCACTGCCAGCTTCGGCGACTTTCTGTCGATAGTACATACCCTGGCCCCAGTGATCCGATTGTCCTTGAGTCCTTTGCTGCTCGCGAGAACGTTCAATGTGCGTTCATCTTTATAGCACACAAATACTTCCTCTTCGGGCAGGCGTTCGACAGGAAAATGATTGACCAATTTAAAATGACAAAATACCTCAGCATGGTATTCATACGTCTCAATTGCATTGAACAAATAGTATCGGGCACCATTGGGATCATCGTTATGACTATCAGCCCGTATTTCAAGACGCTCGGCTCCGTTGATAGTCCAGTAGACACTATCGATTGGTGGCGTGGAATAAACTTTCATCGGATCCGACCGATAGTCCTTCTCATCGATGGTGACGATATGTAATGTGTACGTTGAGGATTTATCAACTGAAAGACCGCTTGCTGAATACGATCCATCTTTGTCTTCGTGCAGCGAAAATACGTCGCCATTCGATGACTCGATCGTAACGACGGCTTCAGACTCAAATGGAGGTGCGTCCTTTCCGTTGAGAGGGATTGATCTCGAAAGAAGCACGGATGCAGTTCCGTTGGCATCGATATAACCATCGATGACCAATGCATTCAGGTTTCCGCTTGAAGCAGGCGGAGCGTATGGGTCAAGACAACCCACACAAAATAAAATTGAAATGATAATGCTGAGTCTTCTCATAATCACTCCCCAATATGGTGGCTTCTTTGTTGTCCCTCCCCTTAGTACTGGCAAGAACATTCGGCGTGCGTTCATCTTTATAGCAAACAAAGACCTCCTCTTCTGGCAAACGTTCGACAGGCATGTGATTGACCAGCTTGAAATGAGCAAACACGGCAGCATGATCTTCGTAGGTCTCAATTGCGTTGAATAAATAATAACCGGGATTATCCGGGTCGTCGTTATGACTGTCAGCACGTATCTCAAGGTGCTCGGCTCCATTGATCGTCCAGTAGACGCTATCGATTGGTGGCGTCGAATAGATTTTCATCGGATCCGACTGATACTCATTCTCGTCAATCGTAGTGATATGTAATGTGTAGGTGGCGGCTTTATCAACTGAAAGACTGCTGGCTGAATACGATCCGTCTTTGTCTTCATGCAGAGAAAACGTTTCGCCTTTCGACGACTCGATCGTCACTACTGCTTCTGACTCAAATGGAGGTGCGTCTTTTGCGTTGAGCGGGATTGATCTCGAAAGAAGCACGGATGCAGTTCCGTTGGCATCGATATAACCATCGATGACCAATGCATCCAGGTTTCCGCTAGAAGCAGGCGGCGCATACGCGTCAAGACAGCCTGCGCAAAATAAAATTGAAGGGGTGGTGAACAGTCTTTTCATCATACTTCACCAGAACGGTGGTTTTGTTGTGGTGCCTCCTTTCAAAGTACAGTCGCTGCATTCTGCTGTCGTGAAGACAAGCCCGCTCAACCCTCCTGCATTCTCTCCTACTGAAACAATGCCGGCGGCATCACTAAGCGCCGAAGCGGCAACACAACCACCGGGCGCGTCAGGAGAGCCACATGCTGGTTCCGGTTGACAATAAACAATCGGTCTTTGATAAAACTTGTTGGGGAGAGGGGTGATGATCATCGTCAATAAAATAACGACGCTCTTTGACATCACGTGCGCTGAAATATCCCAACACATATTCATTGGGATTTTTAGTTGAGGAAACATTGCTCGCTATCGCACCCCGGTACCTGTGCAAATAAACTTGCTTGTTGTTCCGTTGAAGCCACCAACAGTCGCTGATATGTATATTCCTCCTGGCTCACAGCCATTTGTCTTACGAGGATACTATAACGCACGGAAATTTTTGGCGATGATCTCTCGATGACCGATACTCTTATGCCCGTTAGCCTGTCTTCTCGAAGTCCTTTGGTGCTTGTGATAACATTGGGTGTTCGTTCGTCCAAATAGCAAGTGTAAACGTCTACGTCGCGTGGAGTGACCACGTGATTTACCATATGCCAGTGTGCGTAAACGGGAGCATGATATTGGTAGGTCTCAATTGCATTTAATAGATAATAGCCTGTGCTGTTTGGATCGGTGTTGTGACTATCCGTTCTTATTTCAAGACGGTCTGCTCCGGATACTGTCCAGTAAATGCTATCGATCGGTGGTGTCGGGTAGATCTGCATTGGAGTCGATCTATACTCATTATCGGACGTCACAATATGTAACGTATATGTTGAGGTCCTATCAACTACGAGACCGCTGGCAGAATAAGAGCCGACAGCTTTTTCGTGAAGCGAAAATATTTCTCCGCCGGAAGATTCGATGGTCACGTCGGCACCTGTCTCTCCTGGTGGATCTCTTTTTCCATCCAATGGAATCGATCTCGATAGGATAACAGAAGCCGTTCCATCTGCATCAATGTGCCCGTCAACGACCAATGCCCTTAAGTTCTCGCTTGATGAAGGCGGCGCGTATGTTTCGAGACAACCCGCGCAAAGCAAAATGAAAATTATGGTGAACCGCTCTTCTCATCTTTACCAAAATGGAGGTTTTATCGTTGTGCCCCCTCTCAGGGTACAATCGCTGCATTCTGCAGTAGCCCAAATATAAGCAAGCGGTCTACGGTTCGCATCCTCGACAATGCTAACGATGCCGACAACGTCGCTCAATGCGGACACATCGACGCAATTGCCGGGTGGCGCTGAAAAAATTCCGTGTAAGTAGCAGCTCTGCTCTGCCTGGCAAGGTACGTATGGTTTCTGGTAGAAGCCACCCGGAAGCTGATGCTGATAGTTATCAATAAAATAGCGGAGCTCCTGAATTTGCTGTGCTCTGAAATATCCCAACACATATTCACCAGGATCTTTTGTTGATCGCACGTTACTTGGAATTTCTCCAGGAATCTGCGCAAACAAGCTCCCTTGTTGTTCTGTCGAATTCAATAGGAGCCGTTGATAGGTATACTCTTCCTGGCTGATGGCTCTTTGTTTTATTAGAATGGTGTAACGGGGGGCTGATATTTTCGGTGACGATCTCTCGATGATGGATACTCTTACGCCGGTCAGCCTGTCTTCCTTAAGACCTTTAGTACTTGCTATAACATTTGGTGTGCGCTCATCAATATAGCAAGTATACCTCTCTTCTTCGGGAAGGCGTTCGACAGCGACGTGGTCCACAAGTTTCCAGTGTGCATTGATCGCTGCATGATATTCGTATGTTTCCACCGCGCTGAACAGGTAATACTTTGTAGAGTTCGGATCGGAGTTGTGACTGTCCGTTCTTATCTCCAGTCTATCCGCTCCGGATATTGTCCAGTAGATGCTATCGATCGGCGGTGTTGAGTAAACCTTCATTGGGTCTGATCGATAGTCATTGTCGGATGTTTCGATATGCAACGAGTATGTTGATGTGTTGCTGACTGCGAGGCCGCTTGCTGTGTAAGATCCCGCGGCATCTTCATGAAGTGAGATGGTTCTCTCCGTCCGATGATTCAATTGTGACAACGGCACCGGTCTCTTTTGGTGGATTGTCTTTTTCCGTCGAGCGGGATCGATCTCGAAAGAATTACAGAGGCAGTTCCATTTGCATCAATAAAACCATCGACGACCAAAGCGTTTAAGTTTCCCACTTGAGGCAGGCGGTGAGTATGGGTCGAGACAACCGGCACACAATAAAATGAAAACTATGGCGCACAAGCTTCTCATCTACCAAAATGGAGGTTTCGTTGTGGTACCACCGAAGACTGTACAATCGCCACAGTCACGCCTGACAAAGACATAGGCTATTGGCACTCTCTCGGGGGTCAAAATGACGTCGCTAATAATCGTGTCGTCGCCTAATGCGCCGGCGGGAACGCAATCGCTTGGTCCACTTGTAGTTGATTAAACAGGCAAGTGGTTTCGGGGAAACAATGAGTATCGGGCTGAGGTTGCTTGAAGTCCCTTGGGATCTCGTGATCTGACGCGCTATATGTACCGATAAAATATCTGAACGTTTTCACCTCTTGTCCACGGAAGTAACCGAGAACGTATTCGTTAGGATCTGTGATTGGGCGAACGTTGCTAAGAAGAGCACCTGGTGTCGAAGCGAACAGGCTTCCTTGTTGTTCGGAAGAAGCTTGCAGTTGTCGTTGATAGGTGAACTCGTCTTCGCTTACGGTTCTTTGTTGCACCAGGATACTGTATCTCACCGAGATCTTCGGAGAGGTTCGCTCGATAACCGATAATCTTATGCCACTCATTATCCCATCTTTCAGTCCCTTGGTGGTGTGAAGAACATTCGGAGTTATCAGCTTTCGGTAACATGCATAGATCTCTTCTTCCGGTGTCCGTCCCACGGCCACCTTGTCGACCAACTTGTAACCGGAATGAACCGCAGCATGATACTCGTAGGTTTCGATGCCATTCGTTAAATAATAATGGGTAGTGTTGGGGATCGGTTTCATGACTATCGGCCCTTATCTCGAGTCGGTCCGGCGGCGTTGATCGTCCAGTACACACTATCGATCGCGGGGGGTTGGATATATTTGTTTTTCATCGGATCTGTACTCATTGCCATTCGAAGTAACGATCCGAAGCTCATATTTTGAAGTGTAATCGACGGCAAGTCCGCTAGCCCGATAAAGACCGACAGAATCTTCATGAAGCAAAAATGTTTCTCCACCCGAAGATTCAATAGTTACGGGCAGCGCCACCTTCCTTTGGCGAAGTCCCTTTGTCGTCCAGCGAAGTCGATCTCGACAGTTTCACGCGCGCAGATCCATCAGCATCGATATAACCGTCAACCACTAATGCATTCAAGTTTCCACTTGAGGCAGGCGGAGCATATGGATCGAGACAACCGACACACAAGAAAAGAAGTATGATCAGTTTCCTCATATCTAATGCAAGAATATTGTTGGGTTAGATCTCCATACCGATTTAGCGGTATGGAAAGCGCGAGCAGTACTGAGGCGAAGGCAAGAACAGGAGACGTCTCATAACGTATCACAGTGATAAATTACAAAACTGTTCTCAAATCAACTACCAGTACCAGGGGCGGGTGGTGGTTCCGCCTTTTATCCGGCAGTCGCCGCACTCGTTGGGCGTGAATGTATACACGACGTAGTTCCGATACTCAATAGCTGAGATGATTATCTTAGTCTCACTCAACAACTCGACGTCGATACATTGATTGGGACCCATTGGGTGGTTGATTGGTTGGACAAGTTGTTTCGAGATCGCATGCGGCACCCAATGGTTGCGGCAGTTGAAAATCGAATGGCAACTCCAAATTGTCGATGAAAAATCGTTGCTCCTCCATTTCCTGTCCATGAAAATATCCCAGGACAAACTCATCAGGATTTGTAGCTGAATGTACGTTGCCAAAAACGGCACCGGGGACTTCTGCGAAGATGCTTCCCCTGGCCGCTGTTGGTCTTCGCGAGTTGAGTACGATAGTTATACTCTTGCTCGCTGATGGATCTCAATCTTACGAGTATGCTGTAGCGCATCGAAAGTTTCGGTGAAAGTTTTGGGAGACGCGCGATTACTTTACCGAAGATGTAATTAGTGCTTAATTTTTTTGTTGATGTGAGTACGATGGGCACTTGTTCGTCGCGCCAGCATGTATCTACGAATTCGCCTTTGGCCCTCAAATGAGGAGTGCCGTCGATCCTCTTGAATCTTGAAAAATAAGATGAATGATATTCGTAGGTCTCCAATGATTCATAGGCATAATAGCCGGTTGCGTCGGGATCCGTGTCGCGCGAGTCGGTCATAACGTGTATCTCTTCGCCGGTGCCCGAATGGTTGAAAATAAATGCGACCGATCTCAGGTGTGGAATGTACCTGCACGTCGTCGGATTCGTATTCGAGACCTTGCGATGTGGTTACATGCAACTTGTAATTTGTTGCCTGGCTGGCGACGGGAAGATTGCCGGCGGTGTAGTGTCCTCGTTTGTCTTCAGTGAGTTTGAAACTTTCCGCCGGTCGACGACTCGATGGTAACGGTAGCGCCTGCTTCGACGGGGAAGTCGGCGTAACTACTTAGTGGCAGCGTACGGATAATTTAACGATAGCGCCGCCAGCGGCGTCGATATATCCATCTATGACAAGGGCATCTGCGTCGCCGATGCTAATAGGTGGCGAGTAAGGTTCGAGGCAACCAAAGCAAAGCAAGAATAGCAAGAAAATGCATCTTGAGTGTCGCATATAACAAAGGGGACTATCAAGATACGAATTAGATGGAGGGGGCAAAAAGATTGAGTGTAACGAGATGGGGTATGTTGAGAATATTGTTACCCCCTTCAACATCTCATAAACCCCTCATCTTCTTCTCAAACTCCCAAACATGACTCGCAACCATCACCTCGTCAACTTCTGTGTCATTGATAAACTTCTCTAATCTCTCCTTCACTCTTTCTTTACCCCCGATAAACGAATAGGTCATCATGTTCAAGACACCATACTTTTCTGGCTCTGTCCAAACACCTTCCATCGTTTCGAGTGGTGGCGGCAAGGGACGACGATCGTTGCGAAACATTCCCAGTGCCAATTGATAGAATGAGGTAGCGAGCTTCTCTGCTTCCGAATCTGTTTCGGCAGCGATAACATTCACGCACGCAAGAGCATACGGAGCATCGAGGAACTGCGAGGGACGAAAATTTTCGCGATACAATTTTAATGCTTCGAAGAGATGTGTCGGCGCGAAGTGAGACGCGAAGCCAAACGGTAATCCCAACATCGCCGCAAGTTGTGCACCGTATGTGCTCGATCCCAACAGCCACACCGGCACTTCACTTCCTTGTCCCGGTATTGCACGTACTTTCGCGGCGGCATCACGCGGACCTAAATAATTGATCAGCTCCCACAACATCATTCGGGAACTGGTTGATGTCGTTGTTCAAATTCCTTCGTAAGGCTTGAGCCGTCGTTTGATCGGTGCCCGGCGCGCGCCCCAAACCTAAATCGATCCCGACCGGGATACAGTGCTTCCAATGTTCCGAACTGCTCCGCGATTACGATCGGCGCATGATTCGGCAACATCACTCCGCCCGACCCTACACGGATCGACGACGTGGCGCCGGCAATATGTCCTATCAAAACGGAAGTTGCTGCCGATGCAACACTCTCCATATTATGATGCTCTGCAAACCAGTAACGTTTATAACCCAACTTCTCCGCGTGCTGCGCCAACGTGACGCTTCGCTTGAATGCTTCGGCCGGAGATTTGTCGCCCTGGATAATGGTGGCCGAGATCGAGAATAGAAAGTGGTGTTTCAGAAAGAGTTCGCTTCATGATGGAGACAGAACCAAAAAACAGAGCGGGTGGTTCGAAGAAAAAATTATTTAACGAATGCTATAAGCCGTAATAGTTTTATCGCTTCTCACGAATACCATGTCGTTATTGAACGTCGGCTCGTCGGTAGAAAGATAATCGATCGTGGATGATGTTTTGCCGGTGTCTTTGATCACGACCCCGATTTTATTTGCGCTGTAGAGCTTCATGTGCACGATCATCTTTCGTGATTGCTCAGCAGTGTTAAGAACTTGGCCTCTTTCCGAAGCTCCTTTGACGAGATCCTGCATTCCACTTTTGTCTGCCCCAACTGACCAATGGCTTATAACTGAGTGAATAACGCACGGTTCCATTAGAATTAACAAAACGTAATGTTCTGATCGGAATAAAGTATAATGCCATCTTTTCTGATCTCCATTCGATCGGGATCTGTCGTTCCCTTGAAATCAATCTTCTTGATATTGATCATTCGTTTTACGGCAGTGGCCTTGTCGATCTCGTACAAGTTATGATCATAATAAAACCATGCTTTCGAACTGTCTTCCTTTTGGAGGACACCACGTGTCGGCACATCGAGAAGTTGTTTGCCGTCAAGGTCAACGATATTCAATGTTCGATCGGTAGAGTAATAAATACCTTTCGGTACAGCCTGGAAGTTCCGGATCTTACCGGTAAGTCGAACATGATCTTCGAGCCGGTATTTTCCAGCGGCCACATCAATAAAATTGAGATAACTCCCGGCAAGCTCCGGGGTCAACGCCATCTGCGGGTTCTCCATAATAACTGCAAGCCCTTTCGGAGTGTTCTGATATCTCGACATGCCCCCGGTGATGGCCAACGCTTCGCTCCACAGTTCCCATCCAATCGAATCGTTCACCAAACGAAAGTGCCCGATGGAGTAAGGTGAATTAACATCTCCCGAAGTTGAACAGAGTATAACATTCTGCTTGTCGTGAATGACTTGACCAATTTTACTACCTGTCTTCACAAGGTTCTTCCAAACTTGTCTTCCATCCTCGTAACTGCATGCAGTGATCCATTTCAATTTCACGTAGTAGAAGTTCTGTGGTCCTTTGATCAATCGAAAGAACGCTGTATCGGCTTCGGGTTTCAGCAGGTCGATATTATTCCTGTCGGGAGCGTCGCTCCTCCAGACAACGTCACCAGTTGCAATTGAAACTTTATAAAGATTATTAAACGAGATCTTATCACCTGTTGCAAACACGATCTGATCATTACCGTCATTGATCGGTGCACAAAGAAGAGTTTGCCGATCGCCACCCGGCGCCTTGAGTACAGCTGCCTTGAAGTCCATAGGTCCTGCCTTTCCAGAAAGTCCGAAGTAATCGTAGCGCGTCTCACAATTTCTGACCGGTTGATAGATCGAAGAGCGAAAGACCCCCGGCCATAGTTGATGCCAGCGTCGAGCCAGAGTTGTCCCGACTCGAGAAATCCGTATTTATATAGAGTGGTGACTTGCTCCGCGAGGCCATCGATGATCAAAACGGCCATCGGAAGGATTGATGATCGTTAGCGGAATGCCACGCAACATCAGGTATGGAAAATTGGGGACTTCATCTGCACCTGTGATGATCGATTCACTGACTGGTTTGAATGTCCACTTTATTTTTCCTGTGGATGTATCGATCCCCGAAAGGGTTGTATAAAATTCTGTTGTGTGATACGTAGCTTGTGTCGCCCCTGGGCAACGATGAGTGTTTCGGATAAATAAGTCCATTGAATGCCATCGCCAACTTCGGTCGACCATGCCGGTTTGTTTTCCTGGGCGACCGCTGCGACAGAGATCAGAAGTAAAATCCAAAAATATTTCCCGAGTCTCATTGCTCTACTTCTTGTCCAAACTGAAGGATGTAGCCATTGTTATCATAGATCGCGAACTCGCGCATGCCATACTCGAACGTCTCGAGCTCGTAACAGATCTTTGCTTTTGTCTTTAGATCACTCCACGCAGTGTCGACATCCTCGAGATTGAAATAAAAACTTCCTGTAAAACCTGGCCTGGTGAACAGAGTATGTTCAGTTGGACGTGAGAGCATGATCTCGACGCTGTCCTTTATATAGAGAAGCCCCAACCCCATTCGGGATTATGTTCGCCGATGTTGAAAACCGAGTACTTTGGTATAAAAGTCCACACTACCGGAAAGATCGTCGGTCCAGAGCATTGGTCGAAGGGCGGAGAGTTTCATGAAATCAAGATAATACAAATCGGCATTTTTATTGGGGACGGTTTTTTGACCAAAAGATAAAATTATGAGCACGGAAGATATTATTGCTCGCGTGTCGACAACGATCGATGCGCCGGCAACTAAGGTGTGGGAAGCGTTGGTGACTCCGAAGATCATCAAACATATATGTTTGGCACTGATGTGGTCTCCGATTTTAAAGTTGGGAGTCCGGATCAAGTGGAAGGGTGAGTGGGAAGGAAAGCGTTATGAAGATAAAGGTGAGATCCGCGAGTTTACGCAGAACCATCTATTACAATATACGCACTTCAGTCCGTTGACGGGACAGGAAGATATTCCAGAGAATTATCATATCGTTACGATTACTCTTGTGGAGAAAGATGGCAAGACGAATGTAACATTGACGCAGGATAACAATCCGACGGATAAAGCGAAGAGAACATTCGGAGAAGAATTGGAAAGGAATGGTGGAGGGGGCTGAAGAAAACTGTTGAAGGGTAGAAGAATTAGTTTTCGGTGAGATCGTGAACTTCGCATTTTAGTTTAGCGCCAAGGGCTTGCATGTGACGGACAACGTCGTTCTTACTTTTGGCTTGGTTCGAAGATGTAGTTTTTGAGTCTCTGAAAATTTCAGGTAGCCATTGAATTCCCAACCGATGGTGGTGGTTGATTGTGCGCGGCTCGACATCGTTTGACCGTATTTGCTTTTATTGATGTAGATGTATTCGATTTTATCGAAACGACCTCTCTCTCCTGTTTTGAATCCAGCAATCCAGGTGTAGTCGTAGTAAGTTCCACTATTAAAATCTAACCTGACTCCATAATAAGTGGTGAGAACGAGTATTCCGCCAATGGTGAGAATAACTCCCATATAAATATTTATTGGGGCAATGAAGAGTCCGGTGATGGTGAAGACCACGGCCGATATTCTCCAGTTCAATGGAAAGTAGGATGATGTTTTGACATCGAGGGGTTCCATGGAGTGGACGAAGGTAAAAATTAAGTTTTTTTAACTTCATCATCATGAAACTCATCCCCATTTTATAGCTTGTCGTATCCCCTCTTGCACTTCAGGCACAGACAGAAACATTCGACTTCGTTACATATCAGCCCCCCGTGGGTTGGAAGAAGACTGTTGCGGATTTCGCTGCGTCTTATTCGATAGTTGATAAATGCATCCGGCTCGTGGTGCCAGGTTGGTATATATAAAAGTGTTCCGGGCAGTGGAAACGCTTGCGACAGACTTTTCGAACGAGTGGAAGGCGTTGGTAAAGCCGGAGACTTATGGCAGGTGCGGTTGAGCCTTCGCCGCAATCTGCAATAGATGATGGCTGGACACAAAGCTTTGGCGTGAGCCGCTTTACCTGGCAAGGAAAGGATGCCAGGTTTTATTAATGCATCTATCGGGTTATGGCGTGATGGTGTCGATACACGTTTCGACAAACACAGATAAGTATCTTGCTGATGTCGAAAAGCTTTTGGCATCAATCAGCATACAAAAGCCAGCGCAGCCAGCTCAACAAACTCTTCAGCAGAGTCAGCCAACGACTACACCCGTTTCTAATTCCAACACCCGTCGTTGCATCAAACAATTCGAACATAAAAACAATTACGGTAACGGATGCAGTTAGCACAAGCCGGCATTAAAACTTCGACGACGAATTTCGATGACGGTTGGGTGGCGCAGCCATTTGCGGATTATGTGAAAGTTGTGAAGCAGCCGATCACTGTATTATTACATTATGCGATCGCGATTGATGACGAGATGCGACAGTCGAACGACATGGGCGTATACACTTGGGATCGTTTGATTAGTCCGCGATATCGCGTAAGCAACCTGAAGGTTTTTCCAGAACGAGCCTTACACATATAATAAGGTGTACTTTGTTGAGGGCGAGGGAACACAGATAGCGACGGGCAAGAGTTGTCACGTGGCGTTGCGTGTGTTGATCGGCGGCGGGTATCGCTTCTTTTGTTGAGATCATATCGCCCACCCGCGGCTGCATTTCAACAAGAGTTTCCGAACCAGGAAAAGACTGCGTCGATGATGAACTACAACAAGTTTTCGGTGTCGGTTAGTGATATCGTTGGAACATGGGGGGAGAGTTCGACGTCGGCGTTGAACATGTACAATACGATTGACTGGTGGTTACGCGGGCATGAGTGCGGTGGCGATGGCGAGCTCGTATACGATACTTGCTGATGGCAGTTACGACAGTGAGCACAAGGGGGGCGTCAGGTATGGTTGGGAGTATGTCGACTTACGACGAGAAGTATCACGGCAAGTGGACGTTGACTCCCTGGGAGGGTGACGATGACGAGACCGGTGGAAGGGCAAGACGGGATGTTTATTTTATGTCAGTACGAGGGCGGTTCATGGCGGGCGGATCTTGCATTTCCAGGATAAGGAGGCGACTGCGATGACGTACAGGTTGGTGAAGACGAAGTGATGAGGCAAGAAGGGACGAGGCATGAAGGGTGTGCGGCTAATTCGTGGGCGGGCAAATTCCTGGTGGGGTGGATGGCTTTTCAGGTTTTCTTGGGATTTTCACTTTGCAGGTCTGGGAAGAACTTATACTTTTGCAGTCCCAAATGGGAGAAACCGTAAAACACCCACCTTCGCCGCAAGGCTTCGGTGGATAAACAGAGGAGTGGTAGAGCGGTTTATTGCACCGGTCTTGAAACCGGAGACCCTTCACGGGGTCCGGGGGTTCGAATCCCTCCTCCTCTGCTGAAAAGAAGGCCTCGAGAAATCGGGGCTTTTTTCGTTTCTAGACGATTTATCTAAGTTATCTCGCGATTATTCAAAATCACTTGTTATCTCTCGGTTCCTTCGATCTACCGATTTGCAACTCATTTTTTCAGTAGGCGATATTCTCCAATGAAGTTTTAAGCCTACTCCAATTTTCGATTTCTCCGAGTTTAACTCCAAATGCCCAAGACCTAACTTCTTTATTTCTCGTTCCGTCTCACCTATTGCTTTTGGGGCGATCCAAATGTGACTTGCCACATTTTGCTTGTTTGTTGCAGTGACCTCCCCGTGTTTTCTATTTAGATTTTCAACATTCTTGATTTAATATCGCATTCGACTGGGTTAGCCATCGCCTTACGTTAGTGTCACTCATCGACCATCCCGATGAAAATAGCGCGAGTTCGAATAGCATAATATTGAAATATGGTCTGTTGCCAAGAGTGTGTTGAGCCCGAAACGGCATGATATGCACTTTCAGGGAAAACTAAATTGGAGCGAGCTTCTCGTTTTCCAAGTTCGGGCACAATGCTACCGTGAATATGATAGATTGGAATTTTATGGCCATCGGATTCAATTACATGATGAACCGCTTTGTATTTAAACTCAGCAGAGTCACTTTTCCCGGTTTTTTCATAAACCTTTTTCAATTGCAGTAGAGTTCAACAAAGAGTGAAGTAATGAATCTGCATTGAAAGTTTAGAATTGCCTTCGGAGGATTACCTTGATCAATCGCCCCTAGAAGAAATTGACAAATTTGGTAAAGGGAAGAATCTTGGTATTCACTCTTAAAAAGTCAACCAAGCGAGGGTATGTCTTTAGAATGCCTTCGGAACGGGTCGGATAAAAGCCGCTTGACTGCTGTTTCTAATTTATACTCGGTTGCCCCTATCCAATAAAGACTTATATAGAATGCTCTGCATTTTTTCGTTAAAATCTTCAATCGCCCCGCCCGCCTGAAGGGTATGATTTAAGGCAGCCTGGAGAAGAGAATCCAAACTCCATCCTAGAGAACTTTCTATAGTGTCGAATTCTGATTTTGTCAACCGAGGGTTAATAGTTTCTTGTATAATAAGAAAGGTTAGCTCCCTCCAATTTGGCATGATTCCGTAGTCAATTCCGGCGCCCAAACAAAGGACATATGGCTTCCCTTTTCTAAGAATGCTTTTGCAATTTTGATGTTCTAAATTAAAATGCTTCATACGGACAGGGATATATCAGATGTCGTAAGATTTCATTACCACAAATTCTCTTCAAAGTTGCGTTGGGAAACTCCCAGTTCACCTGAAGGAAGAAAAGGTTAAGAGGAAAGGGGACCAGTTTAGCGTAGACTGAAACAAAGCAAACGCTCGACCTAATCATCAACCGCAAATGGAATTTGCAAATCCCCCATTTGCCCCGCATCAAGTACATCTCCATTCGACAATATCAAATGCGGTCCACCGGGCAGGTCGGTTATGAGGATTGCCCGGCCGTCACAGGTTTTTCATTCTGCTTCTAAGCGCCTTGAAGCCGCGGGTTACACCGCCATCTCGAATTTCATTGTAAACATAATGAGAGCAGGAGACTTTGAAGTAGCATTTTCGCCGATACTTGACTGGTATCACCAGCCAATAAAGATGTATCATCCCTAGAAAGATCCAGCGCATTTCTATTACTCTTTCTTGAATACAATCATCTGACGTTGAACCGGGAAGGAGGGCTTTGCGCCGATACCAAAACAACCGGGACTCACCAGCCACCAACGCGCTCACACTCTCCAAACCTCACGTAGGTCCAGCCTTCGGTTGCTTGTTTGTTTATTACTTCACCCAACTGCGCAGCGGCAGCGGCGCCACTAGGATTCTTGTTATCCAGTTGCGGCACGAACGGTAGCACTTTGTAATTCATGTGATTAAGATTAAGTGATCAGGATTAAAATAAAAAAAGCCCCTCAACTACATCGGTAGCGAGATGGGCTCATTTCAAGATAAGTCATTTGTAATTGAAAGCAAAAATGAGCGGCTAATAAGTTCAAAATAGGGTGCTAAACGTCGTTGGCATAAGCCACCTGTTCCCATTGATCCCCGTTGACAATACAGCAAACCTTTGTTGTCTTATTCAATCATCGGTTCGAATCCGATCGCTGACTCAGGGGCCACCATAGCTTCGGTGTAGGTGGGCAAAACATTTTGGGATCGTCTAATGGAACCTTTAAAGGACGTATTTTGAGTTGACTTTCCGCTAAATTGGTGTGAACAAGTATCAAGATCACCTATGAATGACTTTGAAAGCTTGATCTCGGAATTGCTAAAATTTCGAGATCAACGCGACTGGGCGCAATTCCATGATTCAAAAAAATCTGGCGACTGCCATTTCAATCGAAGCGGCGGAATTAAACGAGATCTTTCTTTGGAAGACAACTGCTGAAGCAGAGGGCGTTGATAAGAATTTGATAAAAGAGGAATTAGCCGACATATTCACTTTCTCGTTGCTCCTCGCAGAAAAGCATGGATTCAATGTGAGTGAAATCGTGCTTGAAAAGATTAGAAAAAATTCCGAAAAGTATCCGATCGACAAAATCAAAGGGAACCTCAAAAAAGTACACAGACCTTTAATGGACGTCATATCACAGGTTGATATAAAGCCGATCTACCGTGTCACTGGCACGCCAGAAAACTTTTTGACGGCCCTTAGATATTTTACCTGGGGTTTCAATAATCAACCTGATTGGAAACGACTTTATCCAGGTGATCTAATATTTTTTCATTGCAAGGGATCTGATTCGAAGTTCCTTAAATCGATAAGGCCGGGAATATTAGGAATGGGAATTGTCGGCACAAATTTCTTTGAGGATTCGACTCCCCTTTGGATTGACGAAAAGCTAGAGGGGAAGACCTATCCGTATCGTTTTTCATTTTCGGAGATTTGCATGTTTTCTGACGTTCCAATAAATGACGATTGGGATTCCACCACTCTAAAAAAAGAAGAAACAACAAAACAAGTCCTCCGGAAATTATTGGATAATGCAATCCCTCTCTCAGAATTAGATGGGTTTCCACACATGGGATCCTATTCCATGATTAAAGGACTGTCCGTTTAGAAAATATTTGCTATCACTCCCGCGGCAGTTAACATTCTATAAAGAGAATGATTTTTCGGATGTGCTCTTTCGACCTTCCTCGGACTTAAAGGAGATAGGGAAGATTCAAGAGACTCTACGTTTCTCAACATCGTTAGCCATCTTCGATGATATTCAAAGAAAAATAATTAACAAGTCATTGTTTCAAAAGGAACATAGTACGGAAGCTTAAAGATCGCCGAGTCCCGACATTTTGATATTCTGTCGCATTTGACCAGTGTTTTTCGTGACAAAGGATATCAGGTTTTCATGAACAATCATATAGACCTCTTCGTGCACAACAAAGAAAATGCACTATTAATCGAAGCAAAAAGCACCGAGAACAACAACTTCGTTGCTCAGTCACGGAAAGGCCTTGCTCAACTCTTCGAGTACAACTACTTTGATCTCGGTAACTTTAAAAAAGAAAATAACATTTCGTTCTTAACGGAAACAAGTCTTCTGGCCACGTCGCAAAAACCTATACATACAGAATACGTCAAATTTGTGAATTCACTCAGAATAAAGACAATTGCAGTTAGAGATAATGCCGTTTCACAGTACGGTGATTCAATTGACTTATATTCACTATAGGTGGGATGAACCGGCGAGTGCACCTCTCGAATTCAGTACTTTTTTGCTATTCGGATTTTTCCTCCATATTAAACTCAAACTCCTGCAATTCCCGATGGCTCACTCCCAATGCATTCGATAGGATCATGATTGTCGGCATCGTCGGCAGTCGAGTGCCACTTTCGATCTTTCGTAGGTTTGCTTCTTCAATTCCGGTCAACGATTCGAGCTGTTCCAAACTCAATCCCTTTTTCTGTCTTACACTCTTGATGCATGTACCTATCAGATGCCTCAAATTATCCAGATCCCCCGGCTTCATTAGCCGGCGTCGTTTTAACGGACGCTTGGAGGACCCCTTAGCCATCGAGGCTAAATTCAGTACATCGCCAAGGGGAATCGTTGTCTAATTAGACCTAAATTTCAGTCGTTGCTCTGCTTCGCTCTCTCCTCCGCCTTCTTAATTATCTCCCATAAAGGCATATCCAATTGCTTCGCTATGTCAAACAATACGCGCACAGTCGGCGACGACTTCATGCATTCGATATCCGAGATATGCGACCTGCTAAGATCCACAGCGATCGCTAATTTTAATTGACTGCGATGCTCCGAACTCATGCGCAATTCGCGCAGAACTTCAGTCAGCTCCTTATTTGGATCGCCCGTCACACAAGCAAGCTTGCCCATCAAAAAATCAACTGGTTGTCAGTGCCGAATCAGGCAACTCAAAATCGAAACCCAAAAGCTCATGATGAGTAATCCCTAATGACTTTGCCATAATCATTATTACCGCAAGACCAGGCTCGCGACTGCCATTTTCATATTTGGAAAGATTGCTACTATCAATACCACATTTCTCAGAGAACTGTGTCGGAGTAAGTCCTTTAGTTTGTCGCAGCTTCTTTAGACGGCTTCCAAAAGTTGAATAGAGTCGCGCACGATGCTCGAACTTCATTAACCTTACTCTCTTCTTTTGCCTGGAAGGAACTCTCGCCATCAACCATCAAATTGGACGAGAGGCTCGAAGTAGTTCTTGGTCTAATTAGACCAAGAATGCCATTTGTTTTAAAAATGTGAAACTAAAGCAATGCCGACGCGACTTTTCCAAACAAAAAAAGCCGGATCGCTCCGGCCTTCCATTTTGTCTTCCTGAATTTTTTCCAACTTCTCTGCCTGTTCCCCTCCGTCGAGTTGATCGTCTCGTACCCGTGTGGGGAAACATCTTGAGCATCCGATCTTCTCGCCACAAACAATCCTGGAGAGTTGAACATTCGAGATCTTCGCGGGGAAATCAACGTATCCCAGTTCGTCGACGCCAAATGTCCGCTTCATTCGTCTTTCAGTTTTCATGAGAGCTTGATTAGGTTAAACCTAATGCAGAGCTCCTTTAAGATTGGGTTTTACGTTTTTCATATGTGTTTATGCGTAACGTCAGCGCAAAGATACTCAACCCCAATCACCTCCCATAATTCTCCAACGCACCTAGATTCCCCTGCCAACTCCCTCTCGTAAAAAATGGGAGGCTCAAAAACGCCACGCCACCTACAAACGCACCGGGCGCCCTGTCGTCTGCCGCTATGGGATGTGCCAGATCGTCCGATGAAAAGTTGAACATGCCGATGACTATCAAACCACCACCTACAATGCTCGCCGAAGTAGAGATCCCCTTCGCAACCTTCGCCTTCTTTATAAACAACATCGCGTCCGGATCATCAGCAACGTCGCTCGCGACATTCTTCATCGATACTCGCATCGCACGACCACCATCTTTCGTATAGTAAAAATAGTTGTATGCAGTTTTTTTGAAATGATTTATCCGGGCGTGATAAATCGAAATGCGATCCGAAGCGAAGAGTCGCGTCGTCCATACCAACGAACCCTGAATACGAAGCGGCTTATAGTACACCGACTTATTCGACTCATCCTTCCCTTCTATGTGATCAACACTGTCTATTAAGATCCTGTCTCTCCAGATGTCGTTATTCAGGCGCGCATGCGCGCGACCAAGTGAACGAAACGGAACAAGCTTAATGCTATAGGCCGAAAGCACCTCGCCGGATTTCAAATGAACCTTCAACGAACCCTGTGCGCAACACAACATGCTCGTAACGATCACAAGAACAAAAACCAATGAGCCATTCCTCATGCTGCCACAAGTTAACCCATCGCCACTAAAAACTATCCTTACTTCTGCCCCTCTATCTTAAACGGAGCCGTAAAATATCCCTCCTCCGCTCTCTGTTTTCCAATTTTATCATATACAGCCTGGTCATCCGGCGCCCATGTCGCAAGTCCATCGACGTAACGATTGAACATGCAGAATGTAGCAGCAATCAAAACCGTATCATGTATCTCGATGTCCGTAGCTCCTTCCTTGCGCGCAGCTTCAACGTCGGCAGTCGTAACTTCCTTGCCGCTCTTCTGAACCTTCGCAGCAATTTTTAACAACGCCTTCATCTTGTTAGTGATCGAAGCATCATTCGGATTGGCAATTACTGACTTAACTAACTCAGCACTCTTCAAATGATGCGCGGCTATCGCACTATGCGCTCCAGTACAATACTTGCACGCATTCAAACTCGAAACATAAGCTGCTATCAGCTCACGCTCACCTGCACTCATCGTTGGATGCGGATCATGTAATAATTTTTGCACAAGTCCATTCAATGGAACCGACGTCTCCGGCCGAAACATGAACAAGCTTCGAACACCGGGATACTCTTTTGATACGTTAATGTGTGGCATACACGAATTTATCCTTTTATTTTCTTTTCAGCCAAAGCGGTCCCGTCTACACGTGCTTTGATCTTCGCAAAGGCAGTCTCTCTCGCCGTCGACTTATCATCGGCGAACGGAGGAAAACCCACAATCATCCGTGCTGCCGAGTCGACTTACAGGAATGTACTCCGAAGCTTCCACCAACAAGTCGCAAACTTCTTGCGGCGTTTCAACACGCGGGTTCAAAACGTCAGTCACACCAAGAAATATTTTCTGATCTGCCTTCGAATTGTCCTTGATCGCTTTCAGCGTTTCCTTTTTATTCTTTTCACCAGCATACTCCAAATAGAAATTCCCCGCATGCAATTGAAAGAGCAATGGCAACAACTCCGTATAACTTATGTCGGCGCTGTGAGTTGAATCGTGGTCGCCACCAGGACATGTATGAACTCCTATCTTCTTCCGCTCTTCCGCCGTGAACCTATCCAACACCTGGTTGTTGAGATCGACAAACATCTTGAGCAGTCCCTTCGAAGGATCCAGTTTGATCGCCAACCTCGCTTCTGTAAAATCGATCTGAACGTTGTAAGCACCACCATTCAAACATGTGCGGATATCTTTCTCTGCTTCGTTGAGCAGGTCGCTTATAAATTTGTCCTGCGCATAACCTGCAATGCCCTCTTGCGGATACAACAAGCTCAATGCAGACGCAGAGATTACCGCTTGCTTCACCGGAAGTTTCGTCAGGGCTTTCGCCTTGTTGTAATAGCCGCTCGCATACTTTTGATACTTGAATGGTCCTGCGGTAAGTTTCGGCAGCTGGCGCGTATGTCCGTCGGCAAAAGGAATTACAACACCTGCGGGATCCAACTTTGTTAATCCTTCGATAGGATAAGTTACAAAGCTCGACTTCGTTTGCTCGCCATCGGTGATCACCGGCGAACCTGTTAGCTCAAATTGTTTTATAGTCTCTTCAATCGCCTGGGTTGAAAGCCGGGCAAGCTCACTTTCTTTGATCTCTCCTTTGGCAAACGCGCCCATTGCATCAATAAGATATTTCGGACGTGGGATACTTCCCACGGGTTCTGTGGATATTGTCATGACTTATTTTTTAGAATGAATAAAATGAATACAGGTTAGATTGTATTCATAAGGTCCGGCGGTGGAGTCGGAATTGGATAGTCATGATGTAAAACTACAGGAGTGATTGATTTAAAGACAGGCTTCGCATCGGAAGCAACCCTCGTTGACAACTGGATCTGTGCTACGGGATTGTAGTCTTTCAACAAACCAGTAAGTGTTCTGACGCTTTGTGATTTCTTCACCAGGTCCGATAATAGGTGAAAGGCTTTCTTTTGTTCGTCGTTGCGAAGACACACTATATAAAGAGTGTCGCCCTGGTATTGCTGCCAACAAGCTTATAGAAATCGCCCTTATGTTCGAAGTCGCCTGTTACGTATTCGAAATTCTTGTCAGCAACATACGGAAGCATCAGCGGGACCTTCAATGTCAATGTTTTTGATTGATCGTAGTTGCCGTTTTCAATGGCATGATTCGCGCTCGTATTCGCGCGATACTTCATGCCCATATAAATCCCATAATAACCGATCACATTGAAAAGGAAGACGATGATGAGCAGTATGGATACCAGGCGTTTCAACTAACTCTAGTTAGGGATTTTGATCTGAAAATCAAAAAGAAACCCGGCCTCATCAGCCGGGTTCCAAACCTAACCTGTTAAACAATCTGCAAAAAAAATCTTATTGCCCCTGCTTCACTCTTTCAATCTTGTCAGGTATCAATCCGTGCGCAGCCTTATGTGTGGCGATAATCGAATTCGCATCTTTCGCTTCCGACAAGCACATCACAGTTCCGAGTGGCTCGTTTACCCAATAGTTGATAAAGTTGACGTCATGTTTACCCTGCTCCGCAAGATCTTTCTCGTGTGCTTTCGCAACATCCGCCGCAGTAACTTTTCCAGCACCGAGATGATGGATGTCGAGGAACAATAAAGTTGGGTCGCCGATCTTCGCTTCTGGTCCATCCGATACCATACTCACCAGGTCGGGCACCAGGCCATGAGCTTCTTTGTGCGTATTAGCAACCGACGCAGAATCGTTTGCTTCCGCAAGACAATACACTTTGCCTTCAACTTCATCCACCCAATACTTGATAAAACTAACGTCATACTTTCCTTGCGTTGCAAGGTCCTTCTGGTGTGCGCCTGCAACATCTTCGAATGTTACTTTACCAGGCTCGAGATTGTGCACATCCATGAAGAGATGTTTTGCAGGCTTCTTCTCCTCTGCAACCGTTTCGTTTGTTTCGTCGCGACGCTGTTGATCACAAGCAATCGCGGCCGTCATCAGGCCCAGAGCGACAATGAGTAACTTTTTCATATTCAGTTTCTTTTTTTGATAATTGGTATGTCAAAGGACTTGTGTTTTAGTAAGTTTATCTACCAGAAACAATTCAAATGATGGAACAATCTGTTCCACTTCACGCAACAAAATCCCAGTCGCGAAAATCTCTACCACTAGCTATTCAAATGATGCAACAAATTGTTCATCACGAAAATTTTCTAACTGTTTATTATAATCTTGCGTTACAATTTTACCCGTATGGACGCAGCCACATTAAAGACTCTACAAGAGCCACTCAAAACCAAATACAAGAGCGAGCCCGAAGCAGCTCTGATCACATAAAAGCAAAGTCACACCTCGGAGAAGGTGTAACTTGTAAAGTCGAAACAGGAAAAACGATGGCCGAAGCTGGCCTCCACCCTGCAACAGGTGGCGACGGACTTTCAGTTTGCTCCGGCGACATGCTCCTCGAAGCTCTTGCAGCCTGCGCCGGCGTTACACTCAATGCTGTCGCAACAGCCACAGGTTTCGATTTACAAGATGCCTACGTTTACACAGAGGGGGATCTCGACTTCCGCGGAACATTGTCGGTCGATAAATCAGCGCCAGTCGGATTTAAAGAGATCCGAATGCACTTCGACATAAAAACCAGCGAGCCTGAAGAGAAAACTACGAAGCTCATTCAACTCACCGAAAGATTTTGCGTTGTGTATCAAACGTTGATCAAGGGCAACAACATCCCGGTGTCGATCAATCTCACAAAATAGTCGTACCTTTTTTAACAATCATTTTTCTCCGCGATGCCACTGTACATGGATCTGCATAAGATGCCCAACATCACTATGGATGAAGCTAAGAAAGCGCACGTCGCCGATGAGCTTCTCCAGGGTCGTTATGGGGTAAAGTATCTGCAGTTTTGGGTCAATGTCGAAGCCGGACTTCTATTCTGCCTTGTTGAAGGGCCCGACAAAACCGCGGTGGAAAATGTACACCGGCACTCGCATGGTCACGTCGCCTGCGCAGTTGTCGAAGTCGATCCAAGCTATTGTTCTTTGATCATGGGCAATAATATCCGGATCGACCAGGGACTTGTGCATCGCGAGTCTGGCATTATGGATCCCGGCACTCGTTTCATTCTTACCGTTTCTTTTTACGCGAAGGTTGCCGATCAATCTTTGAAAACGCGTGAGTCTATCATCAACAAGTTCGCGAAATACAACGGCCGTCGTATTAAGTTAAGTGGCGAAGACAGCCAGGTCAGCGTTTTCGATTCCGCCGACGAAGCATTGAAGTGTGCAAAAGATATTCAAGCCGAACTTTCGAAGAATAAAAAGAATACAAGCTTCACCATCGGACTCAGCGCAGGACAACCCGTAACTGAGAACAATGAGTTTATCGAAGAGACTGTTCGACTTGCAAAGCGATTGAGTCATATCGCCGAAGAAGGATATGTTCTTGTGTCGCCCTTGTTTGGTGAGCTTTGTAATGATGATGTTACTAAGAAAGGCAACAAGAATGTACGCTTATTGACTGTTGCCGAAGAATCTTTCATCACTCAGTGCTGCGAAATACTGGACGAGCAAATTTCAAACGAAAGTTTCAGCATCGATACGCTGGTAAAGGCTGCTGGAATGAGTCGCGCTCAATTGTACCGGAAAATACAGGCGCTCACTGGTAAAGCACCGAATACTTTTATTCGTGATTTGAGATTAGAGAAAGCGAGAGGTCTGCTGAAAAGAAAAACTGGAATGTTTCGGAGGTTGCTTTCGAAGTCGGTTTCAGTAATCCATCGTACTTCGCAAAGTGCTTCGCGAAGCGGTTTGGATGTCTGCCTTCGCAGTTGGCTTAGTTACTTATTTCCTTTCACACTATAATAAACCTTCCTCAGTACTCGATAGAAAGTTCCCTTAATCCCTGTCGCATCATGAAAATGACGGAAGAACCTCGGCACTTTTTGTAGATCATATTTTCCTACTGTATTCCTGCTCCAATGCAACTTGAAGCTGTCGGTAAGAACAAGCGTACCATCGAATAATTGAAAGATGCGTGGCGCCACTGGCTCAGTAGCCCACATCTGGGGAACGCTGTTATCGGCGATATCGAAAAGATGATAATACTCTTTCTTCACGAAGAATCCGTTGCAGACCGTAGTCGCAATCAACTCATAACCTTTTTGCTTGCCCAATTTGGTCAACGCTAACAGGCTATTGCCTTGTGTAACACCGAAGTCCTTTGCCTGCACGAATTCCACATCACTCGGTATCGTCGGATTGAATTCAATGACGACCAGTTTAGGAGCATACTCCTTCATCGATTCCCATATATAATAGTCGCAACCGTCGATGTCGATCGAAAGCAGGTCGAAATTCTTTGGGATTGGTGTCTTCTTGAGAATGTTGTCCAGCGCACCCGATCCTTCGAAGTGAACGAGCTCATTCACCAGCACTGCTTTGTCGTTGCTACCGTAAGTTTTCTTGAGGTCCTGGAATTTTCGTGAGCTTGCTTCGATCATCACGCCGCGCCAACTGTGGTTGGTCATGAGCTCATACGTATTGCTCAGGTTCTTTCCATCCCACGCGCCAAATTCAACGCACCAGCGGTCACCATCTCTAGGTAAGATCTCGAAGATCTTTGCAATGATCCCATCCTCACCGTACTGCGACGTCTTCTTTTGAGCGTATTGACCGAGCTTGTTTTTCATAAAGGTTATGGATCGCAAAAGAACAAAATAATTACTATTCACCCGAAACAAAAAAACTTTACTCGACTCCGCAGAATCTTTTATAACCTGACATTCAAACAGTTATTCCACACCTGTTTTTGGGTATATTTCCATACCTCAAAATTCTATGGTTAACAAACTCCTCCTCCTCATTGCATTTATTTCTATCGCATCGTACTCTGCCGCGCAAGACGATCCGGGTCCGGGAACGGTAACGGTATTCTCTGAAGATGGCGCTAAGTTCACGTTGTATGTGAATGGCGAGCGTAAGAACCCTTCGCCTGATACTCGCGTGGTGGCTAACATGTCGGAAGTTCCCTTCTCGTTCCGCATTGTGTTTGAAGACAATAAGATCCCCGAGATCACCAAGCGTGGCATTCGCCAGGGCAAGCACTGTCTTTACCCGATCGTTGTCGGCAAGAAAGGACACACATTGAAAGTCGGCGGTTGTACTACCGAAGCACCGACTGACGTTGCGAGCACAACTACTACGACCACAACAACAACTACCACTACGTCAAAACCGGATCAACTGTCGGCTACTTACAAGGATGGTGTGATCACGATCAACGACGGTCGCGCTTTGAAGGTGACGAAAGCCAAAGCGAACGGAATGACGTATCCACGCATTATGTTCACGGCATTGCAAGGCGCTAAGGTTTCTTTGAAGTACGACAACGGCAACGAAAACTACGAAGCAGAGTCGCCCTTCAATTATGAAGTGAAAGATTTCCAAAACAACAATGCTTATGTTACGGTGACAGTTGATGAAGGCGGTGCCGCAAAGACATGGCATATTAAGTTGCAGAATGCTAATGGTTATGATCTAAAGATCGAAGATCAGTAGTAGCTAACGCCTGAACAACCGCTTCACAACATATCCCTTCCACAACCACAATCCTGAGATCACGATCACTGGAAAGAAAACAAACTTCACCCACATCGTTGCTATCGGAATTTCCGAGACTGGTCCGTAGATGTATCCAACAACGGGGATGCTCAATATGATATGCATCCACCTGATAATCTTTCTCTCCAACGACGCCGTCATGATCTTATAGATTCAAATATTTTTTCACATCCTCAACATATTTCTCGAATGCCTTCCGCCCTTTCGGAGTGATCATGCAGATTGTATAAGGATAATTGTTTCGATAGGTCTTCTCCACTTTGATGTATCCCGCTTCCCCCAACTTCTTCAACTGCTGACTCATATTTCCTTGTGTCGTCTCCGTTCCTTCCATCAAAGTTTGAAAGTCAGCCTGCTTCACTTTCATCAATATCGAAACGATCGCCAGTCGCACCGGCGTGCTCAACATCGGATCAAGCGACTCGTATCGTTCGGGCATTATTCGGCAGCGTTTTTAAGTAAGTATCCAGGCACGAGATAACCAGCAACAACGGTTATGCCTTCCAGTAATGCTTTGTATTCCATCGGTACGTAAACACTGGCAACCGATGCAATGAGAAACAACGCGCCACCTAACATCAACGGTTTAAACTTCATCACCCATCCCGACACAAGCGTGCCGATCCCTCCTAACATTAATGTATCGGTAAATGGCGATCCGCCGCGACTAACGTTAACGAACACAGCAATGATGAAAGCGACGCCGAGTACTGCCCATAGTTTGCTAAGAAAATGCGACACGTGTGATTCGGTCGACGTCGTCCTTTTCCTGGAATAATGAACAATGCTGACGATGATGCCGAGTGTTCCGAGGATCGGGAACAGAACGAAATGGAACCATGCGTGGAAGAATACTTCCATGACAAAAAAGCCAAAGCTCGCAATCGCAATAAGCCACCCCCACATCAGGAAGTAAAAGCTATTGGAGCGAATGTTGTTTTTCGTGCTGGAAATGGCCTTCAGGATCACATCCATGCTCTCCTGCGGCGTTAGTATCTTCTCCTTCATAACGTATATTACGTTGCTGATGTAGTTTGGGTTACAAACTACATCAACATTTTTTTAGTTTCCTCCGTAAGTATATTAATACTACATTTAGGAAATAATTCTTGTGAAGCTTTCGCCCCCTCGCCTCGCACTCAGGTTCTTTCGCTGGTTTTGCCGGCGCGACGTCGCCATGTACATCGAAGGCGACCTGGTAGAGCTTTACCACGAACGCGCTTCCTCCGCAGGACAACGGGTAGCCAACTTCAGGTTCATCGTCGATGTTCTCCTTCTCTTCCGACATCGATGATCCAAAGCATGGAAGGAGTTAATCAACTAAACAACTACGGTATGATCAAAAGTTACTTCCGTATCGGCTGGAGAAATTTGCTCCGCAACAAAGGATATTCGTTCATCAACATTGGCGGGCTTGCAGCCGGTCTTGTTGTCGTTATGCTCATTGGTCTTTGGATCTACGACGAGATCTCCTACGACCGGTATCATTCCAACCACGATCGCATTGCGCGCATTTGGGTTAATCATAATTTCAACGGCAACATTAGCTCGCAATGGTCTCTGCCTTATCCGCTCTCTGCCGAGCTTCGTACACAATTCTCCGACTTCGAAATGTGTCGATGGCCACCTGGAGCTACAACCACTTTATCAATCACGGCGAGGATCGTTTCACGAAAGAAGGAATGTTCGTTGAACCGAACTTCCCTCAACTCATTTCACTGAAGTTGATCCGCGGAAGCGACAACGCACTCAACGATCCTCATTCAATATCATCAGTGAGTCGTTCGCGAAAACGATGTTCGGAAACGACGATCCTATTGGCAAAGATCTAACCATCGATGTCACAACGCCGGTTAACCGTGACTGGTGTTTATGAGGATGTTCCAAAGAACAATTATTTCTCGGGACCACAGTTCCTTCTCAACATCTCTTTGTACATGACGGAGTACGTTCGCAATCCACGGATGCTTACACATTGGGGCGACTTCTCTTTCCAGGCATTTGTTCGTTGCGCGAGGGGCGTAAGCTTCGAAGAATCTACGGAGCGCATCAAGGATGTTATCATCATAAAAGCGGCTGGCCGCGCGGAATCAATGCCGACGCTGTTCCTTCAACCGATGAATCGCTGGCATCTTTACAGTAAATATGAAAACGGTGTCAACGTTGGCGGCGATATTACTTTCGTTTGGTTGTTTGGCGTGATCGGCGCTTTCGTGTTGTTGCTTGCGTGTATCAATTTCATGAACCTGAGCACCGCTCGTTCCGAAAGTCGCGCGAAGGAGATCGGCCTTCGAAAAACAATCGGGTCGTATCGTGCGCAACTCATTCTTCAGTTCTTGATCGAGTCGGTCATGGTTGTGTCGATAGCATTCGTGATAGCTTTAGCACTCGTTATTCTCTCACTCGACGCATTCAATTCGTGGACAGGCAAAGACATCCGAATGCCATTTGACAATCTCATATTTTGGCTGACCAGCGTGTCGTTTGTTTTGATCACTGGCGTTGTTGCCGGAAGCTACCCCGCATTCTTATTATCTTCATTCAACGCTGTTAGCATCCTCAAAGGAACGCTTCGACTCGGTTGGTTCTCTGGCTTCTCGCGAAAGACGTTAGTGATCGTTCAGTTTGTCGTTTCGGTAACGCTCGTGATCGGCACAGTGACGGTATACCAACAAATTCAATATGCGCACAACAGGCCAATCGGCTACGATAAAGACGGACTGGTAACGACTTATGGTTATCCTTTTGCCGAAAGCTCATTGCATCCAAACATGTACGACGCTCTTCGACAGGAACTGTTAAATACAGGTGCTGTGGTAAACATGGGAAGGTCGTCGAGTCCAACAACGGGTACCTATTCACTTCAATCTGATTTCGATTGGGAAGGCCGCGATCCACAATTGATGCCCAACTTCGGTGTTATCTGGTGTACTCACGATTATGGCAAAACCATCGGCACTCAAATTATCGACGGCCGGGACTTTTCGCGTGAGTTTGCAAGTGATACAGCAAGCATCATTCTCAATGAGGCAGCTGTTGACTACATGTCGTTAACGAATCCAGTTGGTCAGGTCGTAAAATTCAATCGTCAGCCGTTTAATGTTATTGGAGTAACTCGCAATATGTTAACGGACTCGCCGTATGCGCCGATTGGTCCAATGGTGTTTATGATCGATTATCACAACTCCAACATCATTACGATGAAGTTGAACCCGAACCAGAGTGTTACGGACAACCTCGCGGCAATCGAACCGGTATTCAAAAAATTCAGACCGGGCATAACGTTCGAGACACAGTTGACCGACATGCAGTTCGAGCAGAAATTTGCTAACGAAAGCAGGATCGGCGGTCTCGCAGCGGCGTTCACCGTCTTTGCGATATTGATAAGTTGCCTCGGACTGTTTGGTCTCGCGTCGTTCATGGCACAACAACGCACACGCGAGATTGGCATCCGCAAAGTATCAGGAGCTAGTGTGCTCAATCTGTGGAGCTTGCTGTCGCGTGATTTCATTGTGCTGGTGACGATCGCCAGTGTGATTGCTGCACCACTTGCGTGGATGTTTATGGAACAATGGCTTACGCAATTTCCATATGCCACGCCGTTATCAATATGGACATTCATTGCTGCCGGTTCCGGCGCCATTGCGCCTGACGTTGCTCACCGTGAGCTATCAATCCATTCGTGCTGCGACGGCAAATCCTGTTAATAGTTTGAGATCAGAATGAGATGAGTGCGGAGTAGATCCCCCGCGGTTGATATTGCGAAGGAGTCTCCGCCAAAAGTTTCGCGTCGATGATCGATCGAAGCGTGTTGAAGCTGATCGGGTACGGAACCCATGCGTTGGGATTGTCCATGTTATACTCGACGAGCACGACACGCTTCGTTATTTTCTTCAAAGAATTCAAAAATTGTTTTTGATCTTTTACGTAGTGAAGAGAGTTGGCCATTAATACACCGTCTGTTTCTTCCAGCCCCATCGTAACGAAATCACCAACCTTCGTAACCAGGTTGATGCCCGCTGCAACTTCAATCTTCGATTTCGATTTGTCAATAGCAGTTATTGTGCTTCCTTTTGGCAGCAGCTGCGAAAGAGCATTTGTAAAGAGGCCACTGCCCGCACCGAGGTCGGTCCAGGTTTGAATGCTGGAAGTTGGTATTGCTTTTCGATTAAGGTTTTTGCTGTTTGGAGTTCCATCGTCTTTCAAACAACGCAAATTTGTTACTATCTTTCATAACCTCTTTTATGAAACTCCTTTCCCTCATTGCGTTCGCATGCATTTTATTTTCATGCAACAAATCGCCACAAAAAGAAGAGCAGATTCGGTTTGAATCGACTACCGATCCCAATGAGCCACGTGACACCATCAATTCGGTTGACGGGCGGACTTGGGTTGGAACAAATGGCGACATATCCACAACGCGTCATCTTGAATGGAATGCCACAACACCGTCTTGTGACCATTTACAAGTACATCCCTCCGAAAAAAGAATCGCGCGCTTTATCGAATTATTCAAGCTACGACCGTGGTGAATACTGGGAAGATGACTTTGACGAGCACTTCATGCCTGGTATAGACTTGCTGTTCGGTTACAATCTTCTCAACCTCGCCATTATGACTTAAAAACAGAGAAGCTAAACTATCTCTTTCCCGGCCAGTGCTAGTGAAGTCTGTTTATTACCCTTCTTACGTCCAGGATTCCGTTGGCGAGAAGCCAAACCGCAAGCCAATCGTTCGCGATTACTTTTTAGTTTCGGGTTACGATGAAGACACCAACGGTGACACACTATTGAATCGTCATGACCTTCGAAGATTTTATCACTTCAATGCGTCGTGTGATGTAAAGACGCAAATTATTCCATCGGATTACAATGTACTTCGCTCACAATATGATTCCGGTAATGATGTGATGTACATCTATGCACGTCACGACGACAATAAGAATGGGAAGTCAGACCAACTGAAGCAATCCATGTGTATTGGATCAGTCTGAAAGAGCCCGCACCAGCGAAGAGAATGTATTGATCACTTCTTCCTCACAAACAAATAATCAATCTCTTTCCCATCTCCAGAAATCACCGCTTTCAAATTATCACCATCCAAACTATAACTTATCTTTTTCGGAAAATCGTGCTTAGGATTCTCGCAAACAAAACCCTTGTCTGTTAGCGATGTAAATTCAAACCACACCGTCGTTTTATTCTCCGGAACATCCGCCACATAAAACAACTTTCCATCCTTCGCAACGATCTTCAACTTTTCGACAAACGCCGTATCGACGCCCTTCATCGTTACACCTCGGCCAATCAGTTCATTATTATTCTTCGTCCACATTTCTGAACCTGAACGACCCGGCTTCGCATTGGTGCGGTTCCACGTGCCATTCAGCCATTCCACTTTAGCTAAATCCTGTGCATACCCGGTGGTCACTACAAATAGCATTAGTATCAATATTCTCATAGTCTTTTTTATTCAAACCTAATCCCCCGCCGTCAGGCGCCATTGTACAAACCCGCACTACGCGATCTTTTTCATGAAAAAATTCGCAAGTGTTTTCTCTGCAAAAATATACTCGCTGGGATCCTCACCTGTGAATGCCTTGAAGTTCCGTATAAAATGTGACTGATCGTAATACCCGGCTTCGTAAACAACCTGCGCCCAATCGGGTCTTTGTCTTTGATCAATTGAAAGATGTAACTGAAGCGCACCACTCTCGCGAAAAAATTTCGGCGACAATCCAACGTACTTCTGAAACAGTTGCTGAAGATATCTTTCACTCACCGACACATCTTTGCAGACTTCAGCAATCGTTACCATACCTTTTTTCGAAAAGATGAGATCTACGGCTTTATCTGCCGGATGATCGACAGGATAATTTCTACAGAGATCATTAAACCATTCATCAACATTGTTGACATCAATCTTTATTCGCTTATCGAGATTGATCACCCTATCGACAAGATCCTTCATCGGAAGACCAAACAGGTGTGCGATTGCCGTCGGTTTTAGTTTGATCCCCATGATATCGCTCAAGCCCGTGTTCTCTAAAAAGAAATGCTTTGTTATCTGTCCCGCAAGAAGTCTTTTGCCCTGCTTCCTCCATTTATCATCGAGATTAATCCTGTAGTGATCGCCAAAAATGAAGGATGATCTCCGTGAATCCATCCGGAATGATCTTCTGTTTCACAGGCGTCGCATCGTCGTCCTTCACATACCAATAACATTCCACTGCTCGTGAAGCGTTTCCGGTGGGTTCAATGCGACGGAACTCCATTATTGGGGGTAGTTAACTCTTACAAAGCAATGAAATCTTACGTTATTTTGTGACATGAAGTCCCTCATGTTGTTGTTTGCAGCAGCGGTCATCTCGTCTAATGCTCTTTCTCAAAATAGTCCAGATACCCTCGGAAATATTTACGACGATCTTTATCAAAAGAAGGAAGGAACCATTTACCTGAACAACGGGAGAAAAGTAATGGGTTACGTGGACTACAGCACTTTCACGAACATATTGCGCGTAACTTCGAACGAAACACTTCCCAATCCCCTTACGCCAGGAAACGTCGTGAGAATGGAATACTTCGACGCGAGCCTTCAACGTGATAGAACATTCGTCTCGTGGGAATTCGGTCTCCCTGAATATAAGATCGACAGGTCCGTGGGGTTCTTTGAGATCCTTAGATCCGACGGTCATCTCCAACTAGTATCGCGAAGCTTTCCTGTTCAACTGACGCAAAAAAGAGGAACTCCGGTCGCGGTACATCTGGTGGCCCCGGACGGGCCTACGGTACAAGCGACACTGATTACAGGCAAACGCTGATCACGTTCACAGATCAATTGGAG
>JBBCGZ010000018.1:0-318148 GCA_037200305.1 Bacteroidota bacterium
TTGAGTTTTTGTGTTTATACTACCTTTGTAAGCTTGAAAAAATTCGAAATCCCCGCATACTATCGATCTTCTATCACAGGGAAGATCAAAGAGTCGCGAAGGCAGAAAGACCTTCGTAAGCAAGACTTTTCTCCGACACTTCTGGATTTCGGGCCGGTTCAATTTTATCTCGCACGCCACTTCGGTTTCTGTTACGGGGTCGAGAATGCGATCGAGATCAGCTATAGGGCGCTTGAAGAAAACCCATCGCGCAATGTTTTCCTGTTGAGCCAGATGATACACAACCAGGAAGTGAACAACGACCTGCAGGATCGTGGCATTCGTTTCATCATGGACACGGATGGAACTCAATTCATCGGGTGGGATCAAATTGGTAAAGACGACGTGGTAATCGTGCCCGCGTTTGGAACAACACTCGAGATCGAACGTCTTCTTCTTGACAAAGGCGTTGAAGTTCAGAAGTACAATACGACCTGTCCATTTGTAGAGAAAGTATGGAACCGCGCGGAGAAGCTCGGTAACGAACAACATACGATCATCATTCACGGCAAGCCTCGTCACGAAGAAACGCGTGCTACGTTTTCACACAGCTCAAGCAATGCGCCGTCGGTTGTTGTGAGTGATATGGAAGAAGCTCGCGAGTTGGGTAACTATATCATTGGAGGCAAACCGCGTTCGGAGTTTTATCGCGACTTCGAGGGAAGATTTTCGCAGGGCTTCGATCCATCGAAGCACTTTTCGCGGATTGGTGTCGTAAACCAGACAACCATGCTTGCCACCGAGACACAAGCTATTGCCGACTTCTTTCGTCAGCTGATGGTACAGAAATATGGCGAAGAAAATATTCGAGAGCACTTTGCCGACACACGCGACACACTCTGCTACGCAACTAACGATAACCAGGACGCGACGTACGAGTTACTCAACACGGACGCCGACATCGCGATTGTTGTAGGTGGATACAACAGCTCGAACACATCGCACATCGTTGAGCTCTGCGAAAGAAAGTTTCGGACGTTCTTCATCAACTCCGAACAAGAAATCAAAAGTCGCGATGAGATCTACCATTTCAATTATCACACGCGAGAGAAAGTTGTTACTTACGACTTTCTTCCCGACCCTGAAGGACACACTGTTCCTTCAGGGCCTATAAAGATAATTCTGACAAGCGGAGCCAGTTGTCCGGATACTTTAGTTGACCGTGTGATGTTAAAACTCGCTGGTTTCTTTAAAGACGTGCGTTCCGTACAAGACGTCATGTCGGCTTTTAATTGATATTTGCTTAAGAAATTATGAGAGTTTTTACGGTTTGTATTTTTCTTCTTGCAGCTATCGACCTGTTCGCGCAGAAAAATGATGGCGACACCACAAAGGTCCTCGATCAAGTAATAGTAAAAGGGTACAAGAGCAATCGCCCATTGGCCGATGTTCCGGCTACGATCAACGTGATCAATTCAAGAGATCTGAATCGTTTCGGACCAACTTCATTAGTTACCACCGTAAATACAACACCCGGAGTTAGAATGGAGGAGCGCTCACCGGGAAGCTATCGTTTCTCGATCAGGGGAAGCGTGCTTCGATCGCCATTCGGTATCCGAAATGTGAAATTTTATTGGAAGGGATTGCCATTCACAGACGGTGGAGGAAACACATATTTCAATCTCCTCGACATGGCAACGATCGGCAGCATGGAGATACTCAAAGGTCCGGGTGCAAGTTTATACGGAGCAAGTACTGGCGGCGTAGTGTTGCTCGATTCACCCCCAACCAATCAGGAAAAGTTTACCATCTCGATGCTAGGAGGAAGTTATGGACTGTCGCGCTTTGCCGCGCAGATCGTAACGAAGCCTACGAAGAACTCCGCATTCGACGTCGGGATCTCCCAGCAACACAGCGATGGCTATCGACAACAGTCAGCTCTCGATCGGCTCAACATCCGGATGAACTACGATCAGGCTATCAATAACCACGGAAAACTTTCCTTTACTTATCTCTACGCCAATCTTGCTTATCAAACGCCGGGTGGGTTGACATTGGCGCAGTATGAAGATGATCCGCAACAAGCGCGACCTGCAACGAAAGTGACACCCGGTGCAATCGAGCAAAAAGCAAAGATCTATAACTCGACTCATTACCTGGGCGCAATGTATCAGCACGACTGGAATGAACATTGGACTACGAACATCGGGGCATACGGGTCGATCACCGATTTCAAAAATCCTACGATACTCAACTACGAACACCGCAATGAGAACAATATCGGTGCCCGCACGGAAACACAATATAGTTTTGCTGAAGACAAAGCGAGAATATCATTCGGAGCCGAAGCTCAAATGTTGTTTGGACCGGATAGAGTTTACTGGAACAACAACGGCGTGAGAGACACATTAAGAACTGATGATCGTCTCAAGTCAAAAGTATTCTTCACGTTCGCGCAGGCGGAGTTTCAACTGCCTTACGAGTTTCTTTTTACCGCGGGCGGAAGTCTTAATTTCCTGACGTATGATTTCAACCGGGTATCGGATACACCGGACGTTTCAAACACGAGAAATTTCAAGCCGGGATTTTTCCCGCGAATTGCATTGATCAAAAAATTCGGAAGGCATTTCTCGATCTATTCGTCTCTGAGCAACGGATTCTCCGCGCCAACATTAGCCGAAGTGCTGCCTTCGACCAGTCAGCTTAATAAAACGCTCAATGCGGAGAAAGGAAGAAGTGTTGAAGTTGGTGTTCGCGGCGATTTCTTTGATCAACTGAGATTCAACGTAACCACGTACGACTTTCGTTTGAAAGAGACAATAGTGGTTCGCCCAAATGCCAGCGGTGCAGATAGTTTCGTGAATGCGGGGACGACTTCGCAAAAAGGAATAGAGTCAACTATTTCATGGACACCTTCGATCATGGCATTCGACAATCCTGATGAATACAAGTCGGCATTAAGACTGTGGATGAGTTACACGTATAATAATTATCACTTTCTTAACTATGTGAGTGGCTCAACAGATCTATCGGGCAACAGGCTTACAGGTGTTCCACCTACCGTCGTTGTTGGTGGCGTTGATTATACATTAGCTGGCTGGTATCTTAATGCGAGTATAAACTATACCGATCATATTCCCGTAAATGACGCCAACAGTGAATTTGCTCACGACTATAAAATTCTTTCGGCACGTGTAGGCAAGCGTTTCAACATTTGGAATTTCAGAAACGTTGATGTCTTCGCCGGTGTTGACAATGCGTTCAACGAAAAATATAGTCTTGGCAACGATTTGAATGCTGCCGGTGCCCGTTATTACAATCTTGCTTCCGGTCGTGGCTTCTACGGTGGACTCAATCTTCCACTCTACCGCAGGTAGTTACTTTTTGCTAATTTTGTAGCAATGAAAATTGCTTCAATAATCTCCAGGTTGGTTCTATCAGTTGGTTTCGCTTTGTCGTTCGCTTCGTGCAGCTTATTCGATAAAACTGATGATGTTACGTTCGATGTTGCCCTGACACATACATTTCAAATTAATGTAACTTCAGAAGACACCGAGGTTATTATACTGCAGACGCCGGCGGTACTCGATGCAGCAGCAGTAAGCGCCGACTTTGCGAAGTACAAAGACAGGATAAAAGGGGTGGCCGTCACCGGCGTTACTTACCAAATTCAGAACTGTACGATCTCTGGTGTTCTTCTGAGCGATGGCATTGTCGCATACAGCTCTATAACAGTGACGGAACCAAACCCAGATCCAAACATTGGTACAAGTGCCATTGTTGGAGTTGAGAATTTGAAAGCAGCGGAGAATCAGGATAGGACTCTTCAATTCGGCCAGGTGGCGCTCAACGATATGTCTGGTCTTCTGAAAACGAACAAAGAGCTGAATCTTTATCTTACAGGCACGCTCTCGAAGTCACCAGCGAAGTTTGATTTGGTGGTGACGATCAAAGCCAGCGTTACTGCCGATAAGCTTTAATTGCTTTCGCGATAAGGTCGGCGTGTACGCGTGAGTTCTCAATAAACCACTTGTTCGTTCTCAGTCCACCGCAAACAACTCCCGCTAAGTAAATTCCCGGAACATTAGTTTCCATCGTCACCTCGTCATACACAGGCGTATGATCTTCGTCGTTGCGAAATTGCACACCCATCGATTCCATAAAGTCGAACGGAGGCTGATAGCCCGTCATCGCCAACACGAAATCATTCTTTACAGTAACTAATCCGTTTGGTGTTGAGATCACCACGTCGTCGGGACGGATCTCGGACACAGTTGAATTGAAATATGCTTTCACGGATCCCTCCTGGATGCGGTTCTCCATGTCGGGCTTTACCCAATACTTAACGCTTTTGCTGAGCTCGCTTTCGCGGATGACCATGGTAACATCGGCGCCTTTTCGAAACGTTTCGAGCGCGACATCAACTGCGGAGTTTGCAGCGCCTACTACAACGATCTTTTGTTCGAAGTACGGATGTGGTTCGTCGTAATAGTGCTTCACCTTCGGCAGCTCTTCGCCCGGAACATTCAACAAGTATGGTCGATCATAAAATCCTAATGCAAGTACGAGGTTGCGGCAAGTGTATTCGCCTTTACTGGTGACAACATGAAAAACCCTTTTGTCTTTTCTAACTGATTTTACTTCTTCATACAACTTCACATTAACCTTATGCGCCATACATACTCTCCGGAAATATTCAAGCGCTTCCGCGCGATTGGGCTTCGGCCCGTGAGAGATGAATGGAACACCACCGATCTCCAACCTATCGCTCGTGGAGAAGAAAGTCATGTTGAGCGGATAGTTATAAAGCGAGTTTACAAGTGGTCCTTTTTCGATGATCAAATAAGATAGCCCGGAGCTCTTCGCCTCAAGCCCACATGCCAGCCCGATCGGTCCCGCACCTACTATAATAACGTCTACTTCCATGTCTGTAAAATACTATATTGGCGTTAATTAAAGATGCCCTATGAAGAATGTACTCCTCTTGTTGACTTTTATCTCGTCAATAGCATTAGCTCAGCCAGACATCACCATCGACGACCTTACAACGAAAAACACCTTCCAGCAAAAATCGGTTGCCGGCATCCGCTGGCTCAACGATGGTAAGTTCTATACATCACTCAGTGAAAACAAGATCCTGAAGTTCGATGTGTCCACCGGGCAATCGACAGCCACCATTTACGATGGCGACATGAAGATCGACAACTATTCTTTTAGCGACGACGAAACGAAGTTGTTATTATCAACGAACACCGAAAGCATTTACCGCAGATCTTCGAAGGCCGAATTTTATATCTACGACGTCGCTACTAAGAATCTCAGGAAATTGTCGAGTGGCGGAAAGCAATCATACGCTACATTTTCGCACGACGGTACGAAGGTGGCATTCGTTCGCGACAATAACCTCTTCATTGTAAACACAAAAGACCTTGCGGAACAGCAGGTCACCGACGACGGCAAATTCAACTTTATCATCAACGGCAGCACCGACTGGGTTTACGAAGAAGAACTCACCTTCGCACAGGCATTCTATTGGTCACCCGACGGTAAAAAAGTTGCATGGTATCGCTTCGACGAAACCCAGGTGCACGAATACAATCTCCAGAAATGGAATAAGGGCTCATTATACCCGACCGACTATCGCTACAAGTATCCAAAAGCAGGCGAGGCAAATTCAATTGTCGAGATCTGGATCTATGACCTCGCAAGCGACAAGAAAGTTAAGGCCGACATTGGAACAGAAACGGACATTTACATTCCGCGTGTAATGTGGACTACCAACCCGAACCTGCTTTCTGTTCGCAGGCTCAATCGTCTTCAGAATCAACTCGAGATACTTCATGTGGATGCAGCCAGCGGAAAGTCGACGGTCGTGCTTACGGAGAAAAGTGAAACTTACTACGACATCGATTATTCGGACGACCTGGTCTATCTGAAAGACGGCAAGCAATTCCTGATGGCAAGTGAACGCAGCGGCTATAAGCATTACTATCTCTGCAATATGGATGGAACCGGCCTGAAGCCCGTCACATCAGGTGAGTGGGAAGCAACAGCAATGGTCGGTATCGACGAAGTAAGCAAGACATTGTATTACCTGTCGACTGAAGGCAACTATCTCAATCGTGCTTTTTATTCGATGTCGTTCGACGGAAAGAAAAAGGTGAAGCTGTCGGAGAAAGAAGGCGCCCGTTCGGTGAACATGAGCAACGACACCCAGTTTTATATCGACATGGTGAGCAACGCCAACGAACCATTGACGGTAAGTCTTTACAGAACGAAGAGCAATAAGCTTGTGAAAGTTCTCGAAGACAACCAGGCATTTCGCCAGAAGTTGACTGACTACAAGATCGTATCGAAAGAATTCTTTCAGTACACAGCAGCGGACAGCAAGACAAAAGTTGATGGCTACATCCTGAAGCCAGCCACATTCAACGATGGAAAAAAATACCCGGTGCTTGTGTTCCAATACAGTGGTCCGCGATCGAACCAGGTGTCGAATAGTTTTGGTGGTGGCGCGAATTTCTTCTGGCACCAGATGCTGGTCCAAAAAGGTATTGCCGTAGCGGTGGTGGATACCCGCGGCACGGGAAGTCGCGGCGAAAAATTCTGCAAGCAGACTTACAAACAACTTGGTAAGTTCGAGATGGAGGATCTGCTGTCAGCCGGAAATTATCTTGCTTCTCTTCCGTATGTCGATAAGAGCCGCCTTGGTATTTGGGGCTGGAGTTTTGGTGGATACACAACTGCTCTTGTGATGACTAAAGGCGCTGGTACTTACAAGCTCGGTATCGCCGGAGCGCCTGTAACATCGTGGAGGTATTACGATGACATTTACACCGAAAGGTTTTTGCAAAGACCTGGCGACAACCCGCTGGGCTACGACGACAATTCGCCGATGACCTATGCTAATAAATTACAGGGCAAGTTTCTCTTGATCCACGGTACCGGCGACGACAACGTTCATTTTCAGAATTCGGTAGCACTGGAAGATGCGCTGATCAATGCGGGAAAGCAGTTTCAGTCGTTCTATTACCCCGACCAGGCACACGGTTTTAGGGGACCACGAGTCAATGCTCACCGTTTTGTGTTGATGACCGATTTTATTTTAGGTAATTTATAGTGTGGCTGAAGAACACTTTGAAAAAACTCCCCGCAAAGCAGCTCGTTGGTTTCGTGCCTTCATCGTGCTTGCATTATTGTACGGCATAACCTTTAGCCTGCATTCTGTTTTTAACTGGATCTTTTTCCTGGCTGCTGTATACAGCCTATTCATGTCGTATTTCACGCTGCCTGTACAGCCGAAGATCTTTCAACAACAATCGAAGCCTTTCAATAGTGGAGGAAGGACTTCGTATACGTCAACTCCATCTCCGAGTCAACTTGCCGACCGTGGTAAAAGGGTTGTCAGGATTATCATATTTTCAGTTGCAGGTGTGTTCTTCTTATTCATGTGATTGGAATTTTTGCTGGCAACGACGACGAACAAGCCACGAGTACAACAATAAAAGAAGAAGAGCAATCATCAGAGCCTAATGATTCGAATGAAGCTGAGAGTCTTGCATATAAAGGGAACGATCTGATCAATAATTCGCAGCCCGACTCGGCCGACATATATTACGACCGCGCTTTGCAGATCAATCCTGATTTGATGATGGCGGTGTATGGCAAGGGGCTGGTGTTGTACAACAAGGGCAATCGCGACGAAGCGAATACATATTTTACGAGAGCTTATGAAGGCGGCTACCGATATGCCTGGTTGTCGTGGGTGATGGCCGATACCTATGATAAGAGCGGTGCCACCGAAAGAGCTGTGGAGCTTTATAAGGAGAGCATTAATCTCGATAGCACCTTCACAGATAGCTATAACAGGCTGGCGGAACTGCTGCCCGAACAGAAGGATCAATACCTCGATTTAGCCAGGAAACATCCAGGTAACTAAACTTTCAATATTTATTGAAAGTTTAGAAACAATCATTATCTTTAATCCGTATGAAGTATAAGGAAGCGAAAGAAGAGCTGATCCAGGCGTGGGGAACTTTGGGTCAAAGCTGGGGACTGAATAAAACAATGGCGCAGATTCACGCGCTGTTAATGATATCGACAAAGCCGTTGTCGACCGAAGAGATCATGCAGGAGCTGAGTATATCGAGGGGGAATGCGAATATGAACATTCGGGCTTTGCTCGAGTGGTCGATCGTGGAGAGAGTGCTTGTGCCTGGTGAGCGCAAAGAATATTTCAGGTCGGAGAAAGATGTCTGGACATTAGCGAGAACTGTTGCGAAAGAGAGAAGAAGGAAAGAGTTGGATCCATTGATGAAGGTGTTGAAGAAAGTTTCGGATGTGCAGCTGGATGGCAGCGACGAGGCGAAGGAGTTGAAGAAGGTGACAAAGGATCTGAAGGGTTTTGCTGAGAAAGCGGAAGGGGTGTTGGATACGTTTGTGAAATCGGAAGAGAGTTGGTTTTGGAATACAGTTTTAAAAGTTTTGAAATAGTGTTATGAAAGTCGGGAATCTCATAGACCTGATAGCGCAAACGATCATACTTGGGGTTACTGTACTGTCGTCACTGGCGATTGTCTTCACGGGAGATTATGATAGCATCGCGATTTTTGTAATGGCCGGGGCTTTCTTCCTGGGGCCATGGCAATTCATAAGCTCGTTGATAACAACCTTTTCCGGTCAGAATCCCATACAGTGGAGGAAATTGCATCTGACTTCATCGGTAATATATTTCATCGCTGCCGGTGTGTTCTTCGCTACGTTAGTAAATGAGCCTCTTGGAGACGTGCTGACTGCGGTTATTGAAGTATTCATCTACGGTGTACCTGCAGTCCTGGCAGGCTTTTACTACTGGATCACCGTTCAGACATTTCGACAACTTAGATCTCAATAAATTTTTTTATCCATGTGTTTCACAAAATATTGAAAATACAGAATATATGAATAGACCGAAAAAGTTCCTGTGATCGACTGGATCATGCAATCGGTCCTGTTGGTCATCCTCGCCGTGATTACCGTTGATGCGCCAGTGAGCGTAGCCGGTTACAGGCTGCTGCTTCTTACGTGGCAGGTTATAAGAACATTTCTGTCGGTAGGTTCTCTCATCTACTACCTGCTGATTATCCCATCCAGGTCACACAAAGGAAAATTTCTTCCACATACCAGCTTCTGATTTATGGAAACCCTCGCCAATCACACTCTTGTATACGATAGCGAATGTCCCATGTGCGATCTCTACACAAAGGGGTTCATTAAAACCGGTATGCTCGACAGCAACGGACGGGTTGCCTATGGCTGTGCAAGAGTGCCGGCGGCGTTTAGCAACGACCGCTCCCGCGACGAGATCGCCTTGATCGACTACAACAGTGGAACCGTGACGTATGGACTAGACAGTCTGATTAAGATCATCGGGCATTCCTTCCCGCGATTGGGCAGTGTACTTCGATCTAGCGTTGTACACTGGCCCTTGGAGGTACTGTATTCATTCATCTCGTACAACCGGAAGGTGATCGCACCAGCGAAGGACTTTGAGAAGCGCGGTAGCTGTACGCCAACATACAATATTCAGTACCGCATGGCGTACATCTTTTTAACATGGATTTTAACGTCAATCGTGTTATCAAACTACGCACGGCATCGTTCAACCTGTTATACCAGCAGGCTTCGGCGGCCGACAGGCGGCTAGCCTTTTAAGGGAATTTTTAATCTGTGGGGGACAGATATTTTCCAATTGGTAATTGTGCGATTAATGACGCGCGACAAAGTGCTACACTACATTGGTAATATGATGACGGTGTCGCTCGTTGGCTCTTTACTTCTTCTGCCGATGCTGGCACTGAAATCAAGTCGTAAACATCCCCCCGGTGATTCGATCGCCTGGTTTACAACAGTGGTGACTTTTATGCTGGGTTTACATTGAAGAGGGTGAAGATGTTGGGGTTGCCCGTATGGACAACAGTGGTTGGGTTGTTTACCGACTACTTGTTCTATGCATCATAATACTCTAAGAAAGATTGTAATCGCAGGGGGAAGCGGTTTCATCGGAAAATTACTCGCCGAACATCTCGGCAAAACTTCTCAAGTTATAGTGCTGAGTCGCACGGCTCAACCCGACCACGGCAACATCCGAACGGTTCAATGGAACGGTCGCGATCCTGACGATTGGATGAACGAGCTCGAAGGAGGCCTATGCCGTCATTAATCTCACGGGCAAGAATGTGAATTGCCGATATACGCCGGAGAACAAAAAAAGAAATTCTAGAGTCGCGACTGCTATCCACGAAAGTGTTGGGCGATGCCTATAACAAACTGAAAAATCATCCAACGGTTTGGATCCAGATGTCGTCGGCAACGATATACCGGCATTCCGAAGACAGACCGATGGACGAAACTTACGGAGAGATTGGAAGCGATTTTTCCATGAACGTTTGTCGCGATTGGGAGAAAACATTCAACGAGTTGCCGCTCAACGGGACACGGAGAGTGATCATGAGAACATCTATTGTGATGGGGAAAGAGGGAGGTGCCCTGCCGCCGCTAAAAAACCTGGTTAGGTTTGGGTTGGGTGGACGGCAGGGCAATGGCCATCAGATGGTGAGTTGGATCCACCAGGACGACATTGTTGGAATTGTTGACTGGATGCTGGATGGCAATGCAAGTGGAGCGTATAACGTTACCTCTCCACAGCCAATTCAAAATAATGTACTAATGAAGCACCTCCGAAAATCATTCGGAGTCGTGATGGGATTGCCAGCTCCGGCATGGCTTCTTACTTTTGGTGCTGCACTGATCGGAACGGAAACAGAACTTGTTTTAAAGAGTCGATGGGTCATACCGAAGCGACTCATACAAGAAGGATACAGGTTTCGGTTTCCATCCGCCGAGAGTGCGATAAAAGACCTTACGAAGTAATGAACAAATATCTCGTTGCCATTCTTCCCCCGGAACCAATAGCCGGTGAGATCTATAATCTCAAAGAATACTTCCGGGATCAATACAACACAAAAGCTTCGCTCAATTCTCCCGCACACATTACTCTCCACATGCCTTTCGAATTTGACAAAGAGGATTCGTTAAGCAAAATACATGACCTGAAATTCGATCGTTTTGAAATCGAGTTTGAAAACTTTGGTTGTTTCGAGCCGGGCGTGATTTTCATCGGCGTGAAGCAAAAACAAAAATCTGATTGAAGTGCAAGAGAGAGCCAGCTCTTTCGTCAGGCACGAATTCAACATCTTCAATTCAATTATCGCGACCAGCCATTTCACCCTCATGTTACTCTTGCCTTTCGCGATCTCAAGAAACCTATGTTCAAAGAGGCATGGAATGAATTCAAAGACAAAACCTACAGCGCTTCTTTTGAATTCACTAAGGTCTCCCTCCTCAAACACGACGGGAGATACTGGCGGGAATTTTCCTAAATTCCGAAATGAAAAAACTGTTTCTTCTCGCCTCGTTGTGCGTTTCCGCAGGGTCTTTCGCGCAGGGCACACAAGCACCTCCCAGTGGCTCCGAAATAATCTTGTTCGACCTGAAGATCAAGAAAGACAAAGTCACTCTCTCCAATCCAAAGAATATCACCAACCATCCCGGCTACGACAACCAACCGTCGTTCCACCCAGATCTTCCGTTCATTACTTCTCTTCGTTTAACGATGAACAGCGTTCCGACATCAAACGGTATAGCACGAAAGATGGAAGCACCGTGTCCATCACCGGGACAAGTGAGCGCGAGTTCTCACCAACAGTAACACCCGATAAGCAATTTCTGTCATGTATTATTCAGCGTGACGACGGTGTACAGGATCTTGGGAAATACCCGATAGACGGAGGCGACCCGGCACTGATCATCGATAACCTTAAAGTCGGATATCATGTGTGGGTAGACAATAGTCACCTGGCACTATTTGTTTTAGGTGAAACACCAGAGGCCGAAGCACACTTCACTACGTAACGCTGCCTTTGAAATCCGACACTATTCTCGCCGACTTTCATTGGTCGCTCAATGCACAAGATCCCAAATGAGCGCGCTTTCAGTTTTATACAACGAAGCGACAAGCCGTACAAGATCATGAAATACAATACAGCCACCGGAGAAATTTCGGAGCTTGAAACAATTACACAGGGCGAGGACATCGCGTGGACTCCCGACGGAAAAATTCTGACAACTAACGGCACAAACCTTTTCTTCACGAACTCCAGCAAGCCGGGTAGTGGATGGTTGCCGGTAGAGATTACAGCTGGCGCCGACCTTCTTAAGTCGGTAACAAGAATGGCCGTCAGTCCCAAGGGAGATAAGATCGCGATCGTGGTGAGCGAATATGAACAGGTACCTGCCATTCATGACCGGTGTTTACACGACGGCGCCGGGTTTAGCACGAAGCGAAGGGAAGATCTTTGATGTTGATGAGAATTATGAAGCGTATATCGCGAACAAAAAACGTTGTCGCGATGAAGACATCAGCAAATATTATTGCCGGCATGATTTCAGAAAAGAAACTGAGAAAGCTGTCATCGAAAGAATAGACAATACACAAACAGACTTCGACTCACTTTGCAGTTCTCTCCAGGAAGACGTTGCTGTCGTACAACTTGACGGTGAAAAGGATTGGCTCGCAGCCATTCATTTATGTTCACCCAATCATTGGGATCCACGAACAAAAATTGGAAGACCGTTCGATGAAATTCATACACCGGTTCCCGAGATCGGCAGAACTGTCAAGAACTACCAGGTGATGCTGAAAATGATTATCGACAAAGAACCCTTTACCAGGTTTGCGTGGGGATTGCAACCGACAACAGGTTGAATCATCATCCTGAACCACCACCAGGTTACGATGCGAATGAGTGGCGCGGGAAGAACAATGGAGGATGAGAACGCTGAGTTTTACGTGAGGGTTGAGAAACAACACCTCATCGGTTTAAAAGAGGTGAACGCTTTCATATTTACGATTAAGAACTTACTTCTATAGTTTTAGACGAGCTTGCTTTCGAAGAGAAAGCCGCCCTCGCGAAAGCTGTCAACTCGATGACGCCCGCTTCCCCTCGAATACAAGGGCATGACTCAATTCAAAGACGGGCTGTTATCACTTCTCGCAAACGCTCCCTTCGCGATATATAGCTTCTTAAATTCCGCCTCGAACAACGCCGCCGTCACTGCAGGATCTTGCATGATCACTTCTTGTTGAACATCTCCTTTCATCACCAGCACGCCGCCGTCTTCACCACCGAACGATCCGTAGGCGATCACATTTCCACCAGCGCTCAATTGTTTGATAAACTTATTGTGCTTGTCAACAGTCTCGCCGGCCTCCTGCACATTGAACTTGTAGATCTTCGCCTTGAAATGAACGAACGTATACATCGTCATTTCGTACGGTGGTTTCGCAGCACAAACGCCACCAACCATTGGTTCATATTTTAAGATTTCGAGGTTCCAACGCTTCGCTTGAATCCCGGGATCGTGACCTTACCCACTCTTCTACTTCTTTTGGAGTGGATGGTTTGAAAATAAAAATGCCGCCACCACCTTCCAGCGGACCGGCAGCGATGAGGTTTCCATCATTCGCCATCTTCTGGATATTCGCCATGTGGCCTTCCATCAGTTTATCCGACTCTTCTTTTGGTAAGGGCGCAAGGTCTGTGCGATGATGAAGGAACATGAAGGTATATTTCTCTTGCGCAACCGCTTCCGAAGCGAAAAGCACAAGCGCGAAGAATAGCAGTTTCATAATTATGTGTCCTATGTGTTCTATGTATCTATGTGTTTCCCCCAATCTCTGCTCTTCTTCCAGCTGATTACCAAAATCCCAGTAGAATAAATCCTGTGCCGGCAATTTCGAGCACCGAAACGATTCTCCGAGCAACAAAGACGCCTGTAGAATGGTTGACACCGGCCCAATGCTGGCAATGATCGCCGTTGTATTGGCTCCCAGTCGTTTTATGCTGATCGATACCAGGTACGACGGAATTACGGTGCTCACAATTGCCATCACGAAACCATAAACATAAATGACGAATGGAAGGCCGATAACCGATTGCGTGCTGGTGACCATGAAATGAGTGAGAACAGCCGCAGCCGCGAACGACATTGCGTAGCTGTTGAACTTGATCGCCCCAACAACCGGTATCATCGCCCCGCTTCCCGCGATGTAGATCGCATAAGTGACCGCGCAAATCAATATCAGTGTCGAGCCTAAATAAAAATCAGGACTATCCTGGAACCGCGCCTCACCCACGAATGCAATGAAGAGCCCGACGTACGTGATCAGCACCGCGATCCATTCGATAAGGACGTACTTTGCGTTTCAACCACACCGTGGATATCAATAAAACAAACGTTGGGTAAACGAAAAGTATCAGTCGTTCAATACCAGCCGATACAAACTTCAGCCCTTCGAAGTCGAGCAAACTGCTGATGTAGTACCCGAAGCAACCAAGCATCGCGATCTGTATCCACTGACGGGATGTGAATCTTACGTTTTCTTTTTGATTAGATGTGATGAAAGCCGACGCGAGGAAGAAAGGCAAAGAGAACATCATCCTGATCGCGAGCAGTGTGATCGCATCAACAGGATATTCAAAATAGGCGAGCTTCACAACGATCGCTTTCGTCGAAAAGCAGATCGCACCGAGCATGCTGATCAATACACCACCGAGAATGTATCCCGACGATTTTACCTTACTCATTTCGATAACAACAAGCCCGCAAGTTTTTCTACGTCGGCCTTTGTGTTGTAAACATTCACCGCTACACGAATAGCATTGCCTCGCAATGAAACGAACAGTTTGTTCTTTTTAAATCGAGCCGCTACTTTTTCGATATCGACATGAGCAGGCAGGCGGATACCGAAGAGATGTTCTCCCCGCGAATCGGTGTCTTCGATCCAGAAACCAGCCTCGCGAAGTTTTTTGATTGGCGCCGATGTGATGCTCGCACAATACTTCTGAATGTTCGCCGGCTTCCACTGGTTGATCAACTTCAGAGATTCGATCAGCATCGGGACATAAACGAAATTCGAGTGCTCACCAACCTCATATCGCAACGATCCTTCTTTGTATTGCGAATTATATTGTACGAGCGAACGAAAATCTTCAGAGTTCATGCGATTCATCCAACTCTCTTCGATCGGCTTGCCGCTGTCGAACATCGGGCCGTAGTAGGCAAGGCCTATTGAATACGGACCCAACAACCATTTATATCCTACACAGATCAGCGCATCGGGTTGTACTTGTTCTACGTCGAAGGGCATCGCGCCAACAGACTGAGTTCCATCGATGATCAACGCAGCTCCAACATCGCGTGTCCTTCTACGGATCTCGATGAGATTGAACAACGTTCCATCTGCCCAATGAACATTACTGATCGCAACAACTTTTGTTTTTGTACTGATCGCGTCCAGTATTTTTTCATTCCATTTTTCTCCGCGGCGTTGTAATATGTCGGGTGGTGTAATGATCCTGATTGTTGCGCCAGTCTCTCCGCATTTTACTGCCCACGGATAATAGTCACTGGGAAATTCTTCGGCAGCAACAATCACTTCATCGCCTTTCGTTAGTGCCACGTTCTTTACGGCGTTTGCAACTGCGTATGAAACTGAAGGAATAACAACAATGCGTTTAGGATCTTTTACATTGATAAGCTTGGCGTATTCTTTTCGAAGCACATCGGCTTCGGAAAAGAAGTCCATTGCAGTGATAGCACCTGGATTTCTTTTGCGCTTCATTGCTTCGATACCTGCAGCCTCCACCTTCTTAGGTAGTGGCCCCATATATGCGCAGTTGAGATAAGTTGTGTCGCTGGGAATACTAAAAGCAGTTCGTTGTGATTGCATTTGTTGAATTGTTGTAGAAATATTACTCGTCAAGTTAAATTAATTCCACACAGACGACTAAGTGAGTTACGAGTGTTACGATTCCGCAATCGTTAACTGCATTAACACGTCTGTCTGTCGTATTATTTCAGCGTGAAATATTACAAACGGGGGGTGTTCAACAGGGTTACTACTTACCTTTGGCAGTATAAATGGAGGTAGCAGGGCCTGAACCAAGACGTATGAGTGCAGAAATCTACAAAGGCATTGAATTCGTTCGCATTTCAAATTTGCCGGAAGAACAAAAACAACAAATAACACGCACAATTGATCATTCCAAGATCATAAAGATCCTTCGCGGTAAGGAATTACTTTCCGACTGTGTACAAGTGAATGATTACGATAGATGGATGAGTGAGTCTTTCATGAAAGAAATAATCAGCATCCAATCCAACTAAATCCCAACGATTAAAAGACACATAAGGTCCGCTCCGAAAGGGCGGACTTTCTCGTGTATTCCGGACCCGAATTTTTTTCATAATCACGGACTTTTGACCCCTTAAGGAGTTTTTCCACAAAGGAGTGATTCAATTTTATGACCGTAACTCGCTGACAATCTATAAGTTAAATTGTAACAATGCGGTAATGTGGATAAGTCAGTGATTTTGTGGATTTCTATTTTATCCGATTTTTATAAGCACCTAACTGCCTGAAATCGACCCCGTTAACAAAAACCTTTCATGGAACTTACATCACCAGAAACCCATAACTTTGCGTCATGTTCAGAGCACTTACCATAGTATTCCTTTTCGCGATCAGCCTCCAGGCATCGGCCCAGGCAAGGCTTGTGAAGGTCGAGGAACTCCAGAAGATCATCAACGATCCGGACGGCAAGGTGAAGGTGATTAACTTCTGGGCTACGTGGTGTGCGCCGTGCGTCAAGGAACTTCCGCTGTTCGAACGGCTTAGTCAACAAAGGAAAGACGTAGCCGTAACACTGGTGAGCATGGACATGGATCTCGACCCGAACCCTGCGAAGGTCAACAAGTTTGTTACGCGCAAGAAGCTAACGGCCCCGGTGTTGATCCTGGACGAGACCAACCCGAATGTTTATATAGATCAGATCTCAAAAGAGTGGTCGGGTGCGTTGCCTGCTACGATCGTGGTGAACAGCAAGACGGGAAAGAGGATCTTCATTGAACGCGAATTGCACGAAGGCGAGCTGGAAAAACTTATTGAGGACGTGCGTTAACAAAAAATTCTATTAACCAGGATGCTTATGAAAACTACACTGTTGTTTCTTGTTTGCGTGGCCACGCTGGCGTTCTCGCCTTTAAAGAATGGCTACGAAGTTGGCGACACCGCTACGGACTTCAAGCTGAAAAACGTTGACGGCAAAACGGTCTCTCTTTCTGACTATTCTTCAGCGAAGGGATTCATCATCGCTTTTGACTGCAATACTTGTCCTATGTCGAAGGCATATAACGATCGCATCCTTGCGCTCAACAAAAAATATGCTCCACTGGGCTTTCCATTGATAGCGATCAATCCAAACGCACCTGATCTTTCTTCGGGCGATTCTTTCGATGAGATGGTGAGGTATGCGAAGAAGAAAGGCTATGATTTTCCTTACCTCTATGACGAGTCGCAAAACACGGTGAAGGCATTCGGCGCTACGAATACTCCGCATGTGTTTGTGTTAGATAAAGATTACAAAGTAGCCTATGTCGGAGCAATAGACGACAGCCCACGTAATGGCGACAAAGCAGAACATCGCTACGTTGAAGAAGCTGTAGATAATTTATTGGCTGGTAAGGCTGTTAAGATCAGTAAGACCAAGGCTATTGGCTGCGGCGTGAAGATCAGATCATAGCGAGTATCTCATCAACATACTCGCGAGAGTTACTCAAACGGGGGACTTTATTCTGGCCCCCTAATTTTCCCTTCGATTTCATCCACCTGTAAAACGTTCCCTCGGCAACGCTATGGACGCGTGGAGCCACGAGTGCGAGATCGTGAGAACGTTTGGCGTCGTAATCTGAATTGATCTTGCGAAGGGTGTCGTCCAATATTTGTGTGAAGCGCTCCATGCTTGAAGGAGCTACTTTGAACTCGATGAGCCATTCGTGACCGCCGCGCTGTGCGCGTTCGAGATAGATGGGCGCTGCAGTAAAGTTGTCGATCACGGCGCCGGTCATTTCGCACGCTGTGGTGATCGCCGCCTCTGCATTTTCTATGATGATCTCTTCTCCGAAAGCATTGATGAAATGTTTCGTGCGTCCTGAGATCTTAATTCGATACGGGAGCTATGCTTGTGAACTTCACGGTATCACCAATATTGTATCGCCACAACCCGGAATTGGTCGTGATCACCATTGCATAATTTTTTCCAAGTTCAACTTCAGTTAAAGTAACCGTGTCGGGATATTCCTTACCGAGCTCTTCTGTTGGAATAAATTCGTAGAAGACTCCGTAGTCGAGCATCAACAACATTTCTTCGGAGTTGCTTTGATCTTGTATGCCGAAGAATCCTTCGCTTGCGTTGTAAGTTTCCCAGTAACGCATGTTTTCCTTTAGGGATCAATGACTTGAAAAGATTTCTATAAGGAGCAAACGAAACAGCACCATGAAAGAATACTTCCAGGTTGGGCCACACCTCGAGGATGTTATTTTTCTTTTCCAACTCAACGATACGTTGAATGAGTAACACTGTCCAGGTGGGAACACCGGCGATGTGAGTGACATCCGCCTTCGAAGTTTCTTCCGCAAGCTTTTCGATCTTCTCTTCCCAGTCGCTCATCAGTGCAACTTCCAGACTTGGTGTTCGAATGAATTGCGCCCACGGAGGAAGATTTTGCATGAGCACTGCAGATACATCTCCGTATTTCGATGTTGAGCTCGGATCGTATTCGTTGTTGTAAAGACTTCCGCCTACCGCGAGGCCTTTACCTGAAAATATTCCTGTGTCTGGAAAATTGTTGACGTTAGATCGACAGCAGATCCTTGCCTCCTTTGAAATGACATTCCTCCATCGCTTCTACGGAGACGGGAATGAACTTGCTGCGTGCGTTGGTTGTGCCGGAAGATTTTGCAAACCATTTGATCTCTGAAGGCCACAAAATGTTTTGCTGGCCCTGGAGAATTCGCTCGATAAATGGAAAGAGTTGTTCGTAAGTATGTACAGGTACGCGACGTTTGAAGTCGTCGTAGTTTGTAAGATCGTCGAAAGAGTAAAGGCGGCCGAATTCGGTGTCGCGGGCCGTGGCGATCAACTTTTTAAGTGTATCGTCCTGGACTTCGTGAGGGTATTTCATGAAAAGCTCCATCTGATGGATGCGTTTCTTCATTACCCAGGTGAGGATGGAATTAAGGAACTGCATAGCCGCAATCCCAAAGGTAACACATTAGAGTGAGGGAGGGGACTGGTCTGGGAGGTGAATCTAGCGGTTGTCTCATCAAATAAATCCGGCTCAACCATATTTGGTTTTTCAAGGAAGTCTAATGACTTCAACTCGGTATCAAACTTTAGCCCTTCGAAGCTGGAAATTTTGTCCGAGGTATACTTTGCGCACCATCGCGTCGCTTGCGAGGTCTTCTGCTGTTCCCTGCATGAACAATTTTCCGTCAACCAAAAGATAGGCGCGGTCGGTGATCGACAATGTTATCGTCTACGTTGTGGTCGGAGATGAGAATGCCGATATTTTTTTGTTTGAGCTTCGCAACGATTGACTGGATCTCTTCAACGGCGATCGGGTCGACACCAGCAAAAGGTTCGTCGAGCAATACGAACTTCGGATCGACGGCGAGTGCCCTGGCAATTTCAGTGCGACGACGTTCGCCACCCGACAAAACTTGTCCGAGGTTCTTGCGAACATGCTGACAGCTTAAACTCTTCGAGCAGCTTATCTACTTTTTCTTTGCGCTCTTTCTTCGGCATGTTCAACATTTCGAGCGGAGCCATCAGGTTTTCTTCGACAGTCAGTCCTCGAAACACCGAAGGTTCTTGTGCGAGGTAGCCAATACCAAGCTTCGCACGACGATACATCGGAAGCCTGGTGATGTTCTCCTTCTCGAGAAAGATCTGTCCTTCGTTTGGTTTGATAAGTCCCACCATCATGTAGAAACTGGTGGTCTTGCCTGCTCCGTTAGGTCCGAGGAGTCCGACGATCTCGCCTTGCTGTACCTCCACCGACACGTGATTTACAACGGTGCGATTCTTATATCTCTTTACAAGTTGTTCGGCTCTTAGAATCATCAATCATAACTTAATATCCCTTTATCCTTAATTGGATAGACGTCATTCCATTGTAAGTATTTTCTTCAACAGTGAATGTCATCCTGAAATAATCACCGGCGGCGAGGCGAGGGTAATGTTCCATCATATCGAAGCCCACAGCATTGAAGACATTCTCCGAACCCTTCTGTCCAGCCAAAAGCGAATGTGACGATCCTTAAATGTTGAGAGGGGAGTTCAGTACAAACACATTTCGTGCCTCAAAAACCGGGTTGTGATTCTCGGGTCCGAATGGCGCGAGCTGCCGAAGCACAATAATGAATTTACGAGTCATGGCATCGAAGGAACGACCAGGTCGATGTCGACAACGGGCGTGAGCATTTCGTCGGTAAGGGACGCGGACACAACTTCCTCGAACTTCTTGCGGAAGGCTTCGAGGTTTCTTTTTTCATCGTGAGGCCGGCGCGTATTTATGTCCACCGTATTTTTTCGAGAAGGTCGCTGCATTGTGAGATGGCATCATATAAGTTGAAGCCATTCACGCTTCGTGCAGAGCCTGTGATCACATTAATCGATTCTGTGAGAATGATTGTTGGCCGATAAAATTTCTCGACGCATCGGGCGGCAACAATACCAATCACGCCTTTATGCCATGTGTTCTTAAAGAGCACTGTTGATTTCGACGAACGAAGAAACTCATCGTTCTCGATCATGAACACGGCCTCCTCGGTGATGTTGGAATCAAATTCGCGACGAAGGTCGTTGTTGACGTTCACTTTTTCAGCCAACGCGTTTGCCCTCTTCCTGCGAGCTTGCGATCAGCAACTCGGACTGCACCATCTGCATGATCCACACGACCCGCAGCATTGATGCGCGGACCGAGTGTAAACACAACTCCGGAGATGTCGAGATCATTTTTTATTAAGGCGATCTCTTTCAATGCTTTCAATCCCGGGGAAGGATTTTCGTTCAGCTTCTTTAATCCGAAGTGTGCAAGTATTCGATTCTCGCCATCGATCGGAACGATATCGGATGCGATGCTAACGGCAACAAGATCGAGATTGGAATAAAGCTCTTCTTCTTTATTGTAACGACGGGCGTATGCTTGTATCAATTTGAATCCTATCCCACAACCACTGAGCTCCTGGAAAGGATACTGACAATCTTCGCGCTTCGGATCCAGCACTGCCACTGCATGAGGCATGTTTTTTATCGGGCAAGTGGTGATCACAAATGATAAACTCAATGCCTTTATGTTCGGCAACCTTCACCATTTCGGACGACTTGATGCCAAGGTCGAGTGCTATGATAAGAGTGAAGCCATTGTCTTCGGCCCATTGAATGCCTGCGGCAGACACGCCGTAGCCTTCTGAATAGCGATCTGGTATATAGAACTCGCAGCTGTCCGTAAAAGCTTTTAAGGAAATCGATAGACAAGTGATACTGCAGTTGTTCCATCGACATCATAATCACCGTAGATCAATATCTTTTCATTATGTCGATTGCACTCTTAATGCGTACGACTGCACGGTCCATGTCCTGCATGAGGAATGGGTCGTGGAGATGATCGAGCGAAGGCCGGAAGAATTTTTTAGCGAGGTCGAAGTCTTTGATACCGCGCTGGATGAGAATGGCGCAGAGATATTCGTTTACGTTGATGGCCTTGCTCAAGGCATTGACCTCCGCACTTGGAGGTACGGTCTTGTATCGCCATCGTTTAACCATTCTCTTTAGTTTCTTTCAAAGTTGATTGCACCTTCTTTGCAGTAAGTCCATCGGCACCGCGTTTTCCGCGCGGACCGATCTTACCATCCTTGGCAGTCATTCCCTGGGCACCGAGCCCGGGCAAGTCCGCCGGCGCCGCCATCGCCGCCAACGCCACCGAGAGCCGGCGTAATTCTTCACCAACAATTGATGACCCAGCATTGCCCGTAAAGAGTCGGTTGCCTTCTTTACAGGATATCGTGAGTGCGCCGCCATTGCCACCGTTGCCGCCGTTCCGCCGTTTGCCTCCAGGACCACCTGTTCCGCCTATGCAGACCCGCGTACCGAGACTTCCGCCTCCGCCCTGTCCGCCATTGCCACCATCGCCGCCGTCGGTGCCGCGAAGGTCGATAGTAAGGCTGCCGACTACGTTGAGTTGATTCAAGTAAAGGAAGAGATTGATACCACCCTGGCCGTGACTTCCCCCGGTGCCGTTATGGCCGGGAGTGCCGTCGATGCAGGGGCCGTCTATTGTGTTGCCTTTCTTTCCGTCTTTGCCATGTTCACCTTTTCGCCGACGCCCATGATGCGGGCACCCTTCATTGCGATCACGCTTTTCGCATGAATGAAGTTGTTTCGTTTATCCAGGTTAAGTTGTATGGTCGATGAGTCGTTCATGATCAGGGTGTCCACCACGATGATGTCGGTGGAGCTGATTTTAGTAAGTCTGTTTTGCGGGGATGACGAGTTTATCGATCCGAATTATTGACTAAATGCGGCAACGGGCACAAACAACAGCACAACAATAAACCTGATCATTTCGCAAAATACTGCATGAATACAATAAAAAAAGCAGCACAATAGATGTGCTGCCTTTCAACGCCGTGAAGCGATTTTATTTTGTGCCTTCGGCTGGTTTTTCCTGTGTGACACCCTCTAAGACGACCTTGATCTCGACGCGAAGCGCCGTCTTTGTAAGGAACGATCCAGGGCATCTTTCACACCCATTTCTCTCATGTATTTCTTAAAGGTAACGGCTTCCCAGTAGTCGCGGAAGATACCAATGGTGATCTTCTGCGGTTCGGCCGCGTCCTTGTCAGCAGCTTCGCCACCGAAGTTGGGATTGTTGTCGAAGTACTTGCTGAGATCCTTGTTCTTGAAGGCTCCCACCTGCACTTTAAACACGACGCCCTTCGAAAAGTCCATCGGGTTTATAACAGGCTGAGCTTTCAACTGGGGCGAGTTCTGCTTTTGCAGCATTGAGCTCGCTACGCATGCGTGCGATCTGGTCTTCCAGGTCGGCAATCTTTGCATTCTTGTCGCTTACGGTCGACTGAAGTTGTTTTACCTGTCCGCTTAGATCAACAACACTGTTGTCTGCGACCTGCTTATCGTCGTTCAATTGCTTGAGCGCTGCAGGATTTTTCTTGAATTCTTTAGCTTTCTTTTTCCATTCTTTCTTCTCCGCTTTGGAGAGCTGAGCGAAACCGTAGCGCCGGAAAAAATCAAGCCAGGCAGAGAAATAAAACTCTAGTTTTCATTGAGTTAATTTTTGGTTTTAATGAATAAAAGTACAAAAAAAATCGTTTTAAACCATTTTTTCGGGTCTTACCCATTCGTCGAACTGTTCCGACGTCACAAGACCCAACTCAACGGCCGCTTCTCTTAAGGGTCTGTTCTCCTTATGAGCCTTCTTGGCAATCTTAGCTGCATTCTCGTAACCGATGTGAGTGTTGAGTGATGTAACGAGCATCAGCGAGTTCTCCATGTGACGTTTGATGATGGGCAAATTGGGCTCGATGCCTTCGGCACATTTCTCATTGAATGACATACAATGCATCGCCGATCAGTCGTGCCGACTGAAGAACATTGGCTGCGATAACGGGCTTGACACGTTGAGCTCGAAGTGACCATTCTGATCCGCCGATTAGATACAGCAACATCATTGCCGATCACTTGTGCACAGGACCATCGTCATAGCTTCGGGTTGTGTAGGATTTACCTTACCGGGCATGATTGAAGAGCCGGGTTCGTTGTCGGGGATGACAATCTCGCCGATACCCGAGCGTGGGCCGGGAGCTCAACATGCGAATGTCGTTGGCGATCTTCATCAATGAAACTGCGACGCGCTTAAGCGCTCCCGAAACTTCTACCATCGCATCGTGAGCAGCCAGCGCTTCGAATTTATTCGGAGCAGTAACGAACGGAAGACCGGTGAGATCGGGCAATCTTCTTTGCAACAAGAACGTCGTAACCTTTCGGTGTATTCAACCCGGTTCCGACAGCTGTTCCGCCTAACGCGAGCTCTTTCACTGCTTCGAGAGCATTCATTCAATGCGCGAATGCCGTTGTCGATCTGTTGAACATGAGCCAGAGAACTCTTGTCCTAACGTTAATGGAGTTGCATCCATGAAGTGAGTGCGTCCGGTCTTTACGATGGACTTGAATTCACCGACTTTTCTATTGAGTGTATCGCGAAGTTTTTTGAGACCGGGAATTGTGATCTCGACAACCTGCTTGTAAGTCGCGACGCTCATCGCTGTTGGAAACGTATCGTTGGATGATTGCGACTTGTTGACGTCGTCGTTGGGGTGGAGGATCTTTCTTCTCGTCGGTAAGTTTACCGCCGTGGATGACATGTGCGCGATAAGCGATCACTTCGTTCACGTTCATGTTGCTTTGGGTGCCCGATCCTGTTTGCCAGATGACAAGAGGAAATTGATCGTCGAGTTTTTTGGTGAGGATCTCGTCGCATACCTGGGCGATAAGGTCGCGTTTGTCGGCCGTGAGCACACCCAGTTCGTGGTTGGCTTGTGCGGCAGCTTTCTTGAGGTACGCGAAAGGCGTAGATGATCTCTTTGGGCATGCTGGCCTCGGGGGCCGATCTTGAAGTTGTTGCTGTGAGCGTTCTGTTTGGGCGCCCCAGTATTTGTCGGCGGGAACTTGAACTTCCCCCATGGTATCTTTTTCTGTACGAAAACTCATCTGAGTATTGTTTAGAAGGTCTAAATTAATAAAAAGAAGGTGAAGAGGTGACGAGATGATGATGTGACGAGCCTAACTTGGAGAATGATCACTTTGAAAACGATTCATCATGTCGCGATAATATGCAGCGACTACAATAGATCTAAGAAGTTTTATACAGAAGTTTTGGGACTTAACGTTCTTGCAGAGCACTATCGCAAGGAAAGAGATTCCTATAAGCTTGATCTTGCGATCAATGATCATTATGTTATCGAGCTGTTTTCGTTTCCAAACCCACCGGCAAGAGTTTCGAGACCGGAAGCGTGTGGGTTTGCGGCATCTTGCGTTTGCGGTAGATGACATTGAAAAAAGCAGTTTGCGCTCCTTGTTTCAAAAAAGATCGTTGTGGAACCTATTCGCTCGGACGAATACACGATAAAAAATTTACTTTCTTCTCAGACCCCGACGGATTACCACTTGAATTCTACCAGTCATGAAAAAGATTCTTACCCCTTTGTTTTTCCTGGTGCTCAATGCAGGCATTGCCAGGATCTTCCTGCTTCATCAAAGATAGTCTCGACAATTATATCAATCGCGGCATGAAGCAATGGAACATTCCCGGTGTTTCGGTGGCGATTGTCAAAGATGGAAAGACGGTCTTCATTAAAGGTTACGGACTTCGTGAAATCGGAAAGCCCGACAAGGTCGACGCGAATACGCTGTTCATGATTGGCAGCAACACGAAAGCATTCAACGGCAACGGCATTGCGAAACTCGAGGCCGATAAAAAAACTGTCGTTGACCGATCCGGATCAAAAGTGGCTTCCTGATTTCAAAGTGAATGACCCATGGATCGCTCAACATGCTACGATCACGGACCTGTTGTGTCATCGTTTAGGCTACGAAACATTCCAGGGCGACTTCATGTTCTTCGACTCCGATCTCACCACACCGGAGATGATTGAGAAGTTTGGAAGGCTCAAGCCGATGTATGGCTTCAGAAGCAAGTGGGGTTATACCAATGCTGCGGTTTATGGTTGCCGGTGAGATCATTCCCGAAAGTGACGGGCAAGTCGTGGGCTGATAACATAAGAGAAAATATCTTCAAACCTGTTGGCATGAATAGCAGTCTCGCTACATCCGACGAGATAGCAAAGGCGGCCAATCGCGCGACGGCACATACCACTCTCGGTGGCCCGGTAAAGAAAATTGCTTACGGACATCTTGATGGATTATCGCCGGCTGGCGCGATTTCATCATCGGCAGCCGACATGGCGAGATGGGTAAACTATGCTTCTCGATACTGGTAAGATCGATGGGAAGGTTGTAATTGCAAAAGACGCAATCCTCAAAACGAGAATACCACAATCGATCATAAGTAACGGCGGCCATGCATTCAACAAGCAGCATTTCGATTTGTATGCTCTTGGATGGGAGATGTACGAATACGAAGGCCGCCAGTTTATAGGACATACTGGGGGCGTAAACGGTTTTGTTACGAGCGTGACATTATTCCCTGAAGAACGGCTCGGTATCATCGTGCTTACAAATACAGATAGCAATGCGTTCTTCGAGGCTTTAAGAAATGAAATACAAGATGCATTCCTGAAATTGCCTTATAGAAATTATTCATCGGTTTATCATAAATGGACCAAGGGACGAGAACAACGCGACGAGATGCGGATTAAGCAACTGCGCGATACGATAGCAATGAAGCCGAAAACAGATCTGCCGCTGTACGCGTTTGCAGGCACTTACAAACACGACCTCTACGGTAACATGACGATGACATTGAAGGGTGATAAGCTTGTTGCAACTTTCGAGCACCACAAAGGTCGCTACGCAGATGTAGAAGCTTTAGGGAAGAATCGTTTTCTCGCTACGTTCAACGAAGCGTTGTATGGCACGAAGGTGTGGCCGTTTAAGATTGACGGTGGTACGGTGAAGTCGGTGACGGTAACGGTGGCGGATTTTGTGGAGTTTACGCCGTATGAGTTTTTTAAAGTGAATTGATGTTGCTGGTTGTCATTGCACGGCTTGGCCGGGCAATCCAGTGTTTGGAGACCGGATCGCCCGCATAAAGAGTGCGATGACAGTTAACGACGAAGAAGATCTTTCAGCGCACTCGTGTTGATCCTCATTAAGATCAATATGTTCGTGATGAACACAATGGCCAGGCAAATTCCAATCGACATCAACGGATCATACCAACTGAACTTCGCCGAATACGCAAAGTTTCTCAGCCATTCGCTCAACAGCCAGTAAGTTAACGGACCAAAGAAAAATATTGAGCCCAGCATGAGCTCAAGGAACTGGTAAGAAAGCCGGCCAACGATCTGGCTGTCGGAAGCACCGAAAGTTTTTCGTATGGCAATCTGCTTCACATTGTCGTTCATCCTCGCGAGACTCAATGCATAGATCGAACAACAGGCCATCACAAGCGATACCAATGCAAGTAACGATGAGAGCTTGTTCAACCGATCTTCGTAAGCGAGTGTTTCCGCATAATTGTGATCGAGGAAAGATATAGTGGTGGGGCGGCCACTGATCTCGGTGAAAGACCTTTCGAGAGTTTTCAATGTTATTCGTATGTCGACTTCCAGGATCCGGATCATGATGAAGTTCGCCTCTTTCTCGTTGATCGAAAAATGAACGGGCTTATCAGCGCCGAAATCTTTGATCACACCTAAGGGTTTCGAAATAGTACGGGCACCCGCTTCATTCACAACAACAGAGTCGTCGTCGCTGGCGCCAAACCAACGGCCTTTCGCCATGTCGAGTCTGAAGAAATCTTTGAAGTCGTAGTCGACATTGAGCTGATAATAATCTTCACCAACAGGTTTACTCTGAATATTGTCTGGTGTATGAGAGACGGCCGTAAGATTTACGATGCTCGGGTTATCGCGAGGCCAGTCGTTCTTCAGGCGATTAAGATATTGTCGGCTCATTCCCGATGGCCACTTGGTGTACACGATCTGTTCGTGATTCTTTCCTGGTTCTTTGATGAGTGATCTCGAGATCTGACGGTCGATCACAAGGCTGGCAATTATCAAAGAGATACTGATACCCAATTGAACGACGGTGATTACTTTCTTCATCCGTGGAAACGTGATGGTGTCGGTGCTCAGAAGTCTTCCAGGAGTTGCTTTCACGAATGCCCATGCGGGGAACAATGGAGCAACGGTTACAGCCAGGAATAATAGGAACAGGATGATGATCGATGTTCGATCGATGTAGAAATATTCTTTTGCGAGTTCCGCGAATGCGATCATGATACCGGCAGCAATCACTAACGAAACGCCGACAACATAAACACTTTCTTTCGCGAGCAGCCCGAGTAACGGGGAACGATTAGCGCCGGCGACTTTTCGCATAGCGAGCTCTTTCGAACGACCGGGAAGTGTAAGTGAAACGAGATTGATGTAGTTGGTAACGGCGAGGAGAAGGATCAGTCCGGAGATACAGCTAAGAATGAAGATGCAATACCAGTCGCCATGACGAATATTTTCTCCAACAACGCGTGGACCGAAATAGATTTCCCTTGCCGGCTGAAGGATGTAAGTGTGAGTGGAATCGTTGACCGGGTTGAGTTTGATGTGGGCGGATTCGAGGAAGACGTCATGATCTTTGATTGTGACTGGCAGTCCTCGATAAATTTCTTCCGGAATTCTGTTGCTTAGCCTGTTGCGTCCTTCGAACTCTTGTGTGTTGTTGCGCTGCAGAATGCGGACAACGTTTTTATCGAACTCATTGCCGATCGAGAACTCATGAATGACAAAGCCTAAAATAAGAATGGCTGTCGCGAGAGCAACAGCCAATGTGAAGAACTGCAGGGTAAATATCTCCCAGTCTTTTTTTATCATCCTAAAGAAAGACCGGGAATGAAGACTCATCCCTATGTATACGTCAAGCCAGATTCAAAGTTCCAACCTCCTTCGCCTCCAGCAACGTTACACCATCACTCAAATACTTATCCACCGCCCTTGCCGCTTCTCTTCCTTCACTAATTGCCCAAACAACGAGTGACTGACCACGGCGCATGTCTCCGGCTGCGAACACACCTTCTACGGATGTCTGATAATTATTTGCTTTCACGTTGCCACGATCGTCAAGATCGACAGAGAACTGTTTCAAAATACCTTCGTGTTGCGGATGCAGGAATCCCATCGCAAGCAATGCAAGGTCGCATGGAATTTCTCTTTCGCTGCCCGCAACTTCTGTGGGCTGCATCTTGCCATTCACGGCCTTCCATTCAACATCAACAACTTTCAAACCTTTCACATTTCCTTTGCCATCGTCGACGAACTCTTTCGTGATGATGCTCCAATGCCTGTCGCAGCCTTCTTCGTGAGACGATGATGTGCGCAGGATCATCGGCCAGTTGGGCCAGGGCATCGACTCCGTACGATCCTTCGGAGGCTTCGGCATGATCTCGATCTGCGTGATCGACTTCGCCTTATGACGATTCGAAGTTCCAACGCAATCGGAACCTGTATCACCACCACCAATCACGATCACATGCTTGTCGGTTGCCCAGATGTCGCTGCCGCTGATCTTCTTGTCGCCTACGCGTTGATTTTGCTGGGTCAGGAATTCCATCGCGAAATGAACACCCTTTAGATTTCTTCCGGGGATCGGAAGATCACGCGGAATAGTCGAACCTCCTGTTAATACGATAGCGTCGAATTCGTCTTTGAGCTTTTTGACCTTATAGTTTACTCCAACATTAGTGTTGACGACAAATTTTACGCCCTCCGCTTTCATCACTTCGAGTCGTCTGTCTAAAACTCTCTTATCTAATTTGAAATCCGGGATACCATAACGAAGGAGTCCACCAGGAGCATCAGCACGTTCGAACACTGTAACTGAATGACCTGCGTAGTTGATCTGTGCTGCTGCCGCAAGACCTGCCGGACCTGATCCAACAACGGCAACCTTCTTACCAGTCCTCACCGAAGGAATGCGCGGCGTTACGAAACCTTCAGCGAAAGCTTTTTCGATGATCGACTTCTCGATATACTCGATTGTCACCGGCGGCTTGTTGATTCCCAACACACACGATGCTTCGCAAGGCGCGGGACAAATGCGACCAGTAAACTCAGGGAAGTTGTTTGTAGAGATGAGGATGTCGTAAGCGAGCTTCCAGTTGCCCTGGTAAACAGCGTCGTTGAATTCGGGAATGTTGTTTCCGAGTGGGCACCCGTGATGACAGAACGGAGTTCCGCAATCCATACAACGCGATGCCTGTTTATTCGTGAGGTCGTTGTTGACTTCACCTTCAACCTCGTAATAGTCGTTTAGGCGGTCTTTATTATCACGCTTGCCTGGTAGTTCTCTTTTAACTTCTAAGAATCCTGTAGGTTTTCCCATGTCTGTTGTTCAATGTTCAAAGTTCAATGTTACTCTGCGATCAATTCAGGAGTACGTTCTTCTCTTTTTTCTGCTTGTCTAACACGGCTTTGTAGTCGACTGGCATAACTTTTATAAACCGCTTGAATGCTGTTGCCCAATAGCTGAGCACATGCGCAGCAACGTCGCTGTTCGTGAGCTCCTGGTGTTTCTTGATCAGTTGCTTCAACCAACGCTGTTCATCTTCGTCGATGGTGTCGAGTAACACCATTTCCATATTGCAGTTGCGAACGAACGTCTTGTTAACATCCCACACGTAAGAAACACCGCCGCTCATGCCGGCAGCGAAGTTGCGACCTGTGTCTCCGAGGATAATGACTTTACCACCTGTCATGTATTCGCAGCCGTGATCGCCAACGCCTTCCACAACAACTGTCACACCCGAGTTACGCACGGCGAATCGCTCGCCGGCCATTCCGCGAATGAATGCTTCGCCGGAAGTGCCTCCGAAGAACGCAACGTTTCCGACAATGATATTCTTCGATGGATTGTAGGTGATCGATTTATCAGGATAAAGGATCAGCCGTCCTCCCGAAAGACCTTTGCCGAAGTAGTCGTTCGCATCTCCTTCGAGCTCGAACGTTACGCCTTTGGTTGTGAATGCGCCGAAGCTCTGACCTGCAGTTCCCTTAAACTTGAAGTGAATGGTGTCCGCCGGCAGACCTTCACCTTTATAGATCTTCGAGATCTCGTTCGACAGCATCGCGCCAACGGTACGATCCTGGTTTGCTATTTTGAATTCACCCTGGACTGCCGTCGCATTTTTCAACGCAGCCTCCGCTTTCTTAATGAGTGTTCTATCGAGAACCGTTTCGATTCCATGATCTTGTTCCTCCTGTTTATATAGAGGAGTGTCGAGACTCATCGGTTCTTTGTAAAGTATCGGGGAAAGATCGAGGCTCTTATACTTCCAGTGATCTTCCATTTCTTTCGGTTCAAGGAAATCAACCTGGCCTACCATTTCATTCACGGTACGGAATCCAAGCTCTGCCATGATCTCGCGCAGCTCATCCGCCAGGAAGTTGAACAGGTTCACAACATATTCGGGCTTGCCGGTGAACAACGCTCTTAATTCTTTATTCTGAGTAGCGACACCAACAGGGCAAGTATTCAAATGACACTTACGCATCATGATACATCCCGCAGTTACGAGGGCAGCTGTTGCTACGCCCCATTCTTCAGCGCCAAGCAATGCAGCTATCGCAAGATCTCTTCCGGTGCGAATTTGTCCGTCGGTTTGCACTACAACTCTTCCGCGGAGTTTGTTTCGCACCAACGTCTGATGTGTTTCAGCAAGACCAAGCTCCCACGGCAATCCCGCGTGACGGATCGAGCTGATCGGCGACGCGCCAGTACCACCATCGTGACCCGAGATCAGGATCACATCCGCGTGTGCTTTCGCAACACCGGAAGCGATCGTTCCAACGCCCGCTTCGGAAACCAGCTTCACGCTGATGCGTGCCTCGCGATTGGCATTCTTCAGGTCGAAGATCAATTGTGCGAGGTCCTCTATTGAATAGATATCGTGGTGCGGAGGAGGAGAGATGAGACCAACACCGGGTGTCGAATGACGAACCTTACCGATCCACTCGTCTACTTTATGACCGGGAAGTTGTCCGCCTTCGCCGGGTTTTGCACCCTGGGCCATTTTTATCTGAAGCTCTTTCGCGTTGGTGAGATAATAGCTCGTAACACCGAAGCGTCCCGACGCAACTTGTTTGATGGCCGAATTTTCCCAATCACCGTTTGGCAATCGTGTAAAACGCATTTCGTCTTCGCCACCTTCGCCGCAATTGCTCTTGCCACCAATGCGGTTCATCGCAATTGCTAATGTTTTATGTGCTTCGTATGAGATGGAACCGAACGACATTGCGCCGGTTGCGAAACGTTTGAAAATACTTTCTTTCGATTCTACTTCGTCTATTGGAATCGGATTTCCTTTCTTGAACTCGAGCAGGCTTCGAAGAGTGATTGACTTCTCGCCCTGTTCGTTGATTAAGCTCGAATATTTTTTGAAAAGCTGGTAGTCGTTCTTCTTCGTTGATTCCTGGAGGAGGTGAATGGTCTGTGGATTGAACAAGTGAGCTTCACCACGTTGCTTCCACTGGTAGACACCACCGACTTCCAAAGCGGGAACTGCGTTGTTTGTCTTCGGGGAACGCGAGACCGTGCTTCGCAAGAGCTTCCTGTGCAATATCATCCAGCTTCAGTCCACCAATACGCGAAACAGTTCCCGTGAAATAATGGTCTACAACTTCTTTACTGATACCCAGCGCTTCGAAGATCTGTGCACCGTGGTACGACTGCAGTGTGCTGATACCCATCTTGCTCATGATCTTGAGCAACTCACCAGCAGCAGCCTTCTTGTAATTGTATGCAGCTCTTTCCTCGGTGAGTTCGGCACTCAGAAGATTTCTCTTCTTCATGTCGTGAATGGTTTGGTATACCAAATAAGGATTCACACCTGATGCACCATAACCGAGTAACGTTGCGAAGTGATGTGTTTCCCAAACGTCGCCGGCTTCAACGAGCAAACCTATTTTTCCACGAAGACCCTGGCGGATCAAATGATGATGAACAGCCGACACTGCAAGCAATGAAGGGATCTGTGCGTGACCGCTGTCGAAGCTCCGGTCGGAAAGAATGATGATAGTAAAACCATCTTCAATTGCGTCGGTCACATACTGACAAACGCGAGTCAATCCTTTTTCCAATGAATCGGGCTGAGCATCTGCTTTGAAGTACGTGTAGATGGTTTTTGTTTGCAGATGTCGGTGGTCGATGTAACGAATACGTTCGAGCTCCGAATTAGTAAGAATAGGTGTAGGAAGTTCCAGTGTGATACAGTGCTCCGGCGATTCTTCGAGAAGATTCAATGATCCACCTACATGCGAAGCGAGTGACATGATGAGTCGTTCACGAATTGAATCGATAGGAGGATTTGTTACCTGTGCGAACAGTTGCTTGAAGTAGCTCGAAAGATGCTGTGCTTGTTTCGACAGCACCGCCAGGGGTGTGTCGTTGCCCATAGAACCAAGAGCCTCTTTGCCGGTCTCGCACATTCTGCGCGATGATCACGCGGAGATCTTCTGTTGTGAAACCGAATGATACTTGTCGCTTAACGAAAGTATTCGGGTCGTACTTGTGGAAACTACCGCCCGGCTCCGGAAGATCAGACAGCTTCACTTTATTTGCGCGAAGCCATTCACCATACGGTTTCTGTGTACATATTTTTTTCTTCAGATCATCGTCGCTGATGATCTTACCTGCTTCCATATCGACGATGAACATCTTACCCGGTTTGCAGGCGGCCCTTCGAAATAACTTTCGACTGATCGATATCAAGCACACCAACTTCCGAAGCCATGATGACCTGGTCGTCGTTGGTGACGATGAATCTTGATGGGCGAAGGCCGTACGGTCGAGCGTAGCGCCGATGATCTTTCCGTCGGTGAAAGTGATGGATGCGGGTCCGTCCCACGGCTCCATCAGGTTCGCATGATATTCGTAGAAATCTTTTTTCTCGCGACTCATGTTCTCGTTGCCGTCCCATGCTTCTGGAATGAGCATCATCATTACATGAGGGAGCGAACGTCCTGCGTGAACGAGTAATTCTATTACGTTGTCGAGGTTCGAAGAATCCGACATGCTTGGATTACATATCGGCAGCACCATGTTCAATTCTTCACGTGTGAAGTATGGTGATTCGAAGAATGCCTCTTTTGATTTCAGCCAGTTGATATTTCCCTGTACGGTGTTGATCTCGCCGTTGTGTGCGATATAGCGGAAGGGCTGCGCAAGACGCCACGATGGGAATGTGTTCGTGGAGAAGCGTGAGTGGATAACAGCGAATCCTGACACAACTTCTTCGTGTTCCAGGTCGGGGAAATACCACCTGAGCTGTTCCGAAGTAAGCATGCCCTTGTAGGCGATGGTCTTATATGAAAGAGAAGAGAAATAAAATGATCCGTTTACGCCGACAACCGACTCCTTAATAAGCCGGGTGCTGAACATGCGGAGTATGAAAAGTTTTCTTTCGAAATCATCTGCGTCGTCTATTGTATCTGGTCTCTTAATAAAGACCTGCTCCATGATGGGTTCGGCTTTGCGAGCTGTTTCACCGAGATCGTTGTTCATGGTGGGCACTACACGATAGCCGAGCAGAGTCATCTTCATGCGCTTGATCTGTCGGTTGAGGACGGTACGACATTCTTCGCGGAGCTTTGGATCGCTTGGGAAAAAAATCAGGCCGACACCGTAATGACCGCTTTCGGGAAGAGTGATGTTTTGTTTAAGGCACTCGGTGAAAAAGAACTCATGAGGGATCTGGATGAGGATACCCGCACCGTCGCCGGTGTTGGGTTCGCAACCGCATGCGCCGCGGTGACTCATTCGCTCCAACATCGTGAGACCGTTGGCGACGATCTGGTGCGACTTTCGTCCTTTTATGTTTGCAATAAATCCAACCCCGCATGAATCCTTCTCGAAGGAGGGTTGGTAAAGTCCGTACTGCTGCTGGTCTTCCAAGTTTTTTATCTTTTGTGAGGGAAAAATCACCTTAAAGTTAACTTAAGCGTTGCAGAAACTTATTCTGTGAAAACGGGATTTTTCAAAAAATTTTATTGCGAAGGGACGTATCCGGTACCGGAAACGTTTGTGGAAGTCGGGTATAACAGAAGGTTAAAAGGTGCAATCGATTTCGTTTCAAACAACTTCTTAAATTAGAAGGATAACACCCACCGTCTATGAAACTGGCCAGGACCTTTCTTCTTGCCCTTTGCATACTTCCATCAGTCGTCAACGCCCAATCGGACTATACATATTGGTTTGAAAAGAGCGGAGTCAATGTCTCTTATCAATGGAGCTGTAATAGTTGTGATGATCGACGTCTTTGGTTAAAATTTGAGAATACAAATTCTTATGAAATTACGTGGGCGCACGATGGCGTTGTATGGAAAATAAATGGTCAACAGGTTGGAGGTGAGATCGGTGCAAGCTGGAGGCTGAAAGCTTATGCGACATCACAAGGAGGTTACTCGGGTCTCGTGTTTTATCCTCCGCAACAGCATAAGAACGATCCAGGGTTGACGATGTCGTTTAAAAATTTCAGGATTGAAAGCGGACTTGAGTCAGTGAGTATGTCATCAACAACTCAAAGTAGTGCGCTGGCCGATCAACAACGTGAACAACAAAAGCAGCAACAAGAACAACAAGCAAAGCAACTCGAGGAACAACGAAAGGTTGAACGACAGAGCCAGCTCGACAGGCTCAACGCAGCCAATGAAAAAACGGGTGAAGCGTGGCAGAATGCATTTACAACTCTTGGCGATGTTTTCGACGTCATTATCCAGAATTCTTTCCGGAACAGTATTGAGAGAGAGAATCAGAAAAGATATGCAGCTTTTACAAAGCTCAATGAACTCGTAGACACAAAGAACGGCAAGCTTTCAGATTGCAATTATTGTAGCGGGCATGGATACAATTCGTGTAGTTCATGCAGTGCGTCCGGCAAAATTACATGCACCGGATGTTTTGGTAAGGGAACCAGTTTATGCACGCTCTGTTACGGGACCGGAAAGTTTGCCGGAGCAACGTGTGGTTCATGCGGAGGAAAAGGAAATTTTGAATGCACAATTTGTAAAGGATCTGGTAAGTCCTACTGCACAAGTTGTTCGGCAACAGGTAAGGCTTTTTGTTATAACTGCAATGGAACCGGGCAAAAGTTTGAAGAAGACTTGAATGCACGACTGGCTCCCGCGCAAGAGAGTTATTCGAAGGCAGAAACGTATAGCCCAACAACTGTGGCAGCGCAACCAGTTAAAAAGTCAACGGGTATGTATCCCGATTTGACTTCGGTTTGGGACCTGGTCGGAACGGGTACAGACATATTCTATGATGAGTGTGTGAAGTGCACTGCAGTTACAGCCGACGATTACCGCATCAAGGGATGGTGCTATGCGACGGGTCTGAAAGATCATCAAGCGGCACTCCTCGAGTATAATAAAGGTTTGAAGATCGATCCTGAACACCGGTTTTTGTATAGTTACAGATCAAGCGCTTATAGCCAACTTGGCAGACACGAGGAAGCACTTGCCGATGCGAATAAAGAATTACAACTGAGCGGCGGAGAACAGTCATACGACTATACGAGCCGGATGGAGGTACGTTACTACGCAGGTGACTATCGCGGAAGCATTGAAGATGCAGACAAGGCGCTCAGCATGAAGGGGCCTGAATACATGTATTATATCTTTTATATCTGGAAGGGAAAAGCGCTCGCAAAGCTTGGCGACAGAAAAAACGCGAAAAGAAACTTTTCTAAGGCACAAGAGCTGGAGCCCGGGGCAGATAAAGAAGTACTTGAAGCAAAGAAGGAGGTCGGATTAGATTAATGCTGTCGCTTCATCAGCAATCTTCAACGCCTCACTGATCATCGCCAACCCTTCATCCACCTGCTCTTTTGTAATACAAAGAGGAGGAGCGATGAACACATAATTCCAACGCACGAAAGTGTACATGCCAAGTTGCTTAAGCTTCGCTGCAACTTTATTCATCACCACCATCTCATTCGGCTTCGCGTTGAATGGGGCCATCGGTTCTTTTGAAGTCCTGTTCTTCACGAGCTCGAGGCAACCAAGAAGTCCCGTGTTTCGAAAATCGCCAATGCTCGGATGTTTCTCCTTTAATTTCCCTACTTCAGCTTCGATATAGTGTCCCATCCTCGACGCATTCTCGATGAGATGCTCGTCTTCGTAGATCTTCAACACCTCGACACCTGCGGCGCACGATACCGGGTGTGCCGAATAAGTAAGGCCGAGATAAAGAACCTTGTCGTTGAAATGATCAGCGATCGTATCGCTCACAATTAACGCACCTAGTGGAAGATAACCAGCCGTTATACCTTTCGCAGTCACGATCATATCCGGGACAACATCATGCACCTGGCATGCAAACCACTGACCCGTGCGCCCGAAGCCACTCATCACTTCATCCATGATGAGAAGTATTCCATGTTTATCACACAATGCTCTAATGCTTGCGAGATAACCTTCCGGATATTTGATGCAACCCGACGAACCGCTTTCGCCCTCCATTAATATAGCCGCGACGGTCTCCGGCCCTTCGAATTCAACTACACGCTCAACATGATCCAAACAAAGCTTCGAACAACTTTCCTTTTGTTGGCCCCACGGACAACGATAGCAATAAGGATCTTCCACGTGAACGATATTCGGAGCTTGTTGCGAGTCGTGTGGGATCTTTCTTGGATCTCCTCCAGCGCTCATTGCACCGATAGATGCGCCGTGAAAAGCGCGGTAACGCGCGATGATCTTATGTCGCCCGGTATATAGTCGAGCAAGCTTGATGGCATTGTCTATTGCTTCCGCGCCCCCGGTTGTGAAGAGTGTCTTCTTGAGATTGCCGGGAGTGATTTCGGCGAGTTTCTTTCCGAGATCACCTCGTGCTTTCGTTATGCACGATGGCGTTACGTAGCTCACCTCCTGCATTTTGTTTCATCACCGCGTTAGTAACGCGCTGGTTGCCGTGACCGATGTTAACGTTCATCAGTCCCGAAGAGAAATCGAGATAACGTTTGCCATCGTAGTCGAACATGTAAACACCTTCTGCTCTTTCAATCGCAATGGGGTTTATATTTTTTTGTTGACTCCAAGAAAAGAGAGTGTAATCCAGATTGTCGTTAATAATCTCTGTCGATTTCATTTGGTATGCAGTTGTATTCACTTTTCACTTTTCACTTCCTAAGACATCCAATTTGTTGCTGACTCTGGATTCCATTTTACAGTTGTCTTTTTGAGTTTAGTCCAAAATTCTATCGAACTCTTTCCTGTAATATCTCCAACACCGAACTTGCTTTCATTCCATCCACCGAAAGAGAATGGTTCTCGCGGAACGGGAACGCCCACGTTTACACCGATCATTCCGGCACTTGCTTTCTCCATTACATACCTGGCAAGACTTCCATTTTGTGTGAAGACCGCAGCAGCGTTGCCGTACTTGTTCCTGTTCTCGATATCCAATGCTTCGTCGAGAGAGTTTGCGCGCATAATGCTGATCACTGGTCCGAAGATCTCTTCCTGTGCGACGGACATATTCGGAGTTACATGATCGATCACCGTTGGACCTACATAAGTTCCGTTCTCTTTACCCGCAACTTTTGCGTTGCGACCATCGACTAAGATTTTCGCGCCTTGCTGCTCGGCCTCCGTGATATACTTTTCGATTCTTTGTTGTGAAGCCTTATTGATAACAGCTCCAAGATTCTGACCAGGAATAACCTTGCGGGCTTCGTCGCAAATCTTCTCGATGATATGATCCACGTTACCGACAGCCACCATAGCAGAGGCGGCCATGCAACGTTGGCCAGCACAACCACTCATTGAAGCCGTTATGTTTTGTGCAGTCATGTCTGCTTTCGCATCAGGCAATACGAGCAAATGATTTTTCGCGCCGCCAAGTGCAAGACATCTTTTAAGATTCGACGTGGCACGACGATAAACCGCTTTCGCAACAGCAGTCGATCCCACGAAAGTGACGCCGTCTATATGAGGATGATCACAGATCGCTTCAACCACTTCTTTCTCGCCATGAACAATATTGAAAACTCCATCGGGAAGTCCTGCTTCTTTCAACAACATCGCGATACGCCCAAGACTCAACGGCACTTTCTCCGAGGGTTTGATGATCATACAATTGCCGAGAGCTATTGCGTTCGGAATTGTCCAGTTGGGAACCATGGTCGGAAAATTGAATGGCACGATGCTCGCGACAATACCTACAGGCACATGCTCCGAACGACATTCAACACCTTTACTTACTTCCAATATTTCGCCAGCCACCAGTTGAGGAAGCGAACATGCAAACTCCGTTAGCTCAATACACTTCTCGATCTCTGCTTTCGATTCGGAGATAATTTTTCCATTCTCTTCCGTTCCAAGTGCTGCCAGTTCTTCAATGTTTTTTTCAAGAAGAGATTTATAACGGAAGAATATTTGAACCCGTTCTTTGATCGGCGTCTTCGACCAGGATGTGAAAGCTTTCTGTGCAGCGGCAACTGCAAGATCTACTTCTTTTGGGCCGGAACACGGAAGCTCCGCAAGAGCTTTTCCATCAATCGGTGAGGTGATCGTCAAGGTCCGGCTACTCTTGATATCAACAAACTCACCGCCGATGAAATTTTTTACCCTACCGTATTTCATAGGTGTAATTTCTGAAATAAATAAGAAGTAATATGCGGTATGATCAAAGAATACATTGAATCAAACAAGGATCGTTTTCTCGCCGAACTTTACGACCTGATCAGGATTCCCTCAGTAAGCGCCGACAGTCGTCATAAAGGCGACGTTCGCAAGGCTGCCGAATATGTAAAAGCGCGACTCACAGAACTTGGCGCTGAAGTAACATTGGTGGAAACCAAAGGCCACCCGATCGTCTTCGGTGAGAAGAAAGTAGACCCCAAAAAACCGACGGTTCTAGTTTATGGTCATTACGATGTACAACCACCCGATCCTCTCGATCTGTGGGTATCTCCACCCTTCGAACCAACAGTTAGAAATGGAAAGATCTATGCACGCGGTTCATGCGACGATAAGGGACAAGTGTACATGCACATCAAAGCATTCGAGATACTGACGAAGCACAATCTTTTGAATTGCAACGTGAAATTTATGATCGAAGGAGAAGAGGAAGTCGGTTCCGATAATCTTCCAGTCTTCGTAAAAGAATATCGCGACAAGTTGAAGGCGGATGTTATTTTGATTTCCGATACAGCATTGATCTCACTCGATCAACCATCTATTACCGTTGGACTTCGTGGTCTAAGCTACATGGAGGTTGAAGTGACAAGTGCAAACAGGGATTTGCATTCGGGAGTTTATGGTGGCGCCGTTGCCAACCCGATCAATGAGCTCGCGAAGATGATCGCATCGTTGCTTGATGAAAACGGTCGCGTTACGATTCCAGGATTTTATGATAAAGTAGTGAACCTTTCCGATGCCGAAAGGAAAGCTTTGAATGCAGCTCCATTCGATCTCAATGAATACAAGAAAGAGCTCGGCATCGAAGAAGTTACAGGCGAGAAAGGATATACAACACTCGAACGAACCGGTGTGCGGCCGACGCTCGATTGCAATGGCATTTGGGGCGGCTACACCGGTGAAGGTGCGAAGACCGTTCTTCCTTCGAAGGCCAGCGCGAAGATCTCCATGCGACTCGTTCCCAACCAGGATCCGAACGAGATCACCCAGTTGTTCACCAAACACTTTCTTTCAATCGCACCGAAGTCTGTAAAAGTAAAAGTCACAGCACATCATGGCGGTCAGCCCGCAGTAACGCCTACCGATTCTAAAGCATACGCTGCCGCTTCGAAAGCATTCGAGGAAGTGTGGGGCAAGAAACCAATCCCGACCCGCGACGGCGGAAGTATCCCGATAGTCGCTTTATTTAAGAAAGAGCTTGGCCTGGATACTGTTTTGATGGGCTTCGGACTCGACAGCGACGCACTTCACTCACCGAATGAAAGCTACGGGCTGAAGAATTTCTTTATCGGTATAGAAACTATAGTGGCATTTTATAAGCACTTTTCTGCGTGATGACTGTGAGTTAACAAGTCATTAAGACCCTATATCTTAATTTTGTCTCATGTTCAGAATACTCCTTCTATTGATTATCAGTGTGGCATCCTATGCCCAGGTGCTGAAACCCGCAAAAATCACCGCCTCGTTATCAAAAACCGACTTAAAAGTTGGCGACCAGGTCGACGTGATCTTTAAGGTCACGATCGACGACAACTGGTACGTTTACACGGTGGGCTTCGACGAGGAATGCGGACCCGTTCCGATGAAGGTAACGATTGTGAAAAATGCAGGCATCGAACTGGTCGGTGCACTCAAAGCAATCGACGATCACAAAAAACATGACGAGATCTTCGACTGTGATGTAAGGATCTTTGATAAGAAAGGTGAGTTCAGGCAAACGATAAAGATACTCTCCGCATCTGCTGCGATTAAAGGAGAGTATGAAGGACAAGTTTGCACAACATTAGAAGGTAAGTGCATTTTATTTGACGGTGATTTTAATATTGGTTTTAAAGTTGGCGGAGCGGAAACAACGACACAGCAAAACGAACAGCAACCTGATGAGTCAGTCCCCACAACTCTCAACCCACAACCCACAACTTTCTTTGGACCAAAACTTGATCCAACAATCCTTGATGGCAAGCCAACGCTAGAAACAGAATCGTTCGCAACTTTCCTCATCCTCGCATTCATTCTCGGCTTCACAGCATTGCTTACACCTTGCGTATTTCCGATGATACCTATGACGGTGACTTTTTTTTTTGCGCGACAATCAATCCCGTCGCGAAGGCATTCGTAAGGCGATCATATTCGGGATCTCCATTATTGCCATTTATACGCTCGTAGGAACACTGGTAGCATTTACATTGGGAGGCGACTTTCTCAATGCATTGTCAACTCATTGGGCGCCGAACCTTTTCGTGTTCCTGATCTTTATCGTATTCGCTCTATCTTTCTTTGGACTATTCGAGATCAATGCGCCATATCAACTTGTAAATAAAGCGGATCAACAAGCAGAGAAGGGTGGTCTTACCGGCATATTCTTTATGGCAGCCACTTTGGTGCTCGTTTCATTTTCATGTACGATTCCAATTGTCGGTAACGTATTAGTGCTTGCTGCAAATGGACAGATCATGAAACCTATTCTCGCAATGGCGTGCTACTCGCTTGCCTTCGCGATACCGTTCACTGTCTTTGCGATGTTTCCTGAACTGTTGAAGTCACTTCCAAAATCGGGCGGGTGGTTGAACTCAGTAAAAGTTACTTTAGGATTTTCTCGAGCTCGCATTGTGTCTCAAGTTCTTTAGCATCGCCGACCAGGCATATCATTGGGGCATACTCGATCGCGACCTCAACATTGCTTTGTGGATCGTGATCTTCTCGCTACTCGGAATTTATTTCCTTGGCAAGCTTACGCTGAAAGGCGACAGCCCGGTTAGTGTTGTCACCGTTCCCCGTCTATTGCTTGCTACTGCGACGTTTACATTCGTTGCTTATCTTACACCCGGATTGTTCGGAGCTCCATTGAAAGCTCTCGCAGGATATCTTCCCCCGATGTACACGCATGACTTCAATCTCGCCGAGCTCAAAGGTGGCGAAGGCCCGTGTGGTACTCCAGAGTATGCCGACTTCCTTCATCTTCCTCATGGCATCAACGGATACTTCGATTACAAGCAAGCTCTCGCATGTGCACGCGAACAACATAAACCTTTGTTCATCGATTTCACTGGTCACGGTTGTGTAAACTGTCGCGAGATGGAAGCCGTGGTTTGGAGCGACCCGCAAGTATTGAAGCGACTGAAAAATGACTATGTGGTCGTTGCATTGTATGTTGATGATAAAACTGAATTGCCCGAAGCAGATTGGTTTACTTCGAAGGTTGATGGTAAAGTGAAGAAGTCGATCGGTAAACAGAATGCAGATCTGCAGATCGCTAACCTCAATAATAATGCACAGCCTTTTTATATTCTTCTTGGCGAAGATGAACGCGTGTTAGCCTGGCCGAAGGCTTACGATAAAAGCATTCCCGGTTTCGTTGAGTTTCTTGACTCCGGTAAAAAGAAATATGCCGAGCTTTTTAAGAAATTCTAATAATTGCCTGTCTTTCTATTAGTTATCTTTACTGCGTCCGCCGTAAACTTTTTGAAGGCGGAGGGCTACTTTTTAACCTCTCGCTGTAGTGAAATTTTTTAAGAAGTCTTTGGTTTTGGTTGGCGCCGCTTTAGTCTTCGTAGGCATCCTCATCGTTTTCGACAACGCATCGCAATACGCTCCTTATGAAGAAGAAGCGATTGAAGTGAAGGATACGATTATTGTTGTTCCCAAAGAACCAGCAATGTTATTCGGAATCGTAGTCGACGGACTCAACATTCAGAATTATGTTGTAAAACGAAATCAGAGATTCTCCGATCTTCTCGATGGTTATTATGTTGATGGTAAGGCGAAGCGTTTGCTTGCCACAATTTCCCGTAACGTTTTTGATTTCAGAAAAGTAGCTACCAATAAAAGTACACCATCCTTGCCAATGACGATTCGCTAAGCACTGTGCGTGCACTCATCTACGAATCAAGTCCTGTCGATTACACCATCTTTCACTTTTCCGATACACTCATTGTAGAATCTTGCCAGCGTGAAACTTCAGCTGTCGAAAGATCTATCGCAGCAGAAATTAAATCCAACCTTTCCGAAACCATCGAAGCGATGAACATCTCCAACGAACTCACCAACGGGTTCGTCGATATCTTCGCATGGCAGGTTGATTTCCAAAGACTCCAAAAAGGCGACAAGTTTAAATTGATCTACACCGAACGCCAGGTGGAAGGACAACCCGTCGGCATCGAAAGTATCAACGCGATCTACTTCGAACATTATGGCAGCGGATACTACGCATTTCCATTCGACCATGCCGAAGCACCGACTACTTCGACGAGAATGGCAAAAGTCTTCGCAAAGCTTTATTGAAATACCCAATCGAGTTACTCGAATCAGTTCAAGATTTAATCCCCACCGTTTCCATCCTGTCGCCAAAGTCTTTCGTGCTCACAACGGAACCGACTTTGCTGCTCCGACAGGTACCCCTATTCGTTCGGCCGGCGACGGCGTCGTGCTCGAAGCACAATACAAAGGCGGCAATGGTAATTACGTGAAGATCCGTCACAATGGAACTTACACCACGCAATACCTTCACATGTCCAAGATCGGCAGTGGAGTCCACGCCGGCGCGCGAGTAAGACAAGGTCAGACCATCGGTTTTGTCGGTCAGACGGGACTTGCCAACGGTCCGCACCTTTGTTATCGTTTCTGGAAGAATGGTGTGCAGGTGGATGCTTTGAAAGTACAACTCCCCGCCGCAGAGCCGGTGAAAGATACCGAGCGTGGGGCGTTCGAAGCTGTTAAGAGCGAGTTAACAAAGCGTCTCGACGAGATCCAATTCCCGCAAGAACCTACAGAAGTTGCAATCGCTGACGTAATTGGCGAGAACTAATAGAAAAGAAATCGGCTTGGGTTTCGTTAAATTTAGAACCCGAAATGTGCCGATCGATCCTCTTTGCCTGTTGCCTCTTACGGCGATCACCGCCTACTCTCAAAAAGTCGGGCTTGTTCTAAGTGGCGGTGGTGCTAAAGGCATTGCACACGTTGGTGTGCTCAAAGCTCTCGAAGAGAACGAGATCCCAATTGATTATGTGACCGGAACATCTATGGGTGGCATCGTTGCAGGATGTTACGCAGCAGGCATGAGCCCACAGCAGATTGAAGAGATCATGCTGTCGAAAGAATTTATCGGTTGGGTAACGGGCCGGCTTGAACAAGGATACAATTACTATTACAATCGTCCCGACGATAACCCGTCGGTGCTCAAGATCAACCTCTCGCTCGATTCAACTTTCAACTTCAATCTCAACTCGAGTATTGCCAACGACCTGTCGCTCAACTTTGCGTTGGCGGAAGTTATGGCGCAGCCTGCTGCGATTGCACGAGGCAACTTCGACAGCCTGTTCGTCCCGCTGCGCGTTGTAGCTGCGGATGTCTTCACGCAGACGGAAGTTATTTTTGAAGTCAGGAAGTTTGAGCGACGCTCTTCGAGCCACACAAACAGTTCCGTTCTTCTATTCGCCAATCAAAGTCGACAACAAATATTTATTCGATGGCGGAGTTTACAACAACTTCCCGGTAGATGTTCTGCAGGATGCTTTCAAACCGGATATCATCATCGGCAGCAACGTGTCGTCGAAAGTGTACGATGAATATCCGTATGGTGAAGATGAGAAGCTGATTTCGAAATCACTGTTGTACTTGTTGCTCGATAAATCGGATCCGTCGGAGATCCCCGCGACAGGAGTTTATATTCAACCTAATCTCAAAGGACTTTCAACATTCGACTTTGCCCGTGCAAAACATTTGATCGATAGCGGCTATGCCCAGACCATGCGACAAATGGAAGAGATCAAACAAAAGGTATGGGATGAAAGCATTCCGCACCTGCGAACAGGTTGCCGAAGCCCGCAACAAGTTCAATAATAAAAGTCTTCCACTTCAGATCGATCATATCACGTATACCGGGTTCAATTCGAAGCAGCAGCGTTACATGAATCGCTTCTTTCGCAATGGCCGCCGCCCATTGTACTTCAGCAACGTGAAAGAAGGATACTACAAGCTTGTGTCCGACGATTACTTTCATCATGTGTATCCAGGCTTTATGTTCGACACGAAGACGAACAAGTTCAATTTCAATTTGGCAAAGCGACCACAGAATGATTTCCAGATCGACTTCGGTGGAGTGATATCGACACGAAACATCAGTACAATATTTCTTGGCGTCAATTACTATTATTTCCATCGCGCACTAACGCATGTGATGGCTAATTTTTATACAGGTAATTTTATAAGTCCGCACAGCTTAAGGCACGTATCGATTTTCCTGGTTTCGGCAGATTTCACATCGAGCCCGAAGCAACGTTCAATAACTGGGACTTCGTGGAGGGAAAAGATATTGTGCTTCAAAACTTTTCTCCCACCATATTGAATCGTATCGATCGAAAGGTGGGTGCGAGCATTGGGTGTGCCAGTTGGAACCAGGTTCAAAGCTTCGGTATATGGGTATTTACATTAATAATCTCGATCGCTACATCGACGGCGACGTGTTTGTTTCTACCGATACGTTAGACCAGTTGAGAATAGCAGCTCCCGTGCAGGCTTCATGTTATCGACAAACACACTCAATAGAAAACCAATACCCTTCGCAAGGAAAGAGATACCAGTTTATGTTTGATTGGTTTAGTGTAACCGAGACATTCATTCCAGGCAATACATCGAAGATAGATGGAGAGGAATCTCAGCACCGTGGATGGGTAAGGGGCAAAGTGTCGATGGAACAATATTTTAAGCGCGGATTCTATAGCTCCGGTTATTTGGTCGAAGGTGTGATGTCGAATCAACCGTTCTTCGCCAACTACCAGGGTACAATCATCAACGCATCTTCATTCAATCCCCTCCAGGATAGCCCAACGTTGTTGCTACCGAACTTCAGGGCCTTCAACTATGTGGCTGGTGGTTGGCGAAATGTATTCCAAATCCGAAAGAACCTGGACTTCCGCCTGGAAGGATATGTGTTTAAGCCATTCGAAAGGATCGTGGCGCAGCCTGATCAACGAGCAACCTTAAGCCAGGACCTGGTGAAGTTCTATCTCGCCGGCACGGCTGGTCTCGTGTTACATTCTTCCGTTGGTCCAATAAGCCTTAGCACCAACTATTACAATGACAAGCAACACCAATTTGGAGCTTTGTTGCACGTTGGATTCCTCCTGTTCCAAAAGACCTCGCTTAACTGAAGTGAGCTGATTTGCACTTAATCAGTATGTACCTTTTCGCTTCATTTTTAAAAATTTTAGCTATGTTTAACCCTCAAAGTATAGTATGAGGCGTAACCTACTCCTGGTTCTCTTTGCTCTAATTCTTAATTCATCGGCCTTCAGTCAGGAAGTGCAATGGGCAACGAAAGTGCTGGAATTTTCAAGCGAACTGACACCTGTCCAATATTCAGCTGAGCAGATCCTCGCAAGCCGAACGTGATGCCGGCTGGCGGTCAAAATCCTAATGCGTGGACTCCCGACAAACCCAAGCGGAAGGAGTTCATTAAACTTGGTTATGATCATGCAATCCCGGTTCATCAGATCGCTATTGCCGAGTCTTATAACCCCGGCGCTCTTTACAGGGTGTTGCTTTATGATGAAGCAGGTACCGAGCACATAGTACGCACATTGAACCCGATAGCCGTTCCGCTCCAGGGTCGTATGCTGAACGTGTTCATCGAAAAGACCACGTACAAGGGTGTCAGCAGTCCGCCTGGAATTCGACGGGGGCGCGCTTCCGAATACTTTTCAATAGACGCCGTTGCTATCACTGACTCGCAATACCCGATCATTGCCGATATCGTTAAACCCGAGCTACTTGCTGCGGGTATCGTTGTTGAAAAGCTTGATCCGAACGTGAACAGCGATTACAGCGAGCTCAACCCAATGCTTTCCCCAGACGGAAAAGTGTTGTATTTCAGTCGCGCCAATCACCCTGAAAACGTGGGTGGTGTAAATGACAAAGAAGACATCTGGTATTCGGAGCTCGGCGCCGACGGCAAATGGTCGCTCGCGAAGAACATGGGCCCCGACTTCAACAACGAACATCCAAACTTCATCAACGCCATCACTTCTCAACACCCGATGGCAAGACTGTACTTCTCGTTCTTGGAAACAAGTACCTGGATAATGGTAAGATGCTCGCCGGTGTATCGATAAGCAACAACATCAACGGCAAATGGTCGAAGCCTAAAGCACTCAACATCGAGAACGACTACAACTACAACGAGAAAGCAAACTACTTCCTCACGAACAACCGCAAGACTTTGATCATGTCGGTTGAACGCGATGACTCCCGCGGCGGAAGAGATCTTTACGTGAGCTTTATGAAAGACGACAGCGTGTGGACAGAACCGAAGAATCTGGGTGACGTCATCAACACAGCCGGTGAGAGAACCGCTCCGTTCTTAGCATCCGACGATCAAACCATGTACTTCTCTTCGAACGGCTTCAGTGGTTACGGTGGCAGCGACATCTACATGACCAAACGCCTCGACGATACTTACACCAACTGGAGCGAACCCAAGAACATGGGGTCCCGATATCAACTCGAAAGGCGAAGACCTTTTCTTCAACATTCCCTCTACCAGCGAATATGCTTACTACTCACGCGGAGAAGAAAAGAACACAGACATCTATCGCGCGAAGCTTCCGTTCTACAACAGCCCCAATCCTTATATTATCGTGAAGGGCAAACTTGTTGACGCGAAGACCGGCCAACCGATCGGCGGAAAGATCATCTACGAACGTCTGTCGGATGGAAAGGAAATGGGTATCGCACAATCTAACCCTGAAACAGGCGAGTTCGAGATCAGGCTTCCTGGTGGTGAGATCTATGGTGTTCATGCCGACGTGCAAGGCCACATCTCTGAAGGCCAGAACCTCGATCTGAGAAAGTTCAAGACTGATGGAACAGTAACTCATGAAACGATAAGCATTGAACAAATTGAAGTTGCGAGAATTGAACCGAACGCTACGATCAGGCTCAACAATATCTTCTTCGATATTGATAAGTCTGTATTGCGTCCTGAGTCTTTTCCTGAACTCAATCGTGCCGCCGAATTCCTTGAAGAAAATCCGTCGATCAAAGTTGAGATTAGCGGCCATTGCGACAACACCGGTTACCGACGAACATAACATGGCGCTTTCAAAGAACAGGGCCGAAGCAGTGTCACGATATATAATTCAGAAAGGCATCCAGAAAGACCGCATTTCAACTAAGTATTATGGCGAAAGTCGTCCCCGCGACACAAACGCCACTAAAGAAGGACGCCAGAACAATAGGCGTGTTGAATTCACAATCCTCACCATGTAATCGTGATGAAAACGATCGCAACATTTTTTGTACTGACGCTTATAGTTGGATCTGCCTTCGCGCAGGAGCCAGATACGCTGATGTACGCGCAAGGCAACATCGTCAATGGAACGACGAAAGAGCCGATCACCGCCAGCGTGTCGTACCAAAGTTTGCCTTTATGGTAACGTGGTTGGATCGCTGAAGGGCACATCGTATCGTTTCCCGTTGTTTAACGGTGACGAGCGCTATGAAATTCTTGTAGAGGCACCCGGCTTCGGCACCAGCGAAGTATATGATCGATCCTAAAGATGCAAAAGGTAAGATCGTTACGAGAGATGTCGAGCTCGGATTGCCTAGCAGCGCAGCAGCAACGGCAGAATCGACGCATACTGTTGGTAAGGTGATGACTCGACGCACTTATCTTCCAACTTGGTAAAGCGAAGATCGAATCGGCTTCATTTGCCGAACTCGATGAAGTCGTGAAGATGCTTCAAACGTATCCGAAGATGGTGATCCAGCTCGAAGGTCATACAGATACTAAAGGAGATCCCAAGCAAAACATGAAGCTGTCGCAAGATCGTGTTGATGCCGTTAAGGACTATCTCATTTCGAAGGGTGTGAACAAAGGCAAGGTTAAGACAAAAGCTTTCGGTGGTACCCAACCACTATCTCGTGCCGACACGGAAGAAGCACATAAGATGAACCGAAGAGTTCAGGTTCGGATTTTAGCTAACTAATCGAAGCTGTCATTGCACGGCTCGTCCGGGCAATCCGGTTATCGCCCTGAGAAATAAGGTTGCCTGTGAAGCACTCTGCTAGCGCAGCAACTTGAGGAGAGTTTGTTTTTGTTGCAGCGGCAGAAAGTTTTTCGGAGCACTCATCCCACTTCGCTGCATTAAACGCCTTTACCGCCTGGTTGAAATAAAGAAGACCAGGAAGCTGATCAACATCCACCGTTACGAAAAGGCTAAAGTTCTTTCTGTAGTCCGCGATCACTTTACTGATCCTCTTTTCATCATCGATAAAACCACCGATACGATCTGTTGTCTCCAGCAATACATCTCCATCCGATGTTTTCACCATGACGAAAATATGAGTGTTGGTTTCAATGATCTTGTACTGGTATCCCGTCCTCGAAAGGACATCGGCAAACAACGACGTTGCCGTGAGGCAATCGTAACGTCCTTTCGATAATTCTTCAATGCCGGTATATTGAACATAGGAATGAAGGAAAGCCCTATGCGTTTTCAAGAACAACGCATGCAGCTTGCTTCTCTCGCTACGGTAATGATGTTCGATGATGTTAATAGTTACAAGTTGTTGATTGCGTGCCACCTCCAACCCCTTCTCTCCCTACCCCCACCTCCACCCAGCCTCTTCAATAACCGTCTGCAATGCCAGCGTTACACTCAATACAGAAGTCCAATAAGTAAAGCGCGTTTCATACCCTTCCCTTAGACATTCGTAACATAAACTTAACATTCAGGTAACATTAAAGCAACATGGCGGTAATTTTCCCTGATTTTCGGCTGATTTGCTACCTTGGACGTCTCTGACTCCCCTCGAAACCATATTCCAGAAGCTTAAGAGCCGCTCCCAGAAGCTGCGCCCGGAACCGATATCCAAAAGGATTGAAAGGCTCCGGAAACTCGACACCTGGATCCGGAAGAATGAGTCGGCACTCGCCGAAGCGGTGTACAAAGACATTGGGCAAACCCGCGATGGAAGTCGCCACGTCGGAGATCTTCCCCGCACTAAGTGAGATCAATCACGCTATCGATAACCTCGCACGATGGACGAAGCCGACGAAGATCGATGCACCCATTACATTTCTTGGAACACGATCGGAGGTGGTCTATGAACCGAAGGGAGTGTGTCTCATCATCGCTCCATGGAATTATCCTTTTAACCTTTGCATTGGTCCGCTGGCTTCGTGTCTTGCTGCAGGTAATACGGCGTTGCTCAAACCTTCGGAGCTTACGGCCAATACTTCCGCGTTCATTAGCGAAGCTTGTTGCTGAAGTTTTTGATGATGATGTTGTAGCAGTTGTTGAAGGCGACGCGGATGTATCGACAGCGTTACTTCAATTGCCTTTCGATCACATCTTCTTTACGGGAAGTCCCGCGGTTGGAAAGATCGTAATGAAAGCTGCGGCAGAACGACTGGCTTCTGTTACACTGGAGCTTGGTGGTAAATCGCCTGCAATCATTGACGCTACAGCCAATCTTAAAGATGCCGCGAAGCGCATTGCTTTCGGAAAATTTGTGAACGCCGGTCAGACGTGCATTGCACCGGACTATGTTATCGTTGACGAATCAATCAAAGAAGAGTTCATAAAATTATTGAAAGAAAATATTGCCGATCAGTTTCATAACTATTCTGGTCGTGTGATCAACGAAAAGCATTCTGCACGTCTTAAAAACCTTTTGGACGACGCGATAAAGAAAGGAGCTGTCGAAGTATTGTCGGGAGAGAGGACCATTCTTGTTAACCTCACAAATGAAATGCTTGTAATGCAGGAAGAGATCTTTGGTCCGATACTTCCGATAATAACAGTGGAGCCAATCGAGTTTGTTAATTCTAAACCGAAGCCACTTGCATTGTATGTTTTCTCCAATAACGCGGCATTCAAAAAAAATATCCTGAAAAATACTTCTGCCGGAGGCGTATGCATCAATGACTGCGTTCTGCAGTTCGTACATCCCAATCTGCCGTTTGGCGGAGTAAATAATAGCGGTATCGGTAAGGCACATGGCCACTCCGGATTTCTGGCATTTACTAACGAAAAGCCAGTGGTACGTCAAAAGAGGGGATATTCGATGGCCTACCTGTTCTACCCCGCCCTACACAACACTTAAGAGGAGAATATTAGAGGTTGTTTTGCGTTGGTTCGTTTGACGGTTAAGCCGTAATTTTTGACCTCTTAATTAACCCGTATGAAGATCGTAAAGCGGATTTTTATCGTCTTAGGCGTTGTGCTCGTGCTCCTGGTGGCGGCGGGAATTATTATACCCATTGTCTTCAAAGACGATATAAAAGCAGCAATCGATAAACAGATAGCAAAAACAGTAAATGCCGATGTGATCTTCGACGTTGATGACTTTAGCCTGTCTGTCTTCAAGAACTTCCCGAACGTTACCGCGCAGATGAAGAACCTCGGCGTATTCAACCGCGCGCCCTTCGAAGGGTGTTCCACTGCTCGTTCTCCAGGAGCTTGATGTTGAAGTGAACCTGCGACAGATCCTTTTTGGAGATGAGCTCCGCGTGAAAGGCATTCAACTTATCGCTCCGCAAATCACCATCAGGGTTTTGAAAGACGGACGTGCCCTAACTACGACATCACATATCCTTCTACCGATACAGCGCAGGCTGCTCCCGATACCAGCAAGTTCTCATTCGGTATCGATCACTGGGAGGTTGTTAATGGTCACGTTACCTACGATGACAAATCACTTCCATATCTTCTTGTTCTAAGAGGATTGAATCACAGTGGCGGTGGTGACTTCACCCAGGATGTATTCGACCCTCAAGACACAAACAACCATTGACAGTTTAACAACTGCCTACGACGGCGTTGAGTATCTCACGGATAAGCACGTTGAGTTGGATGCAATCATTCAGATCAGTGAAGATTTTTCAAAATTTACTTTCAAAGACAACACCACGAAGGTGAACGATTTCGCCATGAGCATGGACGGCTGGGTGAAGATGAATCCGAAAGACTACGACATGGATCTCACATTCAAGAGCCCGGAGAATTCATTCAAGAGCTTGCTTTCGCTCGTACCGGGCATGTACACTAAAGATTTCTCTAACATTAAAACGGACGGAGATCTGCAGTTCAGTGGTTTTGCAAAGGGGAAGTATAGCGACACCCAAATGCCCGCGTTCAATCTCTCTTTGCTCGTGAACAACGCGATGTTCCAATATCCCGACCTGCCTACAGCGATCAACAACATCAACGTCGACTTGATAGTTGACAACAAAGACGGAGTGATCGAACACACGCTGGTTGATCTCAAGAAGATGCATCTCGATTTTGGGACGAACCCTGTTGATGCACGGGCTCGTATCGAAAACCTGAAAGACTACCGCATGGACGCGCAACTCAATGCGAAGTTGAATCTCGCAGAGCTCAATAAAATGTTTCCCATGGAAGGTATCGACATGAAGGGAAACATTCTCGCTCGATGCTAAAGTCAACGGTGTTTACGACAGTATCAAAAAGATTATCCCGACGCTCGATGTAGCTATGGGATTGGCCGACGGCTATGTGAAGTCGAGCGCGTTTCCCGCGCCACTCGAAGACCTGAAAATGTCGGCGACAGTGAAGAACACGACGGGCAAGATGGAGGAGACGTTGATCGATGTTCCGAGTTTTTCGATGATGCTCGAAGGCGAAAGATTCGACGCCAGTATGACTTTGCGAAATCTTGCAGATTATACCTGGGACGTGAAAGCAAAGGGTGGTGTCGATCTCGAGAAGATGACGAAAATATTCCCGCTCGAAGGAATGACGGTGGCCGGTAAAGTAAAAGCTAACATAGAGACAAAGGGAAAGATGTCGGACCTCGAAGCAGAACGTTACGATCGACTGCCGACCAGCGGATCTGCTTCAATGACTGCATTCAAGTTGACGATGAAAGACATGCCCGACGTCGGCATCACGCAAACCGAAATGGTCTTCGATCCAAGAAAGATCGAGCTGAAGAATACATCCGGAACAATTGGCAAGAGCGACTTCAACGTAACAGGCGCTGTAAGCAATTATATCGGCTATGTGTTTGGCAAGAATGAAACGATTAAAGGAAACGTGGATTTCAAATCGAACCTTCTCGACCTGAATGAATTCATGACCGACACGGAAGAAACGGCAACCACAACAGACACCACCTCGTTTGGTGTGATTCCCATTCCTCAGAACATTGACTTCATTTTCCGCTCGAACGTAAAGACCGTGAAGATGATGGACTATACAATCACCAATGCCGCGGGCGACATTATTTTGAAAGACCGGTGTTGCGAATCTCAACGGACTGAAGTTCAATCTCCTCGGCGGCGCTTTTGTTGTGAATGGTACCTACAACGCGAAAGATATCGATCACCCGAGATATGATTTTGCTCTGAAGATCGAAGACCTGTCGATCAAAGAGGCGGCACATTCATTCTCTATCATTTCAACATACGCGCCGGTTGCGGGTATGATGACAGGAAATTTTGGAACCGATTTCAAGATCAACGGCGAGCTGGGTAAAGACATGATGCCGAAGATGGGCACCGTGAATGGTGCAGGTCTGATTAAAGTAGCGCAGGCCTCGCTTGCACAATCGAAGTTGATATCAGGGATAACGTCGTTAACAAAACTTCAGGATACTGATAACGTGACTTTGAAAGACGTGTTGATGTCAGCATCTATTTCGAACGGGAGGCTGTCGGTCAAACCTTTCGATGTGAAGTTCGGAAGCTACGCAACAAACGTTGCTGGCAGCACTGGCCTCGACGGAACAATCAATTATACACTGAAGATGAATGTGCCGGCCGGTAAGTTAGGAACGCAACTGCAATCGTACGCGAGTCAATTCACAGGCAACACGAATGCTTCAAAAGATATTCCGGTGACGATTGGTGTCGGTGGCACTTATAACGATCCGAAGCCTTCGCTCATCGCGTCGGAGCAGGCGCAGCAAGTACAGAACCAGGTGAAGGAGGAAGTGAAGCAAACAACTGAGGCTGTGAAGCAGGAAGTGAAAGAAACTGTACAAGAAAAGACTCAGCAAGCCGTACAAGAGGCAGTGAAAGGAACGGATCCCAAAGATATCATCAACAATGTTCTGAAGGGAGATTCAACTAAGAAAGACAGCACGAAGGCTACGCAGCAGCTTCAGAATAAGTTGAATAATTTGCTGAAGAAACGTAAAAATTAGGGTTTACCGTAACCGCCACCTCCGGGAGTTTCGATTACTATTCTGTCTCCTTTTTTAACTGATGCACTCCCATGTACAGGGCCTTTACCGACTATATATTGGCGCCCTCTTTTCCCCGGCTTCCCTCCATTCAATCCATAAGGCTCTTCAACTCTATGCTGCGATAAAATATTAACCTCGAGATCTTCTAAGAACAAGAACTCCCTCACGACTCCGTCGCCGCCTTTCCACTTTCCTTTGCCACCCGAATTCTTTCTTACCTCGAACCGGATCAACTTCACGGGAAATCTCCACTCCAGCAATTCAGGATCTGATATCCTCGTGTTGGTCATGTGTTGATGTACAGCACTCGTTCCATCGAAACCTTTACCTGCACCGGTGCCGCCACAAATGGTTTCGTAATAACCGAATCGCTCGTTGCCAAACAGGAGTTGTTCATTGTTCCCTGGCTGCAGGCGGCCATCTTCAATGCTTTCAACAAAGTATCCGTCAATCGCTGACTCACTTCGGTATTACCACCCACAACAGCCGGCGGATGTTTCGTGCTAAAGTCGGGATTGAGTATTCCTTTTGGAATAACGAGATCCACGTTGTCGATCAATCCTTCGTTCATCGGGATGTCGCGGTCTACCAGGAGCCGGATCACGTACAACACCACACTTTGAACGATAGCTCGTGTGGCGTTGAGGTTGCCCGGATGAACATCGGAGGAGCCGGTGAAATCAATCACCAGCTTATTTTTCTTTTTGGTGATGTTTACCGAGAGCGGAGATCCGTCGTCGAGATATTGAACAGCCTTCGCTTTCGAGAGCTTTAATGTTTTCAACTTCTGAGCAAATAATTGAGCAGCGTGCTCACGGATGCGATTCATAAACTCGACCACCTTCGCTGCGCCAAATTTTTCGCAGAGACCGATCAATGATTGTTCTCCGTAATTAACTGCCGCGAGTGCACCGTTCAGATCAGCCCTGTTCTCATTCCAAAGTCGTGTGGGCCATGTTGCTGTCGTAAACAGATGTTCGATGTTGTCCCACATTGCTTTTCCACCACGCACGAGATACGTGGGACTAATGATCACGCCTTCCTCTTCCAGTGTTGTGGCGTCGGCCGGCATCGACCCAGGCTTCCGTCCGCCGATCTCCGCATGGTGTGCCCGATTCGCGACGTATGCTACGAGTTGTCCCTTCACAAACACGCCCTTGATCAATGTCACGTCTGGGAGATGCGATCCGCCGTACGCTGGATGATTGGTAATGATGACGTCGCCTTCTTTTATTTCGACTGCCTGCGCGACTTCGCGAACACATACGCCCAGGCTTCCAAGGTGAACGGGAATGTGCGGAGCATTCACTACGAGATAACCGTTTTGATCGAGGACGGCGCAAGAGAAGTCGAGGCGTTCTTTTACGTTGATAGAGAAGGAGGTGCGTTGCAAGAGGGCACCCATTTCGTAGGCTACGGATGTGAAGCGGTTGGAGAATAGTTCGAGCTCTGCTTCAACTGAGTGTTGTGAGTTGTGAGTTATGGGTTGTGAGTTGGATAACAGTGCGTTATTATTTGAATCCAGTGTAAAGAGCCAACTTTGTTTATGACTGTTGTTGAGTTCTTGCTCACGACTAAAGCCGGACCTTCTATTGTTGCACCAGGTAGCAGAGACTCCCATAAATAAACCTTTTGTTTCTGTGGTGTATATGGTTTAACTAAAGTCTTCCTATAAACTTTCTGTTCTTCCTTTTCCGAAATAACAACCCTGACTGACTCTACTTCAATCTCATGTTCAACTCCAGTGGCCAAAGATCTTTAGGTATTTAGTTTTAAATGAAGAGAGAATAGATTCATAAGACAGTCCCGTCTCGTTAAGATCAATCTCAATTGTATTTTCTTGCCCCTTGAATCTTAAAAAAGCGAGTTTTTTTTCTACGACACCGTCAGTCGCCAAATCGCGAATCACAAATCGCAAATCACGAATCCCTTCCTCCAATGACGTTAGCAACAATCTTTCAGCAAACTTCTCGGCCTTCGCACACCCAATACCATACGCACTCAACAAACCCGCGTCGTACGGTATCAAAATGTTTTTCATCCCGAGCATGGAGGCTAACGCACAAGAATGCTGACCACCCGCACCTCCGAAGCTTAACAAAGTATATTCTTTTGGATCATGTCCCGATTGGGTTGAAACCTTTCGGATGGCAACCCGCCATTTTTTCATTAGCGATTTGCGTAAGAGCCAGGAGAACATCGCGTTTCGCATATTTCTTTTTTACTTTTTTTATTAGATCATCCAACGCCTCTTCAGCCTTCTCCACCGACAAGGGAATCGTAAACGTCTTCGCGTCGATCCTTCCCAGCAATAAATTCACATCGGTGATCGTGAGCGGTCCGCCGCCGCCATAACATGCCGGACCTGGATCAGCACCAGCACTCGCAGGCCCCACGGTGAAACGAAATCCATCGAACGAACAGATCGATCCACCGCCTGCCGCAATGGTTTCAATTGCCAGCGAAGGCGAGAATATCTTCAACGAACCAACCTTCGATTCATAACGATAATCGAACCGGCCATCGTACAACGAAACATCCGTGCTGGTTCCACCCATATCGAACGTGATAAGCTTATCGATACCCGATAGCTTCGCTGTGGTTGCTGCACCCACAACACCACCCGCTGGCCCACTCAATAGACTGTCTTTCGGATGAAACTCCGAAGCTTCCGCAAGACCACCCGCGCTTGTCATGATCTTCAGCTTCGCACCGGGAAGACCTTGCAACAGGTTGCCGACGTAACTGTGAATGATCGGAGCGAGATAGGCATTCGCTACCGCAGTCTCGGTGCGTTGCAGAATTCTTATTTGTTTCGAAAGTTCTTGCGAAGCACTGATAAATTTAAAACCAGCCCGTTGTAACGATTTTTTTTATCGACTGCTCTCGCGTTGGATCTTTATAACTATTGATGAGGGCAACAGCAACGGACTCGATTTTATTTTTCTTTAGTCGCTTTATGATGGTCGCATCAATCCCCTTCTCGACTTCAATTACGATAGAATAAAGCGGCGCCTCTTTTACAACATGCAACGCAAACAGATCAGGCCTCTGCTGATTACCGATCACCAATAGATCCTTAAATCCTTTCGTGATCAACAACGCAGTCTTCGCACCTTTTCTTTCCAGGATCGCATTCGTGCCGCGAGTCGATCCAAGCTTCATCTCAATCTCCGGAAATTTTTCACCCAACTTCGTTGACGTCAGAAGTCGGGCAGCAAAAACAGGAACTTCTTCATTGGTAGTTAGTTCGATTGTTTTTCCAGACCAACGGCCCTTCGTGGGTTCCTTCAGTTTGATAAAGCCTTTGGATGTATCAACCGATTCTACAATTGCCTGCTGATTCAGGATATAACCTTGATAGATGTCATTAAGTACAGGCCAATTAATATCAACGGCCAGCGTTTTTGCGTCCAGCTGTAATAATACCTTCCCCCGAATTGTTGCGTTGCTGAGTACTTTTAGTCGCGAAAGATCTCCTGCATCGTCGAAGGCAAGGCAGTCGGTAAACGTTCCACCTGTATCGACCCAGATCTTCCAGCTCATTTAGTCTTCGATAGAAAGCACGACTGATTTTATGGGCATGTGGATACTGAGTGCCCTCATGAATTCAACACTACCATCGGGGCGTTCATTTGTGATAGGCTTCGTGTAGAGAATGGAATCTTTTCCCAACTTCTGAACATCGTCTACTATCGGTTGTCCCCCGCCAGCTATATACGCTTCGATAAGTTTGGTCTCCAGCTCAAGCAACGCCGAATCGCCAGGTTGGATGCTGCTGATCTTTACGTTGAAAGCCGACTCCAGCGAATCGATGAGTTTGGTATTCACCATAGCCGGATCGCGTCTTTCCAGGATACTGTCGATTGCACGTCCGTAATCAAAAGAAGCGGCCATTAACTCACCATCGCTTACTCTCATGATCTGATCTGACTTCATGCGCTCGCGAAGCTTCTTTCTCTGCTCGTCATTAAGACTGCCACCACAACTCCACAGGCATAATATTATCACCGGAATCCAAAACTTCATAATGTAAAAGTATATGATTGTACCTTTGGGACAAAGTTCAACATTGAACGCTGAACATTGAACATGGAACAAGAAGAAGAAGACGACGAATTATTCGAACACCATAGGGTCGTCGCAGATCCAGGTCAGGCCCTCTTAAGGATTGACAAGTTTCTAATGGACCGGTTGCCAAACGTTACTCGCACCAAGATCCAGGAAGGAATTCATCTTGGGTTTGTAAGAGTGAACGATCACGATGTAAAGCCGAACTACAAGATCCATCCCGGTGACGTCGTTACCGTTTCTCTGCCCGAACCTCCACGCGACACCGATGTAAAGCCGGAGAACATTCCTCTCAATATTGTCTTTGAAGATGAGCACTTGTTGGTTGTTAATAAGGCCGCGGGTATGGTCGTGCATCCAGCCTACCAAAACTGGACGGGCACATTGGTGAATGCATTGATGTATCACTTTCAAAACCTGCCACACATGCCGGGCAATGAAGGTCGCGCCGGGCTCGTGCATAGAATCGACAAAGACACGTCGGGATTGTTAGTGATCGCTAAGACAGAACCGGCAATCACTCATCTTGCCAAACAGTTTTTTGATCACTCGATAGAAAGAACTTACCAGGCTATCGTTTGGGGAATACCATCACCCGAAGCGGGCACAATCAACGTGAACGTCGGACGGAGCCTGAAAGATCGACGTGTTACGGCAGCTTTTCCGAAGGGCGACTTCGGAAGAACAGCCATCACGCACTACAAGCTGTTGAAAGACTATCGTTATGTTTCATTGATAGAATGCCGGTTGGAAACGGGTCGCACCCACCAGATACGCGCTCACATGAAATACCTCGGGCATCCGTTGTTCAATGATGAGATGTATGGTGGCAGCCAGATAATGAAGGGCACCGTGTTCACGAAATACAAACAGTTTGTAGACAACTGCTTCAAGATCATTCAGAGGCAGGCGCTTCACGCGAAATCACTCGGCTTTACTCATCCTGTCACCGGGAAAGCGATGTATTTCGAATCAGAATTGCCCCAGGATTTTGTAGAGGTTCTTGACAAGTGGGACAAGTACGTAATGTACACGTAACGTTCCGATAAAATTAGGGGGAAGGATTCTCTATCAGGGCCTGTTGAGAACCCTGTTTGACGCCAGTGTTTCGGCATCGTTAGGCGACCTGCTTGGTCGTGTTCTTCAGAGCTTGCGCGATCTCTTTCATCGCTTCGCTCTTGAAAACCTGGTAACTAACGGTACGGTTTGTTTGGTTGAGAACGCTCTTGATGTACTTGAGCACCTCTTCCATTTGAACCGAATCCATCGAGTCCAGGCTCTGAAGAATAGCCAGTTTCGGTGAATGTTGCATTGTCGTAGTGGTTGACGGTACAAATAACGCAAAACAAGTACCTGAGGTTCAAGGCCTAAGAAGCCTTTTAACGAAAGATTAACCGACAAACGCTGTGGCTTTGTTTACGCAGCGTGTAGACAGTTTTCGAGTGAAGAAGATGTTAATTGTTGGATGTTCCCTGCCACTGAACGATCTGTTCCGAGAAAATTCCCGGGAGTTCCACGTTTACGTTGCTATGAGATAGCAGTGCTGCTGCGCCAAGCGCAAGGCCGAGTCGTTCCGTTTTGGTGTCGACAATGTCGGCGAGAAAAATTACGGGTGTTGTTCGATTTACTGAATAAGTACGAAGCGAACGCACGAGTTCGAAACCTGTGACCACAGGCAGGTCGGTGCCGCAAACCACGAGATCAAACTTCTCTATCCGGGACGTGAAGAGCCCATCCAGCCCTGATTCGAGATGCATGATTGCGAAGTCCTTGCCTTCAAGTGTCTTGGCGATTTGCTCAACGACTTCTTTCTGCCTGTGAACCACAAGTATTTTCATTGTTCCTGATTGGGGGTGCTACCATTACGCAGTGAAAAAGGGTCAACAGGTTGGAAGCGAATTTGAAGGTCGTCATTCCACCAGTGGGTGGTGGGGTGTGCGCGAGGTGGGAACGGTGTTATGGGGAGGTAAAACCAAGAATTTGACTTAATCCACAGAAGATCAGTAGATTAACAAATTATCGGCTGTTGTGGCCCCATTTAAGGGATAGTAAAAAACTACTATGGAAATGGTAGTTTTTTACCATACGATCAATTGACAAGACCTGTGTCGTAAGCGAATTTCACGAGGCCCACCATATTGTTCACGCCCACTTTTTCCATGATGTGAACGCGATGATTTCGCACGGTATTTTCGCTCAGCGACAGTCGTTGCCCGATCTCACGAATAGTAAGTTCCTGGCAAATGAGAAGTAAGATCTCTTTCTCGCGATCGGTGAGGTGTGCTTGTTTGAACTGTGGACGTTGTCCTGTTTTTTTATCCAGAACATTTTTGCGAAGCACGTTGGCGACAAGATCATTGTGATAGAAATCTTTTTCAACAACGTTATAGATCGCTTTCTCTAATTCATCCGGATCGGTGTTCTTCAGAAGAAATGCATGCACACCCATTTCGAGCATGTGCAAAATGTATTTGTCGCTATCGTGCATGGTAAGCACGATGATCTTGGCCGTAGGAAACTTCTTAAGCACATTTTCGCTTGTCTCGACGCCATCCATTACGGGCATCTGCAGGTCGACGATAACCACATCGGGGTCGCCGTACTTCATTAGTGTCAGTAATTCTTTTCCGTTCTCTGCATCTTTTACTTCACCGATCTTTTGAAAAGTTTGAAGTAAAGTGACCATTGCTTTTCTAAACAATGTATGATCATCCGCCAGGTAAACCTTAAGCTTTTTGTTCATAGGGTACTGATACGGTGATCTTGCTTCCATCTTTTTTATCTGGATCGATGGTTACGGCAGCTGTTAACAATTGAACGCGACTTTGAATATTGAACAGGCCTAAACTTTTTCGCCCGCTTTCTTCCATTTGTCGCGGATTCATACCGATACCATTGTCTTCAACGATAAGGTAGAGGTTTTCTCTAAAATCGAAGAGGATCTCGATATACGTAGCTTTTGAGTGTTTGAACGCATTGTTAAGTAACTCCTGTGTAATACGGTAGACCATCAATTGACGCCGGTTATCGATTGGTCGCGTTTCACCCAATTCCATTATGCCGATCTGAATTTGTGTTGTGGCCTGCATTTTTTCGCAGAGCTCGCGAACGGCCGGGATCAGTCCGAATTTTTCTAACGTAGCTGGCATGAGTTCGCGACTGATCTTACGGACAGATTCGATCGTGTCGTCGAGCATTTGCTTTTGTGCATCGAGTATGTGTGTGTCTGGTAGTTGACGACCGATAGCGGACAATCCGACGCGAACAGCCGATAACATACCGCCAATGCTATCGTGAAGATCACCAGCAACGCGGCTGCGTTCGCTCTCTTGCGAGTCGAGCGTGGCTTCGAGTACCTTTTGTTGAAACTGACTTTCGAGTACCTGTTGTTTTAGTCGTTCTTCGAACATTCTTTTTTGATAGATCGTGACGAACAGAACGATAAATCCTGCGAGGATGAGCATTACTACTGTGCCAATGGCAATCAGCAGAAATACCTGGCTTTCATGAGTGGATTCCAATAGGGAGCGGATAATACAGTGCCGCGAAATTTAAGATAATCTTTATATAGGGAATACTCTAGGCGTGTAGCGACGACTGCAGAGTGTAAAGAGATCGGTTACGCCACAAGCCCACCGAAACAAAAGAATAGTAGACGACACCAACGAAGTTGTGAACCATCCAGAGCGGAATAATGCTGAGCTTCAGCGTAAGGTAGATGTAATCGGTGAAGAGATGGATTGGAAGGAGAATAGAAAAATAGGTTACCACAGCGCAGTTGATCCAAAAAATGGGAAGGCCCACATATACCTGGCGTGGAAGTTCGGTGGCGAGTACTCCGAAGTAGATGCTTGAAAAAATTATAAGGATAACACACCGGAAGGCCATTGTATAACTAGAGACAGACGTTAGCCCCTGGAAGAAGATCATATTGATGCTGGCAAAGAGGAGGAAGGTGATGGTTAGTAGGAGAAAACGATTCTTGATCCTGTCGGAGTGGATCTTGTCCACATAAAAAAAGTAAAACGCGGGCACTATAAACAGATTATAGGCATGATTGATCACGTTGGGGTTAACGTGAAAGACATCGTGCGCGATCCATGAGCCCAGCTCGATAACAACAATGAAAGCAAGCATGACCCCGATGATGAGAAAATTCTTTCGTCCCGCCTTGGGAGTCATAATGAAGATCACGAGGGCTGATAACTCTGCTACTTCCTGTAAGTGAGTAAGGGCAGTGAGCCAGGGAAGAAGGTCCATTTACTACTACTATTCTGATCGCTTCAGGTATTCTGAACGGATCAGCAACATAGCATATGGGAGGATGGAATAAAAGATAAGCCCGATGAAAACGCGAAAACTTAGACCGACGCGGCTGTCGTAGTCAAATATAGAGACCGGTTAAGCCACAGGCCAACTGAAACAATCACATAAAAGACGAAGCCAAGAAAATTATGTATCGTCCAGGTGTTGACAATATCACCTTTCAAGACATTGATAAGATAGTCGGTGAGAAGATATTGGAAGAATGTTCCGGAGTAATATATAAGAATGGCTGTATTGATCCAGAACATTGGTAGCCTTGTGATAGACTCTGTTGGGAGTTCTTTGATCAGCAAGTAAAAATATACCAGGGAAATAAGAATGAGCGAGACAGCACCAAAAGCGAGGGTGTAAAGGTTCATCTTCTCATGCCCTTGGATGAAGATAAGATTGACAATGCCGAAAAGGATAAAGACAATAGCTAGAATGCTTACTGCTTTTCCCGTTGTACCGATGCGAATTTTGGTTTTGTAGAACCAGATGGTTATTGAAAGTCCAATAAGTGCCAAAATATTGCTTTCGGTATTCATGTTCATCCTTAGTATAAAACCACCGATGAACCCGACCATGTCACCGACGAAACTGGTTAACAGCGCCAAGCCTAACAACATAAATTCCTTTATTCCGGCTCTTGGGGTTGAGATAAAAATAATGAGGCCAGCAAGAAGGCATATATCCTGCGCCAGACCAGTCACTGTTAACCAGGTAGTGTCCATTTAATACCTTAATCTGCGACGTTACAATAAGGTGGGCAAGGCCACGCGCTATCCCCTACTAAACCTGCCGACTTCGAGCCGTCAATCGGTCCGATGTTTTTTTCGTTGGCATCAGCAGCGACGACCACCAACGTGTCGAGGCCTGCGCTGTCTTTCGCGAAATAGAAGCGAAGTCCAACCGCTTGCCCCTGATTAAGCAGCTGTTGTAGTCTGTTGACACCGAAAAACAAAGCCTTGTTGTCTTTTGGTCCAATGTTCTTTTGATAGTTGTCGATCATCTGTTGTCCGAGTTTCGGATCAATCATTTCGCCCTCATTTCCATTAAAAGCCATACTATAATTGGTTAAAGGTTTAACATACCTTAAAGTATCACTTTTTTAAATGATGTTTAGCGGCTTTTGGAAAGCAAAAGCAGGGTTACGGAAAAACACTGATGGTAATGATGAGGTCATTCGACCTCTACAATCATCTCGATCTCAACTGCTGTGTTGAACGGCAACGATGCCATACCAACAGCGGACCGAGCATGCTTACCCTTCTCGCCAAAGACTGCAACGAGCAGATCTGAGCATCCATTAATAACCTTCGGCTGATCGCCGAAGTCGGGCATGCAATTGACCATGCCGGTAATTCTTACAACGTGCTTCACTTTGTTGAAGTCGCCGATCTGCGCTTTCAATGTCGAGAGCAGCGAGAGGGCCGTAAGCTTTGCGGCCTCATAGCCTTGCTCGATCGTGAGATCGCGGCCGAGTTTGCCGACCACATAACTACCGTCGGGTTTTACAGGAGCGTGACCTGCGAGGAAGATGAGGTTGCCGGTGCGTACCGCCTTCACATAGTTGGCAACCGGCTTCGAAGGCTCGGGCAGCGTAATGCCCAGGTCTTTCAGTTTTTTGTCGAAGTCGACCTGCGCGAATGCAGTGCTTGCGGAGATCAACAGCGCGATAAGTGTCAGATAATTTTTCATAGGTATGGTTTTCCTGACATACAGTTGTCAGAGAGGTGGCTTACTTCGTACTAAAAGTAGCATTTTTGATTTATGAAAAAAGAAAAGGAAAAAATCCGTTGTGCATGGTGCACAGGGTTCGATCAGTACATTCAGTATCATGATGAAGAATGGGGCGTGCCTGTTCATGATGATCGCACTCACTTCGAGTTTCTTATACTCGAAGGAGCGCAGGCTGGACTTAGTTGGTCTATGATCTTAAAAAAGCGCGAAGGTTATCGAAACGCGTTCGCCGATTTCGATCCCGTGAAAGTTTCAAAGTTCACTGAAGCTAAACTGGAGAAGCTCCTCGAAGATCCGGGCATTGTGCGAAACAGGCTTAAAGTATACTCTACTGTTAACAATGCAAAAAGATTTCTCGAAGTACAGAAGGAGTTCGGCAGCTTCGACAAATACATCTGGGGCTTTGTCGGCGGAAAACCTGTCGTGAATAAACGCAAAGGCATGGGCGATGTACCCGCAACAACACCAGAGTCGGATGCATTGAGCAAAGATCTTATCAAACGAGGATTCAAGTTCGTTGGAAGTACGGTGATCTATGCACACATGCAGGCATGCGGACTTGTGAACGACCACATGGAATCATGCTTTCGATATAAACCGACGTCGAAATTGAAGTAGACCGGAATATCTAAAGCAGGTAACGTACGAGCCCGATTGCAGCGAGTACCAGCAACGTAACGCCCGGGATCAGCTTCACGATCTTGCTATTGATAATGTATCGCGAAAGCCGGTTTGCCAGGTAGGCATATAATGTGAGTAACACCATTACACCTACTGATGTGCCGAGCACATAAAGATGAAGTTTCAATGGCGATGAAAGGTCGATCCAACCCTGTGATTTCAGGTATGCAGTGTAGGCTATCCAGAAAGGTATCGCCATTGGGTTCAGTATACTCAACACGAGCCCACGACGAAAGCCGCTTTCACTGAATTTCGTTGCGAACTTGGTAGGTCGCTGCGCCGACCAGATGTCGAGCACACCGATGATCGTCATCACCACTATCGTCAGGATCTGAAAGTTGTCGATCACCGCGGGCGACGACGTGATCCAGTACTCGAATTGAACACCGATCCACGTGTAGGGATATTCTACAATGGAGACCGCGAGTGCGAAACGCAGCGCCGCCCCGATTTTTTTCTCGAGACCCAACTGAAGAACACAGACATTGAGAGTCCCTGGCGGGATCGATCCAAGAAAACTAATAGCAGCGCCAATTAGGAAAACCTGAACATAGATCATGAAGCCGACCTAAGGGCTTTAAACTTGCGATAGATCGCCCGCCCCTCCTGGAAAGAAAGATAAGGAACCCCCATCGAATGATTGATAACACTGATGCGATACATGCTATGAACATGAGCAAACAGCGTCGCCATTCCGCGCCAGAAAGAGGAGCCGGGGTGATAAATATGTGCGGGCTCCGCGCCGCAGCCATTGAGCTCGACAATCATCACGTTGCCGATTTCGAGATCCTCGAACGAAGCACATCGAAGATCAAATCTTCCAAAATAAAATCCGCGTACCTTCTGACTGATGCTATCGAACGAAGCATTTAATTTGGGCGTGATGAGATGGTTGGCGTTCAGAAAAGTGGTTCCTAAACAATGATTGCCGATTGAAACAAGCTCCTTTTGTTGTCCCTTCGATAAAACAACGTCGAGTTCGTTTTGGTATGCATCCTTTAAAATGTGCCACTGCAGTTTGGCACGATCCGATGATAGTATCAGCTCACGAAGCTTGCTCTTGCCATCACCAGTTACGCTGAGGAATCTTTTCATCGTGATCGATGTAACACGGCCATGCGGTTGGTTCGGGTAACGAGCATAGAAAACTCCGAACTCGAGTGGCAGATCTACAAGCTCCTGTATCACGAAGTTGATCTTGATCTTCTCCAGGTATTTTTCGATGTCTTCATTGCTGTCGATTCTCTGCACCATCCATCCTCGTTCACCGAGATCTGGTTTGAAAATGACGGGAAAGGAAAACCCATGCCTCTTCATTTCACTCACGATGCTTTCCGTTGTCGCGGGCAGCTTTACCAGGTATGTCTTTGGTTTTATTCCATCTGGAATTAATTCGAGCACTTCTGCTTTCGATTCGCCCATCATCCCACCCGAAAGGATTCCCGGATTAGAAGCAGAGAAGAAAAATATCGAGCGCTCTTTCAGCGCAAGCAGAAGCCAGTAGATGAAGACTGGTCCCTGCAAAATCCCGAACGGCCAATACTCCCAGGAACGAAGCTTGATAATGAAATTACTTCGCAACAGTTTCATATCTCGCATGTTTCAAAGTAGAAACAGCAATTCCGAAGTCACCGGGCAGACTTAAATATGGAGCAACTTCACGAATCCCGATTTTTATGAGTGCCATGTGGTGCACCGCATGTTCTATATTATATGTGAGTTCGCGGAAGTAGTTTGTCTGGATGGTGATACAATCGTCGCTGTGAAGATCGTAGCCAACGTCGAGGCGGAGGGCACAGTCGTTGCTTGTTGTAACAATGAATCTTCGGATCCGGCGGATGGCATCTAAGGCTATGAACTTATCTGTCTCGATCAGCCTATCGTGTGCGCGTTTGTCGTAGTTGATCAATCCATCGCGGAAGCCACGTTCCAGGCAAAGAAAAAATTCGATGGTGTGACGGAGATGTTGTCCGACGCTTGCGTTCAGCGTGGCAGAGGGTTTAGAAAAATCGGCGGCGTCGATCTGCGAAACAACATTCTCAAGCTGGTCTATGATGGACACGCAAGCACGTACAAGTTGCATTGTTGGGGTGTTTGTTACGTGAAAGATTCAAGTAACATAAAATTCGTCGAATAAGTCAAAGGATTTCTTTGATCATTCGCCAAACTAGTTCAGGTTCGAAGCCGCGACCAATGGCGTACTGTGCAAGTTTGTTTCTTTTTTTGAACAAGTCTGATTCAGAAGAGAGCTCGTTCTTTTTTTTCAACAAATGCTGTAAGGTTTTCCGGTAGTCGTCGTCTAATATTTCTTTCATTCCGCTCCTGATGCAATTGCGACTAAGACCGAGAGCATTCAGTTCGTTCTCGATCTTGATGCGTCCCCATTTTTGCATGCGGAATTTTCCGCCGGCAAATGTTTTCGCGAATCGTTCTTCGTTGACGAAGCCTTCGGTTATAAGTTTTGAAAGAATTTGGTCCACCTCATCAGAGTGCAGACCGTAGCTGAACAGCTTTTGTTTTACTTCGTGGTGTGATCTTTCCTGGTATGCACAATAGCGACATATCTTCGCAAGAGCAGACATTATTTGGTTAAACCTTTTGTCTTTAAGATACTCATAACGAATTTCTTTTCGTTCTCCGTATTAAAGATCTTGAATGGCCAGTGAATGATCTGGGCCTTATTCAAAAAAAGCAGGAAGTGGTCTTTGCCAATCTGCGCGCTTTTGATTTGATCCCACTTGATGGGCATCCCTTCGCGCGGATTCAGTTTCATGAGTATCTGCTGACTCGTGATCTCATAATGGTATCTTTCAAACAACATTTTGCCCTGCTCGAGCTGCGTGACCCCGTAAAACTGCAGCCACCAGAAGAGTAAGTACAAACCCAACGCGACAATCGCACCGACATACCACCAAATGCTAAACACCCATATAGAGCCCAGGCAGATCGCAACCGCGATCAAACCCACCCACCACTGCTGACGCAATATGTTTTTGAAGGCGAGTCGGATGTATTGGTTTTTCTCCATCCGGTAGTTTTTTGTCTTTACGAGCATAACACAATGAAATTCGGAGGGCAAAAGTACTTTAAACCCGCTGAAATTTCAGGCTAAGGTCAAGACTTTTAACGGAGTGTGTCAGGGCGCCAACGGATATGTAGTCTACACCGGTTTCGGCCACATTTTTTATTGTCGCCTCGGTGATCCCGCCGCTGGCTTCGGTCTTGCATCGGGCACCGATGAGTTCCACGGCCTCACGCATGTCGGCAATACTCATGTTGTCGAGCATGATTACGTCTACTCCACCAACGGCAAGCACTTCTTTTACCTCCGTCAGGTTTCGTGTCTCGACCTCTATTCGAAGCTGTTTGTTCTTTTCGAGGAGGTATTGCCTGGTGTTTTCAATTGCTGGCCGGATGCCGCCGGCCATGTCGACATGATTGTCTTTCAGCATCACCATATCGTACAGGGCAAAACGATGATTCACGCCACCGCCGATGAGCACGGCCCATTTCTCCATCAATCTGAAGTTGGGCGTCGTCTTTCGGGTGTCCATGAGTTTCGCTTTGGTGCCCGAGATCAGTTGCGAGAGCCGGTGTGTGTAAGTTGCGATGCCACTCATTCTTTGCATGACGTTGAGCACGATGCGTTCGCACGATAATATAGATCGCGACAGTCCTTCCACTGTAAAAGCGATGTCACCCTTCTTTACTTCGTCGCCATCTTTGTTCATTGGTCTCATGACCAGCGCAGGATCGTAGAACTGGAAGATCATTGAAGCGACGTCCATGCCGGCGAGGATGCCATTGTCTTTAACTAACAGTCGGGCTGTCGAATGAGCATTGGGTGGAATGGCGCCGAGACTCGAATGATCGCCTTCGCCTACGTCTTCGGTGAATGCTGCGCCGATAAATTCTGCGATGGCCTCTTCGGTGAGGTATGGAGGAAGATTCTTGCCCGCGAGATCAAACATGAGCAATTAGTCTTTCACAAAGTTGATCTCATGAATGAGGTAGCTGCCGCTTACTTCCTTTACCCGGATAACGACATCGAAAGTATCGGCGTTGCTTACGTAGCGTCCAATAGCGAACTGGAGCCCACCTTTCGATGAACCGGTATGAACGATGGTGAACTCAGATGATGGATGTTTCTTGAAGAAGTCTCTCAACACGAACTCTGCCTGTGCTTTACTATACATTGCCACTTCGCCGTCGAGGTTCATATCGACAGAACTGTTGAAGAACTTGATGACCTCTTTAGCATTACCCGTCTTTATGGCATCTTTCATAGGAGCAAAGATGTCCTGTGCCGACGCGGGGATAACGCCAAAACAGACTAAAAACACGGCCAAATAAGATATTCTCGCCATAGGGTATGCTTTGCTTGTCCAAAATTATGCCATAATCCGATCATCAAGAAATCTGAAATACCCCTTACGGCCCGTTATATTTGCAGTCCAATAATTCAATACAATGCCAAAGAAAGTACTACTGATGATCCTCGACGGATGGGGGCTCGGGAGCAATCCAAAGATATCTGCTGTCGCTCAAGCGAAAACACCATACATCAATTCTTTATTCCAGAAATATCCCCATAGTAAGCTCGAAGCATCGGGACTTGCCGTTGGATTGCCTGCTGGGCAGATGGGTAACTCTGAGGTCGGCCATATGAACATTGGAGCGGGTCGGGTTGTATACCAGGATCTCGTTCGGATCAACAAGTCGATCGAAGACAAAGAGCTCGATACGAATCCCGTTCTCATCGAAATGTTCGACTACGCGAAGAAGACGAATCGGAAGATCCACTTCATCGGGTTGTTATCCGATGGCGGCGTTCACTCACACATAGATCACTTGAAAGGACTTTGTACTATCGCAAACAACAACGGTGTCAAAGATCTTTTCATCCACGCATTTACCGATGGTCGCGACACCGATCCTAAAGGCGGCGTTGGTTATATCCAGGATCTCCAAAAACATCTCGATAAAACAACGGGCACTATTGCAAGCGTAATTGGTCGCTACTACGCAATGGATCGCGACAAGCGTTGGGAAAGAGTAAAGCTCGCGTACGATCTGTTGGTAAATGGCGTCGGCGAGAAATCAACCGACCTCGTTGCAGCTATCGAAAAATCATACGCAGCCAACGTCACCGACGAGTTTATCAAACCTATCATTCAAGTTGACAAGAACAACAAGCCTCTCGCAACTATTTCGGAAGGCGACGTGGTGTTGTGCTTCAACTTCAGAACGGATCGCGGACGACAGATAACTCAAGCGCTCACGCAACAAGACTTCCCCGAACAGGGAATGAAGAAACTTAGCTTGTTTTATGTGACCATGTCGAACTATGACGACTCATTTAAAAATGTGAAGATCATTTTCGACAAAGACAATCTCGAGAACACTTTGGGTGAAGCAATTGCGAACGAATCTTTGAAACAGATCCGTATCGCTGAGACGGAAAAATATCCGCACGTTACGTTTTTCTTCTCGGGTGGGCGCGAACAAAATTTTCCCGGTGAGTCGAGGATCCTCGCGCCATCACCGAAAGTTGCGACCTACGATCTGCAACCCGAAATGAGCGCAGCCGACATTCGCGACAAGATCGTTCCGGAGCTCGAAAAAAAATCGGCTGACTTTATCTGTCTGAACTTCGCCAATCCCGACATGGTGGGACACACGGGTGTGTTTGAAGCAGCGGTGAAAGCGGTTGAAACAGTAGATCAGTGCAACCAGGTTGTGACCGAAGCAGCGAGAAGAAATGGTTACGCTACGATCGTCATCGCCGATCACGGCAACGCGGAGACAATGGTGAACGAGGATGGAAGTCCAAACACTGCACACACCACCAACCTTGTTCCCTGCATTCTCGTTGACGACGACTACAAAGGAAAACTGAAGGACGGAAAGCTGGGAGACCTCGCGCCGACCATTTTGAAAATTATGGGAGTTAAGATCCCGAAAGAAATGACAGGGAATGTACTTATTGATTAAGAGTGCAATGTGCAATGTGCAAAGTGCAACGACTCTTCGAAGGACACAACGTTGCACATTGCACGTTGTACGTTGCTCAACGATATTGTTGGCGATAGTTCTTTTTTCGGCATGCTCTGAAAAGCAATCCGTAAGCACAAAGACATACTACGACATCGATAGTCTTGTGACGTTGCAGATAAAATCATTGCAAGGTCTTCAATTACATAAGTCTGTTGAGATCGACGGAAAAAAAGAGCAAACCACTTTTACTCCCGACAGCTTGCAATGGGCTCACGAGCTGGATATTTTTCGTCAGCTCGACCAGATCAATAAATCCTCGTTTCGGGATGCGTATGTTGTTACTGACACTAAAGACGTAAACAGCAATCTTACTGTTCGTGAGCTTCGCGCGAACCGCCCTGTGCCAGTTTCATCGGTGAGATTTTATTATCTCGGTACGCCCAAAGATCTAAAAAGGATAGAAGCGTCATTGATGGAAGAGAATTCTTTGTATGTGAATGAACGTACGATGACGATCGAACTGGGAAAGTCTTATCGCATAGAAGGAATTCAAAAGATGGTGATGAGTGATAGCGTGAAATTTGTTGTCGAGGGGAATGTTGTAGAATAAAGTACAGGCGAATACGTCTGTAATAACCGATGGCAAGAAGAAACTCTAATGATGATACGCCGAAGGCGCCCGTTACAAAAGCAGGACTGAGAAAATTCCTCGGAATTTTTCGCTTCGTAGTGCCGTATAAAGGCGCGTTTATATTTGGCATGATAGCGCTCGCGTTTTCGAGCTCTACGGCCCTTATGTTTCCTTTCATGGGCGGCAAGTTGCTCGATGCAGCCCAGGGCAAATCGACTTTCTTTTTATCGACCATCAACCAGGTTACGTTAGGCTTTGCAGTTATTGTGCTTGCGCAGGCCCTGTTCTCTTTTTTGAGAGTTTATTTCTTTTCCCGTTTCACGGAAAGATCTATCGCGGACCTGAGACTTGCCGTGTACCAGAAAATGATCTGGCTGCCTCAATCTTTTTTTGATAGCAGGAGAGTTGGTGAACTCATGAGTCGCGTTACGTCGGATGTTGGAACGCTTTCGGATGCCTATACATTTATGCTTGCCGAATTGCTTCGACAAGTACTGGTATTAATTGGTGGCCTGGTTATCATTACGGTGCTGGCACCGCAGCTTACAATTTTTATGTTACTGGTATTTCCTGTGTTGGTTGTATCTGCATTGTATTTTGGAAAATCTATTCGTAAGACTTCAAAGAAAACGCAGGATCAGCTTGCAACCACAAACGTAATTGTGGAGGAGACCTTGCATTCGATAGCGATCGTGAAATCGTTCACTAACGAGTCGTTTGAAACCTCACGATATAGAAAGTCACTCCAGGAAGTTGTTATCACAGCATTGAAGTCGGCGAAGTATCGCGGACTTTTCTTTTCGTTTACGATCATTGCAATGTTCGGTGGCATCATCGCCGTTACCTGGTATGGAGCGTCACTGGTTCAGAGTGGCGAACTGTTGGTTGGTGGCCTTGTCTCATTTGTATTTTATACAGTTTTCGTTGGCGCATCTATCGCCGGCCTTGGAGATCTTTATGGACAACTCCAGAAATCCATCGGTGCTTCCGAGCGCATTCTCGAAATACTCGACCTCCACGACGAAAAGGGAGACACAGATGTCAAGATCAAACTGAAAGGCGAGATCAGTTTCAATAACATATCATTCAGGTATCCGACAAGAACAGATGTTACTGTCTTAAAAGACATGTCGTTCGATATCGCTCCCGGTGAGAAAGTAGCACTCGTTGGACCGAGTGGATCTGGTAAGTCTACGATCATCAATCTCCTTATGAGATCTTATGAGCCGAATGACGGAGCGATCGTTGTTGACGGACAGAACGCAAGAAACTATCCATTGACTGCCTATCGAAGAAACATCGGTATCGTGCCGCAAGAGGTGATGTTGTTTGGCGGAACGATTCGCGAGAACATCGCTTACGGCCGACCTGGCGCTTCGGATGCAGAGATCGAAGATGCCGCAAGAAAAGCAAATGCATGGGAGTTTATTGATGCATTCCCCGAAGCACTTAACACCATCGTTGGTGATCGCGGTGTAAAATTATCGGGCGGACAACGACAACGTGTTGCCATTGCGCGCGCGATATTGAAAGATCCGTCGATACTAATACTCGATGAAGCAACAAGCTCACTCGATGCAGCATCTGAAAGACTCGTACAGGATGCTTTGGAGAAGTTGATGGAGAATCGAACGACCATCGTGATCGCACACAGGCTGAGCACGATCAGGAAAGTGGACCGAATATTGGTGATTAAAGAAGGTGTAATTGCCGAAGCAGGCACGCATAGCGAATTGAACGCGATGGAAGAAGGGATTTATAGTACCTTACTAAGGATGCAGCTGGAAGTGACTGAATGAAGCCAACGCAAACACAGTTATTAAGAGATCATCACCTGCGATCAACATCAAGCAGGGCTGCAATACTGTCGTTGTTTCTTCAAAACGATCGTGCTTTAAGTTATTCCGATATCGAAAGAAAGATCGCCGCCTCTTACGATAGAGTGACAGTTTACCGTACACTTAAGACGTTTCTCGATAGCGGAGTTATCCATAAAGTTTTGGACGACGGAGGTTCACTCAAGTATGCATTGTGCGACATTGCGTGTACCGTACACAATCATCATCATGAGCACGTACATTTCAAGTGCGGTGTTTGTGGTGAAACCAATTGTCTCGAGCAAGTAGGCATACCTGATATTCAACTTCCGACAGGCTATTCTGCAAGTGAGCTAAACCTCTTGATCCAGGGAGTCTGTGATAAGTGCGCAAAGCGGTAAATACAATTTACTAGTTACTTTTAGTGGTTCTTTTAGATAAACAGGAACCCCCTAATCATGTGATAGCCTTGATAAAGAGCAGGTCGTTATTTTTGCGTTTAGTGAATATTCGTAGCTTTGATGTTCGAGAGGTGATTAGCTGTTGGAAACGATCAGGTAATCACCTCTTTTGTGATAACAAAAAACGCGGAAAATAGGGCATGCTTTTGACGTCTTTCTTTAATTCCTCGAACTCGGAAAAGGTCCTTTTTGGCGTTTTTGCCCTCATAGTAGCGATCTTTCTCGTGCTCGACCTCGGCGTTTTTCACAAAACGAGCAGGAAGATTACGACCAGATCGGCCCTTTACCAGTCGATCTTTTGGGTGTTCGTCAGCACGCTTTTCGGCGTGTTTATTTATCTCTACGACCCCCTTCCCGATGATGGGCAGGCTGGCGGTTTGGACGCGGCGTTCTCGTATTTCTCAGCCTACCTTACCGAATATGCACTCTCGGTCGACAACATATTTGTCATCCTTCTTATCCTTAAATACTTCAGTGTAAAAGAAGAATACTATCACGGCATTCTGTTTTGGGGTATCCTTGGCGCCGTTGTATTTCGAGGTTTCTTCATCTTCGTTGGTGCCGTGCTCATTGCAAGATTCCACGCGATACTTTATGTGTTCGGCGTGTTCCTGATCTATTCAGGTATCAAGATCTACTTCGAAGACAGTGACGATAAGATCGATCCGGAGAAAAATCCTATACTCAGGTTATGTAAAAAATACCTTCCGATGACGTCGGAAAATTTTGGTGGCAAGTTCATGGTGTTCAAGCCGAAACTGATGTTTACACCATTGTTTTTGGTAGTGATACTGATCGAAACAACAGACTTGATCTTCGCAGTCGACTCTATCCCTGCAGCCTTTGCGATCACAACGAATCCATTCCTCATTTATACTTCGAACATCTTCGCCGTACTTGGATTACGAGCGATGTTCTTCCTCCTCGCCGGTATCATCGACAAGTTCTACTTGTTGCAGAAAGGTCTTTCGATTATTCTATTCTTCATCGGCGCGAAAATGCTGCTCGATATGTTTGCTATCGAGATCCCTATTGAATTATCATTCACAGTGATCGTCGTGACTCTCGCGTTGAGTATCATCTTCTCAGTGCTCATTCCGAAAAAGGAAAAAGATAAGACCGACGAAGCCGCAGCAGAATAACTCTAGCTTGCAATCAACGCTTCCGCAAAGAAATTCTTCGGAAGGATCTTCATCAGGATAGGTAACGTCAAAAATTTCTGTGGAAGAGAAATGATGACGAAAGTCGGAATGGTTTTCAGCACACTGATCAGCAAATCCTGTAACCTTTTCTTCTCATCGTCAGTCAACTCGTTCGACTTCGCCTTTTGAAGTAATACCATAAGTTCATTACTATCCTGGGCTTCTTTTACCAGTCGCTTACTGTTGTTCGTAGCTACTTTCGAAAGCCTGTTAATAAACCGTTCACTTACTTCGTTGAAATCTTTCTTGTTTTGAAGGAGGCTGATCTGATCCCAATGTTCAAGCACGAATCCTTCGATAGCCATGATGCTGTTATCGAGATCGTCTTCGCTAAAGCCCAGGTATACACAAAGGTCGTTCAGGAATTTTTCTTCAGCCTCTTCAACACGTTTGTCGGCCCAGATGGTAAGAATGGCCATCTCGAGGAAATACTTCTTTAAGATCCACGAGTTGTTCGTGGGCAGGTTGATGCCATCGATTGACACGCCATCTTCGAAGATCTTGAATGCTTCCTTCTTTCTTTCGTTACTCAGGCCTGTGCTCTGCAGGAAGAATTCGAGAAGCTTACGCTCTTCGTATTCAATAGTAGTATTTGCGTGAGCTGCGGCCGCAATAATCTTCACCACCGAGAAACGGAGTTCTTCTCTCTCATACTTAAAGAAGTCAGCAACGATCCTGTCGGCATTGGTGTGGATCCACTGACCGAAGATGAATATGTCGAGGAAGAGAAGGCTGTTGTGAAAGAACTGAACCCAAAAGTTGCCACCGAAATCGGTAGTGTGTTCGATACGTTTATCGAGAATGCGTTCAGCCAATTCGAGCGACGACTTTTTGCGGCCGAACAATGTCTTTGTGGGCGTAGCCAGCTCAGGGAAAACGTTGTTATAGAAATTGCCGATGCTTTCAACTGTCTTGAGGATGACGGTGGAGAGCTCGTCTGGATTTTTTATTTGCTTGTCGTAGAACAGCAGTGAGCTGCTGATGAGACTTTCGGCGAGGAGGATCTTCATCCGGTCGCGTTCGTCCCATTGATCAGACTGTGGATGGTCGAGCAAACTGATGGACTGACCATACATTAGACCCATTGGCTGGATCACCCGGTACAAAGAGTGTTCGGGATGCGAGGCCTTCCGGCTTTCGGCGGCAAGATTCTTCAGGAGCTCCTGTCGGAACTCTAGATATTCTTTTAACCAGCCTTTTTCTGCAGGCTTCATTTACAATTGGGGGCGATTAAAACCGGCGGAGAATATACGTGTTTTTTCTACACAATGGATTTCCATGGTATCTATTCATTTCTTTATTAGATGGTTTTCCAGCCTTTCTCTCCCATCTCTTTTATTGCGTCTTCCACTTTCGACTGGAGCTGCTGTTTAAACTTCTCCAACCTCGCTCCAACCTTTGCGTCGCTGGATCCAATGATCTGCGCTGCAAGGATGCCTGCGTTACGAGCGCCATCGAGCGCCACGGTGGCTACGGGCACGCCGGAAGGCATCTGCAAAATAGAAAGAACCGAATCCCAGCCGTCGATCGAATTCGACGACTTTACCGGTACGCCGATTACTGGCAGCGTGGTGAGCGACGCAACCATCCCCGGAAGGTGAGCCGCCCCGCCGGCGCCAGCGATAATCACTTTCAGGCCCTTTTCGCGGGCCTCGGAAGCGTATTTTACCATGCGATTTGGGGTGCGGTGCGCCGACACTATCGTGACCTCGAAAGGGATCTCCATCTCCTCCAGGAATTCCGCCGCCTGTCGCATGATCTTCAGATCCGACTGGCTTCCCATGATGATGCCGACCTGTGCCTTCATGTTGTGACCTTTAAGGTTTTCTTTACAAAATCGATCTTCTTCTTCAGACTATCAATATCGCGGTCCACGATTGTAACGTGGCCCATCTTGCGAAAGGGCTTCGTCATCTTTTTGCCATAGAGATGAACGTGAGTGCCGGCAACGGCCAGCACGTCTTCGAGGCCCGAATAGTTGGCGGTTCCTGTATGGCCTTCTTCACCCAATAAGTTTACCATACCAGCCGGAAGCAGTGCGTCGGTGTTGCCCGGAGCGAGACCCAGTATCGCACGAAGATGCTGTTCGTATTGAGAAGTGCCGTTCGCCTCGATGGTGTGATGACCACTGTTGTGTGGACGCGGAGCGATCTCGTTTACCAGGACTTTTCCATCTTTCGTTACAAACATTTCGACAGCGAGAAGTCCAACCATCTGCAGTTTGTTGATGACTTTCATCGCAAGCTCGAGCGCGAGGTTGTTCGTAGCCGAAGAGATCTGTGCGGGCGACAAAAGATATTCGACGAGATTGGCTTCGGGATGGAATACCATTTCGACAGACGGGAATGCTTTCACTTCTCCGTGTTCGTTGCGTGAGACAATGACGGCGATTTCTTTTTCGAAGTCTACAAGTTTTTCGAGAACACCTGGTTTGTCGAAAGCTTTTGAGAGGTCTTTTTCACTCCGAAGGATCTGAACACCTTGCCCGTCGTAGCCGCCCTTTCCAAGCTTATGTACCGCCGGCAAGAATGAAACAGGTATGTCTTTGTTTTCAGTTAAAACAAAATCAGCCGTTGGGATACCGTTGTCTTTATAGAATTGCTTTTGAACTCTTTTATCTTGAATGAGCTCGATGATCTCCGGTTGAGGAAAAACCTTCTTTCCTTTCTTCACCAGTTCTTTCAAAGCAGAAGTATTCACATTCTCGATCTCTATCGTGATGAGATCACACTTTTCTCCGAACGCAATCACAGTATCGAAATCTGTAAGCTTGCCACAAGTAAAATTGGAGATCTGGCTACATGGTGCTGCAGGATCCGGATCAAGTACGTTGAAGTCGATGTTGAGATCAATTCCGGATTGGATCAACATCCTTCCCAACTGACCACCTCCAAGTACACCCAACTTAAACTGTTGATAGAATTTATTCGCCATCTTTTATTAGACGTGCTTCGATGATCTTGTCGCCCACTTCAATCTTGTGGACTACATCCATCCCACTTACGACTTCTGCAAAGATCGTGTATTTACCGTCGAGATGTGGCGTGGGCGAATGTGTGATGAACCACTGTGTGCCTTCGGTGTCTTTGCCGGCCGAGGCCATACCGACGCTGCCGGTTTTATACTTGCGTCCACTGAATTCGGAGCGGATAGAATAATCCTCACTGCCGAAGCCATCGCCGCGATTACAACCGGTTTGTATTACGAAGTTCGGCACTACGCGATGAAAAAATTTGCCGTTGAAGTAGCCCTTGCTTACAAGCTGCACAAAGTTGACGACGGAGCCCGGCGCTTCCTCGATAAATAATTGCATGACGATCTCACCCTTCGAAGTTTTGATGAGCACTTGTTGGTCTTTTGGAATTGTAAGAGCGAGACTCCAATCGATAGGATGGTTGTATTCGTTCTTCAGTGGCGCGGGCGGAGGCAGCCCTTTTAAATAATTCAATGCCTCTTCGAGAGGTGTGTAGGTTTCGTAATCGCGGGGTAACGAGAGTTTCGATTTTGCTTCTTCGAGGAACGAATAGTCTTTTATTACTTTTTTGAAACCACGGGTTGTGTCGGTAATAGCATTGCAAATTGGAATGATGGCACCCTGATCTCCGTCTGCAATAATTTGTTTGAATATTTCCAGGTCCGATGTCATTCGTGCGAGGGCTGCTGCTGATGTGGATTTCACAACCTTGGCTTTCGCCGATTTGAACATCTCGAAGATCTCGTCTTGTCGCGATGGGTCTTGCGACATGGCATTAATGACGGCGGCTAATTCATATGGTTTTCGGCGGGAGAGATTATTGCTGAAACCAATCATGTTAAGTACGTCCTTGTTCTTTTTTGCGGCAGCCTGGAACAAGGTTCCTGATGCCCTCCAGTTTTTAGCGTCGTTGGCCCATTTCGACAAGGTTTCGTAATCGGCAGAATCCAAAGCTGCGACGGTCTCCGCAACAGCAATACTTACGTTTGGATTTTCATCGTTGAGCAACTTTTCGAATAGTGACTTTGCAGCAGACCACGAGTGTGTTCGGAGCGCACGCACTGCACTAACACGAACGCGATAGTCGGAGTCCTCTGCTGCTTTTCGGATAGCAGTTATGTTTCTTGTTTTGGAAAGAGCGCTTACGGCCGCCATTCTTATTTCGACGTCGCTGTCGGATGCAGCAGAGACCACAGCGCCTTCAATTATCATCTTGGCCCTGGCAAAGAAATGTGCGGCTGCAAGACGATCATTGCGTGGTGAGTTCTTGTTAGAAAGTACCAACCCCGCTTTGTTGATCAGTATAGGATCAGTAACACCACGAAGTCCGGCACGATAAATTCCCCATGCAAGACCTTCGGGATTAGTGCTGTCGTAAAGAGCATCCACATTCTTTTGATCAATGATCTTGCCCATCGCCTCCCATGCTTCACGACGAGTTGCAGGCGTGTTGCCTTTACCAATCTTTTCCTCCAAAGGATAAAAGGAACCGAATGCATACATCTGTCCAAGCGAGAACACCGCTTCGACATCCGCCACTTTCCAAAGGTCTGTTATGGCTGTTGAATCCTGGATGGAGGCAAATGCAAGCGCCGCCCTTCTTCGATACTCTGCGTTATCAGATTTGAGGAAAATAAGAAGACTGTCTGTCTTCCGTCGATCTTGCAGATCAGCTATTTGTTTTACCGTTTTGTCTTCGAAGGCGTTTTTCTTTTCGGCGCAGCCAAAAAGAAGAGGGATGAAAAAAATTAAATAAACTCTTCGTGTCACAACGCTCTTTTTGCGTGTTCTACCACATCATTAAAGTCGATGCCCGTCATACGAATGGAATAGAGCAGGAGACGAACTTCTTTCACGTGAACGTTTCCGTCAACTTCCGAAAGACGATACAGATGAGCAAAAGCATCGAGCTTCTCCCGATCTGTACACATATTGAGTGTTTCGATGCCGACCTGGTAGATTTCTCTTTCTTTTTTTCCTTCGATGGTTTTTTTGAACTCAGAAAAGAGATCGTCGGAGATACCTTCTTTGTCTTTAATTACTTTCCATGCTTTTTCTTCAGCATTAGTCACCTCTCCATCGGAGCTTATAAGAAGATGGACCATGTACAACAGTCCGAGGTGATAACTTTTATCGCTCATACGAAGGTGTAAGCCTAAAGATAGGAGAAATCAGGATAAAAACTGATACGCAATGAACGCGCCCAGGTAAGCTAAGCCGGTCATGTACCCGAGTTGGATGAGCGGCCATTTCCATCCACCAGTTTCGCGTTTCACAATTGCAATGGTGCTCATGCATTGCATCGCGAATGTGTAAAAAATCAGCAAGGAAAATCCGACAGCCATCGTAAATCTCGGGCCACCGGTTTCAGGATTTACTTCGCTTGCCAATCGTTCGCGGATCGGCTGTGGATCTTCGGTAGAGCCGAGACTATAAATAGTTGCTATTGTTCCAACGAACACTTCGCGTGCTGCAAACGATGTGATCAACGCGATGCCGATCTTCCAGTCGTAACCTAACGGACGAATAACCGGCTCAATGAACTTACCGATCACACCTGCGTAAGAATTTTCGAGCTTATATGCCGCTACACGATCGGCGAGACCTTGCTCGGTGAGTCGTTCATTCTGTGCTTGCTGTATAACCGTCTCCTCGGCTTTATTCATCCTGTCGCCCGGACCGAAGCTGGCCAGTACCCACAACACAATAGATATTGCGAGGATGACTTTACCGGCATCAAACACAAACGCTTTTGTTTTATCGATGATCGCGAGACCCACATTTTTCCACATGGGCATTCGATAGGTCGGCAGTTCCATGATCAGGTAACTTCTCTCTTTTGCTTTGATCAATACCTTCATCAACAATGCCGAAAAAATTGCCGCGAGAAATCCGAGCAAATAGAGTCCCATCATCACAAGCCCTTGCAAGTTGATGAACCCTAATATCATCTTATCCGGAATCGTGAGAGCAACAAGAATTGCAAACACCGGTAATCGGGCCGAGCAGCTCATGAACGGCGTCACGATAATAGTTATCAATCGATCTTTCCAGTTCTCGATCGTTCTTGTTGCCATGATCGCCGGTATCGCACACGCCCATCCCGACATCAACGGCACCACGCTCTTGCCATTCAATCCGAAGCGTCGCATGATCTTATCCATAAGGAACACCACACGCGCCATATAACCGGTTTCTTCGAGTATTGAAATGAAAGCAAACAACACCGCGATCTGCGGAATGAAAATGATAATTCCACCAATGCCCGGAATGATGCCCTGTGAGATCAGATCGAACAACGGTCCATCGGGTAACGATCGATCCAACCAATCGCTCAGCGCAGCGAATCCATTGTCGATGAGATCCATCGGAACCTGCGCCCACGCGAAGATCGACTGGAATATGAGGAACAGCATTGCAAAGAAGATCGCATAGCCCCACACTTTGTGAGTAATGATCTTGTCGATGCGATGCGATGATTTTTTCCACCCAGGATTCGAAGCCTTGATGATCACCTGGTTCAAAAGATCCTGGATGAACTCGTAACGGCGAATAGTTTCAGCGCCCTGGTATTTGCCGGGGAAGAACCCGATCTGCTTTGCGATAGCATGAACGTAATTCTTTTCGTCCGCCGTTAAATGCGTGAGGCTGTTGGTTTGTTGAAGGAACTGGTATGCTTCGTAATCAGATCGCAGCTTAAAATGTTCCTTGATCTGCCGAACCGAAGGCAATACTTCTTCGCTTATCGAAAAAATTTTCCGCGACGAAGGGTTTACACGCGTTGCAAGTACATCTTTGAGCTCATTAATTCCCTGGCCCTTTCGCGCGTTAATCATCACCACGGGAACATCGAATGCGAACGACAGCTTTTTGATATCGACGCTCTGTCCTGACTTCACAGCCATGTCAACCATGTTCAGCGCAAGCACAACAGGCAGACCGAGATCGATCAATTGTGTGAGCAAAAGGAAACTGTTCTTGAGATTCGTTGCGTCGGCGATCAGTACGACTTCGTCGGGATAAAATTCACTTGAGTGATTGCCGAATATTTCTGCTACAATTTTTTCGTCGAGCGTGCGGGCATAAAGACTATAGATGCCGGGAAGGTCCATGACATCGGCGGTGGTGCCATTGATGGAAAATGTTCCCGTTCTTTTTTCTACAGTTACGCCCGGAAAATTTCCGACCTTCTGGTTGAGACCGGTGAGCTGGTTGAACAGGGATGATTTACCGGAGTTTGGTTTGCCTGCCAGTGCGATGCGCAACTTTTTGTCTCCCGCCATGTTATTCCAGTATTGAGATGGTGGAGGCTTCTGCTATGCGCAGTGAGAGATCGAGGTTTGAGACGGTTACGCAGATTGGGTCGCCCAGGGGCGCGGCAAAGTTGTATGTCACGAAGCTGCCGGGAAGGAAGCCCATTTCTAAAAGCTTCGTGGAGATCTCATCGTCCATGAACCCGGATATCACCGCAACCTCGCCGGGAAGCATGTCTGCGACAGATTTGCTAGTTTGGCCCAACTTTATTTAGATCAAATAAACAGACGCAAGCTTATGAAAAAGAAGGCGAAAGAGAAGAAGGCGGTAAAAAAATTAGTGCCGGAGAAACCGAAGGAGATGCCTCTGGATGAAGACCGAAAGCCTTTCGACTATGGCGGTATGCCCGATAGAGATTTGAAGAAGAATTTAGGATGTGGTTAGTGTGAAGTAGCGAAGCGCACTTCACACTTAAATACTTTCTGCGTGGAATACTCTTTTAACTCTTTCGCTCGTGCTTGTTAAGATCTCATAGGGAATAGTTTTTATTCTTTCAGCGACTTTTGCGATCGGCAGGTCTTTTCCGAAAATTATAACCTCGTCTCCTTCGTTAGCATCAATTCCTGTAACGTCGATCATCGTCATATCCATACAAACATTACCAACGACCGGCGCGCGTTTGCCATTCACAAGAACAACACCGACACCACGACTGAAGGCACGACTGAAACCATCGGCATAACCGACAGCAATTGTGGCAATGGTCATCTCGTTGGTGGCGCGACCTTTTCTTCCGTAGCCGATAGATTGTCCCTTCGGAACTTTTCGTGTCTGCGAGATCACCGTTTTCAACGTAGCGACCGGTTGAAGGTCCGCTTTCTTCTCGTCGGTGGGATCAACACCATACAGACCGATCCCCAATCTCACCATTTCAAATTGGAACTGCGGAAATCGAAGTATGCCAGGAGAATTCAATACATGTCGAACGGGACGTTGATGCAATCCAGCGCTCAATTGTTCGTAGCGTTCATTGAATATCGCGACTTGCTCTTTGCTGAATGCATCGTGCTCGGCTTCATCGGAGCCTGCAAGATGACTAAACACTGAGGCAATCGAAATGCCCGGATGTGTTTTGAGGATCGAAACGAGCTCGCTCAGATCCTGTTCTTCGAAGCCGAGTCTGTGCATGCCCGTATCGAACTTGATGTGCACCCGGCATGGTCGTCGTCCTAAGAAACGAACGAAGGATCGAAGGATCTTGAGACTATAGATCTCGGGTTCGAGATTGTATTCGAGCAGTGCAGGAAAGCTTTCTTCCGAAGGATTCATTACCATGATCGGCAATGAGATCCTGTTCTTCCTCAACTCAATACCTTCATCCGCATAAGCAACACCAAGATAATCTACCTGGTGATATTGAAGGAGATTGGCAACCTCCTCACTTCCGCTTCCATAAGCGAATGCCTTCACCATAACCATCAACTTCACGCCGGGCTGAAGTCGCGACTTGAAATAATTCAGGTTATGAACAACGCAACTCAAGTCGATCTCCATCACAGTGCCATGTACCTTGCGTTGCAAACGCTGAACGATCGATTCGAAACGGAAAGGACGGGCGCCTTTAATGAGTACAACCGAGTTTTGAAAACTTTCTGTGTCCAGGTTATTCAATAGCGATCCGGTATCCGGATAAAATGAGGCATCGCTAAAGAACCTCTTGTGAGCACTCAATATAGAGCCAACCCCGATAAAAGAATTGATCCCCGCTCTCGATACGATACCAGCAATCTCCTTCACGAGATCTTCATCTTTCAATCCAGATTGCAACACATCCGACAGTATCAATATCCTCTTCTGCTTCTGTTGGCCAACGAGAAAGTCAAGACTGATCTGCAGACCCGCGAGGTCGTTGTTGTAAGTGTCATCAATGATCAGGCTTTGGTTTACTCCCTGTTTCAGTTCGAGGCGCATCGGCACCGACTTCAGGTTATTCACACCTTCCTGGATCATAGTTGGAGCAACACCAAGATGAAGCATTAGCACAACACAGTGAATAAGATTTTCTATTGAAGCAGAGTCAATAAACGGAGCGCTGAAAGAATTTACGGAGCCGTCGAAAGAAACTTTCAACGTTCCGTCTTCATTTACCACACTCCACCCAAGCAACCGTATGTCGCCCGATAGCTTTTTGACTTCGTCGTCAATCTCTTTGTGATCGAGGCAATAAATAAGGGCTTTAGAATTTTTGAACAACAAGAGTTTCTCGCGGATCTTCTGTGCTCTGTCTTTGAAGCCGGCATCGTGAGATGAACCGACGTTGGTGAAGATGCCGATCGTAGGTTGAATGATCCGCTGAAGATGGATCATTTCACCAGGCATAGAAATACCCGCTTCGAAAACACCGAGCTCGTGATGAGCCTGCATTTTCAAAACAGAAAGTGGAACGCCAAGCTGCGAATTATAACTGCCGGGATTTTAACGATGCTGTACAGGGGAGCCAGTAACTGGTAGATCCATTCTTTTACGATTGTTTTCCCGTTGCTACCTGTAATGCCGACAACGGGATAGTTGAATTGTGATCGATGATGTGCCGCGAGATCCTGCAGAGTCTGGAGCGATGATGAGGAAAGAAAAAAATTTCCGTCAGGAAAGGATTTCCAGTTGAGCTCTTTCTCAACAATAAACATCCGGACTCCCGAATCATACAGGGCTTTGATGTATTCATGACCATCGTGACGAGCGCCACTGATTGCAACAAAACACGAATCTGGTTGCGCAGCCTTGCGACTATCAGTTAATATCGATTTGATCTCGCGATCTTCTTTGAGTTGAACGAGAGTACCTTTTGCAACAGAGCTAAGAGTTGAAAATAGTATCATCAGAATAACCGCGATCCGTTCGGAACACTTCTCTCAATGGAACATAGCACCACATTCTTCTGATCGTCGGCGAAGCCGGTGGTGAGCACCTCCGACATAAACGGACCGATTTGGCGTGGAGGAAAGTTAACAACGCATACTACCTGTCGTCCGATAAGGTCCGCCGGTCGATAATAAGCAGTGATTTGTGCGCTGGATTGTTTAACACCAATCTCGCTGCCCCAGATCGATCCAAAGCTTGAAAGCTGGTTTTTTGGCCTCAGGGAAGGTTTCCGCCGCGTACTATTGTGCCCGCTCGAAGGTCAACTTTCTCAAAATCTTCCCATTTTATCATGCGAAAAAATACGTATTTTGCATATACCTGTAATGTAATTAGCTTCCGCTCAAGTCCGGATTTTAATGAGGGCAAAATTTTCATACTTACTGCCAGCAACTCTTAGCTTCATGCTAGTCGTGGCCTTATCGGCTTCGGCGCAAGATGATGTTCCAGGTCCAAGTACTTCACCAGTCAATTCAACTCCGATCTTCAACCAGGATCCAAGTGCTACCGACGACAAGCCATTGATCATGGAGCAGAATTTCAAATCGCCATTAGACTCAATACAACATAGGGTTGTGCCGGTACCTGCGGCCAAGCAGAAGGCTGACGCCAAGAAGCCTCAAGCAGAAGGAGATCCGCTGAACTTCAACTTTCTTCAATACATCATTCAGAATTTAAAGGTTCTGAGTTGATGATGGAGTAGCTAGTTGCTTTTAACGAGGAATTGTTCGAGCTCTTCTAATTTCAAAAAAGCCCTCATAGTAAGACTTGCCGAAGATCACGGCAAAGATTCCCATCTCATTCAATCTCTTGATATCATCTACACCGCGAACACCACCGCTTGCAAGTAATTTCAGATCAGGAAACTTTTCGAGTATCTCCTGGTAGAAGCCGAAGGCAGGACCTTCGAGAACGCCGTCGCGCGAGATGTCGGTAACCTTCGCATACTTCAGCCCACGCTCGTAAAAATATTCGACGTGTTCAAACAATGTAAGCTCCGATCTTTTCTGCCAGCCACGGAATGCAACGATCTTCGATTGGATGTCGACAACATCGGCACCGAGCGTGATCTTTTCGCGACCGTATGATACGATCCACGATGCAAATAGTTTGGGGTCGGTGATGGCAATACTGGAAGCCGTGATATAGTCGGCACCGTATTCGTAAGCCTTGCTGATGTCGCCATCTGAATTGATGCCTCCAGTGAAGTCTATTTTCAGATCGGTGTGACCAGAGATGGTTTCGATAACATGCCAGTTTTTGGGACTGCCTTTCTCTGCTCCGTCGAGATCTACCACGTGAACTACTTCGATGCCGTGATCTTCGAACCGTTTGGCGAGATCAAGTGGGTTTTCATCGTAAGCCTTTTCGCTTAGAGGATCACCTTTGCGCATCTTACAACCTTGCCTTGTCGGATTGCTATGGAAGGAATAACCTGGATCATGTTCTGATTCTTGAACTGTTAAAGTTAGCATGAAATGGATAACTTTCGTTATGCGTGTCTTGATTGCCTTACTCGCCTTAGTCTCCGCACTCTTTGCGAAGGTCAAAATAAAATTAACCGCTTTGGCCAACCCATCAACCACCCAAGTCTCAATGTGTCGTCTCCGTACATGAGCCTCGAAGGAAATTCGATGCTGTTTGTTTCCGACAACTCCGAAGACAACATACCCACAGTATTTTATTCCGCGAAGCCCGACGCTGTAAACTGGAAAGAACCCATCCCGCTGCCGAAGACACTCAATGGCCGCTTGAACTTCCTGCGTGGCTTCGGTCTCGCTCCCGATGGAAGACAAGTCTTCATTTCCACCACGAAAGGCGGCGGACTCGGCGGCTACGACATCTACGTGGCCGACATGAAGGGCACGTACTGGACGGAGCCGGAGAATGTTGGTCAGCCCGTTAACTCTAAAGAAAATGAAGCTTGCGCATCCATTGCTACAGATGGCAACACGATGTACTTCATGCGATGCACAAAGATGGATGCTAACTCGGCATCGGGTTGTCGCATCATGATGGCTACGAAGAAAACGGGTGATATCCGTTGGCAGCCGCCTGTCGAATTGCCGGCAGCAATCAACACAGGGAACTCCCAGGCACCAAGGATCATGGGGGATGGAGAGACATTGATATTCTCTTCCGATCAAATGGGTGGCAAGGGAGGAATGGACCTGTTCATCTCGAAGAAAACAGGCAGCAACTGGAGTAAACCAGTTCCACTCGATTTCGCGAACACACCTGGTAACGACGAATTTGTTTCTGCGAACTCACTGGGAAGATATCTCGTGAAAGATCAGCTCAATAAGAATGTTACCGAGATCGTTGAAGTTCTTTTCCCGACAGATCTAAAACCTCATGCGGTCATGAAGGTTGAAGGGAAAGTGCAGGGGCCGGCGAATCTCGCTTCTCCGTATGTAAATCTTCTCGATGCGAAAACACAGCAGAGACTCCTTACCACACGTCCTACGAAAGATGGTGCGTTTATTTTATATCTCATCGAGGGAAAAGTTTACAACATTGTGATCGACCCCGAGGAAGACAATTTTACTTTTTTCTCGAGGGCGTATGATTTAACTGGTGAGAAGATATCGACACTTGAAAAACTGGATGCAACATTGAAACCTGTTGCTGCCGGTGATGCAATCAATCTTGACGCGATTACATTCAAACAATATTCATCGGACATCAATGAGTCTTCCAAAGCAGAGCTTCGAAAGGTTGCCAGGCTCATCAATGGCGCGCCAGCATTAAAATTTGATATCGAAGTAAGTTTATATGGCTATCAAAGTGATTCACTTCAATCGAATCCTGATCTAACTGAACTGCTATCTGACACTACTACGATGGACTCTGTCGTAACCATAAAAAATACTTTTCACAACGATCGCACTCAACAGGAAGCGCTGGAGATAGTCAATTACCTGATCGAGCAAGGTGTTCCTGCAAATCGCGTGATGCCTTCGACAAAAGTATTCGATGCTGTGCCTGAAGAAAGAAAGACTGTAGTTCGGCTTATTGCCCGGAAGCAGTAAAGGGAACGGCTACAACCGTTTTATCCCACAGGAAGATCAACTCCAACTCATCACCAGTCTTCTCAATAGTGATTGTGAATTGATCGATCTCTGTTTCTGTGTGACCTACCGGAACTTCAACGGTTAATACATCCGCTTTAGGATCTCGATTGGCTTCACCGTTGAAAGTTTATTCCCCAGCCTGGGAAGTCTGAGTTAAAAATCACCTTCCAGCTTTCGGCGTCGGGAATTGTCCAGATACTGTATTTACCGGCGGGAAGTTTTTCACCTTTCACCAGGATGTCCTCGTTATTCTGGATGCAGGTTGGTTCGTTAGCACCCGTACGCCAGACTTTACCGAACGGCACTAGCCCGTCTTCTGCAAAAATGACCCTGCCCTTTTTGTATGGACGGTTATAATAGACGTGGAGCTTGAGATCACCTTCCGTGTAGTCGAAAGATCCTTCGGGACTTTTCGATTTGATCTGAGTTCGCAGGAATACGCCGGTCACCACAAGAGCGACTACAACTATTCCGATGATGATGACCGTCTTTTTCATGTTCGGGGGTCAGTAAATATGCGAAAAATAACTACTTTTGACATCTCTAAACACGTGCTTTATGTTGATAATGAGTACCATCCTCGCTCTGTTCATTCTGGCAATCATCTGCCCGTGGATCATTCCTAACAAGAACGTAAGCAACAACGATCACGATCTCAATTCTGAGTCTTTCTAAGACAGCAATAAGTCATGCCTTCGGTTTGTGTTTTTTGCGGCTCCTCGGTCGGAAGCGACAAGGTTTTTGCTGATGCCGCAAGGGAATTGGGCTGGCTCCTGGCCAGGAACCAGTGTACCCTGATCTATGGTGGCGGTAAAGTTGGCCTTATGGGCATAGTGGCAGACGAAGTTCTTCGCAACTCCGGAAAGGTGATCGGTGTAATTCCTTCGTTTCTTTACCAGCGCGAGGTTGGTCACGACGGACTTTCGCAACTAGAGATAGTTGGGTCGATGCATGAGCGTAAAAAGCGAATGGCCGACCTGTCTGATGCATTCATTGCCATGCCCGGCGGCTGGGGCACACTTGATGAGCTCGCTGAAATTCTCACCTGGCGTCAACTGGGATTGGTGAAGAGTCCTGTTGGGTTGTTGAACACCGCACAATTCTTCAGTCCGCTGATCGACCAGCTTCAACAAATGACTTCAAAAGGCTTTGTGAGTGAGGCAAACAGCAAGACTTTACTAGTTGCCGACGAACCCTCGCAATTACTGACTACTCTTGGGGTAGTTACCGCTTAAAGTTTTAACCTTTCAGGAAAAAAGGTTTAGTTTTAAGCGAGGCCAAGTGTTCGATGATAAGAAAGCTGTTATCGCTCTTTTTACTCGCGTTTTTCCCTACTTTTTACAAGCACAGCAGGTACTGGGTTTTACTCTGCAACACGGGAGAAGCAGGGTGAAGATCCCCATTGAGGTTAATAACAACCTCGTGATCATTCCGGTTGTTATCAATGGGCAACTTCCGCTTAAATTCATTCTCGATACCGGTGTTCGCACGGCGATTCTTACTGAGAAGATCTTCAGTGATATTCTCAATCTTCAATACACGAGAAAATACAGGTCGGTGGACCCGGCGCTAATAAGATTATAAAGGCTTACGTCACCAACAACGTGTCGCTCGACCTTCCGCCCGGCGTTCACGGCGAAGGACATGCATTACTCGTTCTCGAAGAAGATTATCTCGAGCTCCGGAATTACCTGGGGGCCGACGTTCACGGAGTACTCGGATACGAATTGTTTAGCAGGTTTATCGTAACGATCGATTATGAAAGGAAAGAGCTGATCCTTACACGCCCCGATAGGTTTAAGCCTAAAAGAAATGCACAGAAGATCAAAATATCTGTCGAAGACACGAAGCCATACTTTGTAACAACGGTTTCGATGACCGACTCTTCAAAGTGTCATGCTAAACTTTTGGTCGATAGCGGCGCAAGTCACGGGCTCATACTCGAACCAGATTCGAACGACACGATCAAAGTTCCAGACCTTTTTGTGAAGAGTATCATCGGTCGCGGATTAGGTGGTGTGATAACTGGTAAGATCGGGCGTATCTCGTCGGTGGATCTTGGAAAGTATGATGTGAAAAATGTGATCGCCAATTTTCCGGACCCCAACAGTTACATGGATACACTTAAGACCAGCAGGAGTGTAAAACGTAACGGCGCTATCGGTGGTGAGATACTCAGCAGGTTTAAAGTCACTTTCGATTTTCCACGCGAGTATCTTTACCTGCAGAAAAACTCGGCGTTCAAGAAGAGATTTATTACAACATGAGTGGACTTACACTCAAGGCTAAAGGGTCGAAGCTTGAAAATTTCGAGATCACCGATGTAAGAGAACATTCGCCGGGCGAGAATGCAGGTATTAAACCTGGCGATCTTATTCTGAAGATCAATGGCATTCCCGCAACATCGCTGGATCTGAATCAGATGAATGCGTTCTTTAACCTGCGACCGGGCAAAAGAATTTCACTGGACCTGAACAGGAATGGTGAACGACTGAAAAAAGAATTCCGATTGGCGAGCCAGATCTAGATTTGAAACGCAGGTTCGCTTGCGCGAAACAATCTCATTAATTGTCCTTTGCGTTTTTTGTAAGAGTTGCTAGAGATACAACTGTGTCTTCTTAGTCTTTAGTGTATTTCGAAGCGCTTTGTAGATCGATTCGGGCGAAAGATTTTCTTTCAGAATAAAATCCATTACGCCGGTGCTGATCGCTCGTGGTAATTTGAATTCTTGAGGACAGTGATCGGAATATTTTTCGTGCGACGTTCACTTAGTAATGAGTCAACAACGTGACGAAGCTCTGGGCGACCAATGTTGTCGTCGATAAGAATGTAATCTGGTTTGAAGTTTTGAAGCCTGTCGATTATCGATGTAAAATCGAACGCGATCTTAACGTCTTTTTGACGATCGATCTTTTCAATCTTATCTAAAATTTTGCCTAGCTCGATAGGGTTGTTTCCAACAATGAGCAACTTCAGCACTTCAACCTGGGAGCCGGTTTCCATAGACAGTAGGGGTATTAAGCTTCGTACTAATAACGAAATTTAGTTGCGTTATGGTTCTTACTTTGTTCAACATTGTATCAACAAGCATAAAACAACGTTTTGAACCCCGGAAAAGGCAATTTTAGTACCGATGTACAAATAATCGGGGGCGGGCTCGCAGGGCTGACTGCTTCGATACTACTTAGAGGTATGGTTGGGCTTGTTTACACTTTTTGAAAGAAAACACTATCCGTTTCACAGGGTGTGCGGAGAGTACATTTCTAATGAGACTGTGCCGTTTTTACAAAAACATGGTCTTTTCCCCGATGACTTCAAGCCAGAAACGATATCCCGTTTTCAACTCACATCAGTAAATGGAAAGAGTGCGGAAATAAATCTCGACCTGGGTGGTTTTGGCGTCAGTCGTTACAACTTTGATCACTGCTTATACAAGAAGGCAATTGAAGCAGGCGTGAATGTCGTTCACGAGACAGTTGAAGAGATCGATGTCAACGACGCCCGCGTGATTATTTGCGCGCATGGTAAAAGATCGAAGCTCGATGTTACTCTTAATCGTGATTTTATTAGCAAGAGATCGCCTTATGTTGGTGTGAAGTATCATATCAAGATCGATCATCCACGCGGATTGATCGCGCTTCATAATTTTAAAGATGGTTATTGTGGGATCAGCAACGTCGAAGACGGGAAGACTAACTTATGTTATCTCACGCATCGAAAAAATCTAAAACAACACGGGAACATTCGAAGGATGGAGGAAGAAGTGTTGTTTAGAAATCCGTTTTTGAAAAACATTTTTGAGAAGGCGGAATTTTCTTTTCGATAAACCGGAAGTGATCAACGAAATATCCTTTGCATCGAAGGCTCCAGTGGAGGACGGCATGCTTATGATCGGGGATGCTGCCGGGATGATCACACCTTTATGCGGCAACGGGATGGCGATGGCCATACATTCGGCTAAGATTGCGACAGAAGCCGTTCACAATTATCTAAACAATAAGATCACCATGGGTGAAATGCAAGTTAGGTATGGTGAAAGAATGGCGCGACCTCTTTGCGAAGCGCATGTGGGTTGGCCGGCAGGTGCAAAGATTATTTGGCAGCGAGAGTACTTCGAACTTTGCAGTGAATCTCGTGAGAAACGTGAAGCCAGTTGCGAAGTTTTTGGTTGAACAAACTCATGGAGCGGTGTTCTAGATATAATGCCATGTATGTAAAACAAGTATGCAAAAAAACCATTGAGACAAAGACTCGAAATGAAGTTCAATCTCATGGTGGACTTATGATCCGCGTTGGTCGGATCTTTCCAGACGGCATAAAACCAAAAGAGAAAATACATGACAACCGGTGATTGGGTAACAATGAAGACTACCGCGTAAAAGCCGTAAAGGTGTGTATGAAGAAGTATAAGAACCCGGCGGTTGCAATAGTGAAGAAGAACATCGCGAACAAAAACGTTCCTCGAACACCTAAACCTAAGCTTATCGTTTTATCCCCACGCTTAGCATCTTCTTCGTGTTGATAAACTTGTGTCATCGGGTATGTTCCGAAGAGCATAAGACTCGTAAGTAATCCCGGGAAGAGCACTTTGCTCTGTATAACATTTTCGAGTGGAAACTTGTTAATACCCGCATAACTCATCACGAAAGTGAAGATGCCTTGAAAGAACACAACGGTAATCCAGCCAGCGATCGGGTACTTCTTAAGGCGAACAAGTGGATGACTATATGCTTTTGATGCGAGACCGTAGATCAACAGCATAGCGGCAAATTCTTTGCTCACATAAATAAGGGCCAGGACAATCGCCGCAACGTCGAACACGATGGAAGTATAATAAAGGTCTTTTTTGACAGGCGGCGGGTTCTTAAGTCCGCCAATACTTTTCTCATCTTTATCAAAATAACTGTTAAAGCCATTGCTGGCTGGGTAAAGCACATAGGTGGATGATGAGAAAAGACCACAAAAGGCTGTCGACACTTACATTTGGGCTGACGCAGAGTGCAAAGAGGTACACCGGCATCAGGAAGATGAGAAGGGGTATCCGAAGATGTAACCGGGTGGATGTTGACAGCATAAAGTAATCTAACTAAAATTCGGAATGAGTTATATAACAGCCATTGGTACTGCAACACCGCGGAACAAGTTTAGTCAGTCGGTGATTGCAGACTTTATGGTGAAAGCAATGCAGCTCGACGATACAGATGCCAGGAAACTTCGTGCGTTGTATCGGGCAACCGGGATCGAGTCGCGTTACTCGGTGTTGGCCGATTACGGCAGGTCGGGCGGTTACGAATTCTATGCCAACTCCGACGACTTCAATCCCATGCCGTCGACAAAAAAGAGACTGGAGTTTTTTCGGAAGCATGCTGTTGAGTTGAGTTGTGAAGCAGCGCTTCGCGCGCTTCACAGCGTTGGTCCCAAAGAGATTACACACCTGATTGTTGTTAGCTGTACTGGTCTTTATGCTCCAGGGCTTGACATTGATCTTATAAAATCACTTGGGTTTCGTCCTGATGTTCAGCGCACATGTATCAACTTCATGGGATGTTATGCTGCCTTCAATGCGCTGAAGCTTGCCGACTCTTTTTGTGGTAACGATCCTGATGCAAAAGTTTTGATCATTTGCACTGAGCTTTGCAGCCTGCACTTTCAAAACGAGAACACACAAGACAACATGCTTGCAAATGCATTGTTTGGCGATGGCTCGGCGAGTGTATTGGTAGAAGGGAAGACAAGGAAGGGATTGAATCTTAAACCTGAAATGTTCCGCTGTGATCTCGCGATGGATGGTGAGGAAGATATGGCGTGGACTGTTGGTGACCTTGGCTTTGAAATGAAATTGTCTTCTTATGTTCCTGATATCATCCAGCGCGGCATCAAAGAGCTGACCGCTAAATTGCTTAATGGAATTGATGCAAATTATTTTGCAATTCATCCTGGTGGAAAAAGAATTCTTGAAGTGATCGAGAAAGAACTTGGGCTTTCACATAACCAGAATGCTCACGCGTATAGTGTTCTCAAAAATTATGGGAATATGTCGTCGGCGACTGTGGTTTTTGTTTTGTGAAGAACTTTGTAAGAACCTGAATGGTGTCGATCACAATAAGAAAATACTCAGCTTCGCATTTGGCCCCGGACTTACCATGGAAAGCATGTTGCTTTCAGTCGTGAACGCATGATGTCGCTTCGGACGAGATCGGCGGAACTCGAGATCATGGACGATTTGAACTGCCATGGCGAAGTGGTCGATCAGACTTTGCGTGAGCTTGAGGTAATTAATAGGTTATTGGGAGGAGATAACGTTACTACCTGAAGGGATAAAAAAATTAGTAACAAAAGATCGCACTTACGTTATCGCAGACCTTGGTTGTGGAGGAGGAGATCTTGCAAAGAAGATTGAAAAGCAGAACAAGAACCTGAAAGTTCTCGGTATCGACGCCAATCCACATATAGTTCAATTTGCAAGGAAACAATATCCCGAAATCGAATTTGAAACCCTGGACGTCTTCTCCGATGAATTCAAAAAAAGAGAATACGACATCATAACGGCAACGTTATTCATTCATCACTTTAGTGACGAACAACTAATCGAGCTCTTTAAGTCTTTCAATGCACGTGTTGGCGTCGTGATCAACGACATTCACAGACATCCCTTGTCTTATTATTCAATTAAATTACTTACAAAACTCTTTTCGAAATCGGCGATGGTAAAATTCGACGCACCTTTATCTGTACGAAGGGCGTTTAAGAAAAAAGAGTTGATTGCCATTTTAGATAAAGCTGGCATTAAAAACTATTCATTGCGTTGGAAGTGGGCCTTCAGATGGCAACTGGTTTGGCATAATTTTTAGTATTTACTACAGATACAACCCTTAAAAGATGAAACAACTGCTTGTTCTCACTTTATTGATCGCCACCGCGTCATGTACATCTTCCATGCTCGGAAAAAAAGTCAAAGAACCATTCCAGGGAAGAGCATACGAATCCAACAACAGATTTTTTCGTGGAACCGGTAAAGGCGAAAGCTCACAGGATAACATCGCACGTGGTAAAGCCGACATCGAAGCGAAAGGACAACTCGCCAGCCAGGTGCAAACAACTGTAAAAGAAGTTACAGATCAATATCTCGGTCAGACTTCGAACGAAGCTGCCGCCGACGTTGCCGATAAGTTTCAAAGCCTCATTCGCGAAACAATGAACACAGACATCGCAGATGTTCGCAAGATCGGTGAAGAGAAATATTACAACGAGAAAGAAAAGAAGTACACGGTGTTTATGGCTTACGAGATCAAGAAGAATGCGATGTTTCGTTTCATGAGAAAGCAAGCCGAGCTGAACGACAAAATATCCGATAAGCAGAAAGAGGCTATGATCAAGATCATAGATGAAGAGATAAAGGCTGCTGACGAAGCAGATAAAGAAGGAGACAAATAGTCTCCTTTATTTTTTTACGAGCCTTCGGCCATTTTCTCTGCCGTCTCTGCGATCTTCAATTGTTGAATGAATTCATCGATGTCACCATTCATGATCGCGGGCAAGTTGTGTTGCGTGAAGCCGATCCGGTGATCGGTAACCGCGGCTCTGCGGATAATTGTAAGTGCGAATTTTTTCGGACCGATCACCACTCCTCACCTGGCTTCTTCTTGAAGCACCAATCTCCGCCTGTTGTTTTCGACTTCGCGTTCGTAAAGTTTTGTGCGGAGCATCTGCAATGCACGTTCCCTGTTGCCTGACTGCGAACGTTCTATCTGGCAGACCACTACGATGCCCGAAGGCTTATGTGTCATCTGCACCTTTGTTTCAACCTTGTTCACATTCTGACCACCGGCACCACTCGAACGAGCAGTCTGAACTTCGAGATCGGCAGGGTTGATATCGGGCATGTCCACTTCTTCGGCTTCGGGCAACACGATCACCGAAGCAGCAGAGGTGTGTACACGACCTTGTTGTTCCGTAGCGGGTACGCGTTGCACGCGATGTACTCCAGACTCATATTAAAGATTCCGAAAGCACCTTCGCCTTCAACAAGGCTAATAACTTCTTTATAACCACCTGCTGTTCCTTCGGTAACGTCCATCACCGAAAGTTTAAATCCTTTTCGCTCACAGAAGCGCTGGTACATGCGGAAGAGATCACCTGCAAAGATTGCGGCTTCGTCGCCACCAGTGCCTGCGCGGATCTCGAGCATACAGTTGTGGTCGTCGTTGGGATCTTTCGGCATCAGCATTTCCTTGAGCTCATTCTCGAGCTCGTCGCGTTTCGGTGTAAGCTCGTCGATCTCCATTTTTGCCAGATCGCGCATGCCTTCTTCCTTCTCTTTTTCGAGGATCTCTTTTGCCTGCCTGATGCCAGAAAGAGCGCGCGAATATTCATCGTACTTACGCACCACCTTCTCGAGGTCTTTATATTCTTTGTTGAGCTGGGAGAATTTCCTCATGTCGCTGATGGCATCTGGTTGCACTATCAGCTGCCCGACTTCTTCGAACCTGCCCTTGATTTCTTCCAGTTTTTCTATCATACTCTAAACGAGGCGCAAATTTAACAAAAGGAGGGAGACGGAAGTTCAGGGGTCAGCGGCGCTTTTCTCCAGGCATCATTGCCTGTAAGTAAAGTCGAGAGGGATAACCACTTTCTCACTAACATGTTCTCCCACAAGAGTAGCGGGAAACCATTTGTATCCTGTCGAATATTCTTTCATCACACGCATCGCCTCTTCATCGAAGCCGAAGCCCTGGGGAGTTATTATTCTGAAATCGCTAAGGTGACCGTCTTTATGTACAACGAATTCCCATTTCACGTAACCTGAAACTCTCCTTTTCGCCGCTTCTTTTGGAAAGCGCATGTGGTTCTTGATATACCGTTCGAATGAACTTCCGTCTGGATGCGCGTGGGTATCGACGACGGTATAAATTCGATCGCTCTCTTTCCCACCTTCGGGGTGTCGCTTCCAAGACTGAATTTCACAGGCAATTCAAATCGTTGCGGGATCGGCTTTCGGTCTTTCATTGCAGGATTCCACTTGAATCCTAGTGTGTATTCCCGCATGATGCGGATGGCTTCTTCATCGCAGCCACTACCGACACTTTTCAGCACGGTAAAATCTGAAAAGCTCCCGTCTTCGTTGACCAGGTAGGCAAGAAGAACGACCCCTTCAACCCGATCTTCTTTCGCATCAACAGGATACTTTATTGCATTCTTCACGTAGGAATAGAATCCATCCCATCCATTGCCTCTTTCTTCCAGTGGCGTCGCAAATCTTTCAACAAGCGTAGATCCACTCGTGGTGTCGATGGTGGTGTAGATCTTATAGGATGGACGTCGAAAGATCACCATGTTTCTAGACATCATTTCTTTGAGCTTCGGGTATACGGTGAAATCGACACCCGGCCTGGCTACGAATGATTCGGTGATAGCGAATTTCGCCGGCAACCTGAACTGTGGCGTGGGTTTGAACGTGCCATTGATCTTTCCTGGACCAATATTCATGTACCCGGTAATGTATTTCCGTCTTCGAATACTTCAACATAACTCTTGTTCGATTTCGAGTTGTAGAATCTCCACGTGCCGTCTCTTTTAGAATTTTTGTACTGACCGGTAACGACAATCTTTTCGCCCTCAACCATCAACTCCTCCTTCCATTTACCAAACCCGTTCCTGATCATCAGCGCTCCATCCTCATCTTTAAGGAAGATCACTTTCGGTTCTTCACTATCGGGCGAGAATATCAGGGAGAGCTTCTCGTTGCCATTCTCATAATAATATTTCCAGGGGCCAACACGAACGTCGTTTTCAAACTCACCGAAGGATTCCAGATTGCCGTTTTTATAATAAGAAGTAAACTCGCCTTGCTTCATTCGCCCAACGTATGCTCCTTTCATTTGTGGGTTACCGCTGAGATACAAATCGGCAACAGGTCCTGCGAAGAATGCCCCCGTTGTATCATAAATGCAGACTCTAATAAAAAATGCAGAGTCGGGCGTGGTGAGTTGCCAGTTCTTATCGTAGTTAAGGTTCATTCTCACCTGCGCTGTCGCAACAACAGCTGTGGCCAGGAAAAGAAAGACGTAAACGAACCTCATTCCTGTAATTGAAAAAAGAGACTCAGTAAGAGAAGTTGTTTTACTTTTTGACCACCTATGGTTGCCGGAGCCCAGGGATGCTTATCCGCATATTCCAGCAAGATCCTTATTGCTTCTTCGTCGCATCCGCCGCCAATACCCTTCACTACTTTAAACCGGCGAAGATATCCGCCACGATCAACGATAAATTCAACATAAACTTTTCCCTGTATGCCCATCACTTTCGCCTCTTCGGGATATTGCATCATCTTATCGAGAGTAACATACATCTTGTCAGGCCGCCTGGTGGCGTTGCAGAGACTTCAGGTTTCGTAAACACCGGATCGCCTTCGTCCCAGATGTAGTTCACAACGGGTTCCTCATTGCGAAGCATAAACTTCAATTGAGGGTACGTGTTGAAGTCAGCACCTTTTGCGGCGTGGAACTCTTCGGTATACTTGAGCTTATCAGGTACGGGGTGTGAATATTCTTGCGGTTCAAAGATGTCGGTACCCTGGTTGCCGACCTTCACATATCCATTTAAAAAACGTCCCTTGTTGAAGTTCTCAACGATCACCGTTTTACTTTTCGGTTCACGAAGTGTCCACTTGCCGGTCTTCTGGTTGTCTTTGTATTGACCGTGTATCGTAAGTTGTCCTCCACTTATAAGCGGTACGATCTCGAACCAATTGCCGGTGCCATTGTGAAGGATCTGTTTGCCTGTCGAGTCGTTCAGGAACAGAATGTTCGGTTCGTCGCCAAACACTGGTGTATACTCGAGTTGTGCTCGTGGTTTGTTATTACGATAAAAGTATTTCCACAAACCGCTTCGTGCATTGCTTTCAAATTTGCCTACGCTTTCGAGATGACCATTCTCGTGGTAGAAGCTAAACTCGCCTTCTTTAATGCCTGCAACATAATTCCCTTTCATCTGTAGTTCGCCACTGAGATACCCCCGGGCATACCGGTCCTCGACCGGTCCGTCGAAATAATAGTTATTAGTGTCGTAGGCAGCGGTACGGACGTACCAGGCGGAATCTTTTTTCGTGAGCTGCCAGGCCTTCGAATAATACAGAGTAACCTTTACCTGGGCATGAGAAAGGGCCGGGAGCAGTAAAAAAAGGGCTATGAAAGAATTTTTCACAGCCCAAAATAAAGTATTAGTAGAAGATTTGTCTTTCGACGTATCCCGATTATTTGTCTTCTGCGAAAACCATGTAGTAACCGTCGGGATCTTTTACTCCGAATTCTTTCATTCCGTAGAAAGTTACTCGCCACTCCAATGCAATATCGAGCTTCGCTTTTTTGGCTGATTCATAAAGCTCTTCGATGCCATTCATTTTAATAAAGAAGGTTCCGAGGCTTCCTTTCCTGTCAAGATTCAAACTGGGCATGTCTTCTTTCAGACTTTTCAGCGACTGGAACATGAGCGTTACACCGTCGCGTTGGATCATCGCCCAATCGTAGGTTCCCTTGTCGGGTACCGAAGTTATGAGGGTGAAGCCGAAATTTTTTGTGTAGAAATCTACGGAAGCGTTAACGCTATCGGCGATAAGATTTGGTGAAAGCGATTCAAGTTTCATAATGTTTTCTTTGCTCAAAGATTGGAAGCGGAGGCGGAAGAATCTTTGTACAAATTCGACAAAAAATCGGATGGTGTAACCAGCGCGAATTTTTTGAAAAACTTCGTAAGGTGTGCGTGGTCTGTGAAATCAAAATCCGTAGCGATGTTCGCCAGACTGTCGTCCTGTCTCGTGGCGAGATGTTCTCTCAACTTCCGAAACTTCAATAGTTGAGCGAATTGCTTCGGCGTCGGTCCGACTTTCTCGATAAACTTTCGTTCCATTTGCTTTTGAGAGATGCCGACTTCACGAGAGAGATCATAAACATTGATATTACCCGACCGCGATACGATCGCGTTGAGACAGAATTCCCATGTCTCAGGCTTCGAAGAAAATGTCATGTGTTTGAGCATCCAACGGTCGAGCAAGTTCACACGTTCCTGCATCGTGAGCGGTTGAAGTTGTTCGGCTTCGGGAGCGATCTTGTAAACATCCCTCAGCGACAAGCTTACATCATTGAACTCCGCAAGAGGCACTCGCAGTAGCCGGCCCATTCCCGCCGCACGAAACCTTATGCCGAAAAGATCGGTGTACCCAACTGATCTCGATCGTATCGGTGTAAACATATTACCGATCACAAACGCGGTGTTGCGCGACAACTCTGTTCCATCGTCGTTACGTGTTTCTATAAACGAACCGAAGTTGTACAGAATATCCATGCACGCATCAGGAAAAACGGTCCAGAAATCGCGTGGGTTTCCCTGCACACACCAATAGCATTCCACCATTGAGCGGAGGGCCGGGTGTGGAAGAAATTCCTGATAATTCATTCATATAAACGTAAAGAAAATGCATCACAAATTTTTTAATCTTTGAAACATGAATATTCGACTTGTACTGGTCCTGTTATTTTTTACTGCCTGCTCAACAAATAGTCCCGAGACAGCTACGTCTACTTTTAGTCGCGCGCGTGACCTAGCGCTGATTGATGCGAAACTGCCTGAGGCTTCGGGTATGGCAGCGAGTGTTGTTAACAATGGCTCTATCTGGGTCGTCAACGATAGCGGAAACCCTGCCGAAGTTTACCTCATCGATACCACTGCACACGTGACATTTACTTGTAAGCTGCCAGTTGAAAATCGCGATTGGGAAGAAGTCTTAGTTGGACCAGGGCCGGTGGATGGAAAGACGTATGTGTATGTGGGTGAGATTGGTGACAACAATGCTATCTACGAAACGAAGAACATCTATCGCTTTGAAGAACCCAGCCTTCGCGACGCTACGCCTGGCGAAGCTGTAAGAGAAGTTAAACTTACTGATACCTTAAAGATACAGATGTCGGATGGTAGACGAGATACGGAGACAATGTTAATCGACCCGCTCACGAAGGATCTTTATATTATTTCGAAGCGCGAAGATTCTGTTGGTGTGTACAAAGTAGCGCAGCCATTTAAAACGAAGGAAGTAATGATGGCGCAGAAGGTTGCAAAGATCCCGTTCTTCAAAATTGTAGCGGGACAGTTTTCGCCAGACGGTACTGAAATTATTTGAAAGATTACGATCACGTTTACTACTGGAAGCGTGCGAAGGACGAATCTTTGGAAACGGTGCTGATGCGAAAGCCGGAACAGCTACCATACAATCGCGAAGCGCAGGGAGAGTCGTTGACGTGGAAGTTGGACGGGAGTGGGTATTATACGTTGAGTGAGACTAATCCGGGGAAGCCGGCGTACCTGAAATTTTATAGGAGGATGTGACGAGGTGACGAGGTGACGAACCTTGTTGTTACTTTTGGCGTGCTGCGAGAGATTTTGCGAAGGCGATGAGATTTTCTTTTCGCGGATTGCTGATTAGATTCAGGCAACGATAGCCTTCATCAAAATACTTACCTGCTTTCTTTTGCGTGAGCTCCTGGATCCCTAGAGAGTCATAGATCTTTGTAACGGCAGCAACTTTCTTTTTCTTGTCGAACTTCTTTGCGGAGAGCCATTTGTTGAGCTCTGATCTTTTACGCTCCAATGCTTTTATCAACAAATAGGTCTTCTTGTTCGAAACGATATCCCCACCAACAGCTTTTCCAAATTTTTTCTGATCGGCATACACGTCGAGGAGGTCATCCATTAGCTGAAAACCGATTCCAATATTCACACCGAAATCATATAATGCTTCGCGATCGGCAGCGGAGGCGCCGGCTAATATTGCTCCGAGCTCCAGGCTGAAGCGAGAAGAACAGCGGTCTTCAGCCGGATCATTTCCAGATATTGCTTCTCCGAAACTTTATTCATCGTCTCGAAGTCCATATCCATCTGCTGACCTTCACAAACTTCCGAAGCGGTCTTATTAAATAGTCTGATGACCTCGTGAAGCTTGTCGTCCGGTAGCGACAAAAACATGTCGTAGACTTTCACCAGCATCACATCGCCGGAAAGAATGGCCGTGTTGGCGTTGAACTTCTCGTGCACTGTTGGCTTCCCGCGACGAATCGGCGCCTTGTCCATGATATCGTCGTGCATCAGCGTAAAGTTGTGAAAGGCTTCGACTGCAATCGCGTACTTCAAAATGTTCTCGGTGTCGTCGCGATACAGATTGTAGGCATGAATGACAAGCAGTGGACGAAGCCGCTTGCCACCAAGGTTCATAATGTAACGAATAGGGTCGTAGAGTGACTTTGGACTAGATCCTAATGGAAGGTTCTTGATCTCCTTTTCGATCCGTTCAATCATTTTTTCCAATTCTTCTTCGGACTAAAAAACTCTTCGTCTTCCATATCGAACCTGTCTCCTTTAGGATTCTCAAATGAAAGATCGATCATTCGCCTGTCGACGTCTGTCTTCTTCACCCACACCTGCACTTTATCGCCAAGGCGATATACTTTCTTTCGACGGCGACCAATCACACGATAATTCTTTTCGTCGAATTCGTAGTAGTCGTCTTTCATGTCCGCGAGGCGCACCATGCCTTCGCATTTCGTGTCGATGATCTCGATAAAGATGCCGAAATCGGTGACTCCTGTAATGATACCATCGTAGAGCTTGTTCTCGGCCATGCTCATAAATTCTACCTGCTTATATTTTATTGAAGCACGTTCGGCGTCGGCCGCTCGTTTTTCGCGCTCCGAAGAATGCACGCACTTCTGTTCAAACTCAGTTTTGCTGTAAGGCTTTCCGCCATCAAGATAATGTTGAAGCATTCGGTGCACCATCATATCGGGATAGCGACGGATCGGCGAGGTGAAGTGAGTGTAATGCTGGAATGCAAGACCAAAGTGACCCTTCGTATCGGTGGTGTACTTGGCTTTCGCCATGGAGCGAACGGCGAGTTGCTGAAGAACATTCTGTTCAGGTTTGCCCTCGATCTCATCCATCAGCGAGTTCAATGATCGCGAGATCGTTTTCTCGTCGACCTGGAGATTGTGACCAAACTGACGTGCGAACTTCGCAAAGTCTTCAACGCGATCGGGATCCGGGTAATCGTGAGTTCGGTATACAAATGTATTCTTGTCGCCGCCTTTCCTCATGTTGTACACGAACGTAGCAACACCCTTGTTGGCCAGCAACATGAATTCTTCGATCAACTTGTGAGCGTCTTTACGGATCTTCTGGATCACAGACAATGGCTTGCCTTTGCTGTCGAGCACAAACTTCACTTCGGTGGTCTCGAAATTAACAGCGCCTTTTCCGAATCGTTCTTTTCTTAACGCCAGCGCAATGGTATTCAGGGTCCGAAGTTCTTCGGCAAATTGACCTTTGCCTGATTCAATTACTTCTTGTGCGCCTTCATAAGAGAATCGGTGGTCGGAATGAATAACGGTGCGGCCATACCATTCATTGATCACCCTGCCTTTGATGTTCATCTCGAACACTGCGGCAAATGTGAACTTGTCTTCGTGGGGTCGCAACGAGCACAATCCGTTCGAGAGCCTTTCGGGCAACATTGGTACGGTACGATCGACCAGGTAAACAGACGTTGCACGATCGAACGCATCATCGTCGAGTACGGTTCCGGGGCGAACGTAATGTGTTACGTCTGCAATGTGAACACCCACTTCATAATTTCCATTCGGAAGGACTTTGAACGACAGCGCGTCGTCGAAGTCTTTAGCATCTTCCGGGTCGATCGTAAATGTGAGGACATCGCGGAAGTCGCGACGTCGTCCGATCTCGTCGGGAGTGAATCCTTCTTTGATCTGTTCCGATTCGTGAAGAACATTTTCGGGAAAACGGAATGGTAGTTCGAACTCCGCCATGATCGAATGGATCTCGGCATCATTCTCACCGGTCTTTCCAAGGATCTCGACAACTTTCGCTTCGGGATTTTTGTCACCACCGTCGCTCCACTTGGTCACTTCGATCACAACCTTGTCGTTGGTTTGAGCGCCGTTGACGTTCTCGGCGTATACGAAGAAATCCTGGTGTATTTTTTTGAAGTCGGGAACCACGAACGCATAATTCTTCGTGACCTCGAGGCGACCAACGAAGCGAGTCCGGGCGTGCTTCAGAATATTCTTTACACGACCTTCCGGATTTTCACCGCCACGTTTAAACACTTCGACTTCAACACGATCGCCATGCATGGCGGTGTGGAGGTCGTTGGTCTTAACGTAAATGTCTTTCTGGTTTTCAATTCCCGTGATGATGTATCCAAATCTTGGATTCACATGATCAACGGTTCCTTCAACTATTGTTGTTTTTGTGTTTTGATTTTTTGATGAGCGTTTAAACTCAACGTTTTTTTCTTTGCGTGATTTTCTATCTGTCTTTTCACGCGTTTTCTTTAATTTCTTTTTTGACATAAATGCTTTGCTAGCTTTTTATAAAACCATGTTGCCGCTCCGCGGGGGCGGTGCTACGCGCAACACAATCTATGTATGTATAATATTTTCTGGCTTAAGGGTAGCCATACCTTTCAACTTTAAATAAATCTGCGCTGTCGTTACTACATCACCCACGCAGTACTCCCCGATCTTCTTCAGATCTTTCTCTTTATAAAAGACTTCATTCACCATACTTCCATCCATTATTCCCTTGCTGGTTTCGATGTTGAACAGCGCTGCCAGCAGGTCGAGCGAAGTGTAATTCTTGAAGTCGCCAAACTTCCACATATCCATGGTATCGAGATGGGTGACATCCCATGGTTTGCGTCCGGTTTGATTGAGCAGGGCAGGCGGCAGCATGTCGTTGATCAACATTCGCCGGCACAAGTACGGAAAATCGAACTCTTTTCCGTTGTGAGCGCAGAGCCTGGTATTCACCGGGTCTTGCTTTTCCAACATCATCCTGAAGGTCGTCAGGAGTTCCTTTTCGCTTTCTCCTGCAAAATACTTCGTTTTGAAACCTAATTCTCCGTTTTCGACATCAAAATATCGGCCAATGGCGATCACGACCACCTTCCCGAATTCCGCATAGATGCCTGCGCGCTGGGTGAACAACTCATCGGCGGTCTGAGCTTCCTCTCGCCGGAAGAACGCAGTCTTGCGTGCCCACAGGGTCTTGAAACGCTCATTCAATTCCGTAAAGGTTTCGGCAACACCAACGGTCTCGATGTCCAAAAAAAGAATGTCGCGTAACTCTGGGATCATTTTTATATTCAAAAATATGCTTTCTTTTAAACACGAAGTTTTTTTCGAAGTCGCCAGGCTAAAAAGTTTCACCAAAGCCAGCCAGTCGCTGTACATCAGTCAGCCTGCGATCAGCAAAAACGTTAAGCAACTCGAGCATGAATATAAATCCAGCCTCTTCGAAAGACGGGGAAATACAATTGCATTGACGCCTGTCGGTGAGATGTTGTACGGAGCTTTGATGAAGGCCAAAGAGATCGAGAAACAACTTCAATACGACGTGAGCACACACGGCAACGAGTACATGGCCAAGGGCGAACTGAAACTCGGGGCGAGTACAACAGTTGCTTTGTACATCATTCCGCCCGTTCTGTCGGGTTTTCATCTTAAACACCCAAACGTCTCAATTAGTTTGTTCAATCGAAATTCGGAAAGCGTCCTAAACGCCCTCCTGGAACACGATATCGACCTTGGTATCATGGAAGGGAAACATAAACTGTCGCAAGTGAAGAGTCAACATTTTCTCACCGACGAAGTTGTTCCGGTTTGTTCTTCAAAGAGTCCGCTCACCAAACGACTTACTTATCATGTGAATGACCTGAAGACGCTGCCTGTTGCCCTTCGCGAGCGCGGCTCCGGTACGTTAGCAGCGCTGAAGTATGCGTTGAGCACTCATCGTTTGAAACTCTCCGATCTCCAGGTGAGTGTTCGATTGGGCGGAACGGAGGCGCTGAAGAATTTCATTCTCGTTGATGACTGCATCGGATTTCTGCCGATGAAATCTGTCGCTAAAGAGATAGAAGCCGGATCTTTAGCGAGATTGTTCATAGAAGGACTCACGATCACCCGCCAATTCTATTTTATCCAGCGTCACGGCGACGAAAGAAACGGACTAAGCAATGCCTTCATTCGTTTCGCCCGAACCCACTTCAACCTCAAATAAAACCGCTCATACAAATCTAAAGTCGTCATAACTTCAAGTTATGACCAATAAGGAAATACTATGGTTGCAGGAATAACCTGTTAACAATCGGCTATCGTAGGTTTGCTGTATGATCATTGAAAATGAAATAATCTCCCATTGTGAGTACCTGAAGTGCAGTAATTGCGGCGAGTTATATCCAGTTGAGCAGATCAACACGTTTTGTAAGGTCTGTGTTAAAGCTCCCCTGCTTGCAGTCTATTCTACAGGAGGCCTTAACAAAACCAGTATCGATAAATCGGAACGTTCGATGTGGCGATACCTGTCAATGCTTCCTGTATTCGATAAGCGCAACATTGTATCCCTGGGCGAAGGCTTCACGCCGATATTGGATCTGAAGTCGACAGCCGATAAGCTTGGGGTTGTTAGTGTGTTGATGAAGGATGAGTCACTCAATCCCACCGGCTCATTCAAGGCCCGCGGAATGAGTATGGCCATCTCGAAAGCAAAAGAGCTGGGCATCCGGAAATGCATCGTGCCGACGGCAGGAAACGCTGGTGGTGCGATGGCAGCCTATTGTGCGAAGGCCGGAATGGAAGCTGTTGTCGTAATGCCTCGTCACACGCCGGCTGCCTTCATGCATGAAGTAGGAATATTCGGTGCAGAACTGGTGTTGGTTGATGGACTGATCAGCGATTGCGCCAAGAAAGTTCGTGAAATAAATGTCGACGGAGAATACTTCGACATGTCGACCATGAAAGAACCGTATCGCCTTGAGGGCAAGAAGACGATGGGTTACGAGATCGCCGAGCAACTCAACTGGACTTTGCCTGATGTTATTCTTTATCCCACTGGTGGAGGCACTGGACTGATTGGTATGTGGAAAGCGTTCGATGAAATGATCGAGATGGGTTGGATCCCTGCTCGCCGGCCGCGAATGATAGCGGTGCAGGCAGAGAATTGTCAGCCGATTGTCGAGACCTGGAAGGGTTCGCAGGCGGATGCTTCGAATTATAAAGGAAGACCTACGTTGGCGAATGGTCTCGCTGTTCCGAATCCCTTCGCAGAAAAAATGATATTGAACGTGTTGAAAGAATCGGGCGGAAGACCGATAGCGATCTCTGAAAATGATATAGCGGCGTCGCAAAGAGAAGTTGGAAGAACGGAGGGTGTTTTTATAGCACCCGAAGGGGCGGCGTTGTTTGTGGCGCTTCAGAAGATGATTGCTCTTAATGAAATTCGGAGCAGTGAAAACGTGTTGTTACTGAATACGGGCTCTGGCTACAAGTACATCTAGGAATGTAACACCCCTTCCATCTCCAACTCTTTGATGTATGTTAGATTATCTTCTTTAATAGACTCCGGTACAAACACAAACTTCTTATCATAGATCTGTTTGCCGATGTAATAGCTTACCCAATATTCGTTGCTGAGATGAAACACGTCTTCGTTGATGTGCTCAACTACTGCCCAACTTTTGGCCTGAACGGTTTCAAGGAAATGCCTTAGCGTAGAAGTCTTCTGATGTTCACCGTCTTTCTCGCCGTAGCCGGTGCTGCTCACGAGTGTATTTTCCAGGTTGGCGTCGCTATTGTTAATCAGGTAGACGTTCCATTCGCCATCCTCGCGAACAATTGCAATCGTTACGTCTTTAACTTCCGGTATGTTGATATCTTTCTTCATGCATTTCAAATAATGAAATGATCTTATTCTTCAGGATCGATTTTACTTTGCTGATGTCGATCGCATGACCCAATTCTTTTTGCATCGACGTTACAGTCTTGTCTTTGTCGGCAATACCGCAGGCAACAATATGACCGAAATAATTCAGGTCTGTATTGACATTCAACGCCAGTCCGTGCATCGTTACCCAGCGACTGGTTTTTACTCCGAATGCACAGATCTTTCGGGGTTGTTCTCGATATCGACCCACACGCCGGTAAGGCCTTTTATTCTTGAGGCTGCGATATTGAATTCCGCGAGAGTTTGAATTACAGACTCTTCGAGAAATCGCATGTATTTGTGGATGTCTGTAAAGAAATTATAGAGATCCAGTATCGGATACACGACGACTTGTCCCGGACCGTGGTATGTTATATCTCCGCCGCGATTGATCGGGTAGTAAGTTGCGTTGATGTCAGCGAGTTGCTCCAGTGGCAGGAGCAGGTTGTCTTTATTCCCCGACTTGCCAAGTGTGTATACATTCGGGTGCTCACAAAACAACAAGTAGTTTTCAGTTATTCTCTGTTCTGTTTTTTCTTTTAGAACATCATTGAACAACTTGGTTTGATAATCCCATGCCTCCTTATAATCAATCAGGCCTAAATCAATGACTGAAACGTTTTTGTTCATTTCTGTTTTTCCAATTCGTCCTTCACGAAATCTATGGACTCAACAGCATCGGGGTCGGCTTGGTTCTCTTTGGCGAGGAAATACGAGATCCAGTCAGTGAGGTGGATCAGGTAATAATATTGTTCGAGCAACGACGCTCCTTCGGCAACAATGTCGATAATCGGGTTTGATTTCCTTTCGAAGATGGGTCGACAGAGCTCCATTCTTTTTTCAACACGTTCGTGGTCGTGATCTGAGTAGAGATAAACAACCTGTATCGATGGAAGAATATGTTCGGGGTAACGCCAGCCTTCTAGCTCGTTGTGATTCATCTCCGGGAATGTATTCACGTGAGCGAGTTGTTTCGCGTTCTCATTCAGTTGATTCTGAAACCTGAGTCCCATCGCATAGAGTCGTCCATCGCAATAGATGACCGGCAGCTTGCCTTTCAGTTTTTTCGCGATGATCTCTGCCTCTGTCTGTATTGCTTTCTCGCTTCTATCGAGAGACTCGACGGCATTTTCGGTTTCTTTAATAAAGGCGGCGCCGATAAGATTGGTATGATAAAGCGCATATAGTAACGAGATCAGCATGAAGCCGACCATCGCACGTGGTGACTTCGATGTTCCCGGTACCTGCATGTAGAACAGGTTGTATTCTTTAGCGAGCTCGAGGAGCTTTCCACCTGAAGTGATGCAGATGATGTGTGCGCGTTTGAGCATCGCTTTGTGAACGGCAGCGAGAGTTTCCTCGGTATCGCCGGTGTAAGAACATGCGATGAAGAGTGTGTGCGGGCTAACGAACTGGGGGATGTTGTAGCCTTTGGAAACGGTGATGGGAATGGGAACTCGCGCGAATGTAAGGGATTCCACCAGGTTGGCGCCGATACCAGATGCGCCCATGCCGGCGATGAGTATGTTACGAATATCGCTGCCAGGTCTCACCAGGTCTACAGCCTGGCCAAGACGTAAAGCTTCGGATAATTGTCTGGTAAACTGTTCGATCGATTTGACCATCACGCTTCTCTGCCCGGTAATTTAGGCTCAAATGTAGGCGTCATGACAAGTAAAATGCAAACGGGTAATGAAGGAGAGAGCGCGGCGGCGGAATTTCTTATTGCCAAAGGTTATGAGATAGTGTTCAGAAACTATAGATACGGTCGTGCCGAGATCGACCTTATTGTTAAGAAAGACAACTGGTTAGTTTTTGTTGAGGTTAAAACCAGGAGTGGGAATGACTTTGGTTTCCCGGAAGAGTTTGTGGATCGGGAGAAGGAGCAGAATATTTTATATGCTGCTGAGAACTATACCTATAAGATCAATTGGGAGGGGAATGTGAGATATGATATCATCGCTATTCTTCGAAATGAAATCACTCATTTCGAAGACGCCTTTTACTAGCTCCTACCGATTGTTCCAATATATTTCGCGCCCCTTCAAATCCCACTCCTTCTTCACAAACGGACGCTCTCCCTTATCAAAAGGATCGGACGGATATGAGATAAGCTTCTTGCGCTTCCCATTAGGATAGTTCTCCTGCCACTCGCCAACCTTGCGATTCCATTTAAACTCGCCTTGCACAGCCACAGTTCCGTTCTCGTGGTACATCACGTAGTAACCTTCACGTTCATTGTACTCAATCGGAATCATCTCCTTTACTTTCGTGCGCTCCGCAGGATCGTAGTAAGTGACAAGCGATTCTTTGGGCCAACCTTTGAAATATTTTTCCTTGTCGTCGAGGATATCGTTGCGATCGTATTTCATCCAACGACCGTGTTTGGTTCCTTTGAAGTAGATCCCCTCTTCGAGCAAAATGTCACCCTGCATTTTCTTATAGGGACCATGAACGAGCACACCCTTCTTCGGATCGAAGCCTGTTCTCCTGATCTCGCGCCGCGTGAAATCATACCAGTAGATATCGCGGACAAATGGAGTTGGCTTCTCATGTTTCTTCAGGTAAAAGAATGTTTCGATCACCGTTTTGTCGCCGAAGCCCTTGCGTGTAAATCCCTTCTTGGTCTTGATACCATAATAGGTTTTGCGTCTCGGCTTTTTCTTTTTGGTAACGATTGGTTCGGAGGTCTGCTCGTCGAGCTCCAGGAGCTTGTAGGGCTTGTCGGTTTCGAAGGTGAATTGACCCTCAGTTCCGAAGGGCTGCCTTTCCTGCTCCTGGGAAAAAGCCATTAGGGTGGCAGCCACAAGAGCGAATGTAAGTGCAGTCTTTTTCATCGTCGTATCTAACGAAATCGACTACAAAAATAGTATAAACAAGGCCTTCTATGCTAGTTGTAACCACGAGTTGTCTTAGGACTCTTTGGTAAGCCAATCTGGATGGGATTGTCCATATCGCCGTAATATTCGCCCTTCCCAAACTTTTCGCGGTAGACTTTTTTCACTTTGTCCTTCACTTCATCGCGGCCGGTAAGGTTGCAAATGCGCCATAGTTGATAATAGTGAACTTCGACAGCGGGATCGAAATTTCCCTTCCGATTCATGAAATCGAACGCGAGTTCACCTAACTCCGGCTTATGGATGTTGTTGAGAAAGGCATTCACCTGTTTCAATTCTTTACCGTAACCCGCGGTGTATGCAGATACATAAGAACCGAACAGCGGCGTACCCCTCGCCTGGTAAACATCTGCAAGTATGCTTGTAATAACTGACTTGAGGTAAGCACTGTGTTCCGGCTGGTGCGGCAACATGGTGATTGCAAGCATAAGTGCATGATCGTGCTTTTTCTGATGAATGGCACTTTGGATATTTTCGAGATCGGCGTCCGGGAAAAAGCTTGTGGAACTCTCGGGCAACATAAGATCCCTCGTCCCGATCGACTGGTTCAACGCCTGTCGACGCAACGGGAGACCGGGATGCGTCTCTAATGAATCGTTGGAAAAGAATGTGTCGCCTGGTGCTTTATCGAAGAGCGATAATCTTTTTGCGAGCCAATCGTCCTGGAAGGGAACCTTCACTGAGTTGAATGTATCGTGGATCAGGCTTCCCAGTGGAAACTTCGATGTTCTCGCCGAATCAAGTATGGATATCAAGGTAAGCGCTGCCTTTTGATCGTAGCCGGCGTTGGTTGCCAAAATCAGCCCGAGCGAGTCGGCTTCAGATTCCAGTTCCCTGGTAAAATGAAATCGGGTGTAAACCCATTTCTTCAATGAATCGAGATCGCCTTGCGTTACGTGCTTGTCGTCGTATTGGATTTCCTTTACGCCCCTCCTGATCTTCTTACCCGTCTTATTCTCCTTGTCGGCCGTCGCAGTTTTTTTTGTATGATTCAATTCGTAGTGCGCAATTTCATGACCGAGCACCTGCGCTAATGTCGACTCATTTGTAATTCGTGCCAGCAAGCCGGTTGTGATACCGAATGTTCCTTCACCAAAACAGAAAGCATTTACATCGGCTTGTCGGATGATCAAGAACTGCTCGGGCTTGCGCGACAATTTATTCGCGGCGATGATCTTTTGCATCACAGAATTCAGCAACGCCTCCATCTCCACGTCTTTAAGAAACAAACCCTTCTCAGCCATATTCATAAGCTGCTGATGAATGATCTCGTAGCGTTCCCGTAGCCTCACGGTATTTGCTTTATTCTCGGCTTCGTATGCTCTTCGCTCTAACGTGCTGATTAAATCAATAGGCCGGTAAGCCTTTGCTGGTTTATAAACGGTCTTGCCTTCTATCTCCTGGGCGAGAGACGTTGAGCATATCACCGAAAAACATGCTACGATGAGAAAAACACGGGGTAACATCTGCCAAATTTATCGAATAACACAATTATTATTTTTTAATCCATACCCCTAATACTTCGACAACTACCACTTGTGGGTTATATTTGGATAACCGCGAATTGTCATGATAGCTGTCCGGGAAATGAAACACAAAGATTGCGAACTCATCGCCCGCTATTTCCTTGACGCAACGCCCGATTTTCTGAAAACAATGGGCGTCGATCCCGCAAAACTTCCCACGCTCGACAACTGGATCACGATGATGCAGACAGACATCGCTAAGCGTATGGAAGAAAAAGAATTCTTCTACGTGATCTGGATGTTCGAGAACAAACCGATCGGTCACTCCAACATCAACAAGATCGTCTACGGCCAGGAAGCATACATGCATCTCCACCTCTGGAGTGCCGATCGTCGTCACAAAGGGATTGGCACATCACTCTTGCGACTTTCACTTCCGTATTATTTTCGAAACTTCAAGCTCAACGAGCTCTTCTGTGAGCCCAATGCACAACTTCCTGCTCCCAATAAAACTTTGGAAGGACTCGGCTTCGAACTCGTGAAAGAATACGAAACCACCCCGGGCTGGATCAACTTTCACCAGCCTGTAAAAAGATGGAGAATGACCAAGAATGGTTTCTTGTTGTCGGGAAAAATCAGTGGCGTGAGCTAAACGTGAATTAACGTTAACTCACCAAATCAACACTCCTTTTTATAAAGTTCGTCAGGTCTGCGCCGGTCAGCATATTTTGCGACAGCAATGCAAGATCATACGCCTGCTTCGCTAACGTCACTTGCTTCTCTTCGCCTTCTGCCTTCAGGATCTTTTGGACAACCGCGTGATTTCCGTTGATGCTAACACTATAGCTATCGGGCATGTTACCCATAAAGCCCATTCCACCGCCGCCCATCTTCGCCATATCTTTCATTCTGCGCATCCACTCACTCATGGTTATCACTACCGGCATCTGGTCGGGTGGTAATGATGCCATAGAAAGCATCATCGCCTTATTGTTGATCGCTTTCTCGAAAATGGTCTTCAACTTTTCTTCTTCATCCTTCGAAAGTACACTCGCGACCGACTCATCGTTCGGAACCAGCTTGTCGATCGTTTCACTGTCGACACGTTTGAACTGAACCTTATCAAGCTTCGGCTCCAATGCATTTACAAAATGAGGATCTATTGCACCATCAAATACAAGTACATCGTACGACTTCGTGTTCGCCGACTCGATAAATGAATGCTGTTTGCCCTGGTCGGTCGTGTAAATGTAAACCGTGTTGCCCTCTTTGTCTGTCTGCAGATCTTTTACATGATTTTTATATTCTTCGAGTGTGAAGTATTTGGCTTGCGTGTTCTTCAGCAACGCATACTCTTTGGCACGCTCATAGAATTTATCATCGCTGATCATGCCGTACTTGACGAAAATTGCAATGTCGTCCCACTTCTTTTCGAAATCAGGCCTGTCTTTGCGGAACATCTCCTGCAGCTTATCGGCAACCTTCTTCGAAATGTGCTGACTGATCTTCTTGACATTCGAGTCGCTTTGCAAATAACTTCTCGATACGTTGAGCGGAATGTCGGGCGAATCCAGCACACCATGAAGCAACATCAGGAAATCGGGAACAACGTCTTTCACTTCATCGGTGATGAACACCTGGCGTGAGTAGAGTTGAATTTTATTCTTATTAACCTCGAAATCGTTCTTCACTTTCGGGAAGTAAAGAATACCAGTGAGGTTAAATGGATAATCGACATTTAAATGGATCCAGAAGAGCGGCTCCTCTGCAAACGGATATAGTTCTTTGTAAAAATTTTTATAGTCTTCGTCTGTAAGGTCGCTCGGTGATTTCGTCCAAAGAGGAGTGGGATTGTTGATTACATTTTCTCCAAACTTGATTTCGACTGGTAAGAACTTGCAATACTTTTCCAGGATTCCTTTCAATCGGAATTCATCCAAAAATTCTTCGGAGTCAGCATTGATGTGAAGGATAACATCGGTGCCGCGATCGGCACGCGTTGCAGGAGTGAGCTCGAATTCTGTCGAACCATCGCAATCCCAACGAACAGCATCGTTCTCTTCGGCCTTATATGATCTCGAAATGATCTCAACTTTATCGGCCACCATGAAAGCCGAGTAGAAACCGAGACCAAACTTTCCGATGATATCTTTTACGTCGCCTTTGTCTTTGAACTTCTCAACAAACTCAGTTGCACCCGAGAATGCGATCTGGTTGATATATTTCTTGATCTCCTCGCCGGTCATGCCAAGGCCACGATCGCTAACGGTGATGGTCTTCGCTTCTTTGTCGAACTTAATTTCGATCTGAAGTTGGCCGAGCTCGCCATTGAACTCACCCAACGAAGCGAGCTTCTTTAATTTCTGGGTCGCATCTACTGCATTCGAAACGAGCTCACGAAGAAAAATTTCGTGATCCGAATACAGGAATTTCTTGATGATCGGGAAGATGTTCTCGGTATGGATGGAGATGGTACCCTTTTCTGCGACTTCTGCCATGGCTTATGATGATTATTCGGAAGCGCACTCGTCAATGATTGTTCCAAAATCCTTTATAGTCCTCTATACTGACAAGATGTCACTTGTATTTGGGCGTATGCTTGTCGAGAAACTTTTCATACGCTTCATTCCACGTATCGAGCGCACCTTTCCGTTTTTTATTCAGGTCCTGGTGCATTGCGTTAACCGCGTTTATTTTTTTGTTGAATTCATCCGTCGATTTGTTGTAAGCGTCGACTAAATCTTTGGTTCTTTGCGAAGCGGGTGTAGCGTCTATATTCTTTTTCAACTTATCGAAATTGTCTTTCGCGATGAGGAACTCACTGTGAATTTTGATCTTGTCGTTGGCTTCAGTTTTATAAAACGCAAGCACTTGTTGCAGTGCGGCTTTAAGAGTTGCATCGCCGTTGAATGCGCCGACAGTGCCGGTCTTTTGAAGATCTTCGGCAGCACTTGTTGAAAGGGCATTGCGTGTCTGTTCGATTGCCGTAAGATCGTTTCTGTTCACTGCATCCATCATGTACGCTTCGTTCTTGTAACTTTTAAAGAACAACAGGTACGCTTTGTTCACGTACTGCGAGATCTTATCCGTCTTTGCTATTTTCTTGCTGAGTTCCGTTTCGCTTTTGATCAATTTGATCTTATTGGCATCAGCGAAAGCTTCATATTGAACCTGTGCGTGATCGGAAGCGGTGTCGAGCTTCGCTTCGGCTCTCTCTTTCGCAAGGAGATACGCTTCCATCGCATCGTATGATTGTTCCGCGATCTCTTCCATATCCACGATCTTACTGTAATCCCGGTTCAACAATATTCCCGACATTTTGAAATAAGCAGCCATCGAATCGCGCAAGGTGCTCACGCCATTGAAAGGTTTCATCTTTCGAACAGTAGTTTCCGATTCCTTCACCTGTTCGATGAGGTCGGTCCGTCTCCTCTCGATCTTACGCGCACTCTTGCCGTGATTAACCGCCGAAGTGTACGACATCATCTCATGGTTTATCTTTTGAAACTGTTCGCCGATCACATCGAGGTAAGCAACAGCTTCCGACTGTGCAAACGAACCCACCGGGATCAACAAAAAGAACATTAGAGTAAAAATCCTCATACTATTTTTTTCCGGTGATAAGATTGTCGAGCAAACGATACGCTTCCTGTATGTAAATGCTGGAGCTCACCTGCGAGAGAATTTCTTTATTCATCTCCGCGTGATAGGTATCGCCTTTAAGAACAATGGCGTCGTAGCGATTGTTTGAAACTGTGTATATCCCGCCATCGCCAACACCCTTCGCCACACGGCGCGACATCTGCTCAAGTTCCTTCATGAATGCAACGAAAGACCTTTGCTCCAATGGAATATTTTGCCTGAAGATCGTCCCAAGTGTTGTAACGTTATCGAAGCTCGGCATTTTCGCCTCTGTGTTGAGCCATTGTTTCACAACATCATCGCCGAAAGACTTCGGCCACTTCGCGTAATACGTTTTCTTTTTCGTTGTCCGTGGTTGCAGCGCATGTGGACTATTTTCTTCACGAGCATAGATCAGGGAAGAAAGATCGCGTATCGGAAAATCCGGACTCACGCCCGATCCCTGGTGACTCGTACCATCGATGCGAAAGATCCTCAGTTCCGTCACTTTCAAAAATCCGTCGTCTGGAGCCTGGTCATTCAGAGGTACAACAGTCTGACCGGTAGCTTTTCCATAAGTGACGCTGCCGGCAATGATTGCACGATCATAATCTTGCAGCGCTGCAGAAACAACTTCGGAAGCCGACGCGCTTGCACCATTCACCATGATAACAAGCGGACCATCGTACACCATTCCCCTGTTAATATCTTTCAGAGTTTCGGTGCCTGCCCACGCATCTCAACAACACCAACCGGACCAACGTCGATAAACAGTCCAGCCAATTCAACGGCTTCGTAGAGTGAACCACCGCCGTTGAATCGAAGGTCGAGGATCAATCCCTCTATCGATTCACCTTTCAACTTGATGATCTCTTTCGTAACAGCAGCGGCACATCCCGACATCTCTTTGTCTACGTCTGTAAAGAAACCCGGCAGACTTATATAACCGATAGATCGTTTGGAACTCTTGCCTTTCAACACGAATCCCGAAACTATGTTTTCTTCGTTCTCGATCTTCGCCTTCGCCAGCTTCACGTTTCGTGTCTCACCTGTTGATTTTCTTATCGTGATCTCTGCCTGTGTTTCTCCTTGTTTCTCGATCACATCGGAGATCGACTCGATGTCGAGGTCCGAAAGATCCACATACTCATTGGATGGCTTCCAACGAAGTCCTATCAATACGTCGCCTTTGTTTACCTGGTTTGAATTCCACGCTGGACTACCGGGAACAACTTGTGAAACAGAGACTTCGCCCATGGCCGATTCGCTGAGCTTTATTCCGAAAGACAATGCCGATGGATTCAGACTTTGAGAGAACTCATCCATTTCTTCTTTGGTGAAGAATGTGGAGTGAGGATCGAACACTGCAGGGATCGCTTTCAGATAACTGTCGTCTACTTCTTTGCCGAGTGCTTTGTCATCTTTCAAAAACTTTTCGATCTCGAGACCATCATTTTTCTTCACGCGCTGTCGAACTATCGCCTCTGTTTTAGTGAAGGCGCTTGCGTTAGTAAGAATAGTTGAGTCGGCTGCTGCATGGCGATAGATGCCGAGAAGCACTTTTACCTTCAGTTCGTGGATGATCTTTGCTTTTAATTCATTCGTGCTCCTGGTGATTTGGTACGAGCCGTGGAGAACAGGCGGCCCCAATTCATTTTTCGTGAGGTCGAGTGGTTTCGCCAACACGGAGTCGGTGAAGCTTTTGTACCACTCCAATTTCTTTTTGTACAATGCTTTTGATGCAGAGAGAAAAATGCACGCGGCGTCATTAGCATCGTCGAGCCTGGTTCGATAACGTACAAGGGTGCCGGTGTCTTTGGAGATGAAGAGCATGCCATCACCATCGAGTATGCGAAAGAACTCCGAAAAAATTTCTGTTGAGAGGGTGTCGTTTACATTGCGGGGCGCAACGTGAATGCTGTTGATCTTATCGAGAAGTTTGCGCGCCTTTACACATGCATCCTGCGCGTAAGAATTGAATGATGAAAAAATGCCGCCTAGTGCGACCAAAAGCCAGAGACACCTCATAAGGAGATATTAAAATAAAAAAGGCCGGGTTTAAAACCGACCTTTAAGTATTAATTCTCTGAAGGAGGAATTGGCGGCGGTTGCGGAGGTGGCTCCGGATTCACGATCGGTTTTACAGGTTCATTTTGAACTTCAGGTAACTTCTGCTGTTCATTATTATTCTGCTGTTCGTTGTTTTGCTGTTGGTTATTCTGCTGTTGATTTCTCCTTGGCTGATGGCGTTGGTTCTGATGACGATTGTCGCGGTGGTGTCTGTTCTCACGCGGCTTTTGGTCTTTGTTCTCGCCATCTTTTTGTTCACCATCCTGTTTTTGATCACCCTGGGGCTTTTGTTGGGGCCTCTGGCGATTATGATCTCTCCGGCGATTCTGGTTGTGATGATGCGGCCTTTTTTCGCGAGGTGTTTCTTCTACGTCAACATCTTCCTCTTCCTCTTCTTCGGAGCCGCTTCCTTCATGATGTTTATGCTCATGTTTCGCGGGCTTACCTTCGGCGATCGATGCTTTAATGTCGGCGAGACTTTCTGGTGTGATCTTTTCTTTAGAAGCCACATCGATCTCTTCACCGTCTTTGTTCAGGAAATGAAACTCGGTAATTCCGAGAGAGCTGTCCTTTACAATCTTCACCCATCTCTTATACTTGAAGAACATCTTCACTCTTTTCGAGATGATGCCCTTCGTATAGTAAGCGTATAAGAACGGATGTAATGCAAGCACGAGCTCCGTTTCATTTTGCTTCACGAAAAGATGCTCGATGTGTTGCTCGATCTGGTCGGTAATAAGAATACTTGCGGTGATGCTGCCGGTTCCATTGCAGGTAGGGCAAACTTCTTTGGTGATGATGTTCATCTGCGGGCGAACGCGCTCGCGGGTGATCTGCATCAGGCCAAACTTCGACAACGGGAGAACAGTGTGCTTCGCACGATCGTTGTTGCCCATCTCATCTTTCATGGTCTTGTAGATGAGCTTGCGGCTGTCCTGGCTTCGCATGTCAATGAAGTCAACGACGATGATACCACCCATATCGCGCAGACGGAGCTGGCGGGCGATCTCTTTCGCTGCTTCGAGATTGACTGATAGTGCGGTTGTTTCCTGGCTCTCTTCGCGGGTAGACTTGTTTCCGCTGTTGACGTCGACAACGTGAAGGGCTTCGGTATGCTCGATGATGAGATAACCGCCGCCTCTCAGGCTTACTGTTTGGCCGAAAGCCGACTTGATCTGCTTTTCGATGCCATAGTGTTCGAAGATCTTCGCCTTTCCGGTGTACAACTTCACAATCTTGTCCTTTTCAGGAGCGATGTTGTGGATGTAGCTTTTTACTTCTTCGAAGATCTTTTTGTCGTCGACAGTGACGTTGTCGAATGATTCGTTGAGGAGGTCGCGGAGCAGGGAGGAGGTCTTGCTGATCTCGCCGATCAGTTTGTCGCGGCCGTTGGCTGTGGTCATCCGGGTCATTCCGTCGTCCCACATTTTCACCAGGTTTCGGAGGTCGCGGTCGAGCTCGGCCGTTTCCTTGCCTTCGGCGACAGTACGGATGATGACCCCGAAGCCTTCTGGTTTGATTGATTGAATGATGCGCTGGAGGCGCTTCCTTTCGTCGCTGCTCGATATCTTCTTCGAGACACTGACTGTAGTGGAGAAAGGCACCAATACGAGATACCTTCCTGCAATTGATAACTCAGACGAAAGCCTGGGACCTTTAGTGGATATAGGTTCTTTTACAACCTGTACCGGCAACAGCAGACCTTTTGATAATTGCTGGGTAATTTTCCCATGCTTATCGATGTCTTTCTCGGCTTTGAACTTGTCAAGCCGGCCACCGGTGATTTTCTTTCCACGGACGAGTTTAGTGAACTTCATCAAAGAGCTGAACTGCGGTCCGAGATCGAGGTAGTGAAGGAAAGCATCCTTTTCATACCCGATATCGATGAACGCCGCATTCAGACCCTGGACGACCTTTTTTACAGATCCCAGGTAGATGTCACCAACAACAAACTTGCTTCCTTCCGTTTCTTCATGAAATTCGACAAGTTGTTTATCCTTTAGAAGGGCTATGCGACTCCCGTTCTGAGTAGCGCTAATAATTAGTTCGTTACTCAAAACTGAATGTGTTTAATGTGATTACTTCTTTTTATGACGGTTCTTCCTCAGACGCTTCTTGCGTTTGTGGGTAGCCATCTTGTGTGCTTTTCTTTTTTTACCGCTTGGCATAATAAATATTAAGATTATTTAAGGTCTTTCAGATACGAATCGATGGTCGCAATCACCGAAGGATCCGTGGTCATCTTCCTGGCCTTTTCAAATTGTGTGCGCGCCTCATCCTTTTTACCGGCATTTGCCAGCGCCACGCCAAGGAAAACCTGTCCCTGGAGGTGGTTAGGATTTACTTCAACCAGCTTCGTAAGCCATTCGATAGCCCTATCATATTGAGTGGACTGTATCGAAAGTGTTCCGAGACTGAATAGTGCAAACTCATTGGTAGGATCTTCAGTAGCGACTTCGCGGAGCATCCTGATTCCCTGCATGGGAGGTGCACCGCCGCCGATAAATGTCATGGCCATTTTTGCTTTTGCATCGTAGAGCTTCGGGTTCGCTTCGAGAGCTTTGCCGAAGAACTCACGTGCTTTGAGGCCCAATTGAGCTTGCTTTTCCTGCTCCAGCGCATACGAGAATGCTTCGTAGTAGCTGTCGCCGGCGCGTAAATAACTATCCGTTGTATTTAAGAACGTTGCAGATTGCTCCGCGAACCATGCAGCGCTGTCGAATTTTCCTATACCCGTGTACAGCTGCCACAAAGAGTCCGCAAAGATAGAATTTTTTTTGGTCTCAAGCTGATGGCGTAACCGGGTGATTGTGGCCTGGTTGACTTGGGAGACGGGGGCGTGAGCTTTAGCAACGGTGTCGGCTTGCTGAGCTGAGGCAAGTTCGTCTTCGTTCTGCACCACGACCTTAGGCAGGAAAAAAATAACAGCAACGACGGCTGCTGTTATAAGTATTAGGATGATCCTGGTTCGAAGCACTAATGAATATTAACTCTTCTCTGCCAACTGCTTCACCTTATCGCTATTCTTTATCTTATTGATAAAGATCTTCGCAGGTTTAAAGCTTGGGATAAAATGCTCGTCGATAACGATCGCTGTGTTGCGTGAGATGTTTCGTGCAATCTTCTTCTTCCTCTTCTTATTGATGAAGCTGCCAAAGCCCCGGATGTAGATATTCTGGCCGCTCGACATATTTTGTTTCACAACAGAAAAGAATGCCTCAACGGAAGCTGACACGTCCGCCTTGTCAATTCCAGTCTTTTCTGCAATCTGGTTAATGATATCTGCCTTGGTCACGAGGTGAAGTGGTTTGGGGAAAAGAGAAAATTACGGGTGGGCAAATCTAAAAACACTAAGCTCAAACGCAAAATGAATTTATTGATAATCACCACAATGAGTAAGGAAAGTCGGCAGATGGGAGTAATTTGTTCCGGTGAAAGACTTTTCAAACGTTATTATAGAATGGTATACTGAGAATCGTCGCAACCTACCCTGGCGTGAAACAAAAAATCCCTATAGAATCTGGTTATCGGAGGTGATACTGCAACAAACGAGGGTGAATCAGGGTCTTCCATACTATTTAAAGTTCGTTGAAGCATTTCCTACCGTAATCGATCTCGCAAAGGCTGCGGAAGATACCGTATTGCGGTTGTGGCAGGGACTCGGTTATTATTCACGCGCAAGAAATCTCCATCGTTGCGCGAAAGTCATCACTGAAAAGTATGATGGTACGTTTCCCTCGACATTCGAAGAATTGTTGGAGCTTCCCGGCATTGGCTCTTACACCGCGGCCGCGATCGCATCGATTGCTTTCGATCGTAAAGTAGCTGTGGTCGACGGAAATGTTTATAGGGTGCTCGCAAGGATCTTCGGTGTCGCGAAAGATATCTCGTCTAACGAAGGCAAGAAATATTTTTGGGAATTAGCTAACGAACTGATCTCCGGTGATCGATCCGGGGATCACAACCAGGCCGTGATGGAGTTCGGAGCAATTCATTGCACGCCACTCGCACCGAAGTGCGACACATGTCCATTCAATAAAAAGTGTGTTGCATTCAATCGCGATATGATCAGGCAGCTTCCCGTGAACGAGAAGAAGATCAGCAAGCGAACGCGTTACTTCTTTTATTTTATCCTTCGCAATGGCAATAAGATCGCGATGAAGAAGCGAACAGGTCGCGATATATGGAATGGACTGTATGAATTTCATTTAGTGGAGGCGGACTCCGAAAAAAATTTGACAGCCATTGTCAAGAAAGATCCCGTGCTTTGTTTGCTAAAGAATGTGAAAGAAGTTGGCAACATTAAACACGTTTTGACGCATCAGACGCTTTTCATTAAATTTTTTGAAACGTCATTGAATCAGGAAATCCTTACAAAACATCACAAGGCTTTTGATTCGCTTTCGTTCATTTCAATTAAAAAAGCCAATGATTTACCCAAACCGATAGCCATCACCAATTACCTTGAACAAGCGGACTATTAAATCTGTTACTTTTGTTCAATCAATCATGAATTACGAATAACAAATCACGAATTATATGTCTGGAGTAAACAAAGTCATCCTGGTCGGCCGTTTAGGCAAAGACCCCGAAATAAGGAATCTCGAAAACGGAGCTTCCGTCGCAAACTTCACCATGGCAACATCGGAGACCTACAAAGACAAGACCACAGGCGACCGCAAAGAAGTTACCGAATGGCATAACATCGTTCTCTGGAGAGGCCTGGCCGACATCGCAGCGAAGTATCTTCACAAAGGCGACATGATCTACGTTGAAGGAAAGCTCCGTACACGCTCATGGGAGAAAGAAGGAGTTACTCGTTACACCACGGAGATCATTGGCGACAACATGACAATGCTCAGCACACAGCGATCGAATAATGGTGGCAGTAACTACAACAACGATCGCTCTTCAACACCTAATAACAATAAGGAAGTGGAAGAATACAAAGCTTCGGGAGACAATTCAGCAACTGACGATCTCCCATTCTGAAAGTGAAAAGTGTTGTAGCCTTCTCATTTGTTTTGATAGTCGCGTTGACTGCAATGTCATGTTCTAAAGATTATCAGCCCAAACCAAAAGGCTACAACCGTATTCCTCTTCCCGATACCGCATACCGTCCTCTTCCCGACTCGCTTCCCTACCAGTTTCAATATTCACGCGCCGCCACGCTGATGAAAGATACATCGTGGATCCGCGAAAGACATTGGGTTGAGATCTATTACCCCACCCTCAAAGCCAACGTCCACATCACCTACAAAAAGTTGATGAACAGCGAACAGTTGCTAAAAGAATTCCTCAACGACGCATATGTGCTCACGGCCAAACACCAGATAAAAGCAAACGCGATCAACGAAACCATCGTAACAAGAAAAGATCGCAAGGTTGCTATCATCGCCGAAATTGAAGGAGAGGTTCCAAGTCAATTTCAATTCACAATGACAGACTCGACGAACAATTTCCTTCGCGGTGCATTGTACTTCAACACCAAAGTGCAGAACGATTCACTCAAACCCGCGATCGACTTCATGAAGAAGGAGATGATGAGGATTGTGAATACCTTGGAGTGGAAAAAAATGAAGTAGTCAATTGCCATCGTTTTTCGAGACACCGATTGAATTCCTGAAAGGCGTTGGACCACAACGCGCTGCACTCCTCCAAAAAGAACTTTCTGTCTTCACTTACGGCGATCTTCTCCAGCATTACCCTTTCCGTCACGAAGACCGCACGAAGTTTTATTCGGTTAGTGAAGCCAACGAAGCGATGCCCAGCATTCAACTCAAAGGGCGCATCACAAGCTTCGAAATGCCAGGCATGGCACGAAAGAAACGACTGGTCGGGTACTTCACCGACGGCACCGGCGAGATCGAACTCGTATGGTTCCAGGGAATCAATTGGGTTAAAGACAAGATCAAGCCAGGCATCGAGTATGTCGTGTTCGGAAAACCGAATCGCTACGGACGAAAGTTGTCTATCGCGCATCCCGAGATCGAACCCGTGACCGGGAGAACCGACAAAGGTGGGTTGTTGCAACCAGTGTATTCGCTTACCGATACGCTCCGGACCAGACACATGGACAGCCGGTTCCTTTTGAAACTCATTGAGGAAGTCCTTCGAATGGCCGAATCATACATTCGCGAAACATTGCCCGCGAGTATGATCGACAGCGAGCGATTGATCTCGAAAAAATCCGCCCTTCAACAAATACATTTTCCGAAAGACATCTCGCAGTTGAATGCTGCGCAACACCGGCTGAAGTTCGAAGAGTTGTTTTACATACAACTGCGATTACTAAAACTGAAGCTCGTTCGCCAGGAGAAATTTAAAGGCATCGTGTTCAACGACGCTTCGCTCGTGACAGATTTTTATAACAATCATCTTCCGTTCACTCTCACCGACGCACAAAAGCGGGTGATCAAAGAGATCTATGCAGACATGCGTTCAGGCAGGCAAATGAATCGATTGCTCCAGGGAGATGTAGGCAGTGGTAAGACGATCGTTGCATTCATTTGTGCCCTGCTGGTGATCAGTGGAGGAGGCCAGGTTGCGTTGATGGCCCCGACAGAAATTCTTGCACAGCAACACTTCAATAACCTGAAGAAGTATGCCAGCAAGATGAAGATCCCGATCGCGTTGTTGACCGGTTCCACGAAGAAATCGGAACGAAGACCGCTTCACATCGCACTACAGGAGAACGTTCTGAAGATCTTGATCGGTACTCATGCGCTGCTCGAAGAAGAAGTGAAATTCAATCGGCTCGGCCTTGCGATCATCGATGAACAACATCGTTTCGGTGTAGCACAGAGGTCAAGACTTTGGCAAAAGAATGACAACGTGTACCCGCACGTTCTTGTGATGACGGCGACTCCCATTCCGCGCACGCTGGCGATGACACTCTATGGTGATCTCGAGATCTCGACGATCAACGAGTTGCCAAAAGGGCGAAAGCCGATCCAGACAATGCACAAATACGACTCTCATCGACTGGAGGTGAATGGATTTCTGCGAAAGCAGATCGAAGCGGGAAGACAAGTTTATATAGTGTATCCATTGATTGAGGAATCGGAGAAACTTGATTTAAAATTTTTGAAAGACGGGTATGAGAGTATAGCCAGGGCTTTTCCTGATTATGCTTTAAGTATAGTTGATGGGACACAATCTGCGGCTACTAAAGCCTATGAGATGGGTCGCTTTCAAAAAGGAGAAACAAAAATTATGGTGGCCACTACCGTTATCGAGGTTGGAGTTGATGTTCCCAATGCTTCAGTGATGGTGATTGAAAATGCGGAACGTTTTGGACTTTCCCAGTTACACCAGCTCCGTGGAAGGGTCGGGCGAGGGGCCGAACAATCGTATTGCATTTTAATGACCAGCTTCAAGCTTTCAAATGACTCCAAAATCAGAATAGAAACCCTGGTACGAACAAACGATGGTTTCGAAATAGCGGAGACCGATCTAAAGCTGCGTGGTCCCGGCGACCTGATGGGCACGCAACAAAGTGGCGCATTAGACCTCCTGATTGCAGACCTGGGTAAAGATCAGGCGATCCTGCAGCAGGCACGGCAGGCGGCCATTCGATTACTGGAAGAAGACCCTGACCTGAAAAAGTCCGAAAACTTCGTGATTCGTCAGCAGGTCGACTCCATCAAGAAGACCGTGGTCAATTGGAGCAGGATTAGCTGATCGGCAGTTTTAATTTCTGACATCCCCCTTTTTTGGTGTCCAAAGGCGCCATCTCGATAACGCACCTTGGGTTACCAGCCTTGGATTTTTGTACATTTATTGTTGCCTCAGAAACCAAGCCCCTATGAAAAGACTTTTACTCGGTCCGCTGGTCCTCCTATGTTATGTCGCCTCCGCGCAAGTTGTAACGATCAAAGAAGTTGAACTGAGCGGCGAAAAGATTGTCGTGACATACGATCTGGACGACAACAATCCCAACAACGAATATCTTCTTAACCTTTATACATCGAAGGATAACTACGCGCAGGCGGTAGCAAATGTGACTGGTGATATCGGCATGGATATTAAACCGGGCACTGACAAAAAAGTCGAGTGGAATCTCGTGAAAGAATATGGAGGTTATAAGGGAAGGCTGGCACTTGAGCTTCGTGGCAAAGTGTACGTTCCTTTTATCCGGTTGAAAGACTTTAAGGCTACAGGCACCTATCGTCGGGGGAAAACTTACAACCTAAACTGGAAGGCCGGCAATAGTGATCCCGTCAATATAGAATTATATAAAGGAGGTCAGCGAATTACCGGGGAGATGAATCACCCGAACAACGGCTCTTACGATCTGTATATACCATCTCATGCAAAACCTGGTACCGACTATAAGATCAAGTTCACTGATGCACGCAGCTCGGACGAAAACTTTGCGACACAGACTTTTCGTGTGCGACCGAAGATCCCATTGTTGCTGAAAATACTGCCCGTCGCCGTGGTTGGAACGGTGATCTTCATTCTTACATCGAAGGGAGGATCGAAAGGCGAAGGTGGGGGAGGTGATGATATACCGGATCCGGCATTCCCACCCAAGCAATGATCAACACTGAGACACAAGAAAGAATATGAGAAGATCTCTACTGATAATATTTCTCCTGGTTGCTTCGACAGCATTTGCACAGAACTACAATTCACTCAATGGTCCGTTCGGTGGAGGAGCCGATAAGATGATCGCAGCGGGTGCGGGACGATTGCTGTGCGTTTAAGGTTGGTGTTGGTGTGTTCAAGAGTGATGATGCCGGCACAACATGGGTCAAGTCGTCTGGTGGTTTAGCTACGCCATACATGGTTGATATATTCATGGACAGCGGTGGAAAGGTTTATGTTCTTTATGACGCCAGCATTTACTCTTCGGCCGACAACGGGAATACCTGGACCCTGCTTGCAAACACGGGCTTTTCGAGTGCAGGGCGTTATGGCGCAAGGACCAAGCGGCAATCTTTTCATTGCATCACAGTACTCCGTCAATAAAATATACCGTTCCACTAATGGTGGTACAAGTTGGTTTGAGCGTCTGACATTCATGTCATCCGGCTATAGCAACGTCACTGACTTTGAATTCACTGCTGCAGGCAGAATGTTGATTGGAACAACCCAGGGTGTATTTACAACAACCGCGGAAACAGATCTCTCTGCCACAGCTTCGACCGGGTTGACGAACACCCAGATTTCCAGTATTGCCCAGAGCGGCGCCAATGTTTATGTATAACCGGCGGAGGCCCTGCGAAATCAACCAACGGTGGAACTTCGTTCGCAGCGATGACCAATTCACCGTTACCTGCCTGTTGCTTCTATAATGATATTATGGAGAGAGATCCTTCCGGAATTCTTTACATAGCGCACGAAAATATATTATACAAGTCGACCGATGGAAGCACCTGGTCGGCGACCCACAATTACAGGCCCGACAGTGGGAGCGATACCCACTTACAAGAGTATGGTCTTTTCCTCGGCCTCCACGTTCTATCTCAGTCTCGCCAATGTTGGAATTTACAAAACGATAAATACCGGTGCGGGGTGGACTTCAGTCGATAAGGGGTTCCAGGCGCACAACCTCAATCAGATAGTCCTCACAGACAATGGACGCTTATTGGTTTCGAGAGACTACGGTTTTGGACTGTACATGTCGACCGACGACGGAGTAAGCTGGGACTTTGTTGGAACGAACAACCTTACCAAGTCTTTTCCAACGCTTCGAAAGGTTGGCAGTACGATCTATGCATTTGGTCAGGGTATAGTGAAGACGATCGACAATGCTGCGAACTGGACTGTAGTACACAATGGAACTTCAACGCCATTCCTCAATAGTTTCACTATGCCGTTGACTAATGACGGCATAACCATCTATTCGTTCGACAACTACGATAATTCTGGAGGAGAGTCCCCAACCTACGGACTATGGAAATCGGTAAACAGTGGTTCAACTTTCACACGCAGCACGATTGGCGGCTTGCCCGCATCAAACATCTCCGGATTTACGAATGATCACGCCACTGCAATGGATAGTAATGGCAATATCTACATGCTCATTTACACCTACGCCACAGGCGCTACGTCGCTCTGGAAAATTCCAAACGGGGCCACCACTGCTACGCAGATCACCAACACAGGTGTGGCTAACCTTTTCGACCTCGGCGCCAAGAATAGCAAGGTTTATATCACTGGTGAATTGGGCAAGTTGGTTGTATCGGGCGATGGGAGGTACAACCTGGCAAACAAGACTCTCCCGACTACCCAATTTTAGTCGCATCAAGGCACTTGACGACAATACTTTTTACGCTTTCGGAACTGCAGCTTACTTGTCTACTGATGCTGGTGTAAACTGGACAAGTACCGGCACCTTTGCGACTAGCACTTCAATTGAAGACATCACAATTTCGGCGGCCAATTTTTCTTATGGAGTAGCCAATTATGCCGGGGCCTATAAAAGTAAGAGCTCAGTTATACCTCCAATAGCGCCGACTGCTTTGTCCATCCTTGCAAATGGGCATAACACTGTTGCGTTAGAATGGACCGACAATTCGAACAATGAAGTTTCCTTCAGGATCGAAGCTTCGATGAACGACAATGCACATTACGACAGTGCAGGGTCGGCAACTCGCGACGACTTTTATACCCGTCAGCAAGCATTCAGTTATGTCTCTCCATTGACGCCAGGAAAGAAATATTTCTTTAGGGTGAAAGCGGTTGGCCCCGGTGGATTCTCGACCGCGACCAATGAAGTAAGTGTAACATTACGGCAGATTGCACGGCGTCGTCAGACATACCGACCAATCGAAGCTGGACGGCGTCGTCTATGAACCTCAGTGGTACAAATGTTCCGCCTGTTACCAATCAATCATAATACCAAATGCAGGGGGCGCGGGGAACCTGTTTCTTCAAAACATAGGTATCGGTGTAGGCGCCAATCTTGCAGTGCCGCCGTTCGATCCACTTGGTGCCAACTTTTACAACAATTGCGGAGCTGTATTTTCTGGGGCGATGAGTTTGGAGGAACAGAGTGGGTACCTAACGGGCCTGCTACGTGGAACTCCACGACGAAGCAGATCAGCATTCCAATAAAAACACATCCACAATACACACTGAGAAGTGAGACTATTGTATACACGCTGAATGCTACCGATCCGGTTCCGGATGCACCGACGGGTCTGATTGGTGGTGTCTATACATCCAACACAGTACTGATTGGCTGGGGAGCGCCCAACTTCGTTACCAAGTTTGAGATAGAACGGGCGACTAGCTCACCTACAGGCTATACGAAGATCGCTGAAGTTACTCCCAACATTATCAGTTATAAGGATCTCGATCCGACCCTGGTTGCAGGGACACAATATTATTATCGAGTGCGCGCTGTTAACGCAGCCGGGAATTCGCCATACTCAAATGAGATTAGTGTAACAACGAGCAGTGCTTACAACTTCGATCCGTTTAATAATCTCGGCGCCAAGATGTACTTCACGGTCAACAACAGGCGGTGCATGGGGAGACCTTGATGGAGACGGAATAGAAGACCTGGTATCGGGGGCACGACCGACAGCTTGAATGTTCCGATCGCGCCGATAGTCTATAAAGGCTACGGCACCGGCAAATTCACGAAGATGGTTATCGATGTAGTTGCTTCCGAAGCTACGGGCGACTACCGCATGGTAAGCATTGTTGACATAACAATGACGGATTGAACGACATGTTCTTCACACGAACTGCGAATCCGGATTTCATGGTGTTGCAGACTGCGGATCACACATGGTTGAAGACCATATGCCGTATTCAGCGCCGCCTCTCAATAGCCTTTCAAATCACGCGTGGGTAGACCTTGACAATGATGGTGACCTGGACCTTGTATATAATTCAGACGTTACCGGGGGTGTCGACGTCAAGATCTATAAGAACGGAGGTGGAGGAGAACTTGCTCCTTACACTGACAGTGAGTTAACAACCGCTGCTAATGGTGGGACACGCGACATTGAGTTTGCCGATTTCGACAACGATGGTCTCGTGGACGCATTGAAACTGAACAGGCAGCAGGGGACCGCTCAGCACTCAACACTTTACAGAAATACAGGTGGCGGAAACCTTAAGCTTGTGATTGGCTCTGCCTTTGAAACCGTTCGGGCCACTCATCGAACAGCAAGTTGGGGAGATTACGATAATGACGGAGACCTCGATGTATTCCTTGGTTCACAGACAATATCAACACCCGACAACATTAACAGGCTGTTCAAAAACAATGGCGATGGAACCTTTAGTGAAGTAGTGGGTTCGGCCATGACCGAACAGGTTCTGACATACGGTAGCGCATGGGCCGATATCGACAACGATTACGGACCTCGACCTGTTGATCTCCACGAGTGCGTCTAACCGCATCTATTTCAACAATGGCAACGGATCATTCACGAAGAGCACAAAAGGATGAATTGTATACGAACCCTAACATTGGCAAGCTGTATGGTCTTGTCGATGACCGACATCGACAACGATGGGTTCCTGGATTTTTACATTGGTGGATTCAGTGGTCAGAACATGCCGAACTTCATCTTCAGAAATCAAAAACACACCTGCGACGAATAGAAATTGGTTGAAGGTTAAGCTCACGGGAACGACGTCTAATAAATCGGCGGTCGGTGTTCGTCTGAAAATGGTGGTGGGTAGCAAGACGCTTACACGTTATGTGCAAGCACACTCGGCCTTCGGAACGCAAAGCAGTTTGATTCAACATTTCGGACTTGGTAATGCGACGTCGATCACATCGCTCACCTTGTATTGGCCGTCTGGTATCGTGCAAACGATGGGCCCGATCAGTACAGTGAATACAACCATTAATGTCACGGAAGACAACACGGCTCCGAAGTTTTCAACATTGTATCCTGCAGCTGCATCGACAACGGGTAGTGTAACGAAGCTGGAGATCACTTTCGATGAGGAAGCATTTGGAGTAAGTGGAAAGAAAGTGACGTTGGCAAGGACGTCGGATCCTGGGACGGCGGTTCATATCTTCGATGCGACGGAAGGTATCAAGACCGGTACCAAGATGACGTTTAATCTTCCGGCCAAGCTGGATGTCCATATTGCGTTCCAGGTATCATTGATGCAGGAGCATTTAAAGATGTGGTATGGCAACTTAACAGATGCACGACCTGCTTCGGCATGGACTTTTACGACAGATGATGATCTGGATAGCGCTCCACCTGTAATCACATTTGTTACGGGTTTGAGCTCGCTTACAAAAGGAACTGACGTACCAAACCTTACCGTCAAGTTTGAAGATGATAAGGCAGATTACAACAGCTGCGTTCTTTTATCGACCGATCAGCGGCAAGGAATTCAAGAGTGTGGCATTAATTTCAGCTGTCACAACTACTTTACCAGCAAATCAGCAATTCACTGTTACCAGCGCAATGCCCGATGAAATGGGTATCGAATATTTCTTCTCAGCATCGGATGGAATACATACTACTCGTTTGCCAGCCGGACCTGACAGCACTTATTCCCATGCGACGATAAAATATACCGACACTAACAGCCCATTTGTGTCAGTGCCCGGTGGTGGTTCAGCCGTTAGTTGGAAGATTATCGCAATACCCTACGTTTTGCCAAGTGCACAGATATCGCAGATCTTCACCAATCTTGGGGGAGTGGAAAAAGAGCTCATGGCGCATCCTTCGTTATACTACCAGTGGTGATAATAATGCCTGGACAGAATATCCAAACGGCCTCACGACCATCGAACAAGGCAAAGGTTATTTCGTTAATGCCAACACTGCTAAAGAAATCACACTCACCAATCCAACATCACCGACGTCATATCGCAGCAACTTGTTTCGGATGACGTTTGTGAAAGGTTGGAACCAGGTAGGAAATCCCTATACCGTAACTATCAACTGGGATGATGTTCTTGAATTTAATAAGATAGATAAGGAAGCGACAGTTGGTCATCTTTACCTCTTCAGCGCAGGATCATATAATCCATCCCCTCAATTGGCACCTGGAACCGGCGGATTTGTCTTTGCAGCAAGAGACACAATAATTCAGATCAGTTTCCCCGATCAGACCTCTGGTGGAAGAATCAGCAAATCAACTTCGGCCCTATCGATAGCGACAGTTGGCTCGTAATCTTTCCGCCACCACAGGAGAAGCCAAATCACCAATCGGTGGTGTTGGTATGAACCCAGAGTCTTCAAATTCTTATGACGGACTCGATGAATTCAGTCCACCAAGATTTATCGACTACGTTGAATTCAACTTCAATCACCCCGAATATTTCTATCACAGTTTTGGTCGCGATGTTGTAACAACAGCCGACGAACATGTTTGGGAATTCGATGTCGAAACCAACCAGTCTGGCACAACAACACTATCGTGGGATAAGCCAACAGTTAATAACACCGACATCCAATTGTTCATGTATGATGTTACCCGACAGGTACCTATCGACATGAGCTCAGTTACATCTTACACATTTGAGCCTTCGAAGGGAAATAGATTTAAAGTTTACTATGGAAGAGATGTGTTGCGCAACATCAAGCCCGATAAAGCCCTGCTGGGTGCAGCGTTCCCGAACCCTGCGAATTCTTTAACAACTATTCCGTTCAGCCTGCCCGAACGAAATCGTACACTGGCGGTTCGTCTCGAAGTATTTGATATCATGGGTAAGAAGGTGGCTACGTTGTTGCAGAAAGATCTCGCAGCTGGTTTCTATAAATCCGATTGGGATGCGAGTGAAGCAACAAGCGCCAATGGCATTTACATCTATCGGTTGACTGTGGAGAGTGAAATTCTAACAGGAAAAGTAGTATTGAAAAAATAGTTCTTATCAACTATGAAAAACAATAAAAGGCCTTTCTTCATCGCAGTCGGTATTCTCGCTGCGCTAAATGTGTTCGCTCAAAACGTAACAACTCGTTCCGCTGATTTCGAAGTCGACTTCAGTGATCCGAAGAATTATGTGACGTCGAAAATTCCAGTTATCAATTGGATCACGCCAACGGCTGAAACTTCCTATTCACAGGAAAATAAGTACAAGATCAAGTTCGCGATCGCGTCTGCATCGCCGATCAAGAATATTACGTTGTCGATCAAAGAAGCCATCAACGTTGCCTCAAGGGGTACGCAAACTTTCCAACCAGATCCTTCTCAAAATAAAAATATTGAAGTAGAGAAGAACCTCACATTGTTGGATGGTGAGAATGTAATAGAGATTATCGCCGAGAATGAGGAAGGTGTTAAGACAATAAGTTTCAAAACTGTGCGTGTCGGGACTACGAATATTGCCGACGCAACAAATACTCGATCGTACCGATTACGCCCTGGTGTTTGCAACAGACCAGTACGACAACTGGCCCGATCTTGTGAACCCTGTGTTCGATGCACGTACGGTTGCAGAAGAGCTCCGCAAGACTTACGGTTTTAAAGTGGAGATCATCGAGAACTCAACACAAAACGACATCCTGAAAAAGCTTCGTGAATACATCGAGAAAAAGTATAAGCCTCTCGATCAACTATTCATCTTCTTTGCCGGTCACGGTAACTACGATGCAACATTCGGTGAAGGATATCTTGTTCCCCGTGAAGCGCTCACGAAAGACGAAGCGAAAACACTTACTTGTCATACAACCGTCTTCGTTCGGTGGTGAATAACATTCCCTGCGAACACATTTTCCTTACAATGGACGTCTGCTTCGGAGGAACATTCGATCAAAGTCTTGCATCGTCGCGCGGCTTGGACGACGAGTACAAGGAGAAGAGTCCGGCTGAATTCATTACTCAGAAGCTCACCTACAAGACGCGTAAATTTTTAACATCTGGCGGAAAGCAATATGTTTCTGATGGTATTCCAGGCAAACATTCTCCTTTCGCCCGCGCCGTTAGTAGAAGCGTTGCGTTCTAAAGGCGGCCGTGACGGTATTCTTACCCTTAGTGAGATCACACCATTTGTGGAGAAACTGAAAATAACGCCCCGTGCGGGGAGAATTCGGTGATAATGCCCCTGGCAGCGACTTCGTCTTCGTAGCACGTTAACATCCTACTTTTCGGGAAGTCGATTACCTTTTTGGGGAATACCGTATTTTTATATTCAGGATCCTGTGTTCCTGACACTTAGCCACCAACAAACCCCCATTCCATGCGTAAACTTCTACTCGTGGTTGCTGTCGTTATCGGAACGTCGGCAATGGCCCAAACAGTTCTCATCAAAAAGGTAGAGCTCGCGGGTGAAAACATTATCGTTCATTACGACCTGGAAGACTCCAATCCGAATAACGAGTACCTCATCAATCTTTATTCTTCGAAAGACAACTACTACGCGGCGCTTATAAAAGTGTCGGGCGATGTTGGTATGGACGTGAAGCCCGGTCTTGATAAAAAGATCACCTGGAAGATCCGCGATGAGTATGGTGGATACAAAGGGAAGATCGCGCTCGAGTTGCGCGTGTAAAGTGTATGTTCCTTTCGTGAGGCTGCAGGGCTTCGACACGAAGAAGAAGTATAAAAAAGGAAAGACGGTAGACTTAAAGTGGAAAGTCGGCGCTTCCAATCCTATCAATATAGAATTATACAAAGGTGCCGAACCTGTTTCGTCCGATATCAATCAGCCCAACAACGGATCACACACTTTCTTTTTCAAGAAACATCTCAAGAGCGGTAAAGACTATCGCTTAAAGTTTACGGATACGAGAAATACGGATGAAGTTCTTTACACTGATAATTTCAGGGTTGGTCCGAAAATTCCTCTTTGGATGATTGCAGCACCCGTTGTTGTTGTCGGTGCAGTTGTAGCGATACTAAGTGGACATAAGTCGCCATCGACACCAGGCGAACAAGACACAGAGAAGTTACCAGCAGCACCGGATCCTCAATAAGCAATTACTATGATCAAACGTTTACACTTTATATTATTCGTTTTACTTCCGTTTGCTGCGAGTGCACAGGTATCGATCTTAAAAGATATCAACCTCAACTCCAGCACGGGGGGTTCGTCGCCAAATGGTTTGACGCCATTTAATGGAATGATGTTTTACGCCGCCACTGACGGAGTGACCGGTGTAGAATTATGGAAGAGTGATGGAACAGTGGGAAACACTACCCTCGTGAAAGACATTTATCCAGGCGATGGTTCGAGCTCACCTAATTCTTTTGTTGTCATCGGATCGACGATGTACTTCTCGGCCAACGATGGTGAGCACGGAACCGAGCTCTGGAAAACGGATGGCACCACCGCAGGTACAGTGATTGTAAGCGATGTCGCTCCAGGTACCGACAATTCCAATCCCTATTACCTTGTTAATGTAAACAACGCTGCACTGTACTTCTCTGCCGATGATGGAGTACACGGTCGCGAACCATGGAAGTACGACATCGCTTCGGGTACTGCATCGATGATCTTCGACATCAACCAGACGGGATCGAATGGCAGCAGCCCGACGGAATTGACTTACGTAAGCGGAACCACCGTTTACTTTGCAGCGACCGATGATGCGACGGCGACCGAATTGTGGAAGACTGATGGTACAACCACGACCCGCATAAAAGATATCGCAGCAGGCACCAATTCATCAGATCCTTACAATTTGCGCAAGCTCGCAAACAACTACGTTGTGTTTGTTGCCGACGATGGCACTACAGGCCCCGAGTTATATGTGTGTACCAATGGCACCTCTGCAGGTACATCCCTGCTGAAGCAGATCAACACAAATGGTACAGGTTCTTATCCTTCAGGTGAGTTTCCTCAGCTAGGTAGTTATGTGTACTTCAGCGCTTACAGTCCAACCAGCGGATACGAAGTATGGCGGACTGATGGAACGACAGCCGGAACTGCACAGGTTTCCGAACTCGCTGCAACAACAACCTCATCGTCGCCCACTTTCTTCACTTTGTTTAATAGTGCTATATATTTTGCGGCGACCGATGGCGGCCTTACAAATGGCAATGAGCTTTGGAGAACAACGGGAGGAGCTCCAACATTAATTGCCAACATTAATGCGGGAACCACAAGCAGTAACCCGAGATACCTAACAGTATTCAATGGCAACTTATACGTCCAGGCAACAACCGCCGCAAATGGATCAGAACTCTTTAGATGTACTACCGGCTCAGTAATCACTCCGTTTGATATTCTTTCTGGCACAAACAGTTCAAACCCGGCAAACCTCACTGCACTTGGAACGACGGCCTTGTTCTTTTCGGCAAATGATGGTACTGGTTCTGAGCTCTGGAAATTCAATGGCACTGCTGCTTCACAAGTAGTCGACCTCGTAACAGGAACAGCCGGTGGTACGCCAACCAGTTTCGTTGCATACAACACCAGCACCGTTTTGTTTGCTGCTGACGACGGAAGCGGGCAAGATCTGTGGAAAACAAATGGAACTACTGGCGGTACTGTGGCCTTCGCACCAGGTGGTATCATTAACACTGTAGCAACCAACAGTGCTCAGATACAGAACATGACCCTGGTTGGCACCAACGCTTATTTTTCTGGAACGGATGGTGGTGGTGATACAGAACTATGGAGATATGACGGCACTAACGTCACGAAGATCGACATCGTAGCTGGAGCGTCCGGATCATTTCCCAATCAGCTGTTCGCGATGAACGCGACGACCCTGCTTTTCTCAGCATATAGTGCCGCCGGCGGTTATGAACTTTATAAAGCTGTGAACGGTGTAGTTAGTCTTGTGAAAGACATCGACGCAGGTACGGGTTCATCGAGCCCACAGGCTTTCATGAAAACAAGCGGTGGCGCCGTATACTTTCGAGCGTATACAGCCGCCCTCGGATATGAACTTTATAAGTACGATGGCGTCTCAACGGTTACGCTCGTGCCACAAGCTGAAGCTGGTTCAGGAAGCACGTATCCCCAATATATGACTGAGTTGAACGGCAATATATACTTCGAGGGTAATAGCACCGCGACGAATGGATATGAGCTCTGGAAATACGATGGAGTTTCAACAACATTGGTTAAGGATATAAATTCAACTGGACAGGGTATTCCCCAACTGCTCACTGTATTCAATGGTGATTTGTATTTCCGTGCAGCTTCAAGCGGGACGAACTATGAATTATTTAAGATGCTTGGATCCAACGAAAAGGTGGGACTCGCAAAAGAGATCAATCCGGGAAGTGATGCTTCCAACCCTTCCAACTTTACGTTGTTCAATGGCAGGCTTTACTTCCAGGCTAATGACGGTACTCACGGCACCGAGTTATGGACCGTCGATCCAACTACAGGTGTTACATTATTCAAGGACATGAATCCTGGTGGTGCTCCCGGCGGCTTTTCGAATGCAGTGGTTTCAGGAACGAAAATGTATTTCGTAGGAGCTGGACCGACTGGTGTTGACGTTTGGGTGACTGACGGAACAACATGCTCTACGATTGCTGTCCCCTATGCGACACAATCTGCCGGTGCAAACTCGATAACACCAATCGGGACGAAGTTTGTCTTTTCAATGATTGCACAAGGCACGGGTAGCGAGCTGTTTCTACTCGATCCTGCCGCAATCACATTCCCCGTTCCTGTATCGATCAACACACATCCACAAGGACAAAGCGTAAATATTTTCAGCCCTGTATCGTTCACAGTTGCCGCAACCGGCAGCGCTCTCACTTACCAGTGGCAGAAGAACAGCGTAAACATAGGCGGAGCTACTTCAAATACCTACAATATTGCAAGCGTTGCCGATACCGATGCAGCTGACTATCGCGTGATCGTTACCGGAACTTGCGGACCAGTAACATCCAACACTGCAACATTAATTGTAAATGGATCGACACCGAGTGCACAACCAACAGGCTTCACAGTTTCCAATCCAACACCAACATCACTTGGTATTTCTTTCACTGCATCGATTCCCGGATCATCCGGGTATATCGCGTTACGGAAGAAAGGGTCTGCACCCACTGAAACTCCGGTTGATGGAACAGTTTACACTGCAGGTGCAACGCTTGGAGCCAGTGTGGTTGCTAAGGCAAGTGCAACTATATCATTCACAGATCCTGGTCTCGACAATAGCAGTGAATATTTTTATACCATCTTCTCATACAACGGCGGTGGTACACTTATAAAATATCTGGCAACATCGCCTCTCTCTGGCAGTGGCATTACTATTTCACCCGAACCAGTAGAGCAACCGACCAATCTCGCTTTCACCAATCTTGCGTCGAATACGCTCACCGTAAGTTATACAGCAGCAGCTTCGGGAGGAACGTACCTTGTCATCAGGAAGGTTGATTCAAATCCTACCGCTGTTCCGGCAGACGGAGTAATTTATTCGGCCGGCGCTACACTCGGCGATGCTGTTGTTGCTTACTATGGTGATGCGTTAACATTCAACGAAGCTGGCCTCAGTGCGACCACCAATTATTACTACCAGGTGTTCTTCGCCCGCGGTGTTAATGCGACGGTGAACTATAACCAGGTTAATCCACTGCAAGGAAATGTGACAACACTGATCGTTGCACCGGATAAACCAACGGCGTTCAAGTTTAGCAACCAGACACAGAACTCATTCACGGTGGCTTTCACACCTCCCGCTTCCGGTGCCGACGGATACCTCGTGCTCCGCAACGCCGGACGGACATTAACAGCAGTTCCGGCAGACGGTATCACATATACACTTGGACAAACTGTTGGTGATAGCAGGGTGGCGTACATCGGAACGGCTTTCACCTTTGATGAAAGCATTCCGTTATTGCAATACACTTACGCCGTATTTCCATATAACGGTTCTGCAGGTTCGACAAACTACAACACCGATACACCTTTGACTGGATTTATTGCCCCTGATGCAACAGCGCCGGTTGTCACCTCTGCAACTGATAAGACAATCGGATCTGGTTCTCCTGTAATAATCAAGGCAACGGTCGTTGAAGACGAAAGTAGCTTACAGGACGTGACAGTAGAATACAAGGCAATCGCAAGCGCCTCTGCACCCACGAGCGTAATCATGACTTTAGTCGGCAGTCAGTATCAATTTCCGATTCCTGCAGCCGAGATCACTCATGGACTTGGAGTACAATACACGATCACTGCTACTAACACCATGGGACTATCGCAGTCAAAGTCAGACAAGGTGTCGATTACTTTTAACAACCAACCATTCAATACTAACTCCCATGGTTCGAATGTGAGCAACTATAGAATAATTGCCATTCCTCTTGACCTCCCTGAAAAATCAGTTAACAGCATATTTGTAGACGACCTCGGACCTTACGACGGTGTTTAACTGGAGGATGTATCGCTACGAAAGTGGCTCGACCACAGAGCTCACTACCACTTCGGTTATCGATCCCGGCAAAGGTTACTGGCTGATCCAGAAATTAGGCAAGCAAATAACCACGGGTGCGGGTACGTCAGTGACAGCTGACGACGACGGTCCTATCATATTCCTATTGTACCAGGTTGGAACCAGATCGGCAATCCATATCCCTTCAATGTTCTTTGGGCCGATGTGAAAGTAGCAAGTAATGTAAGCTTAAACTTGAGACGATACATCGATCAATTCATTGACGGAGATAAGCTCCTGGCAAATGAGGGAGGATTTGTTTTCGCAAATGACGCTGCAACCCTGAAGTTCCCAACTGCATACAACTCAACTGCAGGGCGTATAGCTAGCGAACCTGAAAGCCTCACCAATTCAATTGATCAACCCGACTGGGAAGTAATGCTGAATGTTCAACATGGCGCCGTCACCAATACGTTCGGCGGCATCGGTATGAATCGCAACGCAAACACAACTTACGATGAGTTCGACGATTTCACACTGCCGCGTTTCATTGATTACGTTGAATTGAATCACGCGAAGAAATTCCTGAACACAGCCTTTACAAAAGACGTCGTTCCAACAACAGAGAATTTCTCATGGGAATTTACAGTCGACACCGAAAACCAACGACCTCACCGAAATCAATTGGAACAACTCTTACTTCGGCGTGAACGATAAACACATTATACTTTGGATGACGAAGAGGCAGTCGCAATCGACATGCGTAAAAACTTCTTCGTATTCATTTACTCAAAATGGATCCCGCAGATTCCGGGTTCATTATGGCAGCGAGGCTTATGTCAATGAGAAGTCTTTGTCGAATACCGTTCGTATTCACACGGTTTCTCCTAATCCTACCGATAATGATTTGGCTGTAACGTTCTCGATACCCGGTGCTGATCAATCACTCACGGAAGTGAAAGTATTAAACATGCTCGGTCAACCCGTAGCATCGGTCTATCACGGAATGCTTGCAGGCGGAATGTACACGATGACCTGGTCCGGTAAAGATCAAAGCGGCGTGAGACCCGCACAAGGCGTTTATCTCGTGGAGGTAAATTCGAACGGGCAGAAATTGGCGAAGAGAGTAGTGTTAAAATAAATACACTTATGAAAAAATTACTGTTCGGACTGGTGCTTGTGAGCTTTTCGGCCGCAGCGCAGAACGTTGCAACACGTACCAATGAAATTCGAAGTAGACTTTGCCGACCCCGGCAAAACGGTAACGTCTACCATCCCGGTTATCAATTGGATCACACCCCAAGCGGAGACTACTTATCAACAAGACAATAAGTATAAGATCAAGTTCGAGATCGAAAGCACGAAAGAGATCAAGAATGTAACGATCTCGATTAAAGAAGATGCGAATTCCACACCTCGTGGTTCGCAAACTTTCAACCCACGCCCGATCAAAAGCTCACTCCGGAATTCGAGAAGAGTCTGAACCTGCTTCCCGGCGAGAACATTCTCGAAATTGTAGCGGAGAACGTCGATGGAGTTAAGACCGTAAGCTATCGCACGATCAAAGTCGGCTCGACTTCCATCGCCGACGCCTCAAAGCTCGATCGCACCGACTATGCTTTAGTGTTTGCCACCGATCAGTACGACAACTGGCCCGATCTCGTGAATCCCATTTACGATACACGCACGATAGCAAGAAGAGCTCCGTAAAACTTACGGTTATAAAGTTGAAATGATCGAGAACGCAACACAGGAACAGATTCTGAAAAAACTTCGCGAATACATCGAAAAAAAATACAAGCCTCTCGATCAGCTCTTCATCTTCTTCGCAGGTCACGGCAACTACGACGCAACATTCAGCGAAGGATATCTCGTTCCACGCGAAGCTCTCATTAAAGACGAAGCGAAGACATCTTATCTTTCGTACAACCGACTTCGTTCAGTTGTCAATAACGTTCCCTGCGAGCACATCTTCCTTACCATGGATGTTTGTTTCGGTGGAACATTCGATCAGAAGCTCGCCGAATCGCGCGGCTTCGATGGAAGTGCGTATACCGAAAAGGATCCGACCGAGTTCATCATGCAAAAGCTTACATACAAGACCAGGAAGTTCCTGACTTCCGGAGGAAAACAATACGTTTCCGATGGCATTCCCGGCAAACATTCACCCTTCGCAAAAGCATTTATCGAAGCCCTTCGCTCTAAAGGCGGAAACGATGGTATACTTACTATCGGCGAGATACGCCCTTTGTCGAGAAGCTAAAAGTGACGCCCAGGGCAGGCGAATTCGGGGATAATGCCCCCGGCAGCGACTTCCTTTTTGTGTCGCGGTAAGAACTTGATTACCTTCACGTTCCGATTTGTATGAACTCCATACAATTATGAAAAAAGCCACGAAAATATTGTTGGGAGCGTCTTCGCGATGGCGTCTACAGTCTGCCTGCCGCTAGGCACGGCCTTTGGTCAGAATGTGTCCACCCGGACGAATGAATTTGAAGTTGACTTCAGCGATCCTACCAGGCTCGTAACTTCAACTATTCCCGTTATTAACTGGATAACACCCGTTGCAGAAACTTCTTACGCGCAGGAAAACAAGTACAAGATCAAGTTCGAGATCGAGTCATCAAACCCGATCAAGAACATAACGATCTCAATTAAAGAAGGAGTGAATGCTGCTTCCCGCGGAACTCAAACATTCCAACCCGATCCTGCACAAAATCTTCATCCTGAAGTAGAGAAGAGCCTTACTCTTCTTCCTGGTGAGAATGTTCTCGAGATCGTTGCTGAGAACGAGCAAGGTGTGAAGACAATCAGTTATAAAACTGTTCATGTTGGTTCGACTGGTATCGCCGATGCGTCGAAGCTCGATCGCACCGACTATGCTTTGATATTTGCAACGGACCAATACGACAACTGGCCCGATCTTGTGAACCCGGTGTTCGATGCGCGCACGGTAGCAGAAGAGCTTCGCAAGACTTACGGTTTCAAAGTTGAAATCATTGAGAACGCAACACAGAACGACATCCTGAAAAAACTTCGTGAGTACATCGAGAAAAAATATAAGCCTCTCGATCAACTCTTCATATTCTTTGCTGGTCACGGCAACTACGACGCAACATTCGGTGAAGGATATCTCGTTCCCCGCGAAGCGTTGACAAAAGACGAAGCGAAGACATCTTATCTTTCATACAACCGTCTTCGTTCGGTGGTGAATAATATTCCTGCTGAACACATCTTCCTTACGATGGACGTTTGCTTCGGAGGAACGTTCGATCAGACGCTTGCATCATCTCGCGGTCTCGAAGCCGACGAGTACAAAGAGAAAAGTGCTGCAGAATTCATTACCCAAAAACTTACTTACAAGACACGCAAATTCTTAACGTCGGGTGGAAAGCAATATGTTTCCGATGGTATTCCCGGTAAACATTCACCGTTTGCCCGCGCATTAATAGAAGCTCTTCGTTCCAAAGGCGGCCGCGATGGTATACTTACACTCAGCGAGATCACTCCGTTTGTCGAGAAGCTGAAAATCACAGCCGCGCGCAGGAGAATTTGGTGACAATGCGCCATGGCAGCGACTTCGTTTTCGTGGCGCGCTAATCAGGTTCTTTTGGTAAGTTTGGCGGCAATGCTCCAGGCAGCGATTTTGTATTTGTTACCAAACAGTGATGTAAGTTTTTTGTGACTTCTCTAACGTTGGAAACAGGGTTAAATCGCTACCTTTCCCATCCTGTCCTCCACTATGATACGATCTATACTCTGTCTTCTCTTCATAGTTGCTTTTAATCTGGCATTCGGTCAAACGGGTAATTACTTCATTGACCCACTATTCTCCGAAGAACGAGGATATTGATCGCGTAAGCTTCGACATCGCGCAAGACAATCGTGGTGTACTCTACTTCGCAAACAAAGCGGGCTTCCTGGAATTCGATGGACGCAACTGGAACATGATCAAGACATCTGCGCCGATCTATACCATTTGCGTTACGCCCGATGGAACAATATTCGGCGGCGGCCTTTCTGGATTTGGTCGCGTCAGCGTTCGACCTTCAGGACGCGAGTATGAAACGCTCACCGCCTCACAACCCGCAGCGACAAATATATTCACCCAGCCTTGCTGCTAAAGATCAAGTCTTTTTTCTTGCAGCCAATAGTCTATATGTAGTCGATCCCGAGTCTGGGAATATTGAAAAAGTAGTTCCAGCTACAACAGAACAAGGTCTATTCAAAAATCTTTTCGAGATCGACGGTGATGTTTATATAAGCACCGAGGCTAACGAAATACTTGCGTGGAAAGACAACAAGCTCGAGCGCTCGAAGGTCAATCCATCTGCCGGCGAAATTTTATTTAGCGACGCTCTCGCGGGAAGCAGAAAGACTTTAATGGGTACGTCTGCCGATAGAGTCTTTGTTTATGAAAGCGGTTTCATCAACGAGGTCGCGATAAAAGACATCGAATATCTTCATGCCAATGTTCTCGTCAGCGGTGCATGGGTGAACGAATCTCTCATAGCACTGGCGACACTTCGGGGTGGAGTGTTGTTCGTCGATCCTAAAACCGGCGACACACAAGAGATCACCAATTACTACACCGGCCTTCCCGATAATGAAGTCTACGCGCTGCTCGGCGACAATAAAGGAAGCGTTTGGGTTGCTCACGACTACGGTTTTACCCGCATCGCTCCGTTCCAACCATTCCGCACATTCAATCACTACCCCGGCATCGAAGGAAATTTGTTGTGCGCTTATTCTGGCACCGACGGCGGAGTGTATGTTGGCACGTCACTCGGATTGTTCAAGCTTGTAAAGGATGAAGTGTACGAAGAAGAAGAATACTTCGTAACAAAGAAAAGAAAGTTGTTTCTGCCGAGCCCGATGATGACGAAGAAGTTGTAGTTGCAACGCAAGTGGAGAAAGCAAGAAGAGGTATCTTCGGTTTGAAGAGGAGGACAAGAAGAAACAAGAGGAAGCCCCCAAGGAAGAAGCTAAAAAAGCCACTGCGCCTGTTAAGGGGATCCCGCAAGGGGGGAAAGGAAAGAAAGATAAAACTACAACAGTCAGCACTCGCGAACGACGCACCCGTAAAGTATTGAAAGCCCTTCAGTACAAATATGTACGTGTGCAAGGCATCAACGGAAAAGTTACGCACCTCGTCGATGTTCAGGGTCAGTTGATGGCCGCCGGCCTGGGTGGTGTCTTCATCATCAACGAGCTCAGTGCAACGCCACTTACTTCGGAGCCTGTAAGGTCTATCTTCCTGTCGCCATCATTAAAGCAACTGTTTGTAAGTACTTACAACGAGGAGATCAAATCGTACAAAGGCAACGGCGCCACCTGGCAGGAAACACACATGCTCGACAGCTTACAGGAATATGTGAGCTATATGTTCGAAGATAAGTTGCAGAACCTTGGTTGTGTGGTCGTGTCGGTTGTGATCAAGATCGAGATGATCGACAACGAGATCACTAACACAGCGCATATTCCATACCTCAAGCCTTCGATCGATGAAACGGTTGGTCTTGCAAAAGGATCGGACGTGTATGTGGTGAATGCCGGCGAGTTCCAGATGTACGATCACGCCAACGACAAGTTTGTGAAGTACGATTCACTTCCAGGCACTAGAAAATATTTCGCTTCGGCCGGAGCGTTTCTGGTTTCACGATGGACATCGCTGGAGAACCATCGACGAACGTATCACGAAAGCCATGCAGCTCGAATGGCTCGGCTTGTTTATCGACATCAGGTTCCTCACGCCTCCAGGCGATGGCAACGGCCTTTGGGTGATCACAGCCGATAACGAGCTCTACCGCTTTATGCCAACATCGAAAGATCGGCCCGATGCATTTCCCCTTTTCCTCAAAGGAGTTCGCGGTCCACAGCAAGCCATCGAAACCCGTCATTTGAGCATGGAGGAAGAGAAGGGTGCGTTGACTTTCGAATTCGTTCAGCCCGACTACAATGGCTTCGAAACAATTGAATACAGGTATTTATTGAGCGGACTGTCTAACGTCTGGTCTGCATGGTCTGCAAAGAACAACGAGATCACATTTCCTTACCTGCCTTCGGGCGAGTACGAGATCCAGGTTCAGTCGATGAACATCTCGGAAAGGTGAGCGAAGTCGATAAGATACAGATCAGCGTTGTGCCACCATACTGGCGACAGCCATGGTTCTATGGTCTTGAAGTGGCCTTCTTTAGCATACTCGTACTTCTTTCGGTGCGATTGAGCGTTGTGAATCCAAAATACAAACCGATCAGTCGTGTGCTTTCGTTGCTCACAGTTATCCTGGTGATTCAATTGATCCAAAGTACTGCCGATGCATTGATACAAATTGACAGTTCTCCCGTCATCGAGTTCCTGATACAGGTGTCAATTGCATTACTCGTACTGCCTCTCGAATCGCGTCTGCGTCGGTTGATGGAAGAGGCTTCGGAGGGCAAGTTTGACTTAAGTAAAATCATTGGTCGCAAGAAAAAAGGTAGCGAACCTATTCTGTAACCCCGTTCTTATGTTATTGAATCTCGATTCTGTTTCAGGACCTTTCAAAAATTACGTGAAACAAGTTGAAGAGCCTGATGTAGTACAGGCGCTCAAGCTTTCCGGTTTCCGTATGCAGGTTCTTATTCACTCAATTCCTGCCGATAAGATCGACCACCGATATGCCGAAGGCAAATGGTCGATACGCGAAGTTCTTTGTCACATCCTCGATGCTGAAAGAATATTCGCTTATCGCGCGCTTCGCTTTGCGCGAAACGATAGTACGCATCTTCACGGCTTCGACGAAAATACTTATGCACCAGAAGCAAATGCCGGCGGACGGAAGCATGAAGAAGATTGCGGATGAGTTTACGCATCTTCGTGCGTCGACTGTGGATATGTTCGAGGGGTTCACGGAAGACATGCTGCGCAGGCGCGGCATTTCAAGCAACAATTATGAACTCAGTGTTCTTGCGTTAGGCCTCGTTATTGCTGGTCATGAAACTCATCATCGTAAAATTTTATTGGAAAGGTATTTGGACAAACAATGAGGTATTCGTTCTTAATTTTCTTCCTGTTCATTAGTTCGCTCGTCTTTGCCCGCCGCCGGCGGACGCAGCCCAGCGTGATAGTCTCGATATAAAAATTGGCCAGATGTTGCTGATCGGTTATCCCGGTCCCGACATCGACACCGTGTTGCTGGAGGAGGTCCGCGCCGGTAAGGTTGGGTCGATCATCCTTTTTGAGAAGAATGTTCCTAAAACACAGACTGCTTTTTATACACTAAAAAAAGTATTGTGGACGTACCAGAAAGCGGCTCCGATTCCATTGCTGATCACGATCGACCAGGAGGGAGGACGAGTTAACAGGCTGAAGGACAAATACGGTTTTCCGAAATCAATTACTGCAGCCGCTTCTGGCAAGGCGAAGAATCTCGATTCTGTGAAATTCAATGCGGAGTCGATTGCTTCGAACCTCGCAGGACTTGGCTTTAATGTGAACTTCGCACCTGATGTTGATGTGGCGGTGAATCCGAACAATCCCGTAATTGTGAAGAACGGACGTTCATTTTCTGCGAATGCCGATTCAGTTACGTTGCTGGCGAAAGAGTACATCATTCCTCATCGCAGGTTTGGCGTGATCACGGTGCTGAAACATTTTCCCGGCCACGGCAGCTCCGCCGACGACACACATTTAGGAGTTGCAGATGTAACGAAGACGTGGACCGATATCGAATTGAAACCCTATAAGGATCTGTTGGCCGCTGGCTATGTCGATGCTATCATGAGTGCACACATCGTGAATAAAAACCTGGACCCGAAAGGATATCCGGGCACGTTGTCAAATCGCATACTCGACAGTCTTCTCAGAAAAAACATGGGTTACGACGGCGTCGTGTTCTCCGATGATATGCAGATGCATGCGATCAGTAAAAACTATAGTCTCGAAGAAACAATTCGACTCGCAATCAATGCCGGTATCGACGTCATGTGTTTCTCCAACAACATTCAGAATACCGATCAGCGAAACGTTGACATCATTCATGATGTAATTCGAAAACTAGTCGAGAAGGGCGACATCAAAAAAGAACGCATCGATCAGTCGTATCATAGAGTCATGAAGTTGAAGGCGAAGCTAGCCACAACACAGTCGTCGCTCCAGATGTACCAGGAAGTTGCGGCTCGCGAGAAGCTCAGGGCAGACCGGCTGCAGCAAAAGATCGACGAGATGAATGCGCCACCGAAGAGCAAAAAGAAAAAGAAGAAGAGAAAGTCGTGAACTCTTTTAAGCTTATACAACCTGCCGCGACACAGGTGCCCATACTCTTGAGTATTCCTCATTGTGGAGTAAAGTTTCCCGAGGAAGTAAGGGCACAATACAAGCAAGACCTTATCGCGGCTCCTGATGATACCGATTGGTTCGTTCATCAGTTGTATGATTTCGCTGCCGCGATGGGCATCACCACGATTCATGCAACCTACAGCCGATGGTTGATCGACCTTAACCGCGATCCCGAAAGCAGGCCATTGTATACCGATGGGCGGATTATTACCGCGCTTTGTCCAACCACAACATTTACGGGAGAGTTGTTGTATACCGATGAACGCAAGGAAGTTGATGCTGCCGAAGTAAAACGAAGAGTCGAGATATATTACAAACCATATCACGAACAGATCAGCAAGAAACTTTTCGAGCTCAAGAATAAATTTGGAAAAGTGTTGTTGTGGGAATGCCATTCCATCAGGCAGTTTGTTCCAACCGTTTTCCCTGACTGATAATTTTCCGGATTTAATCCTTGGTTACCAACGATGAACAATCTGCCGACCCGGGAATGATTGAAGCAGTGTGGGCGAACTGAAGAATAGTAGGTACAATGTGAACCATAATTTTCGTTCAAGGGGGGATACATTACGAGACATTTCGGACGCCCTTCCGAAAATCAGCATGCCATGCAACTTGAAATGAGTAAAGTGAATTACATGGATGACTCCGAAGTAAACTACGATAAGCAGAGGGCCGATAAGGTGCGGGAATTGCTGAAGAGAGTTTTCAACACGCTGACACGCAAATGGCTGTCATGAATCAACTTCGTTTTTTTTAGATTCAATGGATTATACAGTCAGGGGAGCTGGCTGATGCCCGCGTACGTTGGCGTTGACGGGGCCGGTGTTCTTCATTATCTATCGGATAAAGCACCTGACGGTGTTGCTTGTGAGACCGTCCAGGGATTTGCGTTGCCGGGATTTCAAAACGCACACTCGCATGCATTTCAATATGCAATGACCGGTGACGCCGAGATCCATCCTGCCGGAATTGAAGATGATTTTTGGACGTGGCGCGAAGCAATGTATCGTTGTGCATTATCGGTAGATCCATCGCAGCCGAAGCGATCGCTGCAATGTTGTACTCAGAGATGCTTCGCAATGGCTACACACATGTGGCCGAGTTTCATTACCTGCATCACGATAAGGATGGCAAGCCATATTCGAATCTTGCCGAAATGGGCGAGCGCATGGTCGCCGCGGCGCATACTGCAGGCATACGGATCACACTGGTGCCGGTGTTCTATCAGAAAGGAAATTTTGGTAAGCCACCAACAGATCGGCAGCGAAGATTTATTTCGAAGACAGTTGACGATTATTTTAAGTTGCTGGACGCAAGTTTTAAAAGTGAGTAGTTCTATTGGGATAAGCGTCCAGCTCCCTGCGGGCCGTCAACCCGGAAGATATAATCACTACTTTCAGTCAAGCTCCAAAAAATCTCCCGTTCCATATTCATGTATCGGAGCAGAAGAAGGAAATAGCGGGACTGTGTTGCTTATTCGGGCAAGAGACCGATGCAATGGTTGCTGTCGAACATCGGGCTGAATGAACGGTTTCATCTTGTTCACTCGACGCATCTCGATGATGATGAGTTGAGAGGACTGGCTGCTTCGAAGGCGAATGTTGTCTTGTGTCCGTCTACCGAAGGCAACCTGGGTGATGGAATTTTTCAGGATGAAGGAGTATGTTCGTTTGGGTGGACGATGGTCGATAGGTACCGACAGTCACATCGGTCTCGAATCCGTTGGAAGAGTTCAGAATGATAGACTACAGGCAGCGACTGACCACGAACCTGAGGAGCACCTTCGAGGGCAATGCAGCTTCTTACATGATCAACGAGTCGCAAACATCCTGGTAAAGCGGCGATGGGATTGAGCTCGAAAGGTTTTGCGATCGGAGAGGCATTCGATGCGATAGTTTATAATGCACGTTCACCACGACTGTCGACAGCGACGAAAGAAAATTTATTGTCGGTGTTGTTGTATCACGGCAATTCGGCGATGGCGTTGGGCACTATCGTTAGCGGAAAGTGGGTCGTAAAAAACCAGCGACACATCGACTTCGATTCGATACGTTCGAGATTTGTAAGACAATGAAAGAAATGAAAGGGCTTAACTCATGAATTCCATAAGAGCTGTGCAGCCTTCTGATAATGCCGCGGTGGCGTCGATCATACGTGCGGTGATGCCGGAGTTTGGTGCGGGAGGTGAGGGCTTTCGCGATTCACGATACGGAGGTTGATGATATTTATGCAGCGTATTCCCAGCCGGGGGCGGCATATTTTGGTTGCGAGGTAGATGGAAAAGTAGTTGGCGCGGGAGGCGTGGCGCCGTTGTTGGGCGGTGATGCGACTACGTGTGAGTTGAAGAAGATGTATTTTTTGAAGGAGGGGAGAGGTAAGGGATTGGGGGAGGAAGATGGTGGAGAGGTGTTTGGGTGCTGCAAAGGATCTTGGTTTTGAATATTGTTATCTCGAGACGTTGAACACGATGAAAGATGCGGATGGCGTTGTATGAGGAAGTTGGGTTTCGAGAAGATCCCCGGTGCGTGTGGCAACACGGGACACTTTGGTTGCGATACTTTCTATCGCAAAAAATTGTAAGGTTTTCTGGGTTTGAAATTTTTGGAGATCGCGGAGCGGCCTGGTCTACTTTTGTGTCATGGGATACATAGTGCCAATAGCTGACTTAGAAAATCCTGCAATGGCGGCATGGAGAGAAATGCCTGGCTGGATTCGGGCGGAAGTAATCGATAAAAAGATATACATCTTGCCGCGTCTTTCACCATTTCACGCGATGGTTATTTCGGACATTTTTATGCCGTTGATTAACCATGTTCGTGAAAATCGAGGCGAGGTGTTTTCAACATCATTAGGAGTTTTTCTTAAAAATGGATCCCAGTGTGGTAATCCCTGATATTTTGTATGTAGACAAAGAAAATAAGCAAGTTTCTCTTCAAGAAAAAGGAGTTGTCGGACCACCAAAATTTTCTTTGTGAGGGTCCTCTCCCCCGGGAAATCGTCGACACCGATCTTATTCGTAAAAAGAGACTTTACGAGGGAGAGCGGTGTAATGGAATATTGGATTGTTGACCCTGATACAAAAGATGCTTGGGGCTATCTCTTAGAAGATAAGAAATACAGTGAACCTCTTTTGATGAAATCGGAAATACATATCCGCATACTTGATAAGTTAATTAAGTTTTAAAAATCTGTACGGTTTTCTTTTGAGTGGAAGTTTGCAAAACCTTCAACTACCAATCTAACTTTGTGATATGAATACAGGCCACAGCAACCCATAAGATCCAATTACTCCATTCCGGCCATGCGCGCCTACTGGAAATTGCCAGAACATGTTTGGGCTGAAGTGATTTACGGAAAGCTATACAGATTGCCCCAGCCAAAACTATATCACCAGAAAATAGCAGGAGAAATGTTCGGCCAGCTCTGGCTGTTATCAAAGACAAGCGGCATCGGCGAAGCTTACATGCAAAGAACTGGTGTGACATTAAAATAATGGTGACGATTCGGTCGAACCAGATGTAGTTTTTAGAAAGTATGACAACAACAACTGCGAGGTAGATGAAAGAGGTCTATTCGGCCCTCCCGATTTGATTATCGAAGTCCTGTCGTCAAACAAAAAACAGACCGAGTCTTGAAATTAAATCTCTACCAACAAACTGGCGTGCAAGAATACTGGATAATCGATCCTAGCACCAAAGAGGCCTTTGGATACTTACTCAACAACTTGTCCTATGACGAACCCCTCGTTATGAACTCAAAGATCCACATCCGCATCCCTCAACAAAGAAATCGCATTCTAACTACTTCTTCATCAAAGTGTCATCAAACAACTTCAATATCCTCTTATACTCATCCGTCCAACTACTCGGCTCTACAAACCCATGATCCTCCATCGGGTACACCGCCATCTCCCAATTATCCTTCCCCAACTCAATCAACTTCTGAGTCAATCGCACAGCATCCTGGAAATGAACATTCACATCCACCATACCATGACATATTAGCAACCTTCCCTTCAATCCATCCGCATGATACAACGGCGAGCTTCGCGCATACGCGAGACTATCGGTATACGGCTCATTTAAAATGCTTGAAGTGTAACCATGATTGTAGTGCGCCCAATCAGTAACGGGTCGCAACGCAGCACCCGACGCAAAAACATCCGGAGTCGTGAACATCGCCATCAATGTTATAAACCCACCGTACGATCCGCCATAAACACCAATCCGCTTCGGATCGACCTGGTACTTTTCAACCAACCACTTCGCGCCGTCAACATTATCCGTCAGATCTTTTCCGCCCATGAATCTATAGATCCCCGTTCTCCAATCGCGACCATAACCGGCACTCGCACGGTAATCCATATCCAACACCGTGTAACCCTTGTCTGCAAGCATGTTGTGGAACATGTATTCACGGAAATAATTGCTCCACCCACTTGTGAGCATTCTGCAGGTATACCGCCCCATGCACGAATATCACTGCGGCGCCGTTGGGATTCGCCGGTCTGTACAACCTTCTCATAAACCTCAGCGCCCGTCGCGGGCTTTGAAAGTCGTTACCTCAGGATCGCGCCAATTGTACGATTTAAACTCGTTCGATATCGAGTTCGTAACCTGCTGTGGTTTTGCGCCAGGTTTATTTTCCTGCAGATACAATTCCCACGGTTTATTGCTGTACGAGTAATCGTATTGCCAACCACTTTTCATCGGGTGACAGAGGACACTTCATTGTTACCAGTCATCGTTGTGAGCTTCTCCAGCTTGCCACCCGTTACAGGCAGCCGGTAATAATGTTTCTCGCCAGGATGAACTTCATTCGTGATGAGATAAAAAAACTTTTTATCCTCGCGAGGTCTACGTTTTGCACTTCAAACTTCCCGCTTGTAAGTGCAGTCTTCTTTGAAGTGGCAAGATTGTAAGAGTACAAATGAACATAACCAGTCTCTTCCGAAGTAAACCAAAGCGTCTTGCCATCGTCGAGCCAGCCGAGTGTGCCGGTAGCCAGTGACCAAAACCACCAACAGTTGGTCCGCCGATCCATGCTTCGTCACGCTGACGATCAACCAACGACAGCTTTTGTGTTGCACAGTCAAGCAGCATGATCCAACGATCTTTATTGTCTTGTGAACGAACTACAACAACACCATTCTTTCCATCGGGCGACCACACAGGGCCATTCATAAACACAGGTCGCGGCAATGGCTTTACATCCTTCGACTCATCACTCTTCTCTTTCGGATAATCTTTTTTATAGTCGGGTTCGTCAGTAATGCCTGGAATTTCGTTGGTCTTCACCATCAGCACGGTATCATGTTCGATATCGTAAACATGCATCTCGTAAGGATGTTTGCGAAGGCGCCACTTTCGGGTCGCGATGGAATGTCACTCGTGTAACCCGACTCAGTAACGTACGTGGGAACGATAGCATTCTTTGCGTTGCCCGGATTTTTCGTCAAACGAAACGTGACGTACTTTTCATCGGGACTTATTTTTATGTTGTCGACATTCTTGTCGTCGGTATAAATTTCCTTCGGTCTATCCGGAAGATCCGCGTGCCTGTTTTTGTCGGCGGCCTTCTTGTTGTCCGATCTCTGTTTGATCACTTCAAAATTTGCGAGTTGATCATCCGTGAGCCACTTATCCTGATCGTTGGGTTTTGCCTCTGTTTTTTTTGAGCCACGTTTGAAATCAGTCAGTTGTTTTCTTGCTCCGGTTGCAAGGTCGAGACTGTAAAGATTAGTTTCGGAGGTGAAGAATATTCGCTTCTCATCTAATGAAAAGACTGGTGCAAATTCAACAGTCACGGTCGACGTGAGTGTCGTGATCTTTCCGGGTGAGAACATCAAGCAGGTAAAGGTCGCCGTTCTTGTCCCATACTTTTTTCGTGCGGGCTTTATTGTAGTCGCCAGTGTTGGAGGGCAATGCACGACGATTGATCGGCATTACTTTCTGCGGCGTCTTCGTTGTTATCGAAGCAAGTATACAGTGAATCACCAACGTTCTTCTCCGGGTTCCAATTGAGTAAACCTGTTTTGCCATCTTCCGACCAAAACACATTGCTCGGGCTTACGCCAATCCACTTCGGATCGCGCATGATCTTTTCGACTGTGAGGCGGAGCAAGTTGTTGTCCGAATGCTGAAAAGCTGATCAGTACCAACAGCAGGGATTTCTTCATAAACAGGGGTTAGGAAGGGTCAATATTATGTGAATTTGAAATGTTATCGAAAGGATTTTGACAGAAGGCAATAACAAAAAGTGACTATGAAACTTTCGGGGGTAGTACCCCAATCTTGCGGACAGGTATTTTTACTAGATTGGTTACCCCCTATGAAAACACTCTCACCCTTTGGTCATTGTCCTTTTACCAATGGTCGTCACCGCGCAGGAAACGATCGGTTTCAAATATGGACAGGTCGCATACAGAGATCTCGAAGCAAAGACATATGCTGCCGACACGTCCGCAAATGCCTATGTGATGTCAGAGTTCGGGAAAGCGTATTTCAAATTACGAAAACCCTAACGTTCTCATGTTCCAATACCATGTCAAGATCAAAATATTAAGACAGGATGGACTTAAACAGGCGGACATCGAAATACCACTCTATAAAAGTAAATCCGACCAGGAAACGATAAAAGATGTATTTGCGTCATCGTACAACCCAGATAAAGGACGCGTCATTGAAACGAAAATCGAGAGCAAATCGATTTTTACTGAAAAGAGTGGTGAGAACTATAATATCGTAAAGTTCGCGATCCCCCAACGCAAAGGTCGGAAGCGTTATAGAGTATCAGTACATGATACGCACGCCGTATATTTTCAATTTCAAAACGTGGGATTTTCAGACCGAAATTCCGAAGGTTGTCAGCGAGTTTCATTCCATCATTCCCGCTAACTACACTTACAACGTCACACTGCGCGGGCTATCTCAATCTTGCGAGTCATGAAAATTCATTGATTGATCAGTGCCTGACCTTTGGGGGGTGGTACTGCCAGCCGATTGCTCTTTCAACAAGTATGTGATGAAGGCAATTCCCCGCTTTCAAGGAAGAAGAATTCATGACCTCCAAATACAATTTCATTTCTTCAATACGCTACGAGCTTCAGCAGATCAAACAAATGAACTGGTCAGTCGACAAATTCACGAAAGAGAGGAAAGATGCCGATCAGGAATTCAAGAGCAGCCCTACATTCGGCTCACAGCTCAAACGCAGTCCGGATGCTATGGAGGATGCGGTAAAAGGAGCTCTCATAGGCGAAATAGATCCACTCACAAGGGCGAAAAAAGTCTATGACATGGTAAAGTTTCATTTCGTCTGGGACGGCAGTTACGGCGACCATACCGAATACGGTGTTAAAAAAGCGTTCGAAGAAAAGAAGGGCAACGTGGCAGATATCAATATCACTTTGATCGCCGCACTAAGATCGGCGGGATTCGACGTGGAGCCGGTATTAATCGGAACACGCGATGTCGGTCGCCCTATCGAATTACATCCCGTGCTTACAGACTTTAACTACGTTATCGCTAAGCTTGAGCTCCGATGGAAAGACGTATTTGCTCGATGCTGTGGATGACTTCCTTCCGTTCGGATCCATTTCTATTCCATGTTACAACGGCATCGGTCGTGTTATGAAGTTCGACGGCTCATTCTGGATGGACATCAAGCCCACCGAAAGAAGACGAACTGTAACAATGATCACACTGAAATTAGCCGATGACGGGGAGATGACAGGCACGATCTCGCAAACGTATTTCGGTTACGCTGCAATCCGTCAAAGAAAACGGATGTCGGAATTCCAGGATGAAAAAAGTTATCTCGAAAAGCAAAAGGCGGCCAGTCAATTTTGGAGTATCACAAGCTACGAACGCAGTGGCGAAGACCGATCTTTCGAAACCCCTCGTCGAAAAATTTGGGATACAGTTAACAGCCTTCGATCCCGGTGCGCAGCATTTCTTGTTCTAACCCGTTTTCTTGTTGGGCGCACGGAGACGAATCCATTCAAAGCCGACACGCGAATGTTTCCCCATCGACTTCGCGGTCCGATGGATGAATCGATCACGATTGTTATTGAGTTTCCCGAGACCTTCGAAGTTGCGTCGATGCCCGACAAGGTTGGCCTTGCGCTCCCCAATGCGGGTGGTCGTTATATTTTCGGATCGCAGGTTACTGGCAACAAGCTAACCATGAACAATGTTCTGGGTATCGCACGTCCAGTGTTCGCGCCGGAAGAGTATCCGTATCTCAAAGAGGTTTATAGCAAGATGTTGCAAGCACAAGCAGCGGATGTGATCTTCCAAAGGAAGAAATAAGTTAGTCCTTCTTGTCCTTAGTGATATCCGAAAAGAACCAATTGATCAAACTCAGGATAACACTAAACGCAAGCGCCCACCAGAAACTGGCAACATGAATCCGGGCACAAACCAATCCACCAGCAAAATAATAAGGGCGTTGATAGCCAGAAGAAAAAGTCCGAGGGTGGCGACTGTAAGAGGAATCGTGAATAAGATGAGAATCGGTTTAACCGTCCAGTTGGCGATCGTAAGCACGATGGCAACTATCAATGCATCCCAATACCCATCGACTTCGACCACCGGACAACAGGTACGATGCCAACACCACAGCAAGTCCGTTAAGCAGAAATTGAATAATCCCTTTCATGGCAAATAAAGATTACAGTAAGTTGTATATTTTCGATAAATACCACAAACATGCCCCAGTTTCAGTTCAAAATAAAAGGCTACCTGAACGAGACTGGTGAGTATTCCGAGCTACACAATGCCGAAGCGGCAACGATACTTCAGTTCATCCTCCAGCATTGGTTCAACGAAACGCTGCCGAACAATCTCGGACATCGTATTTATACAAAATGACGCCGGTGATCAGCTCATCATCGATCATTTGAAACGCGATATTTTCGACTACTACTTCATCGACAAACGAAGCGGCAGAAGCTATTATCACAAGAAGACCGACATCCAGTTTATGTTCTTCGTGCTGGAAAGTTTTTTCAACAATCGCAACCAGGATATTCAACATAATTTCACGGAAACTACAGACGACTGGAAATTTATTAAGGGATAATTTCAGGGGAAAGGATTTCAGTTACTCGATCAATAACAAAAGTATCTTGAAGAATCTTGATCTGCTGTTGATCCCGGCAATTGCTATGGGCGGAGCAATCTTATTCTCGCTCATGATGTCGTACATTATTGTGATTATCGCAGCGTTGTTCTGTCTTGCTTATTCTTTCTTCATGTTTTCGACCGTCGTGCGACTGCGATCTTACTACAACGACAATAAAGACATAACACTCCGGTTCAGTCGTGGAGACGATTTTCTTCACGTGAAAAAAGGAACGTGGTCGAGATCCATTCCCAAAACCGAGATCCGCCATATCCTCAAGTTCATTCAGCCTCTCAACGACGGCAGGACGTCACTGAATTTCATACCGAGATCGAATTTATAAAACGGGAACGTTCTCAACGTAACTTCTCTTCTTGTTCCGCAGCACGAGATCGAGATCAAGTTTGCGAACGATCTTATTCCTGTCGAATTGAAAGTGATGGAGGGCAACGGTCTCAAACACCCGACAAACCTCGATAAATATTTTTCGGCGATTAAACCGTTGGGCGCGGGTGATCCGGGAACCAGCTGATGATCGTTTGGGTTTTCATAAATTTGAGGGATGTACGCCATTGTTGATATTGAGACGACCGGAGGCTACGCCTGAAAAACATCGTGTAACGGAAATTGCCATCTATCACCACGATGGCATGCAGATAACCGACCACTACAAAACCCTCATTAACCCCGGTCGGAAAATTCCCCACTTCATCACAGGACTCACAGGCATCAACTACGAGATGGTGAAAGAAGCGCCTTCGTTTGCTGATGTGGCCGAGGAGGTGATGGGCTGGTTGAAAGACCGCGTATTCGTTGCACACAACGCTCATTTCGATTACAGTTTCCTCAGGAAAGAATTCGAAGACACTGGCCTTGCATGGAATACCAAGAAGTTGTGCACCGTCAGGCTCAGCCGCAAGATCATCCCAGGCCTCGACTCATACGGACTCGGCCGTCTCGCCGAAAGTCTCGGCATAAAAATTCCCGATCGCCATCGTGCCGGCGGCGACGCCCTTGCGACAGCACGGATCTTCGACATCCTTTTGAAGCGCGACCAGGGAGGCGTTATCGCGAAAGCCCTTCGAAGAAATTCAGGTGAAGCAATCCTTCCACCCAACCTTCCAAAAGAAGAGTTCGACAAACTTCCCGCACGACCCGGTGTTTATTATTTCCCTCGACGCACGTGGACACGTGATTTATGTCGGCAAGGCGATCAACATCAAGAAACGTATTCGCAGGCCATTTCACCGGTGAGGCACGTGAGTGAATAGATCCAACATCCGAAACGAGATCCATCATATTACATGGGAGCTTACCGGCAGCGAGCTCATAGCATTGATACTTGAAGCACAGGAGATCCGTAGACTGTGGCCCAAGTATAATCTTGCGCAGAAATATCGCGTTGAAGAATGGGGAATTTTCGACTACGAAGATCGTAACGGTTATCATCGTTTCTCTGTGAACGTCGTCCATCGTGGAGCACGGCCTTTGATAACATTCAGCAACAAAGGCGATGCATGGAACTTCATGTGGGAGAAAGTAAGATCACAGGATCTTTGTCCGAAGCTTTCAGGTTTACAATTGGCGAAAGGACTTTGCTCAGTCATCAATCCGGTAGTTGCAAAGGTGCTTGCCAGGGCGTCGAGACCACGAAGAAGTACAACAAGCGAGTACAACAAGCTATCGATAGTTTCTTCGAGAAAGGAAAGACATGTGCAATCTTTGGTAAAGGACGGAGCGCAGAAGAGAAGGTCGGTCGTTCTTGTTGAGAACGGAAATTTTTTGGGGTTCGGATTTTTCGGTGATGATGTTATGATCAACGACTTTGATTCGGCGCGTACGATCATTAAACCCGCCAAAGAGAATCGCATCGTTCAAAACCTGGTAAATTCTTTTTTACAACGGCTTGTCCCGATCCGATAGACTTCCGCGCCTATTGCACTGTTGATCTCTACAAACAAAAGAATGCCTACTACTACGAAAGCGATTTCAAGAAGCTTGCAATACCAAGTCTCCGCAATAACATCGGACAGCTTACAAGTACAGTAGAGCACAGTAATCATTTCGAATTGGCGTTAGGTACTCACTCTCGCTCGGGCGGACAATGGGATATTTGGGAGGCAGTGTTCTCTCCGCAAGGTTCCGACGGATATCCGAAACGCATCTTCGATAAGAAGACCGGTGATATCGATCACTCTGTTGCCGATTACTGGAAAGAGAATTACGACTTGCGTTACATTCTTCAGCGCGACTGGGCTAAACTTGGTCCGAAGCTCCAGGGAAAGATCCACATCTATTGTGGCGACATGGATAACTATTATCTCAACAACGCAGTGTATTTGATGGAAGACTTCCTGAAGAAAACAAAGAATCCATTCTATGCCGGCGAAGTTGATTATGGCGATCGTGCAGAACATTGCTGGAATGGTGATCACGAAAATCCGAACCAGATCTCGAGGCTTCGTTACAACACGATGTACCTGCCGAGAATTTTAAAACGTATCTCTGAAAGCGCACCGGCGGGTGCGGACGTAAAATCGTGGCGCTATTAAATCGGATCTGGCGTTGGGTATGGAGAACTTTCAGTATCCTGTTTGTCCTCCAACTAATCTACATCCTCATGCTTCGTTGGGTCGATCCGCCAATCACAACAACACAGATCAGTCGTTGGTGGAATGGTGAAGGTTTCACTCGCGACTATGTCGACTGGGATGATATCTCGGTACCGATGAAGCTCTCGCTGTTATTTCTTCCGAAGACCAGTTTGTTTCCTTTTCACGATGGCTTCGATTGGGGAAGCATCGGGAAGGCTGCGGAAAGAAACAAAACATCACGACGAGTCCGTGGAGCTTCAACGATCAGTCAGCAGGTTGCGAAGAACGTTTTTTCTTTGGCAAGGCAGGAGTTATTTTCGAAAAGCGCTGGAAGTATACTTCACTTTTATGATAGAAGCAGCGTGGGGCAAGCAACGTATACTTGAAATCTATCTCAATGTTGCTGAAACTGGTAAAGGAATGTTTGGTGTTGAGGCGGCGGCACGAAAGTATTTCAAAAAACCTGCGAGTAAACTCAACCAGGTGGAAGCTGCGATGATAGCAGCGTCGTTGCCGAACCCAAGAAGATATACCGTGAATCCGTTATCGAATTATGTGGCAAGTCACTACGGCCATGTGGTAGTACAGATGAATAACTTAATTGGAGTGCCCGAGATTGCAGATCTAGTTAATGCTGATTAGCCACACCAGTATCGCAATGGCAACCCCTATCAGGAGGGTAAGTTTCCGGTGGTTAAACATGATTTCGCTCATTTGATACTCAAACATATAATGAGCGCAGGAATTCAAGAAAAAGAAGCGGATGAACTGGGAAATTGGGTTACTGAAGTGCTCTTAAATATAACCGAATTGTATTCTCCAATCCTAAATAAAGGGCGTCTGCAATCAACGCATGCCCTATCGATACCTCATCCAGCCATGGAATAGACTTCGCCAAAAACGCGAGGTTATGCAGATCCAGGTCGTGACCTGCATTCAGCCCTAGCTTCACCTCCCGCGCAACCTTCGAAGCTTCGATATACGGTTTCACCGCCGCCTCCCTGTTCTTGTGATATGAACTTGCATACGGCTCGGTATACAATTCTATTCTATCAGCACCAGCCCTTGCAGCTGCCTCCACCATTCTCGCTTCAGGGTCTACGAAAATACTTACTCTCGTTCCGTGCTTGTGAAGCTCTTTGGTGATGTCGACAAGAAATGATTGATGTTGCACGGTATCCCAGCCAGCATTTGATGTGATCACATGAGGACCATCGGGCACTAACGTAGCCTGCGCGGGTTTCACTTTCGCGATGATCTCCATAAAGCGATCGTCAGGATATCCTTCAATATTGAACTCCGTCGTAACAACATCTTTCAGTTGCATCACATCCGTATACCGGATATGTCGCTCGTCGGGCCGAGGATGCACCGTTATTCCCTGTGCACCAAACCGCTCACAGTCGAGGGCAGTCTTAACAACGTCTGGATTGTTGCCGCCCGAGCGTTGCGCAGTGTTGCGATCTTATTGATATTTACACTTAGCTTTGTCATCTGGCAGTAAAATTATATTTCATATGAGCCTTAAACAACAAATAGACACCGACATTAAGCAAGCAATGCTTGCAAAGAATAAAGAAGAGCTCGAAGCCCTTCGGGCCATTAAGTCTGCCATCCTCCTTGCTGAAACGGACAAAAGCGCCTCTGGCGACATCGGCCAGGATATAGAAATGAAATTGCTTACGAAGGCCGCAAAGCAACGCAAAGAGTCGATCGAGATCTTCGCAAAAGAAGGCCGCGACGACCTCGCTAAACGCGAACAGTTCCAGCTCGACGTTATTTCGCGTTACCTGCCCAAGCAACTCAGTGAAACGGAGGTTACAGAAGAAGTCAAAAAGATCATCGCTGCTGTTGGTGCCAAAGGTCCGCAAGACATGGGCAAAGTAATGGGAACAGCTACGAAACAACTTGCCGGCAAAGCCGATGGCAAGATGATCTCCGACCTCGTGAAGAAATTACTCGCATCTTGAGCAAAGCAGATATCTTCATATTAGCTGTCGTTCTGATTGGCGCCTGGAAAGGCTACAAAGACGGATTCCTCATGGGCCTCGTCACTATGTTAGCACTTGTACTTGGTGTCTTCATTGCGTTCAAACTTACCGGCGAAGGCATGATATTTCTCCAGGATGAATTCAATGCCGATAAACATGCGCTCCCTTACATCACATTCTTCGTCATCTTTGTGATCGTTGTGGTGCTAGTTACCTGGTTAGGTAAGCCATGCGAGCATCTATCGATAAAACTTTTCTCGGTCGCGTCGATGAGATCTGCGGAAGCGTGCTCGGAGCATTCAAAGTACTGTTTATGTTGAGCGTAATGTTGTGGATTGTCGACTCGTTTAAACTTACCGTGCCGAAGCATCTCACAGAGGACTCGTATCTTTATCCATTCACTGTACATCTTGCACCATCGCTGGCACGCGGACTTGCCACCTTTCTGCCCTTTTTGAGGGAAATTTTCCCGTCTTTCTAAGGAAATTATAAGGTTTCGTTTGGTGCTGATTTTTTTGTTATTTATCCCGCAATTATCACCTCCGGTATGGGACTTAATGTGAAAGAGAAAGATGGCTTCCGCTTCGTTGATGAAGGTAGCGGCGAAGTCCTCATGTTACTTCACGGCCTATTCGGAGCCCTGAGTAATTGGGAAGCCGTTGTTACTCGCTTCTCAAAAAACTTCAGAGTTGTCATTCCAATGCTTCCCATCTACGAAATGCCTATCAAAGAAGCCGGCCTCGAAGGCCTTCGCAGCTTCGTAGAAGAATTCGTGAAGATGATGAATATCAAGACGTCGATCATCATGGGAAACTCTCTCGGCGGACACGTCGGCTTACTCTACACACTTCATAATCCCGATAAAGTTTCGAAGCTTGTGTTAACCGGCAGCTCAGGTCTTTTCGAAAATGCGATGGGCGGATCTTACCCGCGCCGTGGCAGTCGCGACTACATCAAGGAAAGAGTAGAGTATACTTTTTATGATCCCAAGACGGCTTCGAAAGACCTGGTGGACGAAGTCTTCGAAACCACGAAAAGCATTCCAAAAGCAATGCGAATTGTGGCTATTGCGAAGTCAGCGCAGCGCAACAATTTGTCGGAAGAACTGCATAATATAAAAGTGCCGACGTTATTGGTATGGGGATTGTAACGACACCATCACACCCACGATGGTAGCACATGAATTCAATCGACTTATACCCAATTCGAAGCTTCACTTTATCGACTTATGTTGTCATGCTCCCCATGATGGAGCATCCCGAAAGATTTAATGAGCTTGCAGAAGATTTTTTATTAACAGCGAAATGATTGCAGAGGAACTTATAAATCACATGATCCCTCCACTGAAGGTGACCGACGATGCCCACAAGGCAATTGTGTGGATGGAGGAATTCCGTTGTAATCACCTTCCCGTGATCGACGAAGGAAAAACTGATGGGCTTCATCTCCGAAGAGATCATCCTGGAAGCCAACGACATCGAAAAACCCTTGAGAGAATTCGAGCTCATCGGGAAAGAATGCGCCGTGCATAATGAAACGCACGTCTACGATATACTTCGTGTTGCAAGCGATCACAAACTGCAGATCGTTGCAGTGCTCAATGAGGAAGAACACTACATTGGTGTTATCACCATACAAGACGTAAATGACATCCTTTGCACAATCCGCCGCCATACAAATGCCCGGTGGTATCATAGTGCTTTCAATGAACCTGATCGATTACTCTCTCGCAGAGATCGCCCGTTTAGTCGAAGAGAACAATGCGAAGATCATCAGCTTCATGATGGTCGAAGGACCCCCTCGATAAAGGAAAGATAAAGCTCACACTTAAGATCAACCAGGAAGACCTCTCGCGCGTGATCGCCACGCTCGAACGCTTCAACTACCGCATCATAGCCCGCTACCAGGAAATCGTACCGATCCTAACAATGAAAAGGAAAGATTTTGATATGCTAATGAGGTATCTTAACATCTAATGCGAATTGCTATTCATGGACGCGACACAAAAAGTTCATCAACTGGCTTCATTGAAAAGTTGATAGAACAGCTCGTCAACGCAAAGTTGATGTGATCGTCTCGGAAAAATTGTATTCACACCTTCCCATCCGCGATCGCCAAAAATTTAAACTCAAGTCATTCGGCAAAAGAAAACCTTTTACAAAAGTCGACTTCTTCATCTCCGTTGGAGGCGACGGAACTCTTCTCGAATCCGTTACCTACGTAGGCAAATCAGGAGTTCCGATCCTCGGCATTAACACCGGGCGCATGGGCTTCCTGGCAACTACTCATCGCGCCGAGGTCACCAGGCTATCGAAGATCTTCTCGAAGGCAAATTCACGATCGACGAGCGTATTCTGCTTCGACTCTATTCAAACAAAGATCTTTTCGACAACCTGCCCTTCGCATTGAATGATCTCAACCATCATGAAAAAGGATTCGTCGTCGATGATCACCGTACACGTTCACGTAGATGGCGAGCTACTGAATTCTTATTGGTCTGACGGTATTATTATCGCCACCCCGACAGGCTCAACCGGCTATTCTTTGAGCTGCGGCGGGCCGCTCGTTTATCCGAAGTCAGACAGCTTTGTTATAACACCCGTTAGCCCCCATAATCTTACGGCCCCGCCCCATTGTTATTTCCGATAGCTCGGAGATCTCGTTTTCAATCGAAGGGCGAAGCAAGAAATTCCTTATTTCACTGGATTCCCGCTATGAAACCGTTGACGCCAGCGTGCAATTGAAAGTCAAAAAAGAGAAGTTCACTATCAAGCTGGTGCTATTACCAGGCTATCACTATTTCAAAAACCCTCAGGCAAAAGCTGAACTGGGGGCTGGATGTGCGTAATTGAGGACACCCCGTCCTGCGCTGACTTAAAAAAATTAATATCTTTGGGGTTTGGTAATTACACTGACTATGAGAAAGTTGTGGCTGGCGTTGATTGTGGCCTTTTTTGCTATACAAGCGGAGGCGCAGATTAACCGGGCTTCCATTAAGAAGAATAATAAACGCATAGGCCACTATCGCGGAGCCAGCAGTAATTTCAGCAGGACCAAGGCTTATTCAGCCATCGGTTTTTCAGTTAATGCTCTTAACTACTATGGCGACCTGTCGCCGCTTCCCAAAAAGGTAAGCACAGACATCTCCTTCACAAGACCTGGCTTCGGCGTTTCTTTCATGCACCGTTTCGGTCCGCGCTACACCGTACTCGGAACATTGATGTATGGTGTTTTAAAAGGAATCGGATGCCGAATCAGCCAATAAAGACGACCTCAACAACGGTGTTTACAGGTATCAAAGAAATCTCTCATTCAAGAATCCAATCCAGGAGCTTTCTGCCCGTTGCGATCATCGACCTCTTCGAAAACGATGGTAACTACATCTCGCGTGTAAGATGGACCCCTTACATATTCGCCGGTATATCTATATTTCACATGCAGCCGAAAGGCCAGGCACCAGCAACCGACCTCAACGGTACGGCCCTGGAGCAAGCTGGTAAATGGGTGAATCTCAGGCCTCTGGGTACCGAAGGTCAATATTCTCCCCTCAAAGAAACGGATGCGAATTATGGCATCAACCATACAGTTTGTTCCAGGTCGCAATTCCTTTTGGCCTCGGTGCACGACTTAAGCTCACTGAAACGTTAGACCTCTGGGCCGACATTGGTTTCAGGTACACGTTCACTGATTATCTCGATGATGTGAGTAAAAACTATGTAGACCTTGGAGCTCTAAAATCTCCATTGGCCCAATCGATGTCGTATAGAACAAATGAATTGAAACTGCCCACAAGCAATCATCAATACAAATCGGACTACGACCAGAAGACCTATACGGTACAAGCAGGATATGGAGAAGAGAATCCCTCGAACATACGTTGGCAACAGTAAAGACCGTGACATTTACATGGTTACAAGCATTCGTCTTACCCATATCATCGGCGCTACTACCACAAGGCTAAATTCAGGTAATGTATAAAGTGAGGAATATTTATAAGCTGACATTGTTGTCAGCCGCAATGTTCCTTTCGCTAGAAACATCGGCGCAGCAACGAGCTACGCTTAGCCAGAAATCTGAAATCGGTGGCGGAATCGGCACTTTCAATTATGCCGGCGATCTTGTTCGTTTATACGATCCCAGTTTTCATCACTTGCCATTACTGGTTTCTATCGTTACAATATCAGGCAGTGTCGTTAGTTTTCGTGCCGGTCTCACTGGCGGAAAACTCAGAGCCAGCGACAAAAAACATCCTATCGACGCATTTGCGAGTGCACGAAGCTATTCATTCAACATCGGTTTGATCGAAGCACAAACGGTTTTTCGAATATCATTTTCTCGACTGGAGAGATTCGAAGCGACATCTCAGGTTTACACCGTATCTCATGAGTGGACTGGTAATGTTCGGTATGTCGGGCATTCCGGTAAAGAATGGTGAATACAGTAATGTTCAGATCGGGATACCGATTGGTGGTGGTGTGAAGTATGTGTTAAATCCGAACTGGTATATGTCGTTCGAGCTTGCCTGGCGCCGTACGTTCTTCGACTACCTCGACAACATTTCCGACAACGATGTGACGCTAAAAAATTACCAGTACGGCAATCGATACGACAACGATACCTACTTTTTCATGGGCATTACGCTCACGCGTACTTTTTACGACATACCCTGCCCAAAAAACCCCTATTGACCGCTTTTCGTCGACTTTCCAGCTTGTGAGAAGTTCGTGAAATAGGCTATTTTTGCTGCCTTGTGGCTTCGCTAAAGGAAAATATCGACTTCAGTAATTTACCCGAACACATCGCCGTTATCATGGACGGCAATGGAAGATGGGCCAAAAAGAAGGGGGCAGCCCGGATCTTTGGTCATAGTAATGCGATAGATGCCGTCGACGCGATAACAGAAGGATGTGCAGAGCTGGGTGTAAAGTACCTGACATTGTATGCCTTCAGTACGGAAAACTGGGCACGACCAAAAGAAGAGGTCGACGCGTTGATGGAACTCCTTGTCGACACCCTTAAGAAGCAGATCAAGAGGCTGCACGAGAATAAGATCAAGCTGCAGACGATCGGTGAGACCAGTAATCTTCCGCTCAACTGCCAGAAGAATCTTAAAGAGGCAATTGAAGCAACTAAAGACAATACCGGTCTTACGTTGTTGATTGCTCTCAGCTACAGTGGCCGTTGGGAAATCGTGCAGGCAATTAAAAAGATTGCTGCCGAAGTAAAAGAAGGAAGACTCGATCCCGACAAGATCAACGAAAGCATGGTGGCGGAACACTTGCAGACTGCAGGAATGCCTGATCCCGAATTGTTGATTCGTACCAGTGGTGAAATGCGCGTAAGTAATTTTTTGCTGTGGCAGATTGCTTACACTGAAATTTTCATCACGAATACGCTGTGGCCCGATTTCAGAAAGGAAGATTTATACGAGGCGATATGTGCCTACCAGAAACGAGAAAGAAGATTTGGCAAGGTACTGGAACGTACTGCGTAAGATGAGAAGACTACTACTACCACTTTTTACGATTTGCTTCGTGATCTATGCTGTTCCGTCCTTCGGACAGTTCAGAAAGAACCGGGGGGATTCATCCACACCTACCGAAGAGAAAAACGAGACTACACTTAACTACGCCAACCCCGTCGAATACTACATCGGTGGTATAGATGTCGTTGGTCTGAAAGTCCTCGATAAGAACGCTATCATTTCACTTACCGAGCTCAAGATTGGTGATAAAGTAAAGATCCCTGGTGATAAGATCGCCCACGCTGTAAAAAAACTGTGGGGTCACCAGTTGTTCGGCGATGTTATTATCGAGATCGAACGCATTGAAGGACAAAACATATTCCTCGTTGTTAGAATTGCCGAACGTGCTCGTCTTTCAGAATTCTTCTTCACCGGTATTTCAAAGCAGAGACAATCCAATCTCAAGGAAGATTTAACTCTTATCAAAGGAAAGATCGTTACCGATGCGATGATCCGTAACGCACAAACGGCAGTGAAGAAACACTTCGTAAAGAAAGGGTTCCTCAATACTGTTGTTAAGATCTCGCAGATATCCGATACGCTTAGCCGCGGAAACATTCGTCTCAAGATCGATGTCGACCTGAAACAAAAAGTAAGGATCCACGAGATCACATTCGAAGGCAACAAGAACGTCGGCAGCACTGTTCTCAAACGCAAACTGAAGAAGACACACGAATATCCTCGTGTTACGCTTCATCGTGCAGCTCTCGCCTTCATATTCGGCGTCCGCGCCCGCGATCTTAAAGCATGGCGAGTACGCGATACAACTACAGACATGGATTGGAGGCCGTTCAAAGAATTCATGAACCGGCACGTCAAGCTCAATGTTTTTGCAGGCTCAAAGTTCATTCCCTCCGACTTCGAGGAAGACAAGACCAAGCTTATAGATTTCTATAACTCAGCAGGTTTCCGCGATGCAGAAATTCTTTCCGACACCGTAATCAACTACGACTCCCGCTCGATCGACATTCGCTTCAAAGTTTCAGAAGGAAGAAAGTATTACTTCCGGAATATCATCTGGACCGGCAACTACCTGCATAGCGCATCTACCCTCAACAAGATCCTCGACATCAAGAAGGGTGATGTTTACAACGCAGAGATGATCGCTCGCAAGACGAGCTTCAACCCGAAGGGTGCCGATATCAGCGGTCTTTACATGGATGACGGTTATCTCTTCTTCCACGTTGACCCAGTTGAAGTTGCTGTTCAGAACGACTCGATCGACGTCGAGATGCGCATTTTCGAAGGCGACCAGGCTACGATCGATGAAGTAAAGATCTCCGGAAATACACGCACGAGCGATCACGTTATTCGTCGCGAGCTCAGCACCATACCTGGTCAGAAGTTCCGTCGCTCCGACATCATCCGCACACAACAACAGTTGTCGCAGATGGGATACTTCAACCCACAAAAGATCGAACAGGGCATCGTTCCAAATCCCGCCGATGGAACAGTTGACATTGAATGGAAACTCGAAGAACAGTCTAACGACCAGATACAGCTCTCCGGTGGTTGGGGTGGTTACTACGGATTCGTAGGAACACTCGGTGTTACGTTCAATAACTTCTCTGCACGAAACATTCCTCACTTCGATAAGTGGAAACCTCTGCCTGTTGGCGATGGCCAGCGTTTATCAGTAACTGCACAGTCAACCGGTAAATCATTCCAGAGCTATGGATTGTCGTTCACCGAACCGTGGTTAGGTGGCCGTAAGCCAAACTCATTCACAGTAAGCTTGAACCACTCGGTCTCGCGATTGCTTACAACGACTTATGATTTCAGCGACAACAGTTCATTGAAACAAAGCGGTGTCACGATTGGTCTCGGCCGCCGTCTCGAATGGCCCGACAACTATTTCTCTTTGGTGAACTCGGTTGGTTTCCTTGTCTACAATTACAAGAACTACTTCCAGGTTGGTTCGATGCCTGCTGTTGGTAAGACTTTCGACTTGTCGTTAGAAACAACGTTGTCGCGCAATAGTATCGACAACCCGATGTTCCCTACTTCAGGATCTACGTTGTCGTTGAGCTTGAAGATAACGCCACCGTGGTCGTTGATGGCGAAGACGGATCCTTCTACGCTTGCACCGAGCGATCCTTTAAGATATAAGTGGGTTGAGCTTCACAAGTGGATGCTCGATATGAAATACTATATCAAGTTGTTCGGTAGCAGCAAGCCGAACGGCCGAAGCCTCGTTATTGAAGCGAGAGCGCACATGGGCTTCATCGGTACGTTTAACAAAGCACTTGGTGCTGGTCCTTTCGGACGATTCCTGTTGGGTGGAGATGGTCTCGCTGGTGGTTTCAACTCTTATGTGTTGGGCCAGGAGATTATTGGTTTGCGTGGTTATGGAAACAACAAGATCACGCCTCCGCTTTATGACCTTCGCGGAAGCGGTGCACAATCAACTACAGTTGAAGGTGGTATCGTTTACGATAAGTTCAGTTTGGAATTGCGCTACCCGATTACAACGGGTCAGACGGCAACCATCTACAGTTTCATATTTACAGAGGCTGGAAACAACTGGGACAATTACATTAAGTTCAATCCGTTTAACCTGTACAAATCGGCCGGCGTTGGAGCGAGAATATTTATGCCTGCATTTGGTTTGATCGGTTTGAACTGGGCTTATGGCTTTGATACTTTACCGAATGCAGCCAGCAAGAGCGGCTCTCAATTCCACTTCACGATCGGCCAGCAAATCCGCTAGATTATGAAGATTTTGAAGGTTTTAGTGCTGTTGGTCTTTTTCGGCGTGAATATTGCCGAAGCGCAGAAGTTCGGTTATATCGACTCGGATTTCATCATGTCTAAAATGCCTGACTTCAAAAAGGCACAGGATGAAATCGATCAGTTGTCGGCAGCGTGGGAAAAGGAGATCGCCGACATGCAAACAAAAGTCGATGCGCTCTACAGCAGCTACAATGCCGAACAGGTATTGCTTACTGAAGAGATGAGAGCATCAAGAATGGATGAGATTAAGAAAAAGGAAAACGAACTGAAGGAGTATAACAAAAAAGTTTTCGGCTTCGGTGGCTTGTTCTTCCTGAAGAAGCAAGAGCTCATAAGACCATTGCAAGACAAAGTGTGGGACGCAGTTGAGAAAGTATCGAAGTCAAACAGGCTTGCGATTGTGTTTGATAAGTCTGCTGCACTTGTAATGATCTACACCGATCCGCGACATGACTATACTGACTTTGTACTCGAGGAACTCGGTTTAGGTGACGCTAACGATACGCTAACTGGTGCAGCGAGTAAATCGAATAAAAGATAAGATCCATTTAAATCAAGCAAACCCTTTTCAATCAACATAAAAATGAGAACGTTATTATCAATCATCTTTTCGGCAATCGCTTTTGCAGGCTTCGCACAGCAGCCGGTAACACAAAAGATCGGTTATGCCGATTGGGATTATATCTTCAGCCAGATGCCTGAGGCCAAGCAAATCGATACGGAGCTTGGCACACATAGAAAGCAACTGGAATCTCAGATGGAAGCGAAGAATAAAGATCTTCAAGCAAAATACGACGTATTCACAAAGCTTCCCGCAACAACACCAGATGCTGTTCGCGGAGATAAGCAGCGTGAGCTTGAAGCTCTCCAGGGAAAGCATCCAGAAGTTTCAACAGGATGCGCAGACTTCATTCGAAAACAAAAGAAACGCCTTGCTCGACCCTGTGTTTAAAAAGGTAGGCAAGGCAATCGAAGACACTGCGAAAGAAAATGGATTCACGTTTATCATCAACCCACAGTTGTTGCAGGGTGGCGATGTTCTTCTGTATAGCGACGAGAAGTATGATATCTCGGAGTTGGTGCTGAAGAAGATGGGCATCACGGCGGTAAAGCCAACAACCCCGGTTAAACCATAACAGAAGAGGCTCCTTTCGGAGCCTCTTTTCTTTTATACCTTTTCTTTATACTCTGCCTGGTCGCAGCTTCGTTTTAAATTTCTTTAACTGATTTCTCAAAGCATCTGTTGCCATGTCCGTGGCTGCTTCGAATGAGGCCGCCTGTTCTTTTGCGAAGAGAGAGCTTCCCGGGACTTTAAGAATAATCTCCACCGTCTTGTTCTCAACGCCTTCGTTATTAAGTCGTAAGAAAACCTCTCCGTTCACCATGCGGTCGTAAAATCGTTCGAGCTTGTCAATTTTTCTCTGGATAAAAGAGATCAACTTCTGGTCGGCACTGAAGTGGACTGCATGAACCTGTACTTTCATAACGCAAAAAGTTTAAAGTGAAACATATATAAACAAATAATGGCGAAGCGAGCTTGCTCTGCTTCACTAATGCCCAGATTTTGGATGGGCCTTATTAAATACTTCTTTTAGCTTCTCGATTGTGTTGTGAGTATATACCTGCGTTGCTGCCAGGCTTGTGTGGCCCAACAGATCTTTCACTGCATTGATCTCAGCACCTTTATTGAGCAGGTGCGTCGCATACGTGTGACGAAGAACGTGCGGACTTTTCTTCTGAATGGGAACTTTAGAAAGAAACTTCTTTGTGATCCTGTTAACCAGAACAGGGTAGAGTTTTTTTCCGGACTCTGTAACGAAAAAATATTCTGAATCCACCTTGGCAACTTCGCGGTCTCTCACTTCACGATACTCCTTTAGTAATGAAACGATCCCTGTCGAAAAAGGGATAATGCGTTCCTTGTTTCTTTTCCCTAGCACCTTCACTGTGCGATCATGAAAGTTGAAGTCTTTATCGCGCAAGCCGATCAATTCGCTCAAGCGCATTCCCGTTCCGTAAAGCAATTCTACTACTACGTGATCTCGCTTTTGTTCGTGAGTTGTTTTGTTGTCGTCTTCATCTTGCTTCATATCAAGAAGAGAGACGATGTCATTCTCATTCACAAAATGTGGCAGCTTCTTCTTTGTCTTCAGCACCTTCACCTTCAGCATCGGGTCTGTCGTGATCTCTTCGCGCTTGCGGAGGAACTTAAAGAACGAACGAAGGCAGGCAATCTTGCGATTAATCGACGGGGCGTCGAGCTTTTGTTCAGATAGCGATACTATCCAGCCACGCACCATACCATAATTGGCATCTTGCGGTTTGCTTTCAAATTCTTTTTCAAGGAAGGCTTCGAATTGGCGCAGGTCGGTTTCGTAGGAGACCAGCGTTCTGGGACTGTATCTTCTTTCGTATTGGAGGTATTTTAAAAAAGTTTCGATCATTCGAATTAACCCCACGAATCGGAATGAATTTAAATAAAAAAATCCCGCCGATATCAGGTATCGGGGGATTGTTTATAGAATGTTTATATCTGGTGCTTAGTAGTTGTCTGCCGCGTACAGCTTCTGGCGGTATACCGCTCTCAGAACCTGTCCTCTGCGACGAACTGAAGGCTTTTCGAACGACGTCCTTGACCTCAATTCTCTCAAAACGCCTGTTTTTTCGAATTTCTTCTTGAAACGCTTCAGGGCCTTGTCGATCGATTCGTTTTCCTTGATGTTGATTACTAACATGTTCTTTTGACTCTTTTAGGGCTGCAAATATAACAATTATTTTAAAAGTGACCTCGATATGACCATTTTTTGGATCTCCGAAGTCCCCTCGCCGATTGTGCACAATTTAGCATCCCTGTAAAACTTCTCTACCGGGAAATCCTTCGTATAGCCGTACCCGCCAAAGATCTGCACGGCCTCGTTGGCAACTTCCACTGCCACCTCGGATGCATACAGCTTTGCCATGGCAGACTCCCGGTTTACCGGGAGGTGCCTGTTCTTGAGATCGGCAGCACGGTAGACCAGCCATTTCGCCGCTTCGATCTTCGTTGCCATATCGGCGAGTTTAAACGAAATGCCCTGGAACGTAGAGATCGGTTGATTGAACTGGTGGCGTTCCTTCGAATATTTCAACGCCGCTTCGAATGCACCCTGGGCAATCCCGAGGCTTAACGCGGCAATAGATATCCTGCCGCCGTCGAGCGTTTTCAATGCCTGTACAAAGCCGTCTCCCTCTTCACCTATCATCTGGCTTTTGTGAATACGGCAGTCGGTAAAGATCATCTCCGTTGTTTCGGAAGCACGCATGCCAAGTTTATTTTCCTTGCGGCCGCCTGCAAAACCTTTGGTTCCGCGTTCAACGATGAAGGCCGTCATGCCTCGCGAATCGCCGACTTCTCCCGTGCGGACAATCACAACAGCAACTTCGCCCGACTTTCCATGCGTGATAAAATTCTTTGCTCCGTTGAGCACGTAGTGATCACCATCACGAACAGCAACTGTGCGCATGTTGCCGGCATCGGAGCCTGTGTTGGGTTCCGTTAATCCCCACGCGCCGATCCATTCGCATGTAGCAAGCTTTGGAAGGTATTTAGCTTTCTGTTCTTCGTTTGCATGCTGAAGAATGTGACCAGTGCAAAGCGAGTTGTGCGCTGCCATCGATAGCCCGATAGATCCGTCGATCTTCGAGAGCTCAACGATAGCCGTTACGTACTCGTAGTACCCAAAACCCGAACCACCATATTGTTCGGGAACAAGCACACCCATCAATCCAAGAGCACCAAGCTTTCTAAACAACTGGATGGGGAATTCCTGAGACTCATCCCACTCCATCATGTTCGGTTTAATCTCACGTGCACCGAAGTCGCGAATCATCTGCGCGATCATTACCTGGTTTTCATTCTCGATGAAACTCACACCGTTGCTACCTTCTGTTGCTACTTCCATTTTCGTTTATGGTCAATTATGATCTTTCTGTTACGGATGACAAAAGTAATCGATTTCGGTTACCATACGAATGTTAGTTCGCACTATTTCTTTTCGATTTTGCGCGATTATCGATTACTTTACGGCCCCGTTTTTGTTCGGGCGCAACTGAATTTCTAAAAAACTCACCAAGGATAAATAAATGAAAATAGCTGTAGTTGGCACGGGCTACGTTGGCCTCGTAACCGGAACTTGCTTTGCAGAAACCGGTAACTCTGTAACCTGCGTCGACATCGACAAAGAAAAAATAAAAAAGCTCGCGTCGGGCCAGATCACTATCTATGAACCCGGCCTGGAAAATCTCTTCAAACGAAACATAGAACAGCAACGTCTTACGTTCACAACCAACCTCGAAGAAGGTATCCAGGATGCGAAGATCATCTTCCTTGCATTGCCCACGCCTGAAGGAGAAGACGGATCTGCAGACCTCAAATACATTCTTAAAGTTGCCGATGATCTCGGCCCGCTCCTCAAAGACTATACAGTTATCGTCGACAAGAGTACAGTACCAGTTGGTACTTCAGACAAAGTTCAGGAACGCATCAAGGCAAGAGCAAAAGTTGAATTCGATGTTGTATCGAACCCTGAGTTTCTCCGCGAAGGTGTTGCCGTAGAAGATTTCATGAAGCCCGATCGCGTTGTGATTGGAACAAGATCGGATCGCGCGCGTAAGCTGATGGATACTCTTTACGCTCCGCTTGTTCGCCAGGGCAACCCGATCATCTTTATGGATGAGCGTTCGGCCGAGCTTACCAAGTATGCGGCAAACTCTTTCCTCGCGACTAAAATCACTTTCATGAACGAGATCGCCAACTTGTGCGAATTGCTTGGCGCGAACGTGGATGAAGTAAGAAGAGGTATTGGTACCGACAGCCGTATCGGTAAACGATTCCTCTTTCCTGGTATTGGTTATGGTGGAAGCTGCTTTCCTAAAGACGTAAAGGCACTTTCGAAATCATCGTTGGATGCGAAGTATGACTTCAAGATCCTCAATTCGGTAATGGAGGTGAACGAGGGAATGAAGACCAAGCTTATCCCTACGATCAAGAAACATTTCAACAACAAGCTATCGGGTCTTACTATTGCGATGTGGGGTTTGTCTTTTAAGCCACACACGGATGATATTCGCGAAGCATCTTCGCTGTACAACATTAAAGCCCTGTTGAAAGAAGGAGTAAAACTGAAAGTTCACGATCCGGAAGGAATGGAGAACGTGAAGAAGCTTTACAAAGATGACATTCAGTATTTCGCCAATCCATATGAAGCGGCGGAGGGTGCAGATGCAGTCTTCATCGTTACCGAATGGCCTGAGTTCCGTACTCCTGATTTCGATCGACTCAATACTATCCTTAAGAACAAATTGATCTTCGACGGTCGCAATCTTTACGATCTTAGTGCGATGCGCGACCTCGGTTATACCTATTATAGCATTGGAAGGGAGGTCGTAAATGGCCAATAAAAAACGAGTGCTCATCACTGGTGGGGCAGGTTTCCTTGGCTCACACCTCTGCGACCGGTTCATCGCCGAAGGTTACCACGTTATCGCGATGGATAACCTGATCACCGGTGATCTTCGAAACATCGAGCACCTGTTTAAATTGCCAGACTTCGAATTTTATCATCATGATGTTTCGAAGTTCGTTCACGTTCCGGGTGAGCTTCACTACATCTTACACTTTGCCTCACCTGCGAGCCCGATAGATTATCTAAAGATCCCTATTCAGACTTTGAAGGTTGGATCATTGGGAACACACAACCTGCTTGGTCTCGCGAGAGTAAAAAAGGCTCGCATCATCATCGCATCCACATCGGAAGTGTATGGCGATCCAGCGGTGCATCCACAAACTGAAGAGTATTACGGAAACGTAAATACTGTTGGCCCTCGCGGTGTTTACGATGAAGCGAAGCGTTTCCAGGAAGCGATCACCATGGCATATCATACTTTCCATGGATTAGAAACCCGTATCGTCAGGATCTTCAACACGTATGGTCCGCGTATGCGACTAAACGACGGCCGTGTGCTGCCTGCATTCATCGGGCAAGCATTAAGAGGCGAAGACCTCACGATCTTCGGAGACGGTTCGCAGACGAGATCATTCTGTTACGTAGACGACCTTGTAGAAGGTATTTATCGTTTGTTGATGTCGGACTATGCATTGCCGGTGAACATCGGTAATCCTTCAGAGATCACGATAAAACAATTTGCCGAGGAGATCGTGAAGCTGACAGGCACGACGCAGAAAATTGTTTCTATGCCATTGCCAAAAGACGATCCCAAACAACGTCAGCCGGATATTCGTAAAGCAAGAGAGATACTTAAGTGGGAACCGAAAGTAACGAGAGCTGAAGGACTGAAGATCACGTACGAGTATTTTAAGTCGCTACCGAAAGAGACGTTGTATCAAAGAGATCATAAAGATTTTGCTTCGTACACAAAGTAATTTGTGATTTGTAATTCGTGATTGCTTCGGAGCCAATTACAAATCACGGATCACAAATTATTACTCCTCTTGATACACAACATACATTACAGTCTTCCCAACGACATCCAAAGTTCTTTTGCTGATCACACTCATATTATCCTTCGTAGTGTGATGATAACTTCCGAAGCCAGTGTTGTTGTTGTACTCAACAATATCAGCCATTGGTATCCTGGCTCGCGCGCTCACAAAGTAATTATCGTCTGTTAGTGCGGCTGCATCTTCGGAGATGAAAAAATCGGAGTAACCGAGTAGCGCCGCCGCCTGCCATACTTTCTCGACAATACGCGGAGCAAATTGCATGGACGTGCCTTCGCGGAAGAAACGCGCGCCGTTGGCGCCAACCATGTCGAGCAGTATCCCATAGTATGCACGATAGCCCGGCCTATGTGGATTCTTGCTCCAATATTGTGAGCCAAGGCCCCACCAGTCTTCGAGGCCTTCTGCCAGTTGAACTCTGTCTGCGGGCGCTGTATTTTCTCTTTCACCCCAGTCCTCACCATCAAAGAGAACAATGTCTACACCGACGCGTGTGGGATCTGATCGCAGATGTCTTGCGATCTCTAACAATACGCCGACACCACTACCGCCATCATTTGCTCCATCGATCTGTGCGTTGGGGTCGACAGTATCTTTACTGGCAAACGGGCGTGTGTCCCAATGCGCGGCGAGCATGATACGTTTCTGTTTACCTGGATTAAACGAAGCGACAATGTTCTTGAGGTTGACTGTCACCCCGTCGAATGTTTTTTGTGTGAATGATTGTATGGTGACCTGCGCGCCATACGACTTCAGCTTTCTTTCGAGGTATTCAGCTGTCTTTTTATGTGCCTCCGAATTTGGTATGCGAGGGCCAAAATCGACTTGCCTTTGAACGAAAGTATAAGCGGAGTCGGCGCTGAATTTGGGTACTGGAACGCTTAAGGTGGCTGTGGTTTTATCGTTTTTTTTATCGCAGGCAACGAAAATCAACAACAATAGGAACGGCGCGTATTTCATATTTCCTGAAAATTACTACCTTTGTATTACCATTTGAAATTTCAATATCAAAGAGGGGACCGAAAGTCCCCTCTTTCGTTATCCAGCCTTCGAGAGAAGGCTACGGCTGGCACAGCTGGAAATTCGGAAAAATATGGATGTAGCTGGAAAAATCAAGGAATTAGCGGAATCGGCGCTGAATGAACAGGGTGTCCTTCAGGGCGATGGCCACTTCATTGTGGATGTCCTGTATTTCGAGAAGCAACGGCCTGCGAAGGTGATGATAATCGTTGACGGCGATAACGGCGTTACGATAGACGCCTGTGCAGACCTTAGTCGCAAGCTTTCGTCATTAATGGAGGAACAAAATATTCTCGATAACGCTTATGTTCTTGAAGTCACTACGCCGGGTGTTGATCATCCGTTGCGTATGAAGCGGCAGTATTTCAAGAACGCCGGCCGCCAGTTCAAGGTCCATCGGAAAGATAAGTCGATCGTACAGGGTAAGTTGGAAGAAGTTTCAGACGAAAAGCTTACGATCCTCGAGGTCCTGGATAAAAAACAGACCAGGTTGACAGACATTCCTTTCGACGACATAGAGAAAGCGTTCGTTATGGTTTCATTTAAATAATATCAATCAAAATCAACAACAGAATCAAGTCAAATTTCAAGTAGTCATGGATATCACACACCTCATCGAGTCATTCGCTGACTTTGCAAAACAGAAAAACATCGACCGTCCTACGATGATTAGGATCCTTGAAGATGTGTTCCGCAATATGATCAGGAAAAAGTATGGCGTAGATGATAATTTTGACATCATCATCAACGCAGACAAGGGTGACCTCGAGATCTATCGCATCCGCGAGATCGTTGACGACGACTCTGAAGACATCTGGGAACACGACAAGATCAGTATAACAGATGCCCGTAAGATCGAACCCGATTTCGAAGTAGGTGAAGAAGTGTCGGAGCAAGTATCTATCGAAGACTTCGGTCGTCGTGCGGTTACTACAGCTCGCCAGACATTGATGCAAAAAGTGAAGGATCTCGAAAAAGATATCCTGTTCCAGAAGTATAAGGACATCGTTGGTGAGATCATCAGTGGCGAAGTTTACCAGGTGTTAAGTAAAGAAGTATTGCTTACAGATGCCGAAGGCAACGAGATCTCGATCCCACGTGGAGAGCAGATACCAAAGGATCGTTATCGCAAAGGCGAGAATGTTCGTGCTATCGTACATAAAGTTGAGATGGTAAATGGCAACCCGAAGATCGTGTTGTCCCGTACATCGCCTGTGTTGCTCGAGCGTTTGTTCGAGCAGGAAGTTCCTGAAGTTTACGACGGTCTTATCACCATCAAAAAGGCGGTAAGGGAACCCGGCGAACGTGCAAAGGTTGCTGTCGAATCTTACGACGATCGTATCGATCCGGTAGGTGCTTGCGTAGGTATGAAAGGTTCACGCATTCACGCTATAGTACGTGAATTGCAGAACGAAAACATCGACGTAATCAACTTTACTGAAAACATGGAGCTCTTCATTCAACGGGCGTTGAGTCCTGCGAAGATTTCCAGCATCAAGATCGATAAAGACAACGGACGTGCTTCTGTTTACCTGAAGCCCGACCAGGTGTCGCTCGCTATCGGTAAAGGGGGCTTGAATATTAAACTGGCCAGCCGTTTGGTGGGCTATGAAATCGATGTGTTCAGAGAGCTCGATGAGATACAGGAGGAAGACGTTGACCTGGACGAATTCTCTGACGAAATCGAAGCATGGGTTATTGACGAACTGAAGCGTATCGGGTTGGATACAGCGAAGAGTGTACTGGCTCTGAATAAAGAGGAATTGGTGCGCAGAACTGAGCTGGAAGAAGAAACCGTAGAGGCGCTACACTCAATTCTGAAGAAGGAATTTGAGTAAGAATTGACATTAAAATCACACAAATACAAAAAATACTAGTCAAATTTGAGCATGGCAGAAGATGTTAAAGAGATAAGATTGGGGCAGGCATCGCGTAAGCTAAACGTGGGAAAAGATCACATTCTGGAGTTCCTCGCTAAGAAGGGTTTCAAAGTGGAGAACAATCTCAATGCGAAACTTACTGGCGAACAATACACCCTTCTCTCAAAAGAGTATGCTTCTTCTGCCTCTGAAAAAATAGAAGCACACGGTCTCACGATTGGTAACAAGCACAACGAAAATGTTACAATCAAGAGCGAAGCAGAAACGCATCGCAAGAAGACCGAAGAGGAAGATCGCATACTCATTAAGAACCTCGGTTCAAAAGAGATCTTCAAACAAAAAGAAGAACCTAAGCCCGAGAAAGTAGAAGTTGAAAAACCGAAGCTCGAAGGCATTAAGGTTGTCGGCAAGATCGAACTCGAACCGGAAAAGAAAGTTGTTGAAAAACCGAAGGAGAAAGAACCTGAGGTTGTCGCTCCCCCCCCGGTGGAGAAAAAAGTTACTCCTAAGCCTCCCGAGCCGCCTGTTGTAGTTCCAGAAAAACAACAGGAGCAAGAGCTCATCAAAGCGAAGGCTACGAAGCTCCAGGGCCTCAACGTTGTCGGTAAAATCGAGCTGCCGCAAGAGAAGGAAAAGAAGAAAGAACAACCAGTTGCTTCATCCGACATTCGCAAAGACCAGGATCGTCAGAAGCGTCCGCGCAAACGACTCCCTCCGAATGTTCAACAGGGTGGTGGACATCAGCAAGGTGGCAATAAACGTCCCCTTCCTCCACGCACTCAGAAACAAGAACCTACAGAGAAAGAGATACAGGACCAGATCCGTTCTACACTCGCAAAGTTGAGTGGTGGACAGAAGAAGTTCAGCGGTGCGAAGTATCGTAAAGACAAACGGCAGTCAGCTTCGGAAGCAGAAGAAGAAAGATTGAAACAGGAACAAGAGGCTTCGAAAGTCCTCAAGGTTACTGAATTCATTTCTGCTAACGACCTCGCCTCACTGATGAATGTATCGGTGAACGAAGTAATCTCAACTTGCCTGGGTCTTGGTATGTTCGTATCCATCAACCAGCGTCTCGACGCTGAAGCGATCACGGTGATCGCCGATGAGTTCGGATACGACGTTCAGTTCGCATCTGCGGATGAAGAAACAGAAATTGAAGAGGAAGTAGATAGCGAAGAAGATCTGAGCCCTCGCGCACCGATCGTTACAATCATGGGTCACGTTGACCACGGTAAGACTTCGTTGCTCGACTACATTCGTAACACGAAAGTAACGGCACAAGAGGCCGGTGGCATCACGCAGCACATCGGTGCTTACGACGTAACTACCAAGAGTGGTCATAAGATAGCATTCCTCGATACACCAGGTCACGAAGCGTTTACCGCGATGCGTGCACGTGGTGCGAAACTTACAGATATCGCGATCATCGTTGTCGCAGCAGACGACGATGTGATGCCCCAAACGAAAGAAGCGATCAACCACGCGCAGGCTGCGGCTGTACCGATCGTTATCGCAATCAACAAGGTCGATAAGCCTTCTGCGAATCCTCAAAAAGTTCGCGAGTCGCTTTCGAAGATTAATATCCTTGTTGAAGACTGGGGTGGTAAATACCAGGTGCAAGAGATTTCAGCAAAGACAGGAAAAGGTATCGATGACCTTCTCGAAAAAGTATTGCTTGAGGCGGAAATTCTTAATCTCCGCGCCAATCCGAATAAACCAGCAAATGGTTCTGTGATCGAAGCATCGCTCGATAAGGGCCGTGGCTTCGTTGCATCGGTGATGGTTGAAAGCGGTACGCTTAAGATTGGTGATATCGTAGTTGCCGGCGCGAACTATGGTCGCGTCAAAGCAATGTTCGACGACACAGGTAATCGTTTGAAAGAAGCAGGTCCTGCTACACCGGTTCAGTTGTTAGGTCTCGACGGAGCTCCACAGGCCGGTGAGAAATTCAACGTAATGGAAAGTGATCGCGAAGCTCGCGAGATCGCCAACAAGCGTTCACAGTTGGCTCGCGAACAAAGCATCAGGACAAAGAAACATATTACGCTCGACGAGATCGGACGTCGTTTGGCTATCGGATCGTTCAAGCAGTTGAACGTTATCGTGAAGGGCGACGTGGACGGTTCGGTAGAAGCGTTGTCGGATTCGTTGTTGAAACTCTCGACACAGAAAGTTGCCGTAGCAATTATTCAAAAGTCGGTTGGACAGATCTCTGAATCGGATGTACTCCTGGCGTCAGCGTCTGATGCAATCATCGTTGGCTTCCAGGTTCGTCCTTCGGCATCGGCGAGAAAGCTTGCTGAGAACGAAGAGATTGAAATACGTCTGTACTCTATCATCTACGATGCAATCAACGATGTGAAGGCGGCGATGGAAGGTATGCTCGAGAAAGAGATGGAAGAAGTGATTGTAGGTAACGCCGAAGTTCGAAATGTCTTTAAGATCACGAAAGTTGGTACGGTAGCTGGATGTATGGTTACTGACGGTTATATGAAACGTCAAAATCCTATTCGTTTGATTAGGGATGGTATCGTGGTATATGCCGGCAAGCTCACATCACTGAAGCGTCATAAGGATGATGCTGCCGAAGTTCGTTCAGGCTTCGACTGCGGTATGGGCATCGACGGATTTAATGACATGAAGGAGGGCGATGTGATCGAGAGCTACGAAATGCGAGAAGTAAAGAGATCGTTATAAAACAAAAGACCCGGTTTAAGCCGGGTTTTTTATTTCTAGTTGTATCCTTTTTCTTTTAGTCGTGCGCCGACTTTCTCACCAAGTTTTTGTCCCCACTCTCTGCCCGCCTGCATTGACTGTTGTAAAATGATTGGCGTCTTATCCGCCATTTTTACTCCAATCGGTGAGCGATAGAACTTAATGATCTCGTCGAGGTCACTCTCAGTAAGATGCTGCTTGTAGATCGGCGAGAGTAGTGTAACCAGGTCATCGATAGTTGTTCCTAATGCTTCCTTTTCGATCTCATCCCAAACCTCCGCCGGAACGCCAGACTTGGATTGCTTAAACGTCTGCATCATTCCTTTCAGGGCAACTTTAAAGCCTGCCATAGAGCCGGTCACTTCAAGGTATTCCTTTACTTTCTTTTGATATGAGTCTTGTGCTTGAGCAACAAATGTTACGCAAACAAAAATAGCGATGAGGGCAAGGGGCTTATACATAATTTAGAATTTGACAGCTGGGGCATTTTCCGATCCTTCGCTTGCTTCAAATCCTTTCTTCACAGACCAATCTTCTCCACCGCCGAACCACGACAGGGCCATCTTCTTGAAGAAGCCACGGATGTATGTATTGTAATTTTTAACGCTTTCGTTATAATTCTGACGCGAAACGTTGATCCTGTTTTCTGTTCCTTCCAACTGCGCCTGCAGATCCTGGAAGTTTTCAGTTGAACGTATCTGGGGATATGCTTCGAACGCCATTGTAATGGTAGAATTGATCGTCTTACCTACACGATCCAGTTCCTCGGGGGTCTTTGCGCTCGAGATGCCAGACCTTGCTTCTGTTACTCTTGTGAGGATCTCCTTCTCGTTTTCGGCAGCACCTTTCACGGTCGCAACGAGGTTCGGTATCAGGTCCGCACGACGCTGATAAGTAGTTTGGACGTTGGCCCATGATGCATTAACATCTTCCTGTAATCTCACAGAACTATCATACACACCACTGCCCCACATCACGAAAATAAATCCGAACAACAATAGGGCACCCACGATAACGAGGGTTGTAACTAATCCTTTACTCATATTCTAAATGTAATTGTTTAATTAAGGGGATTATCCGCATACGCGGGTAAATTAATTATTACTTTTTTTGATCTCGTCAAACTTGCTGGCCGAGGGCTTCTTTGGGAACGCGTTGTTGCTGACATTCACATCCGCTGTTTCGAGTTTCGGGTCTACAACAACATTCACCACCTCTTTGTCTTTCAAAAAGACTTTTTTCACCTCAACCTCGTTCGTACGCCAGATTTCGGCAGGTAACATCTCTGTTTCCTTGCTTCCATCCTTATACGTCCATTCAAGGATGACGGGTGATAACAATCCACCTTTATTGACGAGAGAGACCTCATAAATATTCTTGTTTTCCAGCTTCGCACGAACAGCATTATCATCGATGTTGTTGCGGAACTCCGAATTAGGGCCGTTTACGCTGTTTGTTACAGTAAATTCCTGCGGGCCTCCACTGAAATCAATCGCTTTATTGTCGCTACCACCTTTCGAAAGATTACCCTGTGTTGCGGTGATATTCTTGTTCTCGGGGTTTTGTGTTGTCGACTTCACGCGATACCATTTCACTTCATCGAGATCGATATCAACATTGTCTGTTGTGTAGAACCAACCTTTCCAGAACCAGTCGAGATCAACAGCTGACGCATCTTCCATAGTCCTGAAGAAATCAGCAGGCTTCGGTTGTTTGAAAGCCCAACGTTGAGAGTATTCTTTGAAAGCTTTGTCGAATAATTCAGGACCCATAATGGTTTCGCGCAGAAGCGTAAGAGCCGCGGAAGGTTTGGTGTAACCATTAGGACCGAAGCTTCTTCCCTGGTTGTCGGAGCTAGCCATAACAGGACGCATCTGTGTTTTATCACCACGCATGAAACTCGCAATTCCTTTTGGTGAACCACTCGTTACATCGAAGGTTGGGTAACGGGTGCGTGTTGTTTCTCTTTCGAGGAATGTATTCAAACCTTCATCCATCCATGTCCACTGACGTTCGTCGGAGTTCACGATCATCGGGAAGAAGTTGTGACCAACTTCGTGCACGATCACGCCGACCATTCCCTGTAGTGTACGATCCGAATAGGTTCCATCTTTTTTCGGACGACCGAAGTCGAAGCAGATCATAGGATATTCCATACCGATGCTTGCCGTGTGAATAGCGTAGGCTGTCGGGTACGGATAGGTGAATGTTCTTTCGGAGTAAACTTCGAGTGTGTTCTTGATCGCCCTGGTCGACTCTTTGCCCCAAAGAGGATTGCCTTCTTTAGGATAAAGTGATTGTGCGAGCGGAGTTTTGTCGCCAACCTTTACTGCCATCGCGTCCCAAATAAATTTGCGTGACGATACCCACGCAAAGTCGCGAACGTTCTCTGCATTGAATACCCATGTGCTCTTCGTCTTCGATTTCTCTTTCTCTTTCTTGCGGGCTTCTTCTTCGGTTACGATCCACACTTGCTTGTCGAAAGTCTTGCGTGCAGTTTCGAAGCGATCCTGTTGTTGCCTTGTAAGGACGTCTTTCGGATTCTGAAGCCAGCCAGTTGCTCCAACGATGTGATCGGAAGGCACGGTGATCTTCACTTTGAAATCGCCGAAAGGAACGGTGAACTCACCGCTGCCGAGAAATTGTTTGTTCTGCCAGCCTTCGTAGTCATCGAACACACACATGCGTGGATACCACTGCGCGAGCGTGTACAGGTAATTTCCGTCCTCCGGAAAATATTCGTAGCCACCACGTTCATCGAATTTCATTCGATCGTACTCGGTGTAGCTCCATTCTATGTTGAAGCTGTAGCTGTCGCCTTTCTTCATCGGCGTTGGGATCTCAACGCGCATCATCGTGAAGTTGATCGTGAACGGAAGATCTTTTCCGCTAGTAGCATCTTTCACAGACTTGATGTTATAACCTCCTTCGTAGTCGAAAGCTTCAACGGCTCTTCCAAACTGACGAGTGGGGACAGAATCTCTAACGCGACTTGATGAAGTCTTGAAGCTGATACCCTGGGTCTTCAGAATGTTTTGATCTAGCTGAAGCCAGAGGTAAGTCAATGCTTCTGGCGAGTTGTTGTGATATGTAATTGTTTCGGAGCCCGTTACGAGCTGGTTGTCGTCGTTGAGGTCTACGTTGATAACATAGTCGGCGCGGTTTTGCCAATAGTCGACACCTGGTGCACCCGAAGAGCTTCGATAGCTGTTGGGTGTTGGCAATGTTTCGCCAAGTTGTTCGAACTTACCTTTCCAACCCTTTTGTTCAGGCTGTTGTTGCGCGAAGCTTAGTGTGGTTGTGAAAAGCAGTAAGGCGTATATTGATATTTGGTTCTTCATGATCATCTGTTTATTGTGCAATGTTCAACGTTCAATGTTAGTCCGCAGCCAACGTTGAACATTGAACGTTGAACATAGAATTAGTTGGTCGCACTCTTTTTCTTCATCTCCTCAAACTTATTCGGAGCAGCCACGCGAGGGAACGCGTTATCATCAGTATTGATGTCGGCTGTTTTTTCGTCCGGATCGATCACAATGCTTGCAACTTCTTTATCCTTCGCGAATACTTTAGTCACTTTGGTTTCATTCAATCTCCAGATCTCTGCGGGCAACATTTCGGTTTCTTTAGTACCGTCTTTGTAATTCCACTGGATGATAACAGGCATCAACAGACCACCTTTGTTTGTAAGCGTGATCTCGTAGAAGTTCTTCTTTTCGAGCTTAGTGATAACAGCCTTGTCATCGACTTTATTCTGGAACTCATCGTAAAGCCTGTCGTCGGTTGGGATTACCGAGAAATATTCGGGACCGTTGTTGAAGTTCTCGTTGTTCTTACCGCTGCCACTTTGTGCACCGAGGTCGCCTTTCTTCACGTTCTTATTTTTCGACTCGAGGTTAGATGCATTGTTGCGAAGCTTATACCACTTCACGTTGTCGAGCGTCATGTCTACATTTTCAGTTCCGTAGAACCAGCCTCTCCAATACCAGTCGAGGTCTACTGCAGAAGCGTCTTCGAGAGTACGGAAGAAGTCGGAAGGCTTCGGATGTTTGAAAGCCCAACGCTGTGCATATTCTTTAAATGCTTTGTCGAATGTTTCGGGACCCATAACGGTCTCACGAAGAATATTCAGTGCTGTAGCAGCTTTACCGTATTGTTCTTCACCGATGCGAACAACGTTCTCGCCGCTGGTCATCAGTGGACGCATCGTAGACTGGTCGCTCTTCATATAAGCAACAACGCCCGATGCACCGCCACGGCCTACGGGTTTCTCGGGATACCTTTCGCGCTCTGTAAGATATTGCACGAAGCTGTTGATACCTTCATCCATCCACGTAGTTTGACGTTCATCGTTGTTGATGATCATCGGGAAGAAGTTGTGGCCAACTTCATGCACTACAACACCGATCATTCCCCACTTCTTACGATCGCTGTATGTACCATCTTTATCGGGGCGACCAAAGTTGAAGCATATCATAGGATACTCCATACCGATGCTCGCCGTGTGTACCGACGTTGCTTGCGGATAAGGATAATCGATAGTGTGCTTCGAATAAATTTCTATTGTGTTCTTTACTGCCTTGGTCGATTCTTTTTCCCACAGCGGATTTCCTTCCTTAGGATAGAATGACATGGCGAGAGGTGTGTTGTTTCCAATCTTCACAGCCATAGCATCCCAAATAAACTTACGTGAAGAAGCAAATGCGAAGTCGCGAACGTTGGTAGCTGCGAATTGCCATGTCTTCTTTTCTTTCGAATGACCTTTCTCAAGAGCAGTAGCTTCTGCCTGTGTGCGGATGATAACAGGTTTGTCGAATGATTTCTTTGCCTGTTCAAATCTTTCGCGCTCTTGCGCACTCAATACCTGGTCGGGATTCTGAATCATACCAGTTGCTCCAACCATGTGATCGGCTGGAACGGTGATCGCAACTTTGTAATCACCGAAAGGAACAGTGAACTCCGAACGACCGAGGAACTGTTTGTTCTGCCAGCCCACAACATCGTCGTACACGCACATGCGAGGGAAGAACTGAGCTATCGTATAGATGTAATTCTTTTCATCGGGGAAGTATTCCATACCGCTGCGGCCACCAAGGAGATTGCGGTCTACAATGTTGAACGACCAGTCGATGCCAAACGAAACTTTCTCGCCGTGCTTCAATGGCTGAGGAAGATCGATACGCATCATGGTTGCATTGATTGTGTAAGAAAGGGTTTTACCCGATGCATCGCGAACGGCTTTGATCTTGTGACCACCGTCGAAGTCGATGAGTCCGAGTTGTCCTGCGATTACTTTTGTTTGAACCGAATCTTTAACGGCGCTGGGCGCTGTCTTCGGAGTGTTGCTGTCTTTGGCAAACAGGTTCTGATCGAGTTGCAGCCAGAGATACTTCAGCACATCGGGAGAGTTATTCGTGTACGTAATTGTTTCCGTACCGCTGATGCTCTGGTTGTCGTCGTTAAGCTCGACTTTGATATCGTAGTCGGCTTGTTGTTGCCAGTACTTAGGTCCTGGCGCGCCGGAGCCGGTACGATATTCGTTAGGTGTTGGGAGAATTTGGTCGAGTTGTTCAAATTTTCCTTTCCATGGTTGCTGTTGGTCCTGGGCCATCGCACCAAATGCGATCAACGCCATGAACAGCGAAATAACAAACTTCATATACTAGGTTTATTTAGGTCTAATTCAACAATTCAGAATTCTTAATCAAAATCAGGGCAATACCGGCAATAGCCGATGAAATTATCATTTTCCAGTCCCTTCGCGAAACCCCCGCAAGATCAACAATAAAAAGGTGGCCGCCATAAATATTCCAACGATAATTATCTGGCCAAATTCAAGGCCGATGTTAAAGGCAAGCAGGAGGGACACGATGTTTTCGCTTTTGCCTAGAAGCTCTCTAAGGAGAGTAGAGAATCCCAGGCCATGAATGAGTCCGAAGCCGCCGGCGAACAGATAATTAATATGAATGCTGCTTTTTTCTACACCCGTTTCACTCCGGAAAAGATTTGTAACTGCTGTAATGAAAATCGTACAGGGTATCAGGAATTCTATGATGGTGCTGCTGTATGCGACTACCCCGAAAGTAGCGAGGGCGAGTGTGATAGAATGACCAACGGTAAAAGCAGTTACAAGGATCAGTACTTTCCGCCAGTCGCGAGCCGAATACACAGCACAAAGGGCCATCACGAAAAGTATGTGATCATACCCGTTTCTGAGATCAAGGATGTGATCTTTTCCTATCAGAAGGTATTGCGAGAACTGATCTATATGCCTATGTGGTTAGAGGGGCAAGTATAAGGCAAAATACTTGTAATTTTGAGGGACCTATGATGTCGCTACTTTTTAGTCTGGTCCTCTGGTTTCACCCGATCCATCTCTCCATTACGGAAATTGAACACAACGAGAAATCGAAAGCCCTGCAGGTGACCATGCGCATCTTTATCGACGACCTCGAGCTGTCGATCCGGAAGAAAGTGAAAGACGAAGAGTTGGACCTCCTCGAACCAGGCAAGGGCCGAACAACCGACAATCTTATAAAGGAATACCTGTCGGAAACAGTTAGGATGAAAGTTCGACAAGAAGGCCGCAAAATTGAATTACATCGGGCATGAGATCGATGGGCCGGCCATCATTTGCTACGTTGAGATCGAGAACGTGAAAAAGTTTTCGACCATAGAAGTAACTAACCGGGGTAAACCTTGAGACACACGATGATCAGTCAAACCTCGTGAATGTAAACTATCACGACAAAGTAAAAAGTATACGCCTCACGAACGATCAACCGACGGCCTCTGTCACTTTTGCCACGAAATAATTTCTAACCTCTATTTATTAACTCCCTATGCGTAAGAAAATCGTTGCCGGTAACTGGAAAATGAACAAGACACTGGCAGAAGCAACTTCACTTGTTACTGAATTAATTTCTTTGACATCGTCTGAGGTAAAGAATAACGCGGTTGTTGTTCTATGTACTCCGTTCCCATATCTCTTAAAAGTAAAAGAGCAACTCGGTAATTCAACGATTGCTGTTGGTGCACAGAATTGCAGCGAGCACGATTCGGGTGCATACACCGGTGAAACTTCGGCAGCGATGTTGAAATCGATGCAGATACCGTACGTGATCGTTGGTCATAGCGAACGCAGACAATATTTTGGAGAGAATGGTGCTTTACTTGCGAAGAAAGTTGATCGTGCGTTGGCAAGCGGACTCACACCAATATTCTGCAATGGAGAACCATTGGAGATTCGCGAGAAGGGCACACACGAAGCACTGGTGAAACAACAGACTGAGGAAAGTCTTTTCCATTTGTCACCCGATGATATTAAGAAAGTTGTGATTGCATACGAGCCTGTATGGGCGATCGGTACTGGTAAGACGGCAACGTCGCAGCAGGCGCAGGACATGCATGCAGTTATTCGTGGCCACATTGCTTCGAAGTACGGTAAAGATGTTGCTGAGTCTATATCGATATTGTACGGCGGCAGCGTGAAGCCCGACAACGCGAAGGAGCTTTTTGCTTGCAAGGATGTTGATGGCGGATTAGTTGGTGGCGCTTCATTGAAGGCACGGGATTTTGTAGATATCATTAAAGGTGTCCAATAATTTTTACACGCGGCTGCAAGTCATTTGTGATCTTTCTTATTCGGAGATCCTGATGGCAGAAATTGCGGAGGCAGGTTTCGATACTTTCCTGGAGACCGATTCCGGTTTTCGAAGCTTACGCTGAAGAACATAGGGCAGATCGACAGGAGGTTGAAGCTATTCAACACAAGTACGATCATGTGAAGCCACTGCAGTTTCTTTACGAAAGAATTGAGAAGCAAAACTGGAATGAAGAGTGGGAGAAGAATGTAGATCCCATTATCGTTGACGACACTGTTCTTGTGCGGGCTGCGTTTCATCAGCTCACCGTGAATTTCGCATAGAGATTATAATCACTCCGAAGATGTCGTTTGGCACGGGAACATCATCAGACCACGCATTTGATGTTGAGTAATCAATTGAAGATCGATCACAAAAATAAACGTGTGATGGATGCCGGTTGTGGAACGGCGATATTGTCGATCATGGCGTCGAAGGTTGGAGCGAAGAGTGTAGAAGCGTTTGATATTGATGAGTGGAGTGTGCTGAACGGAAAAGAAAAATACCGAGGTGAATGATACGCTGAATGTTCAGATCCAGCGTGGCACGATCAGTGAGCTGAAATTTTCAGAGAGTTTCGATATCGTCCTGGCAAACATCAACAAGAATGTGTTGATGGCCGAGATGAAACAATATGCGTGGCACCTGGTACCTGGTGGAGTGCTGTTGATCAGCGGTTTTATGAAAAGGACATTCCGGATCTGCTTGAGGTTGCTAAAAACGTCGGCTTCAGTGAGCTCTCACGAAGTGAGAGAGAAACATGGGCTTCCATGTTGCTGACCAAAAAATGATAAGGAAAACCGTACAGGTGATTTTTTGCGTCTGAGTTGGTTGTGATTGACCTTTGTTTCAAGGGCAAGTTCTCTCAACCACAAACACTTTTTTATTATGACGTTAACAAAAGACGACATCAGTGCAATCAAAGGAGCAGTCAAAGAAGAACTGCAGCCCTTCAAAGAACACGTTGATGGCAAACTCCATGAAGTGGGTCTGCAAATCACGGAAATGGATCAGCGACTTACCGGTCAGATCAAAGAACTGGATCAGCGATTAACCGCACAGATCAAAGATGTTGACGAGCGGCTAACTACCCAGATCACTGAAATGGACCAACGACTAACTGTTCAGATCATCGAAATGGATCAACGCTTTAGTATCCAATTCAGAGAAATCGACCGTCGGTTTACTATGGTCGGCCAGCGCCTGAATGAAGTTAACCTTCGATTGGATCGGATCGACATCAGAATGAATCATTTCGATTTTCGATTAAGTCGGATCGAAGTCGCGATGCCATTTGACAATGAGCATGCACTGTCACCTCACCCTGGCAGAAACGGCGACTAAAAATTATGTGCTAAGGCCCTGTTCCAAACACTTCCTCCCCGACCTTTTCGTTTTCCAGCCAGCTCACAATCTACCAGACCAGGAAATTAGCGTTTCAGGCGGATTTTGACGATTTTGTGAGGTTTTGCCACGTGAACAGGGCTCTAGCATATATTACCTTCTTTTACTGAGCTATTCCACTGCATTCGCCCAGAATGGAGCTGGTCAGCCTCCCCGTTTACCTTTCCAGGATAGCGTCCGCCTCGCATTAGAAAATACCCGCGCTGCCGATGCCATCGCAATTGGAATGGCTCTGTCCAACGTGTGGGCCGGCCTCGGCACCGACCTTCAGATCGTGGTCATAAAGCAGGCTAAGCTGATGAAGAAAAAAGGCTACCGTCTTCGGCCACATGCCCAGAATTACTTCGGCGCTCTCGTAGACGCCATGAACATAGAAAAAGCCGACAACGAGGTGCTTGCCTCATACCTCAAAGTTGCCGGTAAAGTGATCGAGAACGAAGACGTCAATAAAGGATCTAACTTCTTCGCCAACAGCCGCTCGTTCTTCCAGCATCATGCACTGCACTACGAAAAATCTTCCCGGCTCTATGCGAAGGACTACACTTACTCATTCGACTACATAGCTGTCGAGATTCCTGTTCCAACTCCCGAAGACACAACGAACTCCGAATCGCTCGACGATCTCAACAACCAAAATCCGAACAATACCAACTGGAACGACGAACCTGCAGAAGACACAACTTCACTTGCATCATCATCACCGTGGCAACAACCCGTGTTCATACCCGAACCCATCGGCGCCGTTATCAGGTTCGATAAAGTAACACTGAACTTCGCAACGCCTTACGACTCCGCTTTTGTCTACAACACCAAGGGCACATTCCAGATGTCGGACAATGTTTTCATCGGCGAAGGCGGACGTTTCGATTGGAGTACAGTTTCATTGAATCCAGACTCCGTTTACGCAGACCTGGGAAAATATTATTTCAACACAACTCAGCCACGATTGAAAGCAGAGCAAGTGAGGCTCGTGTACACAGGACGAATACAAGGACAAGTCGATGGTGTCCTCGAGTTCATTTCTGTTCGGCATCGCGATTCAGCAAGTGCTTCGTATCCTCGATTCATGTCGTATCAAAGCGATATCCCGATGCTCGGACTCGGTGATGCCGATCTAAAATACACAGGAGGCTTTGCGTTGAATGGCCGACGTATCTACAGTGCTTCTTTAGATGCGGGCATTGCGAGAATACAAGTTTCAAGTCCCGCTGCCAGGAAGTTCGAGGCACGTTCCAATTTGTTCGAGTTCCGCGACGACTCGACCATCGTCTCGCGCAATGCAGCGGTCGAGATTTACCAGGGAAACGATTCCATCTTTCACCCGGGCGTTCAGTTGAGCTACAATTATGCAAAGAAACAACTCACACTTCAACGAAGCCGCGGGGTTTTAAAAGATACACCCTTCACATCATCCTATTTTAAAGTTGATTTCACTGGCGATGTTCTTCGTTGGGGCCTGAAAGGCGACAGCACGGGTTCCGATAGTCTGAACGTCTTTACATCTGCCGGATTGAGCCAGGCTCCGATGGTACTAGAGTCCCAGGATTTCTTCGATCAAAATGATTTCAAATCACTGAAGGGTGTTGGATTTACTTTCCATCCGTTGATCATCGTTGCCAATTATGTGAATAAGAACGGAGTTCGTGAATTCAACTCGGCCGATCTCATGAAGCCGAATGGAAAAACATTCAATGAGATCCACGGAGCGATGACATTCCTCGCACAAAAAGGAATGATCGACTACGATCTGCATACAGGTATGATTCGCGTGAAAGACAAAGTTCTTCATATCAACGATGCCCGTAAGAACGAATCGGATTACGACAACATGAAGATCCATTCGATCGTGAATGGACCGGCAAATGCAACAATCAATTTTCCGAAAGGATACATGACCGTCCGTGGTGTCGAAGAGTTTAAGATCAGCGATTCATTGAACGTTGTTATTAAACCCGACAGCAGTGTGATCACGTTGCTGCAGAATCGCGACATCAAATTCAATGGAAAGATCACAGCCGGTAACTTCGAGATCAACGGTAAAGATTTCATGCTGAAGTACGATAGCTTCTTCATCAACCTGAATCACATCGACTCGATAAGATTTTTATGTTACGGAGCTCAATGCAAAAGGTCAGCCTGTAAGACGTCGTGTGTGAACAATGCGATGGTCGGTGCCGACTCAACAGCGCAGGCTGCCGGTGGATTGGAAGCAGGCAAGAACAAAACCCAGGGCACACTGTTTATCAACAGGCCCGACAACAAATCGGGACGTAAGAGAATTCCAAACTTCCCGCGTCTCGATGCGAGCGCCGGGTGGTGTTATTTATTTCGACAGGCGCGAAGTGCTCGATGGTGCTTACGACAGGTCGGTGTTCTTCGTGGTACCGCCATTCAAGCTCGACAGCTTGAGTGATGCCGATCCGGCAGCAATCAACTTCGAAGGTACATTCGTGTCGAGTGGAATGTTCCCGAGCTTCAAGGAAAACCTCCACACGATGGCCGACAAATCATTGGGATTCCAGCATGCCGTGCCGCCATCAGGTTACCAGTTGTACAACACAGACGGAAAATTATTCGGAGCTATGGGCCTCGACAACGCCGGTATTCGTGCAACGGGCAAAATTGAATATCTCGCAGCTTCGGTTGAATCGCAAGACTTCATATTCTACCCGGACTCCGTTGTTGGTCGCGGGTCTGTTGGCGATTTGAAGGAAAAGCAATTCGGAAGCCTCGTGGTATCCGCAGATCACGTTGCCCGAATACAAACTTAAGTGGCTGCCGAAGCAGGACCAGTTCGGCTTGAGGAACTTGCGAGATCCATTTAGTCTTTACAACACCACGGCTCAACTCAATGGTGAACTGATCGTATCGAAAACCGGAACGAGTGGAAAAGGATCTCTGATCACACGCGGATCAGAATTGAAATCCGACCAGATGTCTTTCTCCGCGAAAGATTTCAACGCACGACATGCAGAGTTCCAGGTAAAAACAACCAATCCCGATAAACCCGCGCTTGCCGGTAAAGACGTGCGCTTTGAAATTCAATCTGCAGGAAAACTACGCTAACATCAGTCCTGAAATAGAAGGAGAGGCTGCGTTCGAGTTCCCGTATGCCCAGTTTAGGACTTCTATTACCGATGCACGCTGGGATCTCAATACGCAGAAAGTGACGATGACAAAAGGCAAAGACGTGCCGATCGAAGATTCATATTTCTACACCACCCGCGAAGATCTCGACTCGTTGGTGTTCAATGCGGAGAAAGCTGAGTACGACATCAAGACACAGCAATTGAAAGTGAGCGGTATTCCATACATCATCGTAGCCGATGCGAAGATCACCCCCGACCACAACGAGGTGTTGATCCTTGAGAACGCCGACATCGACGTGCTAAAGAATACCACCATCATTCTCGACACGCTCAATGGCTATCACAGGTTAACCGAGGGTGAGGTCGACATTATTTCACGTAAAGAATTCAAAGGACATGCAACGTATCAGTATGTGAATGCTGTGAACGATACGTTTGCGATCAAGATGACAGACTTCCACCTGGAAGCGATCGACGCCCAGTCAAAAGACATCCAGATTCAGTCTCGGAAGAAAACACCAGGAGTCCGTTGCTACACAACAGACAGTTGCAAACGGAACAGTTATCGATAAAGACAATCTCCTGATCGCACCACGCATTTTTTACAAAGGCGACATGACCATGTATGCAACGAAACCTGCGCTTCAGTTGCGCGGATTCGTGAAGCTCGACCTGAAGAAGATCAAAGGCTATAACACATGGATCCATCATGAACAGGGTGGTGATGAGAAAGAGATCTATCTCGACTTCGACAAGGCAACTACCGAAGAGGGAAACAAAGTAGAAGCAGGGCTTCACTTTGCTGATGATAACAGTCTTTACATTACGTTCATCTTCGATAAAAAGAATCAAGACGATGAAGACTTCTTCATGCCAAGTGGCTCTTTGTATTTCGACAGCACCGAGTTTAAGATAGAAGATCGGGCGAAGGCTGCTGGTGAAAAGCTTTCGGGTAAGGTGTTCGCTTACAACGAAGACAAGCAGGAAGTTCGCTTCGAAGGGCCTGTGAGCTTCTTCCGCAATGGATTGAAAGATTTCAAGATCACAGCAACAGCTTTGGGATCGGGCAACCTCGAAACCAACGACATCAAGATGAACTCATTCATCATGGCCGACATGGGCATTCCGGCCCAAGCGTACGACATGATGGCAAAGAACATTACCGAGGTGATCAAGAACGAAGGCGTGGCAGAAGAAGCATTGGGTGACCAGACTGAGTTACTCTACAAGATTGCCGACATCGTAGGTGAGCGCGCCGCGAAAGACTACGAAGCAAAGTCGTTGCAAGCGTATGTTCCCCTCTCTACAGTTCCGGGTCTCGCGAAGCCGTTGGTTTTCTCAACCGTGAATCTCAATTGGTCGCAAAAGTTCAAAGCATTCTACAGTAAGGGCAACCTCGGCCTAAGCAACATCAACAAGTACGACATCAATGGTGCTTTCGATGGCTTCATGGAGATCCGAAAGAATGAAGACGGAACCCAGGTGTTCCACGTATTCTTTAAAGTAAGTGCCGATGCATGGTACTACTTCGGCTACGAAGACAACCGACTGATGATACAGGGAAGCGACCCTGCATTCAACGAGCTCATAGCGAAGAAGAGCAACGCCGCCAAAGGCAAAGGTTGGAGAACTCGTGTTCATCCCTGGTTCGGATGAAGAGACCCTCGCATTTATCAAACGCTTCAGAAAGGATTATCTCGGAATAGAGTCAGACTACGATCTGCAGAGCGGCACTTCTTCCAAGAAGAAAGGATAAGAAGAAAGAGACCGAAGACGATGGCTTCTAAATAAAAAAACCCTGTAGCATGTGCTACAGGGTCAGTTTAAAAAACTCTTTGAATTAAAGTTTGCCTGAAAGCTCTTTGCTTGCCTTGAACTTGGCAACTTTCTTTGCTTTGATCTTGATCTCTTCGCCAGTGAATGGGTTGCGGCCTTTGCGCGCTGCTCTCTTAGAAACTGAGAACGTACCGAAGCCTACAAGCGTAAGCTTGTCGCCAGACTTCAATGTCCTTTGTAACTCCTTCAAGGAAAGATTCAAGTGCTACGCCAGCATTTGCTTTAGTTAAACCAGCGTCTTCAGCAATCTTACTGATAAGTTCAGCCTTTGTCATAGTGGTTATAAGTGTTTAGTGTGTCTTATTCGGGCGCAAATATATAAGCTTTTTGGTCTCATCAAATGATTAGCACGAATCTCTGCAAACTATTGCTGGACGCCACTTATCAGTATATTGCCAAAGAGGAAAAACATTCCCGATTTATGAGAAAGATTTTGCTGTTACTGACTCTTATTTCAACGTCTGTCTTCGGTCAAAACAATTACTTCTTTCCTGCCGGTACATTCGTTCGATCCCTCGATACCGACACCCGAACAATTCCTCGGATACCCGGTTGGCGACTGGCATACTCGTCACGATCGCATCGTCGAATACTTTAAAGAGCTGGCCAGGCTGTCGCCAAGAGCACATTTTCAAATTATCGGATACACCCACGAACAGCGTCCGCAAGTAGTTTTGACCATCACCAGCCCGGAGAACTACACCAGGTTGGACGATATCCGCAAAGAACATCTTAAGCTCTCTCAACCAGGTCAGCAGTTGAACACTGCCGGTATGCCCGTTGTCGTTACCCACGGGTACAACGTTCACGGCAACGAACCTTCGAGTAGCGAAGCCGCCATGCTCACGGCCTACTACCTGGTGGCGTCGCAGGGCGATGAGGCAAACAACACCCTTCACAACGCCATCATCCATATCGATCCCAACTACAACCCCGACGGCCGCGACCGTCACACAAGTTGGGCGAACATGAACAAGGCGTTTCCTCCCGTAGCCGACCCGATGGATCGCGAACACAATGAGACATGGCCTGGCGGGCGGACCAATCACTACTGGTTTGATCTCAACCGCGACTGGTTGCCGCTGGCGCATCCCGAAAGTCGGAACAGGGTTGCCTTCTTTCACCAATGGCTGCCAAATGTTTGTACCGACTACCACGAGATGGGAACCAATGCCACGAACTTCTTTGAGCCGACGAAACCATTGGGCTCCGAAAATCCAATTGTGCCGCGGACTAACTACGACCAACTCAATAACATCTTCGCAAAGTATTTCTCGAAAGCGCTGGATGATATCGGATCATTGTATTTCACCAAAGAAGAATTCGACAACAGTTATCCCGGCTATGGATCTACCTATCCCGACATCCACGGTGGGCTCGGGTTGGTGTTCGAGCAGGCAAGCTCACGCGGGCATGTTCAACAGAGTCAGACTAAAGTGGTGACGTTTGCTTTCACGATTAGAAATCATGTTCGAACAAGTCTGGCAACGATCAAGGCATCGGTCGACAATCGTGAGCTGTTGTTAAAACATCAGCAGGATTTTTTTAAGACGGCGTTGGATGAAGCGAAAAAGTCTTCGATCAAAGGCTATATATATGGAGACCCGAAAGATAAAGGCCGGACAACGGCATTCACAGAATTATTACTTCAGCATCAAATCGACGTCTATAAGTTTAACGATCGTTTCGTTGTTCCAACAGATCAAATTCAATATCGGATGGTGAGAAGCTTTTTTGAAAAAGTTACGCAATACAACGATAGTGTTTTCTATGACGCTTCAACCTGGACGATGGCCCTCGCATACAATATGCCATATGAAGCGTTGAGTTCTTCTCCCTCGAAAAAAGACAAAGTCACTTTGCAAGATCATGTCGCCCCCTTTAACAACGCAAAAGTCTTCTTACGCTTATTTGATGGAATGGAATGAATACAATGCTCCAAAGGCTCTTTGGTATTTGTTGGATCATGGCGTTTTTGTTAAGTCGGCATTCAAGCCCTTCGTTACAAGCGACAAACACAGCTTTGGTTATGGAACTCTCGTAATTCCCGTTGTCGATCAAAATCTTTCAGTCGATGAGCTCCATAAAGTCGTTAGCGAAGCGGTCCAGTTGTCGGGTGTTGAAGCGTTTTCGGTTAATACTGGATTCAGTGTCGAGGGTGTAGATCTCGGAAGCAACAACATCAAAATAATTACGAAGCCGAAGGTTGCCATGTTGGTCGGTGATGGTGTGGTTTCGAACGAGGCTGGTTTCGTTTGGTACTTAGCTGATTCGAAGCTCGGGATGCCGATCACGAAAGTGAATACAAACCAGTTCGCTCAATTGAAGTTACAAGATTACACAACGCTGATCATGGTTTCTGGAAACTATACTCCGCTCGGTGAGACAGGCATTACTAAATTGAAAACATGGGTGCAACAAGGCGGATCGTTAATACTTGTTCGTAATGCCGTGAGTTGGGCGATCAACGCAAAGCTGATCGAAGAACAACTGAAGAAAGAGGAAGAGAAGAAAGAGACTCCGCGTATTGACTTCATTGAAGCGCGTGATTACCAGGGGTCACGTGGTATCGGTGGAATCTATCTACATGGCCGACCTGGACATCACACATCCGTTGGGCTTCGGTTACTCTTCAAGAAATCTTCCCGTGTGGCGAAATCATACCAACTTTCTCGAACCTTCGAAGAATCCATTTAGCACTGTAGCAAAGATGACAGCCAACCCAAGGTTGAGCGGTTTACATTCATCCAACAAATCTTGCGAAGATCAAGAGCTCGCCTTCATTGATGGTGACTAACGTGGGACAAGGAAGAGCGATCCTATTTATCGACGATCCCAACTTCAGAGGTTATTGGTACGGAACCAATAGGTTGTTTATTAATGCGATATTCTTCGGTCCTCAAATCGCCTCGCCTGCGTTTGACGAATCTACTTCGGAAGAAAAATGATTTTTATCGATTGCTTCTGCCTCCTCTTCGTAAGAGACCTGGAACGGTGATGCAATTTGATGTATTATAATTGCTTTCCGTGAAAGAGCAATTGCAATCGCGAGGGCTACTATAGTTCCAATCCAAATTCCGGGCATCCAGGATACAAACAAACAATAGTCGTATGCTCCATGAAATAACGTGGCAACACCCAGTGCATAGTACGCATGATAACCTTTCTTGTGGTCGAACTTCGCTTTGCCTAAATAGAATCCCATCAACACTGCAAAGCATGCGTGTGCAGGAACGGCGGTGAACATTCGCATGATACCGACACTAACTCCGTCATTCAGCACATACAATATATTCTCAAACGTTGCGAAGCCCATTCCCACCATTACCGAGTACACTATTCCGTCGAATGGTTCGTTGAAGTTGACGTTGTTGTATAGAAGTCCGCGTACAAACAAGAACTTGCTTGCTTCTTCAACCAATGCTACGATGAGAAATGCATGGATGGCCTGCTCCGTAAGATCTTTCTCGTCGATAGTGATAACGTTATTGATGATCCTGCTGACCACGTACGTGACACCAATCGCGAGAACGCCATAGAAAAATGCCCTGAGTAAAAGGCCAATTGGTTCGCGTTCGTGCTTGTCGTTGAGGTAAATGTAAAGCCCTATTGCTCACGCAGGGTGCAGTCGCAACAGCAAGTAACACAAGGGCTTCCATTGTGCGAAGTTATACGGATAAAAGGAATTAAATTAGCCTTATGAAAAAACTCTTCGTTGCGGTTGTCTTGTTGGCTTTAACATTCAACCTCTCGGCGCAGGTGATCGGCAAAATGTTTCCCGATATGCAGGCCGAAACCGTAGAGGACAAAAAAGTATCACTTCCGGGCGATGTAAAGGGCAATACACGCTGCTCGGGCTGGCTTATTCAAAGAAGTCGGAGGACGAGCTGAACAGTTGGTTTGGTCCCATCTTCGAGAAATTCATTCAGAAAACTAACGGCGGCCTTATGGCTGGTATGGGGTACGACGTAAACGTGTACTTCGTGCCGATGTTTACGGGTGTAAATGCTGCCGCAACGGGCAACCGCGAAAAGAAAGGCAATCAAAAAATGTAGACCCCCAACTACTTCCGTACATTCTCTTCTATAAAGGAGAGCTGAAGCCTTACAAAGAAGCACTCGACTTCGAGAAAAAAGATATACCCTACTTTTTCGTCCTGGATCCAGACGGCAAGATTGTATATGCCACGTCCGGAAAATATACCGAAGACAAAATGGACGAGGTGGAAGGACACATCGAATAGGTTAAAAATTTTTTCAAACGGCGCCCGGCGCAGCGCCTTTTTAGCCTAATTTACGAAGCACCAAAACTCAATTTCTATGTCAACCTATACGGTCGGCGTGCGCACGCAGCTTTCGTTCATGATGCTCCTCGAATATTTTATTTGGGGGTCGTGGTATGTTACACTTGGAACATACATGACGCAATACCTGAATGCCTCAGGTACGCAAATTGGCGCAGCATATGGCGCGCTGGCTATCGCGACTGTTATCTCGCCTTTCTTTATTGGATTCATCGCAGATAAATACTTTGCGGCGCAACGTGTCATGGGTGTGCTTCATTTGGTTGGAGCAGCATTATTATTCTTTGCAACTCAAGTCGTTGACAACACCGTCTTTTACTGGATCGTGTTGGTTTATAGCTTACTGTATATGCCAACCATTGGGTTGTCAAACAACATTGCTTTTGGCCAAATGAGTGATCCTGGCAAACAGTTTCCATGGATAAGAGTTTTTGGAACAATAGGCTGGATCATCGCAGGAGTGCTGATAAGCTATCTCGGGTTCGACAAAGAAAATTCCATCGTCACGTTTCAAAATGGCGGCGATATCCTCCGCAATTCTCGGAGCGTTTAGTTTCATTCTTCCTAACACTCCACCAAAAGGAAAAGCGGCATCGAGTGGTCTTGATCTTGGCGCGTTTGTGTTATTTAAAAATAAAGCATACCTGATATTCTTCATAGCAGCAATTCTGATCTGCATTCCACTTTCATTTTATTACGCATTCGCTAATGTCTTCCTCAATTATTTAAACCTGGACAACGTCGCCGCAACGATGACGATGGGCCAATTTTCAGAAGCCATCTTTATTGTTGCGATACCATTCTTGTTTAGCAAGATCGGTGTGAAGAACATGTTACTCATGGGGATTATCCGCCTGGCTGCTTCGCTACATCTGCTTTGCTTTTGGAAATCCCGATAGTAATATGTGGATGCTGTACGCGGCGTGATCTTACACGGCGTTTGCTATGATTTCTTTTTTGTGACTGGATATATGTACACCGAAATGAAGGCCGGCGAAAAATCAAGAACGCAGCCCAGGACTATTCACTATTGCAAGTTATGGCGTTGGCATGGTGATCGGTACATATTTTTCTGGAATCATCAAAGACACCAACACCACTGGAGATATTGTCGATTGGAATTCTGTGTGGATGGTTCCCGCATATATCTCAGCCGGCGTTCTGATATATTTCTTACTCTTCTTTAGAGAGAAAAAGCAAATCGAAACAGCAGCATAAACTCAGCATAAATTCAACTCTCATGAAAAAAATTGCAATGCTCGGCTCAGGCTTCATTGGCCGATTCTATGCCGACTCACTACAAGGCTATCGAAGCAGAGACAAGATCGTTACCATCTTCTCGCGCCGTAAAGAAAGCGCAGATAAGTTCGCGAAGGACTACGATGTGCCATTCTCTACCGACGATTTGGAAGCCGCGATCAATCGACCTGAAGTGGATGTCGTTTGTATTTCGTTGCCCAATCATCGCCACGAAGAAGCAGTAATGTTGTGCTGTAAGCACAAGAAGGCGGTTATGACTACAAAACCACTCGGACGCAATGCCGACGAAGCAAGGCGAATGCTCGAGGCTGTTGAGAAAGCCGGCATCTTCAATGGCTACCTCGAAGATCTCGTTTACACTCCGAAGTTCATCAAAGCACATGAGAGTGTTAAGAACGGTGCTCTCGGTCGTATTCTCTGGGCGAAAGTCACGCGAAACACACCCCGGTCCGCACAGCGATTGGTTCTGGGATATCAACCAGGCAGGTGGCGGATGTATGCTCGACCTTGGATGTCATTGTGTTGAGATCGGACGCAGCTACAATCGGTAAAGACATCAAGCCCATTGAGGTTATGTGTTGGCCGACACACAAGTAAAACCTATCGACGCAGAAGATCATGCCATTGCTCTGGTGAAATATGAGAACGGTGCTATCGGTCAGTTCGAAGTTAGCTGGACATTTCGTGGTGGCCTCGACCTCCGCGATGAAGTAATGGGCACCGAAGGAACCATCTGGATCAACAGCTTCCTCCGCACAGGTTTCGAAATGTTTACCTCTGGCAAAGGCGCAGACTACGTTGCCGAAAAAGCGGAAAGTAATTCCGGTTGGTTGTTCCCCGTTGGCGACGAGCTCAACGAACTTGGATATAATCACATGTTCAAAAGACATGTTCGACTCATTGGAGAAAGGCAAAGCGCCAAAAGAAACATTCTACGACGGATATGTTGTGAACTCTGTATTGGATGCGTGTTACAAATCGGCGAAGTCGAAGCAATGGGAGCCCGTGAAGCTCGACATCTGGCGCGGTAGAACTGGTGTTACAAAAGACAGTCACCTCGTTTCATACGATGATGATCACTACCTGGTGAAAGAAGAAATGACGCACTATGGTGCGAAGAAGTGGATCTTGAAAAACAAGAAGACCGGCAAGATCAGCGAGCGAGTAGAAAGCTGATCCATTTACCGACCAAAAGCTTGCGGTCATACTTTTGTTCCGCCAGCTTTCGCGAATTCATTTGATACTCTTTTAAAAGATCCGGATCCGTAATAAAGGTCCGGATCTTGTTTACAAAATCGTTGGGATCCGATTTCGACATCGCGACACCGCAACGATACTCTTCAATTTCTTTTTTGATCCATCCTCCGAAGTTGATCACGATCAACTTGCCTGCCGCCAATCCGTCGAAGAACTTGTTGGGTGAACCGGTCTCAAGTATGGGACGGTCTTTGTAACAGACAAACACTGCGTCGGATACATTCAACACATCACGAACGCCTTTCCGATCCACAAAACCCGTGAACGTTATGTTCTGAAGTCCGAGTTGTTTGGCATTTCCTCTCAGTCGTTCGAGCAACGCACCGGTACCACACACCATGAAGTGAACCGGTAGCGATGCTTTCCTGCATACATTGGCGCACTCGAGAAGATAATCGAGGCCATTGGCGAGACCGATGGCGCCGATGTACGATATGACGAATTTGTTTTGATCAACCTTTGGCGTTGGATGATAAAAGTCGCAGTCCGACATATTCGGTATCATGATGACTTCCGCAGATGGTGCTTTTTTTCAGGATGGCATCTTTGATCGGCGGAGAGAGAGCGACAATGGCTTTGGCTTTTCGATAGGCTGTACGCTCGGTGGAGTACAGCATGGACTTCATGAGTGGATTTCGAATGAAACCCATTTTGGATGGGAGCAGCTGGCCAGAGATCGCCTACTTCAAAAAAGTATGGAATTCCTTTGCGAAAGCTTGTCCAGCGGGCGACAAACGCGATCGTAAGTGGAACGGATATTGCGTAGATGCGGTCTATGCCTTCAATCGCCGACGCAATCTTGATGCTACCGAAAACGAACCTGAGGAATGCGGCACCTCTTCTATAATAATCAAAAGCATTATCGTATGGAATCGGTAAATAGTGAACCTCGATGCCTTCGATAGTTGTATGTAAATATTTTTTCTCGTTGTGCGCTGTGATAACGACGGGCGTATGTCCATGTTCCACCAGGCCCTTGGCCAGGTACCAGGAACGGATCGCGCCGCCTGTATCAGGAGTCTTAAAATGCTGATGGAGAATGAGTATCTTCAAAACGAAAACAAAACTAACTCCAAATATAAATGAGAAAGTACTTAGTAATAGCAGCGATGGCCGTATCAGTGGCATCCTTCGCACAAAAGGAACAAGCTTTGTTCAACGGCAAGGACCTCAAAGGCTGGACCGTTTATGGAACTGAAAAATGGTATGTCCGACACCAACAGTGACCTGGTTTGCGAAAGCGGTCCCGACAAGGCATACGGTTATTTTGCTACCGAAAAACAATTCAAAGATTTCGAGCTTACACTTGAGTTCAAACAGGAGTCGAACGGAAACAGCGGTCTCTTTTTTTCATTGCTCGGTAGACGGAACAAAAGTTACGGGATGGCAGGCCGAAGTAGCACCGATGGGTCACAACACCGGTGGGATCTATGAATCATATGGACGTGAGTGGCTCATCAAGCCGACCGACGAAAAGCAAGAAAGTATTGAAAGAAGGTGAGTGGAATACAATGAAGTTGCGTGTGAAGGGAGACGATGTTACTACCTGGTTAAATGGAGTAGAGATGATCCATTTGGTAGATCAAAAGATTGGCGCAGCGAATGGCAAGATAGCCTTACAGATCCACGATGGTGGTGGCGTAAAGGTGAGATGGAGAAATATTAAGGTGACTACTCTTTAATGAGGTGTCTCTAATACTTCTGGAATATGCGAGAATGTTAAGAATGGACGAGGATGATGGTTCCATCTTATCGCGGTCCAAACCTTCGATAGTTGTCTTCAGGTCATTATACATGGCCTGAAGCTCTGAATCGCACATCAGCGCTTTACTGATCTCCTTCGTCTCCTCCACCGAAGTCTCGTGGTATAGGAATTTGATCAGATCGTTTTGGGTAAAGAGTTTTATCATAGGCGAAATTTATTTGAGTCATTTTCTTTCGCAGGTTTATCAACGCATACCTCATTCGACCAAGGGCTGTGTTGATACTAACACCAGTACGGTCCGCAATTTCCTGGAAGCTCATCTGCAGGTAATGTCTCATAATCAAGACCTGCTTCTGTTCTTCGGGTAATTGTTTCACAAGATCACGCAAGCGGCTTTTTGTTTCTTTCAACACCTGCACATCCTCGAAGGACTCTTCTGCGAACTGAAGAGAATCCATCACCCTGCTTCCGTCTTCCAAAACCACTTCGGGGTAACGCTTCTCACGGCGGAAGTGGTCGATAGCTAGATTATGTGCGATGCGACTTATCCAGGGAGCAAACTTGCCCTCCTCGTTGTACTTATCGCTCTTAATAGTATTGATCGCCTTGATGAAGGTTTCCTGGAGGAGATCCTCAGCGATATATCGATCTTTTACTATTAAATAAATCGCCGTATAAATACGGGACTTGTGTCGGTGAAGCAGCATCTCAAACGCCCCTTCGTTACCTTTCTGATAGAGTGCAACCAACTGGCTATCACTACATCTGCTATCAATCATTTGGTCTACAATTTGGTAACGTAAAAATCTGGGTCGATAGTGTCTTAGGGGTTTGTGATTTTGGATTTGTTTTAGAAAAATAGAGAGTTTTCGGAGAACTGCAAAAAAAATTCAAAAAATGTTGCCACCAATGTAATTTGTTTCACTAATTGGCGAGAATTTCTGTGGATTGATATATGGCTGCGAGCAAAAAGCGCGTTATAAAAAGTTTGGACAACCTGAGTGAAGATTTAAAAGAATTGCTGAGGACCCAATACCCCAATGGATACGAAGGGAGCATCACTCGTATCATCAATGCAAAAAAAGAACCCATCTTCGTATTTCCCCTTGAGACCGACGATGCAACTTATCTCATAAAGTTGCCGGCAACAAAGAACTCCGAAGGCGAATATGATGTTGAGTCGGTTGAAAAAGGCGAATTCGGAGCCGACACCTCTGAGAAAGCACCAGCAGCTGGTAACGAGGACGATTTCGACAATAACAGTAACAACGAGGACGAATTTGGCGGCGGCGACAACAACAACGAACCAGACGACTACGACGAAGAAGGCGGCGGAAGAAAGAGCAGGGAAGCCAGCTATGATCCAGACTTCGATGGATGATCAACAGCTTGATGAGCTCGATCCCAAAGATTACATCATCATCAAGCGTGCACGAGTAAATAATCTTAAAAATCTAAGCGTCGCAATTCCACGAAACAAACTCGTGGTCATTACCGGGCTTTCAGGCTCCGGAAAATCTTCCCTCGCATTCGATACGCTCTTCGCCGAAGGACAGCGCATGTACGTCGAAAGCCTTAGCTCCTACGCACGGCAATTCCTGGGTCGCATGGAAAAACCGGATGTTGATTATATCCGCGGCGTTTCGCCGGCAATAGCCATCGAACAAAAAGTCAACACTCGTAATCCCCGGTCTACTGTCGGAACAAGCACCGAGATCTACGATTACCTGAAACTTCTCTTTGCCCGTATTGGGGAAAACGTATTCACCCGTAAGCGGCAAAGAAGTAAAACGCGACACCGTTACCGACGTCGTCGAATACATCAACAAGCAAAAGGCCGGAACGCGCATCATGGTATCATGTCCCCTGAAGGTTCAAAAGGGACGAAAGCTGGAAGACGAACTGAATCTTTTACTGAGTAAAGGATTTGCGAGAATACTGATCGATGGTGAAGCGAAATTCATCGAGGAGGTTCTTAATATCAAGACTAAAAAGAAGCTCACCGTATCCGGTGAAATAGAAATACTCATCGATCGTGCTGCCGTTAATGCAGAAGACGAAGACCTAACGTTCCGTCTTTCCGATTCCGTACAAACATCATTTTTCGAAGGCCACGGCGATTGCATCATTCACGTTGAAGGCTCTCCTAAAATTACATTCTCCGACCGCTTCGAGCTCGACGGAATTACTTTCACCGAACCTTCGGTCAATCTCTTCAGCTTCAACAATCCTTACGGTGCGTGTCAGACGTGCGAAGGCTTCGGAAAAGTTCTTGGCATCGACGAAGAACTGGTGATCCCCGACAAAGGCTTGTCTGTTTACGAAAATGCTATCGCACCATGGAAAGGTGAAGTGATGAGCGAACGATGGCTGAAGCCCCTGCTCAAGAACGGCATCCGTTTCGATTTTCCCGTTCATCGTCCATACAGTGAGCTCACGCAACAACAACGCGACGTGTTGTGGAATGGAAACGAATACTTCGATGGTATCAACCAGTTCTTCAGATATCTTGAATCGAAGATGCATAAGATCCAGTATCGTGTTATGTTGTCGCGATTCAGGGGAAGAACAACGTGTCCCGATTGTCGTGGCACACGACTTCGTAAGGACGCCGCGTATGTAAAGCTCGCCGGCCTTCGCGAAAACGCTTCGGCCGACGCGGCTGGTTATTCGATAACCGACCTGGTGTTGATGCCTATCGAGGACCTGCATGAGCTAGTGACCACGCTGAAACTGCCGGATTACGAAAAGAAAATTTCCGACAGGCTTCTTGTTGAAATTCGGTTCAGGCTCGAGTACCTCGTGAAGGTTGGATTGGGATATCTTTCATTAAATCGACTCACGAATACTCTTTCAGGTGGCGAATATCAAAGAATAAAACTGGCGACTTCGCTCGGCAGCGCGCTCGTTGGTTCCATGTACATCATGGACGAGCCCAGCATTGGCCTTCATCCGCGCGACACTGCACGGATGGTGGAGGTGCTTCAATCGTTGCGAGACCTTGGTAACACAGTCATTGTTGTAGAGCACGAAGAAGATATCATGCGCGCTGCAGACCAGATCATTGACATTGGTCCTGATGCAGGAAGTCATGGCGGCGAATTAGTATTTCAAGGAGATTTAAAAGAGTTGAATGCTAAAAAGGTTGTTTCTCATACAACTGACTACTTGTCGGGCAGAGAAACTATTTCAGTGCCTAAGAGCAGGAGGAAATGGAAGGATGCTATCACGATTGTTGGAGCAAGGGAGAATAATCTCAAAAACCTTACAGTAAAATTTCCACTCGGTGTACTCACGGTTGTCACAGGAGTAAGTGGATCGGGGAAGTCTACTCTTATCAAAAAAATATTGTGCCCGGCCGTTGGGCGATTGAATGGTTCTGTTGCTGAATCGCCAGGTCGTTACGACAGGATGGAGGGCGACTTCGCGAGGATCTCACAGGTTGAATTTGTAGATCAGAATCCGATAGGTAAGTCGTCGCGGTCGAATCCCATCTCCTATGTAAAAGCATACGATGCGATCCGTCAGTTGTATGCCGATCAGCCATTGTCCGTGCAGCGAGGATATAAGCCATCGCATTTTTCATTCAACGTGGAAGGTGGCCGCTGCGACAATTGCGAAGGTGAAGGCGAGATCAAAGTGGAAATGCAGTTCATGGCCGACATTTACCTGACGTGTGAAGTCTGCCATGGCAAGCGATTCAAGCAAGAGGTATTGGATGTCGAGTTCAAAGGAAAAACAATATCAGACATTCTCGCCCTGACGGTCGAAGAGTCACTCGAGTTCTTCAAAGAAAAGAAAACGATCCACGATCGGATCCTTCCCCTCAACGATGTTGGGTTGGGCTATGTAAAGCTTGGCCAGTCTTCGAATTCATTAAGTGGTGGTGAAGCTCAACGTGTAAAGCTCGCTTCCTTTCTTGGAAAGAATGCCCCGGACGACAGCGATCATATACTATTCATTTTCGATGAGCCCACAACCGGGCTTCACTTTCACGATATCTCCAGGCTGCTGAAGGCCATCAATGCATTGGTTGACGAAGGTCACAGTGTTATCATCATTGAACACAATCTCGAAGTGATCAAGTGTGCCGACTGGGTCATCGACCTGGGTCCTGAAGGCGGCGAGAAAAGAGGTGGTGAGCTGGTGTTCGAGGGAACGCCCGAAGCCATGGTGAAAAAAGGCAAGGGTTATACTGCCGAACATCTGAAGGCAAAATTGTAGTAATATGGGAGCATGAAAATCCTCCCCACTCTCCTTCTCATTATTCTTAGTTGTTCTGTCTCGTTTGCCCAAAAGGATTTACTCCCCGGTTACGTAATAAAGGATAACTCGCCCGACACTCTACGCGGTTTCATTCGTGAACGCTCAGATTGGTCGCGACCATATATCGAGTTTTCTCGATCTACTGACAATAAAATGGAGCGGATCCCAATTGAGAATGTGAAGATGTTCTACCTGAAACCATACGATAGTTATTATTACAAGACCATCGTGGACATTGACAAGAAGCCGCGGCTTTCTGCATTGCTCGAAAATACTCCCGGCCGACGTATTGTAAGAGACACGGTGTTGTTACGTTTGGTTGTTGGTGGCACCGCTTCTCTTTTTGCTTACGAGGATGAAAACGCCAAGCAACATTTCTTCATCCAAAAAAACAAAAATGATATACAAGAACTGGACTACGTGAGATATGTAGGACCCCAAATGAAGTTTGTGGAGATGAGGTATTATGTTGAAATATTGAAGCCATTTGTGGCAGATTGCCCAACGGTTTACAACGACGGATGTGCGTTATGAAGAATCATTGTTGGCCAAGCTTGTGAAAAAATACAACTCTTGTTTTGAATCTGTGAGTTATGCTGCCGAACGCCCCGGTGTGAAGGTAAGGCTGGGTGCATCTGGTGGTTTCGGACCTACCAAGCTTGATTTTAATGGACAAGATCTCAAAAGTTCACAAGATGCAAATGCCACCACGAGCAAATTCTCAAGCACAAGCAGTTTACTTATCGGGCTTAGGGGGTAGACATCATGTCGAGGCGGGGAGGCTACGAGAATAATTCCCAATGTGAGCCTGACGTATCAAAAGTAGGAGCATCGACGGCGTCCAATGAAAACCTTTATCACCAGAATTAATCTTAAGCGCTTCGAACTTTTCGTTCATTCACACAGGAGCGAGCATTAAATTTGTCCTTAATCCGCGAAATAAATTGCAAGCATATGTGAAAGGAGGGGGGGTCGTTCGCGTTCCTGATCGACTCAAATACAACTTACACGTCGACGAACAAATACACGAAAGAAGTGACAAAGCCGACTCCGTTTGCGCTGCCCAGTAAAACCTGGTTTCGCCGCAATGGGCGGTGTCGGAATAACATTTGGTCGCGTTGATGCGGAAATCAATTTCATGAAGAATTTTGTGACGGGCGTCGAAGCCTCCTGTTCTGTACTTGAAAACATTATCTGTTGTGGTTGGCTTCCGGTTCATGAATTAGCGCTTAAGCTGATCTATCTCCCGGATCGTCTCTTCTACCTCTTCGTGCTGAACTTCGAGGGAGAACATGGTATAGATCTGCCTCGCTTTAACGGCCACTGCGCGGGCGGTTGATAAAGACAAAGTATCCACTCCATTGAGCTTTTGCAATTGAACCTGTCGATATGCGTAGTGCCAATAGTTGCGGGCCAACGTCGCGGAAGATGGAAGTGTATCCGATCGATCCATAGTTATCAATATACCAATCGCACTTTCGAAGACCGTCGGGTACTGATGCGGGATCTGTTTCAAATTGCTCTGCAAGATTGCTCTCTTGCACGTCGATAATCGGTTGGATGTTGGTCGTGCGATGGCTTGCCATTATTTGTACCCTGTAGAATAATCCCGAGATAGCGAGAATGGCAAGAATGACGATTGTTATTGAAAAACGCAGGAACAAGCGGTGGAAATAGCGTCGTTTAAAAATGAGTATTGGAATCAGAATAAGAAGCCCGGCAATGCCAATCATGAACATCATGTTTGCTCCAGCTATGTGAAGCGTCTTGTAAAGGTGGCCCATTCCAGTAGTTGCAAGCAACACACCACATGCGATTCCAAGCCAGCGGATCTTTGAAAGATAATAGCCGACGAAGTACATCAGTATCGAAAGTGATGTTAGTGTAAGTGTAATTATCTCGTCGGAGCCAACCAGGTGAAGCTCCTTGAATGCCATGCCGATACCGTAGATCAGGATCAATATCGCGAGGGAGTTCTTCACAAAATCCCATCGCCCGGCACGAACGACATTCGTGCCTGATTCGATATCACCAAATTCCTCATCGACATGTGCTGCAAGGAGCAGCCACGTAAAAATGTAAAGCGTTATGGTTATGTATCCCATCGCCATCAGCCCACGCGCCAGGTGCCAGTATCCCGTTCCCGAAATGACCAGGGAGATTATGACCGGGATAGTTGAGATCGCAAGAAACAAGGATGCCTTTCGTATGAATTGTATCCGCGTGGCGAGATAGGCTGCACGTAAAGCAAGATTGATCCGTGAATAATTGAAGTACACGTACGTTGCAGCGATTAAAGCGATAAACACCCAGCCGAGTACGCTGGTAATAAACAAGCTGCTGCTGACCAGGATTGCGAGGAACACAATGATACCGCCGTTCCGGAAGTATCGCATATAGATCATAACGGGATTCACTTTTTCGAGAGCCGACGCTGCAAGATGTAGTTGCTCACTCACCTTAGATGTCAGGTGCGGGAGTCTTTTGGGATCACGTTCATTTGCACTGTGGTCCGTGAGCAGGGCTTCTTCCTTGGCGTTGTATGTCTTTGCAACGTTGAGCGATGTCGTAACACGATCAGCGACATCACTGAAACGCAATCGCGACGCGATCACCGCAAGGAAGAACCCGGAGCAGATAAGACTCTCCAGCGAAACGAGACACAACAGGCTTACTTTGTTGCTAAGGCCGGCAAGCCCAGCATCGAACGCTGCCGGCGTCGAAATACATAAGGGCCGAAGATGTTTGAAAGATGTACCCGGCAAAATTTTCGAGGTCCGTAAAGCTCACGAGATCCGAAGCCATGATCTGCAGAAAGCCGCTGAATGTTAACGCGCCAAACAACGCGCTCTCGAGAACATAAGCTTCCAACCTGCCGGTGAATGAATTCAGCTTCGTCTCCAGCTGGACTATCTCCTCATCATTACGATCATAGTCATACTCCTCTTTCGCGTCATCGGTGCCGATAAGTTGCTCGATCGAACTCTCATCGATCTTGCCAACATGAAAGAACCTGAGTAGGATGAAGAAATAAATAACAAGGCCGGCGAACGCAAAGGTGTATAAATGGTCAGGCAGCAGGTAGCTCACATAAACGCCTGTTCCTATAAAAAATGCAAGCCACGTGTATTGACTTGTGCTGATGTCGAACTGGATCCGAAATCTTTGCACGCCACCATGAGCTTCCAGCAGCGACACATTATACTTTCTATCCCGTCGCGAAACGAAGTAGGTTATCAGCAATACAACAGCCGGTATCAGTGAAACATTCAGAGCCGTGAGCAAGCTCATGTCGACTTGCAGCGCTCCAAAGATCAGCATCACCGAAGTACGCAGTGCGAAGTCGACGACCAGCGGCCAGATCCGTAATTGTACATGGATCACGCGCCTGTTCTGGAAATTCGTTATCTCGTCTTCAATCTTCGATAGTTGCTCCTCAACCAGGCGATCATCACTCAGATCGAATACGGCAACGAGGGTTCTCGTTAATTCATCGAGACGATTCAACCATCTCTTTTCTTCCGTAGCTTCCGCATACTTCCTCAGCAATCTCAGAACGGCGATACACCACGCACGTTGTTCCATTGAGAAATCAGCAACTGCTTTCTTTATGTCCGTATTGTCTTTGTAACCGAGCGAAGCCTTCTTGTTCTCGATGTTCTGAATGACATCAACAGAAAGTGTATTGGAAAAATGAAATGTAAAAAACTGGCTGAGGTATAGCTTCAGAGACGTGCTGATGCCATCGAGATTGTACGTAAGCCGGGTGATAAATTCGAGCACCGACTTTTCGGACGTAGCCATGTGTCAGGGTAAGGGGTTGACACAAGTTAGTCGATTTTCCTTCAATACTTCGCCGGTGTTCCCGCTGCAGGTGTCGATTTCCTGATGAAGTCGCGAATGTGTTCGTTCGAGGTCTGAAGATCTTCCGCCCTGAGATACATCATGTGACCACTGCGATAACCCTGGAATGAAAGACGGTCTTTCATCTTTCCACTCGGATCCAGCTGCCACATCGTATACTTGGCTTCGAAGTAAGTTGTAGCACCATCGAAGTATCCCGATTGGAACATCACATGCAGGTAAGGATTTTCTGCCATCGCGAGACGAAGATTCTCGCCTGTGTTGTCATTCGTATTGTCCCACGGATGTACCGGACCAAACATGTTGTACTGCAGATCAGTCTTGTACTTGAGAACATCACGCAGGTAGTAGTTGATGGCCGGTGTGAACGAATGCAACCATGAAGTAAGTTCGGCATTATAGTCGGGTGATTCGCCAGCGGTCTTCTTATCGATACCGAGATACCGGGAATCCAATCGACCGATAGTTTGTCCTTTCTTTCGAAGGAGCTCTTTCCAGAAATAGTCATTTGGCACCGCTAGATTTTGCGACAGCACGGCCTCTTCTGAAAGCCCGGAGTAATGGGCAAACTTCGCGGCTACTTGTTTGCGCGCTGGTTCATCTATAAATCCACCTTTCGATAATGCCGGAATGAGCTCGTTGATCGTAAAGGCTTCGACTTCAGGCAACACAGCATCGAGATCTTTTTGCTGAAGATCGGCCGGCAGCGCTTTTTGATACCAGGCTGCGGCGGCGAAGTACGGCAGGCTCAACGCATCGCTTACCGGTCCATCGCGTTCGATACCGAGTGAAGTCGGAGAAACGAGTATTACCCCGTTGAGATACATCCAATGTTGATTCTGAAGCGCGAGTGCCAAACCCGACACGCGTGTTGTTCCGTAGCTTTCTCCAATCAAATACTTCGGTGAAGTCCAGCGACCAGCGCGCGACACAAACACATCGAGCCAGTCGGCGAGATATTTTATGTCTGCATTCACACCAAAGAAATCTTTCCGCTCTGCTTTTGTATCAAGCAATCGCGAGAAACCTGTGTTCACGGGATCTATAAAAACAATATCTGCAACATCAAGAATAGAAAATGGATTGTCTTTCACGCCGTAAGGCTGAACAGGGTACCCTTCTTTATCGATCTCCAAAATTTTCGGACCAGTGTAGGCAACGTGCATCCACACCGAAGCAGAGCCAGGTCCACCATTGAATGACATCACGAAAGGGCGACGACTTTTGTCGGTAACATCGGTGCGTTCATAGTAAGTATAAAACAACGAAGCCACTGGTTTGCCTTCAGCATTCCAAACTGGAAGCGTGCCGGCAGTGACCTTATACGGAACCTTCACACCCTTAATTGTTGCCGTGTTATTCGAGACAACAGATGATTCGGCCGTGAGAACGCGGTCTTGCGCAAACGAGTGATTGACTATGCCTACAATGAATAATAAGATGCTGAACCTCTTCATGGTCGGAAGATAGAAAACATTGCTAGCTTTAAACAAATTTGTATTCCTATGGAATTTCTATACAAGCCATGGCCATGGTACGTCGCTGGTCCTGTCATTGGTCTCGCGGTGCCAATGCTGCTGTTGATGGGCAACAAGAGACTCGGCATCTCGTCCACTCTGCGGCATATTTGTGCTGCGTGTGTTCCAGCGTCCATCCCATTGTTTCAATATGATTGGAAGAAGGAAATCTGGAACCTCTGGTTCGTTGGTGGGATACTGGTTGGTGGATTTATTGGTGGCGTCTTGATGAATGATGGGTCTGTTGTATTGATGCCGCGAGAGATCTTCAATTGGAGTGAAGTAGTTACAACGCGCGGTTTAATCATGATGGTTGCGGGAGGATTTATGGTCGGCTTCGGTACACGTTACGCGCGCGGATGCACATCGGGTCACGGTATACTTGGACTCTCGGCGTTGCAATGGCCGTCGCTTGTCGCGATCATGTCGTTCTTTCTTGGTGGGATCTTGTTTTCAAATTTCGTTGTCCCTTATCTCGTATGAAAAATCTAAAGTACGCCTTAGTAGGAATCGTCTTCGGATTGGCGCTCACCAAAGGTGAAGCGATCTCGTGGTTCCGGATCCAGGAAATGTTTCACTTCGAAAGCTTTCACATGTACGGCATCTTCATGACTGCAGTACCCGTTGGTGCGTTGAGCTTGCTGATCATTCGAAAGTTTAGTGTGAAGACATTCTCTGGTGATGTCATCGAGATGCCGAAGAAGGAATATCATCACGGTGTTATCATTGGTGGATTGATCTTCGGGTTTGGTTGGGCTCTTACGGGAGCATGCCCGGGCCCATTGTATGCGCAGATTGGATCCGGTTATACCGTAACCATCGTAACATTGTTTGCGGCACTCGCGGGAACATGGGTCTTTGGCCGCATCCAAAGATATCTTCCCGATTAGGTATCTTATACCTATGAAAACGGCGCTCTCCCTTGTTCTCTGTTTTGCATTTTCATTAGTCTTCGGTCAGGACGCCGAGCGCATACCGGCGGAAAGCAACAATCCCGAGACGCTTATCAAAGAAGGAATCAAATTTCACGATGCCGGCCAGTACGACAAAGCGATCGAGAAATATCTCGCTGCAGTGGCCCTCGATCCGAACAACGCAACAGCATACTACGAAGCAGCATTCTCCTATAGCTCGAAAGGAGACCACGAAAATTCTCTGAAGATGGCCGACAAGGCTATCGAAGTCGGCACCGGCGAAACGAGAATGCTGGCCGTAGTCTCGAAGGGATCCACGCTCGACGAGATGGGACGGCGAAAAGAATCTGCATCGTTTATATGAGAAGGCATTAAAAGAGTATCCCGACTACTACCTTCTTTGGTTCAATTACGGTGTCACGTTGACCGCATTAAAAAGATTTGACGAAGCTGAAGCTGCGTACATCAAAGGACTGAATTTTCGCATTGCACACCCGGGAAGTAATCTGCAACTCGGCAATCTCAAGAAGATGCAGAATGCGAAAGCACCTGCGGCGTTATGCTATTATTTCTTTCTTCTTCTCGAAAGCAGTTCGAGTCGCTCGAAAGATGCAAGTTCAAGTTTGTTGGGATTGATGTACCCGAAGGTGGACTCAACCAAAACAGGAATTATTATCAACATCGACGAGAAAGCAATAAATGAAGATAATCCAATGGCTCCTGCCGAATTATTTTTCAACCTTCTCAGTCTCGACTCGGACAAATTAAAAAGTCGCCAGCAACGTTTCGTCGACGACACTAATAAGTTCTTTGATGTTGTTTCAGAATTGAAAGCAAACCAATCGAAGGCAGTATCATCAAAAAAGAAAAAGAAGAAAAAAGAAGTGCAGCCGAACTTTTACTTCGACACTTATGTCCCCTTCTTTTCGGATCTTAAAGCCGCAGATCATGTCGAACCTTTCTGTTATCATATCATGAAAAGCACGGGCGATCCCGAAGTCACCAGGTGGCTCAGTGACAATTCCGTTAAGATGGATCGATTTTTTACCTGGCTCAAGACCCGTTAATGACCGACTTCAAAAGTATTCTCTCTGCTGTTGAAAAACATATCGCCCTCGACGATGTTGAAAGATCCGTGTTATTGTCATCACTCGAGTCGAAGACGTTGAAGGCCGGTGATGTTATCGCGAGAAGCGGAGAGCAAGCCCAACACTTCATTTTTGTAAACATTGGCTGCCTGATGACGTACTTTACCGACTCCGATGGGGTGGAGAGGGTGCTTCAATTTGCGACAGCCTCGTGGTGGACGGGAGACCTTGATAGCTTTTCAAAACATAATAAGTCGTGCTACACCACACGTGCGATTGTTGATACCGAAGTATTCGTGCTAACCTTTACGAGCTTCGAAACCTTGCTTGAAAAAGTACCGAAGCTTGAAAGGTACTTCCGAATTTTGTTTCAGAACTCATTGATCGCTCATGGCCGCAGGATCACAGAGATCAATTCATATTCTGCCGAAGAACGATATGAATCTTTTCGTCAGCGTTATCCTACGCTCGAGCAATTCGTACCGCAGAAGTACATCGCAAGTTATCTCGGTGTAACGCCCGAGTTTCTCAGCAAGGTGCGTCGGCGGATCTCACACAAAGCATAGTCGTACGATCTTAATCTAGATTAAGCATACTCCATTCGTTATTAACCCAGTTCAATGGACCCAAGCCGTGTCTTGCCGTTTATTTGTGTAACAAACAAACAAAGAACATGAGCACTCAAGTATTGACAAAAACGAAGTGGGGTGTAGATGCAGCCCACAGTGAAGTACAGTTTAAAGTGAAACACCTTGTGATTTCAACAGTTACTGGTTTCTTCAAAAAGTTTAGCGGAAACGTTGAAAGCGAATCAGAAGATTTCGACAACGCGAAAGTAAATTTCTCTATAGATGTGAATAGCATCGACACTACCAGTCCGGATCGCGATGGTCACCTTAAGTCACCCGACTTCTTCGCTGCCGAACAATATCCGTCTATCGACTTTAAAAACGGTGTACTGAAAAAAGTATCCGAAGGTGAGTATAAACTGAATGGCGATCTCACGATCCGCAACACCACAAAACCTGTCGAGCTTTCGGTTAATTTCAATGGCATTGCTGCCGATCCCTGGGGAAATACCCGCGCGGGCTTCGAGATCAATGGCAAGTTGAACCGCAAAGACTTTGGTCTTAGCTGGAGCGCCGTTACCGAAGCGGGAAATCTTGTGGTTGCCGACGATGTGAAGTTGCACTTCAACGTCGAAGCGATAAGAGGTTAATCATTGACGATTAAACATTGATCATTAGAATTTCAAAGTAGAAGCGATGCCCTCTTCGTACGGCGTTGCTTTTACTTTAAATGCATTCTCAAATTTCGTGCTGTCGAAGATGTAATCATTTTCAAACTGGTACATCATCTCTACGAACTCGCGCATCACTGGCACGAACAATCCCAGCGCCCTCACGCCAAACTTAGGCATTGACATCAGGCTATACTTCGCATTCATTATCCGACAGGCGATCTTAACATATTCTTCGCCCGTCATTTTCTCTTTGCTGGTTAATGCATGCCATGTCTGATTATATGCAGATGACGTGTTTCCAAGCATTGCCACGGCCTTGCCCGCATCAGGCGTGTATGTAAAAGTGTGGATAGCTTTCGTATTCCCGATCCATTGCGGACCCTTCTTACCCTTAAGCCTTTCCGTAACTGTAGCATAAGTTAAACTAAGCTTTGCGTTGGGTCCGTAGAAGTCGGCGCCACGAACGATCATTCCCTGGAGATTGCCTTGCTTGATCTCATCTAACAACATGGTGGCAATTTTCGCGCGCACTTCGCCCTTCTTACTCGATGGATTGTACGGAGTTTCTTCGGTCATAGGACTCGTCACCAATCCATACGAATAAACATTATCGAAGAACACGAGCTTCGTCCCATGTTTCTTGCAAGCATCAATGACGTTGCGCATCAGCTTTGGCCACTGTTCGCGCCATACTTTAATATCGTACGGTAGTCCCGCGAGAAGATAAGCTACGTCGGAACCAGCAACGGCTTTCTCCGTTTGATCATAATTCAACAAATCTGCGGCAACGAGCTCGTCGCTTCCGTTTATTTTCTTCGGATTGCGACTCACCTGGCGGATAGTTGTATTAAACGAAGGCAGGTGTTTAGAGAGCTCGGTGGCAATGGTGCCGTTGGCTCCGAGGATAGTTTGCATAATGTTGGGTGTTGTAACTGCCCAATTTACTAGTTTGCGAGTTACCACTATTTTAAATGTCGACACAAGGCGACCTAAGGCTTCAGACAACAACCTCCCAGATCTTCAAGCTGGCTGGGCCGATAGCACTTGCCATCTTCGTTCCGCAGATCAACTTTATCATCAATAACATCTTCCTCGGCGGCCTTGGCCGACAAGCCTTGGCGGCGGCGGGCATCACCGGGATCTATTACCTGGTTTTCGCTGTGATCGGCAACGGGTTGAACAATGGCTTACAGGCATTGATTGCACGAAGGGCTGGACAAAACCTGCACCAGGAAATCGGCAAGCTGTTCTTTAATGCGGTATGGATCACACTGGCGATCTCCGCCATCGGTATTGCCATTACGTATTCTATTGGTCCGATGATACTGCGTAGTTCGTTGCGTGATGCAACGATGGCCGAGACAGTCATAACATTTTTGAGGATCAGGATCTGGGGATTGCCATTCCTCTACCTGTATATCATGCGCAATGCCTTGTTGGTTGGCACCAACCAGACTCGCTTCCTTGTTTGGGGAACGTTGTCGGAGGCGCTGATGAATATATTCATGGACTATAGCCTCATCTATGGTCATTTCGGAATGCCGGCCCTTGGCTTCAATGGTGCTGCTTACGCGTCGATCATTGCGGAGTTTAGTGGTCTTATCGTGATATGGATTGTGATCCATGTGAAAGGGATCCACAAACAACTTTCGTTGTATGCACAAGCGTACATCGATTGGCCTACGGTAAAACTCGTTCTCGTACAATCATCGCCGCTGATCGTGCAATATGCGATCAGTATCATAAGCTGGGAATTCTTCTACATCCTTATTGAACATCACGGGGAGCTGGCACTCGCAGCTTCGAATAGTATGCGTGTTCTCTTCGGATTGTTTGGAACATGTTCATGGGCATTTGCCTCGACTTGTAGTACGATGGTGTCGAACATCATCGGTCAGAAAAGACATAGCGAAGTAATTCCGCTCATCAAAAAAATAAGTGGTATCAGTTTGTCGATCTCCGTAGTTCTATTCGTTCTCCTGAACACTTTCCCGGGGTGGTTCGTGTCATTTTATGGACAGGGCCAGGACTTCATAGATTACGCGATACCAAGTGTCCGCGTGGTTTCTGTTGCTCTTTTAATGATGTCGTTTGCCACGGTGTGGCTTAATGGCGTAACAGGTACTGGAAATACAGTTGTGAACCTCACAATCGAGTCGATTACGATCGTAGTCTACTGTATTTATGTGTATGTGGTTCTTGAGAGGATGAATTTGCCGATTACGTGGGGTTGGGGAAGCGAGTGGGTTTATTGGATCAGTATGTTCTCCATGGCGTTCTTCTACCTGAAATCGGGGCGGTGGAAGAATAAAGTAATTTGAGTTTCGTCCTTTACTATATTGCATAGTCATTCCCTTAAAAATGTCTCTCAAAACTCGTTTTAGCAGCGAAGATCTTGCTCGCATCAAGGCTGCGGTCTTCGACGCCGAGAGCAAGATCTCCGGTGAGATCGTTCCTGTGTTCGTAGAATCGAGCGGCAGGTATACGATCGCCAACTATCGCGGCGGATTGGTCGCAGCGATCAGTACATTTCTTACAATCATCTTTCTCGATCGGTATGCACCTGCATATGCGATTTATGATCCGTTGATGATCCTCGTGATCTTTTTATTTGCGGGTGTCGCGGGGGCTTTCGCTTCTCATTATGTTCTCCCGCTGAAAAGACTTCTGGTCAACCAACAACATCTCGACTCATCGACACGTGTTCGCGCTGAAAGAGCATTCCTGGAACAGGAAGTTTTCGCCACACGGGAACGAACCGGCATTCTCATCTTCGTTTCATTCTTTGAACAGGAGGTTATCGTGATGGCGGATAAAGGCATTAGCAAAGTTGTTGATCAAAAAGAGTGGGATGCGCTGGTGCGACTGATCATAGATGGGATAAGGAGAAACAAACTGGTAGAGGGTCTCGAAGCTGCGATCAAAAGAAGTGGTGAAATTCTTTTAGAGAAAGGATTCCTTCGTGCAGAAGATGATATCAATGAACTGGGGGATGATTTAAGGATCCAATGAAAAGACTTTTCTTATTTATAAATATCTGCCTGCTGGCAACAGCTGCATTCGCACAACAGCGAGCTATTCCTCCACAAGGCGGCTACCTGATCCACGACGACGCCAACGTGCTGTCGCAACAGGATAAGGCCATGTTAGAATACCTGGTGAAAGCTGAGGACGATTCAACTTCAAATCAAATTGCAGTTCTCATTGTTCCCTCCCTCGACGGCGACGAAATCTCTTCATATGCGAACCGGGTTTACAACAGCTGGAAGCTTGGAACAGAAAAGAAAGACAACGGTGTGTTATTTCTTATTTCCGTCGGCGATCGTCGCATGCGAATGGAAGTAGGACAAGGTCTGGAGGGCGTACTCACGGATGTCCAGGCGAGCAGGATTGATAGAGACCGCGTTGCTCCATACTTCAGGCAGGGTGACTATGCAAGTGGCGTGAAGGCCGGTGTCGTTTCAATCATTCAAACAATTAAGGGCGAATACAAAAACGACCAACCAAGACAACACCGCCAGAAGAAACCCTTTTCGTGGGTGTCGTTGCTTGTTATCCTTATCATCATCATTATTTCATCTCGCCGTCGGGGGTGGCGGTAGTGGCGGTTACATGTCGCGTGGTGGCTGGTTCCTTCCCATGGGAGGACTTGGTGGTGGAGGCGGTGGAAGTTCCTTTGGCGGAAGCTCTGGTTCGTGGGGAGGTGGTGGATTCTCAGGAGGAGGAGGATCAAGTGATAGTTGGTGATGAACAGTCTCCGGATATCTACAGCACAATTTGAAAATCGTTCCGGCGATAAAGCATACAATCTTTCTGTAATAGATTCGCTTGCAGGCAAAGCCGCTAAAGACGGCGCCGATGCCGTTGCATTCCATGAATGTTCAATTACAGGATACACCTTCGCCCGAAATCTTTCGCGCGAACAAATGCTGGAGCTCGCTGAAATCATTCCCGACGGCGAAAGCATTCATCAATTACAAAAGATCGCGGCGAAGCACAACATCCATGTCCTCGCCGGACTCTTCGAAAAAGATGCGGACCAAAATCTTTTCAAGGCTTACGTCTGCGTAAACGAAGACGGCCTCGTAGCTAAATTCCGAAAGCTTCATCCATTCATCAATCCATATCTCACTCCAGGAAATGAATACTGTGTGTTCGATATCAAAGGATGGAAGTGTGGTATACTTATCTGTTACGACAACAACGTGATCGAGAACGTTCGGGCAACAACTCTGCTGGGCGCGAACGTTATCTTCATGCCTCACGTAACGATGTGCACTCCTTCGCCAAGGCCTGGTGCTGGCTTCGTAGAGCCACAGCTGTGGTACAATCGCGATAAGAATCCTAATGCAGTTCGAGCAGAATTCGATGGACTGAAAGGTCGCGAGTGGTTGATGCGTTGGTTGCCCGCGCGTGCCTACGACAACGGGATCTACGTCGTGTTTTCGAATCCCATCGGTATGGACGACGATCAGTTGAAAAACGGCTGTTCGATGATCATCGATCCTTTCGGAGGTGTGATAACAGAATGCAGAAGTTTAGGAGATGAGATCGTTACTGCTACGCTAGATCCGGAAGCGCTTACTAAGGCTGGGGGTTATCGATACATTAAAGCAAGGAGGCCAAGTCTATATAGAGATATTATTGGTAAGGAACATAAGTCGGAGCAGAAAGTAGCCTGGCTATCGTAACACGAGATTGCCCGGACAAGCCGTGCAATAACAGTTCGCTTTAGTTCTCAGGCTTCCCAATGAGGTGATAAAACTTCTCAGCATAACTATCGCTGACCGGCAGCTCTGCTGTTCCAATCTTCACTCGTCCCTTTCTTATTGAGATGATCTTATCGATCGAGAGAATAAATGACTTATGTATTCTCATGAATCTCTTCGAAGGCAGTAGTTCTTCCAGTGTCTTCATACTCATCCTCGTTATCACGGGCCGCGTCGCCGACACTAAATGGATCTTCACATAATCTTTCAGGCCTTCAACATACACCACATCCGAGAAAGATATCTTGACCAGGTTATAATCAGCATGCACGAAAATAAAGTCGGGCGACGACGGCTTGCTCCGCAAGGAAAATAAGTCCTGCGCTTTATTCGCCGCTTTCAAAAAACGATCGAAGGCAACCGGCTTCAGTAAATAATCCACGACATCGAGATTATACCCTTCAATTGCAAACTTCTCGTAGGCCGTAATGAATACAACCATCACCGGGTGTTTCAGCGTCTGCAAAAATTGAATTCCATTGATACCTGGCATTTGAATATCGAGGAACAAAAGATCTATGCTGTCATGGTGCATCACATCAAGAGCTTCGAGCGCATTGCCGCATCTTCCGGCAAGGTCGAGAAATGGAACCTGCCTGATGTTGTCTTCAAGCAATTCGCGGGCTAGTGGTTCGTCGTCAACAATAAGGCATCTCATTTTCCAATCAATGTTAGATTTACAATAAACCATGGGGCTTCATCAATTATTTTAAGATCATACTGGTTTTCATAAAGAAGCGCCAGTCTTCGTTTAACATTCTTCAATCCGACGCCGTGTGTTGCATCCTTCTCGGTATCCAATAGAAACTTGTTCTTCACATTGAACTTCAGGATACCGTCTTTACTCTCAATGCCTATGTCAATGGTGGGATTCATAACGAGTCCAGAACCGTGCTTGAATGCATTCTCAACAAACGAGATCAGCAACATCGGTTCAATCTGGAAGTCGGGCTGATGTACATCTTTTCGAAAGGTGATCGCGATGTGATGACCGAACCTTAAGCGCTGCAGATCGATGTAGTTCTGTAAATATTCGAGCTCCGTTTCAAGACCAACTTTGGGAACATTCGAGTGATAGATTGTATATCGCATCAGCTGCGACAGCTTTATAATAATCGGTTCCAGTCCGTCCGACTTCTTGCGCGCGAGGGCAGTAAGACTATTAAGAACATTGAACATGAAGTGTGGACTGATCTGCGATCGAAGCAAGGCAAGCTCTGACTTAAGATTTTCGTTCTCACTTTCCTTTCGCTTTCGTTCGAGGCCGAGATAATCCATCGAAAACTTTACACTGGTACTAAACACCCACGCCATAATATATGGGAATGCTAAACCGAAGTATGGAAATGTTCGTAACCGGGTAATGCGCCGTACATCTCGTACCACGAATACTTCGCGTACGTAATGAGAGATCAGTGCAAAGAGGATTACCGATGCAATTCCGGCGACCACATAAACAATCCATCCTTTTTTCTTAAGCACAAATGGCATCAGCACTAGCATATTGAAATAAAAGAACGATGCGATGAGGGCGTTGTGCGCGATGAATGACAATTGCACATTTTCGAAACGTGCAGATCTGATTGGTCCGAAAAACAGTGGGGAAAAAATATATAAAAGTATCCCCGCCAGGTGGAGGGTAATCATCAATCCGTTCTTCCTAATCGAATCCAACACAACGCATGTAACGGAATTTTGTCGAGGAATAAATGCCCTTCAACGCTGTTAAAGACAAAGGGATTGTTTCTATCGATCTACAGCATACTATTATCTACAAATAGTGCGCATAAAATATGTACTGTGATCTCGCGTTAGGTCGACACTATGAAACGTTTATTCATTCTCATTTTAATACCGTTTTTATTTCAGGCTTGTGATAAGAACGATCCGGCTCCGGTAGCAGCTTCTACAAATGTCAATGGTCATGTCGATAATTGGATTTATGGCAACATGAAGTTTTGGTATTACTGGGCTGATGGTATCACGACGAATCCCGATTCAACGCTGGCTCCCGATGATTTTTTTGCGTCATTGAAAAGCAGTGAAGATAGATTCTCGTGGATCGAACCAAACTTCACTGATCTTCTTGGAGAGCTTCGCGGCGTTACGAAAGAACCAGGCTTCGAATATGCATTGTACCGCGCATCAAGCGACAACACCAACGTGATCATGCAGGTACTTTATATAAAACCAAACTCACCTGCTGAGGCCGCCGGCTTAAATCGTGGTGACGTGATCAACCAGATCAATGGAACACAAATAACAACCGATAACTATAAGGACTTGCTCGACAAGCTTTCGGCAAATCTTTCTCTTACCTATAAACCTTTGGATGTCGACAATAAAGTATTGGGTGATGCAAAGACAATCGACCTCGTGCCAGTTGAATATGCCGAGGATCCTAACTACATAAACAAAGTATTGACTTATGGAGACCGTAAGATCGGTTACTACGTTTATAATTTATTCTCCGAAGGTCCGACAGACAGTAGTCAAACATACACCACTGAAATGGACCAGGTGTTCGCTTCATTTCAATCACAAGGTATCACCGATCTCATCGTCGATCTCCGGTACAACAGCGGTGGTGCCGAAACGGCCGCACAAAATCTTGCGAGCCTCATCGCACCAAATGTTTCTCCAACAACTGTGTTCGTTACACATCAGTACAACGCACAAGTGACAGACGAGATCTCGAAAGACCCCACGCTTGGTGACGGATTTCTCAATGTCGATTTTCCTTTCGAAGACTCAAAATATCGGAAGCATGCTGCGCGATAATCGTGTTTACATTCTTACCGGATCACGAACTGCCTCCGCAAGCGAGCTGATCATTAATGGCCTTAAGCCTTTTATGGATGTTTACCTCGTAGGCGGAACGACCATCGGCAAGAACGTTGGTTCTATTACGATCTACGACGAAAACGATCCCGACAATAAATGGGGCATGCAACCTATCGTAGTCAAGCTCTTTAATAGTCAGGGGCAATCGGATTACAGCAACGGTTTCACACCACAGATCCCGGACGACGACAACAGCCTGTACTTGTACCCGTTGGGCGATCCTCGCGAAACCCTCCTGAATAAGACAATCACTCAGATCACGGGCATTGTTCAACCCTCAAGAGAGATCAAAACGGAAAAAGCTGGCGAATTGCTTTATCATTCTCTCGACCAGAAGAAACGGAGCGGAGTAGTGACGGTGGAGTTGCCTTTTTAACTATTTTTGGCCCTTCGTAAAGAAGTGCCAAAAATGAAAAGAGACAAAGTTGTTTTCGACCTCATCGCAAAAGAACAGGAACGCCAGGAACACGGCATAGAACTGATTGCATCGGAGAACTTTGTGTCGAAGCAGGTGATGCAGGCACAGGGAACCGTTCTCACTAATAAATACGCTGAAGGCCTCCCCGGAAAACGTTATTATGGTGGTTGCGAAGTGGTGGATGAGATAGAACAGCTGGCCATCGACCGTCTTAAAGAACTTTTCGGAGCAAGCTGGGCTAACGTTCAGCCGCACTCCGGCGCCCAGGCCAATGCGGCTGTCATGTTGGCGTGCCTCAAGGCAGGCGACAAGATCCTCGGCTTCGATCTTTCACACGGTGGTCACCTTACGCACGGTTCGCCCGTAAACTTTTCGGGAAAACTTTACCAGCCGACTTTCTACGGCGTGGAACAGGAAACAGGTCTGATTGATTTCGATAAAGTACTTGAAACGGCTCAGCGCGAAAAACCGAAGATGATCATCTGTGGAGCTTCTGCTTACAGCCGCGACTGGGATTATAAGAAACTTCGCGCTGCAGCGGATGCCGTTGGCGCCTTATTGCTGGCGGATGTGTCGCACCCGGCGGGGACTTATAGCGAGAGGATTATTGAACGATCCGCTTGAACATTGTCACATCGTAACAACAACTACACACAAGACTCTTCGCGGTCCGCGTGGTGGTGTGATCATGATTGGAAAGAACTTCGACAATCCGTGGGGTCTTAAAACTCCGAAGGGCGAGCTGAGAAAGATCTCTTCTGTGTTGGACTCTGGCGTGTTTCCTGGAACACAGGGTGGTCCGCTGGAACATGTTATTGCTTCAAAGGCGGGTCGCGTTTGGCGAGGCGCTGAGCGATGAATATATGGACTACATCGTGCAGGTTGCCCGAAATGCAAAAGTAATGGCTGAAGAGTTTGTGAAGCGCGGCTATCGAATCATCTCCGGCGGAACCGACAATCACCTGATGTTGATCGATCTTCGTTCAAAGAACCTGACCGGTAAAGCTGCCGAAGAAGGACTGATCAAAGCCGACATCACTATAAATAAGAACATGGTTCCCTTCGATACACAGTCACCGATGGTTACATCAGGTATGCGAATTGGAACTCCCGCGATAACAAGTCGCGGATTCAAAGAAAAGGATGTTGTGAAAGTTGTGGACCTCATCGATGAAACGCTGAAGAAACCTGAAGACGAAAAGCATCTCAAAGCCATGAAAACGTAAGGTGAATACGTTCATGAAAAAATTCCCTCTCTATAAGTAAGCGTTAATTTTCCCGAGAATACCGATGGCGTTGGATCAGCAGCATGAAGAAGAAGAAAAGGAAATGTCTTTCCTTGATCACCTCGAAGAGCTCCGGTGGCATATAGTCCGCGCGGTGGCCTCCGTTATGGTGGGTTTTGTCGTAGCATTCGTATTTGCGAAATGGATCTTCGATAACATCGTATTCGCACCTGCGAAGCCGAGCTTCATCACTTTTCGCCTCCTTTGCAAGTTGGGCGAGCTTGTTGGCAACGATGCTCTTTGTGTAACAACCATTCCATTTAAAGTTCAGAGTCGCTTCGTTACCGGTCAGTTCAGTATGCAGTTTACGGCTGCTGCCGTGATCGGTATCATCCTCGCGTTTCCATACGTGTTCTGGGAATTGTGGCGTTTCATACGACCAGGTTTACATAACACAGAAAGAAAGGGTTCTCGTGGTGCAGTCTTCGCCGTAACCTTGCTGTTCTTGTCGGGCGTGAGCTTTGGATATTTCATTCTCTGCCCGATGTCGATGTACTTCTTCGCTAATTACACGATCAGTGATATGATCGTAAATGAATTCGACATCACATCGTATGTTTCAACCATAGTAGCACTGGTATTCGGCAGCGGGGGTATTGTTCCAGCTGCCTGTTGCGATCTTCTTCCTTACACGGATTGGTCTCGTTAACCCGCCGTTCTTACGGACTTATCGCAAGCATGCGATCATTGTAATTCTTATACTCGCCGCAATCATCACGCCTCCGGATGTCATCAGCCAGATCATAATTACGGTGCCATTGATCATCCTCTACGAAATCAGTATCTTCATATCAGCACGCGAAGTACGAAGAAAGAAGCGTGTCGAAGCGCTCGAACACCTTCAACAATAATTAATGATGCCGAAAATTGCCATCGGAGCCGACCACGCCGGTTTTGAACTCAAGGAGAAAGTCCGGGAATGGCTAACACGTTCCGGCTTCGAATCGAAAGACTTCGGAACATATTCCTCAGAATCCGCAGACTATCCTGACTTCGCACATCCAGTCGCCCTGGCTGTCGAAAAGAAAGAGTTTGATCTCGGAATATTGATCTGCGGAAGCGGCAACGGTGTGGCAATCACTGCCAATAAACACCAGGGTATCCGCGCTGCAATCTGCTGGAACGAAGAACTCGCGTCACTCGCGCGTCAACACAACGACGCGAATGTTCTTTGTCTTCCCGCACGATATATCAGCGGCGACCTCGCGATGAAGATCGTCGATAAGTTTCTTAGCTCTTCATTTGAAGGAGGAAGACACGATAGGAGAGTGAAGAAGATTGCGTGTTAGTTCTTTAAATACAGGTTAGCTCCTTCTTTCCTGTAAAGATTATTTAACGCCGGAATTCTATTCGCAAGCCCCACAAATAACCCTCTTTCGTCAACAATCACATCTGGCGGACAAGAACGAAACATCTCATCGATAGTAAGAACATGATCGTAATACTGAATACCATTCAGCGTTCTTTCCGATAATCGCCAGTCCAGAAAATACCCCCCGAGCTTGTTATTTTTGTAAACCGAAAGGTCATCACCAAGTACCATTACTTTCTTGTCGATAACGGAAATCGGTTGCTTCGGAGCAGCCACGAGCATCCGCGAGTAATCGATTGAGCCAACTTTGCCGCGAGCCGCAAAGAGATCCATACTTATCACCCCGAAGATCAGTATCCACAACATACTTTCAGCAATCCATCTTCTCCGGATCAACAAAAGATAATGACTGAAGGAGTAGGAAAGGCTTGGTATCATTATGATCAGGCTATGCGGCGTTAACTGCCTTGTCAGAAAGACTTCGATGAGACAAAACACCAGCCACATAAACATTACCTGGAATAGCTGCGACTGGTATTTCGTGAATCGCGCTTCGCGTGTCATCATGAAAAGCGAGAACACAAAGTAGATGATCGGCAGCAGACCCAACATTAGCAAGCTTTTACCCGAGATAAGATTGACGTCGGTGTGAAGAAAATTCTCGAGATAGAAGTTACTCCACAATGCCGGCAGCGCATCACGGTAATAGTAATACACACCGATAACGACATGCGGCAGGAAGAACCCGAACAGCAATAAGAGTGATTTTCTGAAACTGATCCGTGTGAAGGCCGCAAGGATAGCGAACGCTGCCAACAGGAAAATCCCGTACGAGAATACGAACACAGAAGCAAGCCCGGTGTAGAAACCTACATTGATGATCGTCCCCTCCCGTTGTACCCTAAACTCAATCTCCCTGAAGAGATTATTCAACGCAAGCAACAACACCGTAGAGCCCAACAGCTCCTGGAGTTTATTGAAAGAAAATCGAACGATAAGAAACACAATAGTCCATAGATTAACCCGGGTACGTAAGTATTATCGGCATAAGCCTTATTGTTGATCAACAGATAGCGAAGAAACGATGCCTGGAAAAAGATCAGGATCAGAGCAAAGATCTGGCGGCCCGCAATCGAGCGGCCAATCAACCAATCGGACTATACCGAAGGCGCCCGCAGCAATCGGCGCTGTAGAATCATACACCTCCGCATACATCAGCTGACCACTGCCGACAGCCTCACCAATCACCATCGACTTAAGCTCTGGTTGCGTCAACGCAACGGGGTTGAGTCATCAACGCAGGCTGATTAAGATCATGAAAATGAGTATCGCCAGAAGACGATAAGGATCGTTGATGCGAAAGAACCGAAGCATATTTGCTTTGCAAATTAATTAACTTTGTACCGTTATGGCCAACTCAGTCCGCAACAAAAATTTTGCCCGACTTATCCAGAAGGAACTCAGCGAGATCTTTCAGCGGGATAAACGCGGCTACCTCGATAATGCATTCATTACTAACGCCGAAGTCAGGATGAGTCCAGGACCTCGGTGTAGCAAAGGTGTACGTGAGCATGATTGCTTGCGAAAGACAAACAGGCACTTCTCGCGAAGCTCGACCTCCAACAAAAAAGAGATCCGTCGTGCTCTCGGGGGGAAAAAATCCGCAACCAGGCACGGATTATTCCGGAGCTGGCTTTCTTTATTGATGAGGTTGAGGAAAATGCATTCCGCATGGACAAGCTCATTGAAAGCCTCAACATTCCGCCTACCCCGACGGAATCTCCAAAAAAGAAGAAGTGAACGTATCGCTCTTCATAGCACGACGTTACTTCCTCTCTAAAAAGGAAAAAAATCTTTTACTTAATGCCATCTCACTCCTGTCGATGTTCGTGGTGGCTTCGCTAACTGCGGCATTGATCGTTGTACTGTCTGTATTCAAATGGACTGGGAGATCTCCTTCGTTCCGTGAACGTTGCATTCGATCCGGAGCTGAAGATCGAAGCAACCCGAAAGACATTCGACGTCACCGACAAGATGCGGTCCGACATTCAATCAACGGCAGGCGTGTCGTTGGTTACCGATAAGTAATTGAAGACTACGCTTATGCGCGCTACGGCGACAACGATCTTCCAGTCATTGTTCGCGGGTTGTCAGCGATAACTTCCACGAAACAGAATCGTCTTGATAGTAATATGGTCGGTGGCCACCTGGCACTTCATCACGACAGTATTCCATTTGCTATCGTTGGTTTGGGCGTGAAGAACGATCTCCGTATCGACATCAACGACGACATTGCACGTGCTGCAGCTCTTCTACATCCGCAATGTTTCCGGCTGGCCGGGTTCTCGATCCATCGAGAATGTACGCACACAAAAGCATTCGCCCGGGCGGCGTGTTCTCAGTAGAAAAGAAGTTCGACGAAAACTATGTTTTTCTTCACACTCGACTTCACAGCGGAATTACTCAATTATGGAAATCGCCAGAACATGGATGGAAATAAAAACAACGCCCGGTTCCAACATCGACAAAGTGCAAAAAGAGCTTAAGAAAAACACTCGGCGATGGCTTCAAAGTGCTCACGAATGAAGAACAACACGCTGGATCTTTACAAGCTGTTGAACTCGAGAAATTATTTGTGGCCGTTGCGTTGGCTGTGCTTACGTTGATTGGATCAATCAACATCTTCTTCTCGCTGATGATGTTGGCGCTCGATAAAAAGAAAGACATCTCGGTACTATTTGCCATGGGCGCGTATCCGCAGTTATCAGAACAATCTTCATGCTCCGAAGGTGCCTATCATTTCCGTTGTTGGTACCGCTATCGGACTTTCTGCTCGGTGCACTGATCTGCTTCATCCAGGATCAATTCGGATTGGTAAGCATGGGGTTAAATGATGCGATCATGCCCCGACTATCCTGTTAAGATGATCTGGTCCGACTTCGCGATCGCCGGAGGTCTTACAGTTATAATGACCTTCATTACTTCATTCTACCCGGCCGCGTTAGCTGCAAAATCTTATAGTATTCAGCACCTCTAAGCAGTGCCCGCCGTAGCTTTTTAGCGTAGGCGGGTAATTTCTATGTAAGGTCCTCCCTTAATTAGAAATATATATTCCCTTAAGAATGCGTAATTTAGCAGTTCTGCGTGGTGTGTATTATGCTCAAAGTCAGCCGATTGGCTTCTTTTTAATAGCTTTTTTCCACACCCTGCGTTAAGAATCGGTGATACATGAAGGTTTCAGCAGCTCAGCCATTTCAGGTCATCTACTCTCTGTACCAGCACGAGTACCTGGGCTACATATTTGAGTCTTTCATCGTCCATCTAGACGAAAAAGTATGCTCACTTACCAGCAATCAGAACATCTCCGCCAAGAAATGCCCGCGAGTTTTGCGAAGGGTCTCGACACCAGGGACTACGAGCTCATCGATCTCATGGACAAAATGAACCAGGATGTGATCCTGGAAGAAATTTTCCGTGAAGCAAATGAAGCCCGGCGAGTTCTTCGCCAAAGTATACGATAAGCAGAAAGGCAACGAGCTCATACAAGAAGAGATCGTGAACGCTATCTCGAAACAAAACGCGGCGAGATCCTCGACAAGATGAAAGGCAAAATGCTTTTCGAGATGGGTAACGACGGCGAACCGACCTGGAAAAAGAGTTGACGTTCTCGAGAAACGCTCGAATATCCAATTCCACTTCCGGCGAACCGAAGAAAACACAAACTACTTCCCTACCATTAGCTATGACGGGAAGAAAGTAGACATACCAAACGCTTCGGCTTACCTGATCTGTAAGGAACCATCATGGATGGTCCTGAACGGAAAGCTTTACGGCTTCGATAAACATGTTGATGGTCGCAAGCTGCAGCCTTTCCTTTCGAAGAAGGCTGTGATGATTCCCGAAGAACTTAGAAGAAACTTATTACAATCGTTTTCGTAGCTCCGCTTAATGCCTCATTCGACGACGTTGACGTACAGGGTTTCGAGATCAACCGGAGCAACTACGATCCACATCCATTGCTCACTCTTTCTGAACTTCACCAGGGACAATCGCGCGAAGTTGCAGACCTCTTCGACAGCGGCGCTGTTGAGACTGAAACGAAAGATGACGAAGCGGGGAAGATCGTGTTCGACCTTTCTTTCAAGTACGGTAAACATCGCTTCCGCGGAGATGTTTTTTGGCCCCCGTGAGCGTCACCATTGAGAAGAAAGAAAATGACTACACTGTTCCATCGTGTGAAAAGAAATACGGAAGGTGAAAAGAAGTATGCGCAAACACTGATCAAGCTTGGGCTCCCGCTTTGAAAGGCTTCCGTGTTGCCGTCGAAAAAGCACACGCATTCTCCTGGCTGAATGAGAACCGGGTTATCCCTCCTCAATCTCGGCTTCGAAGTAAGTCAGCCGGAAAATCGCGACAAGAAATATTTTGTTGGCAAGGCTGTATTCGATCTCGAAGTAAAAGAGAACATCGACTGGTTCGATATTCATGCGAAGATCCGGTTCGGCGAATACGAGATCTCATTCAAAGAATTAAGAAAACTCATCCTTCGAAAGAAAGTAGAGTTCAAGTTGCCCAACGGAGAGATCGCCCATCATTCCCGAAGCGTGGCTTCAGAAGTACGGCGACCTGTTTGCCCTTAGCGAAACACATGGCGATCATGAAAAGCCAGTACTGAAAAAATATCACCTCAACTTGTTGAAAGAGTTAGAGGATGGAAACCTGGCAAAGGTTCATATGAGTGAACGCTTCCGTGCTATGGAATCATTCGATGGCATTAAGGATTATCCATTGCCCTCCGGTTTTGCAGGAAAACTTCGTCCTTATCAAAAGGCCGGATACAACTGGCTTCGTTTCCTCAACGAGTTTCACCTCGGTGGTTGTCTCGCCGACGACATGGGTTTGGGTTAAAACAGTGCAGACCCTTGCACTGCTTCAATCGCAGAAAGAAAAAGGCGACACTGGAACGACTCTTCTCGTTATGCCGACATCACTCATTTACAACTGGGAGATGGAAGCTTCGAAGTTTGCGCCAGAACTGAAAATCCTCACGTACACCGGAACACTTCGGAATAAAGACATCAATAGGTTCAAGAATTACGATCTCGTGCTTACATCGTACGGTATCACGAGGTTGGATGTCGATTCACTGAAAGATTTCTATTTCAATTACATCATCCTCGATGAATCGCTGGTTATCAAAAACCCGACGTCGAATATTGCAAAGGCAGGGTAATGCAATTGCATTCGCGTTTTAGACTTACACTTACCGGTACTCCACTCGAGAACACGACTCTCCGATCTCTGGTCGCAGATGACGTTCATCAACCCGGGATTGCTTGGTGGTCATACTTTCTTCAAGAACGAATACCAGGTTCCAATCGAAAAGAAGCAGGACGAGGCGAAGACTAAAAAGCTCAACGCTATTATCAAACCGTTTTTGTTGAGACGATTGAAGTCGCAAGTGGCGACAGAGCTTCCCGAAAAAGTGGAGAGAATGTTCATTACACGAACATGACCGTCGAACAAGAGGAGAAATACGAAGAAGCAAAAGCATTCTATCGCAACAAGATCCTCGAACAGATCGACAAAGAAGGAATCAACAACTCTCGTTTCATGATCCTCGAAGTGTCTTACGAAGCTCCGTCAGTTGTCGAATCACCCGCGCATGATCGATCCTACGTATACGGGTGAATCGGGCAAGCTCGGAAGATGTTTCTCACATGCTGAAAGTGCGATGGCCGAAGGTCACAAACTTCTTGTGTTCAGCCAGTTTGTGAAACACCTCGATATCGTGAAAGAATTTCTGTACAAACAGAAAGTTCCGTTTGCCTATCTCGATGGTTCGAGCAACGACCGTAAAGACCAGGTGGAGAAAATTCAACAAAGATCCTAACCTGAAAGTATTCCTCATCTCGATAAAAGCGGGTGGACTGGGTCTCAACCTCACGGAAGCAGACTATGTATTTATCCTCGATCCATGGTGGAACCCTGCTGTCGAAGCACAGGCAGTAGATCGTGCGCACCGTATCGGTCAAACGAAGCGTGGTGTTCACTTATAAATTCATCACGAGAGAAATACCTGTGGAGGAAAAGATCCTTCAACTTCAGAAGCACAAGCTCAAGCTGTCGGAGAACCTTATTACTACCGAAGAAAGTATTATAAAGCAGCTCACGAGGGAGGATATCGAGCTGATGCTGGCTTAAGCAGCCCTTAAAATTCAATTAAAAAAATCTTACTCAACATTCTTCCAGCGCCGGTGCGACCACAACCAGCCTTCAGGTTGCTGATGAATTATTTTTTTCGCTTTCCCACTATATAGTCGTCGATGATTTTTGAGTCATCCAGTTTTATCAAACGTTACTTCATAATTATCCTCGCGACTTCTTTCTGACCGATCCGAAGTACGACGCCGCTTGTTGTAATGTTGCTAATTGAGAAATGCCATAGAAGAAAGCAGTTCGTTTGTTCGAGAAATGTCGCCCAATACCTTCTATGATTGAAGTGTCCCGGATATTGATCAGCAACAATTGCGGTAGCGCGGATGATATGTTTTCGTCGTAATGCTTCGCGGCCAACGGATTCACGTGGAATAGCAAATGCCCCGAAACGCGTGCGGATCGCTAGTGCAAAGGTGTTTGCGAGCTTGCTGCTTTGCGGAAGGTATACGAAATCTACGGGCACTGGTAAATGCAAACTTCCGGCAGCAAGCATCCATTCCCAATTAAATTGATGCGAAACCAGCAACAACACGGAGTGATTTTTTTGCCCGTAAATTCTTTAATGGACGTCGGGGTTAGTGAACACAACTCTTTCTTTTAGTTCTTTGGCGTCAATTGAAAAATAAGCGGAGGGTTTCAGCAGCATAGTCGCACAGGTTTTTATAAAATGCTTTGCTGATTGCGTGAAGTTCGGATTTACTCTTCTGTGGAAAAGAATTCTCAAGGTTTGTCATCACCACAGACCGCCGATATCGGAGCACGTAGAAGGTGAGAAAGAAAATGACATCAGACAGAACATACAAAACACAAGTGGGCAACCTTGAAATCACCTTAAGGACGAACATGATGCCCAAAATTACCTTTTGTTTTTGATTACTTTTGATTAGTCGTATGAGGGATAGGGTTATAATAATAACTGGAGGGTCGTCGGGTATAGGAAAGGCTCTCGCCGAGAGATTCGGCCGCGAAGGAGCTAAGCTTGTTATCACAGGGAGAAGAAAGGCGGTGCTCGAAGATGCCGCATCCGACTTAAGGCAACTTGGCATCGAAGTAATTCCCGTGGTCGCCGACGCCAGCGTCGAGGCCGACTGTGCTAACGTGGTGGACATCGCTATACGCCAGTACGGAAAGATCGATGTCCTCGTCAACAACGCCGGTATCTCGCAACGTGCCCTCTTCGAAGATCTCCAACTCGAAGTTTTCAAAAAAATAATGGATGTAAATTTCTATGGGCTCGTGAATACCACCAAGTATGCACTGCCTCACATCCTCCGCTCAAAAGGTTCTATTGTCGGTATCTCGTCGGTGAACGGACGTCGTGCAACTCCCGCCCGAAGCGCCTACTCCGCTTCGAAGTTTGCCATGATCGGCTTCCTGGAATCGCTTCGATCCGAAATGTTGGATCGGCGTGCATTCACGTGTGTTAACTGTCTGCCCTGGTTTCACAGCTTCGAACATCAGGCGGTCTGGCATTAATGGCCAACGGAAAAGTATTCGCCGGGCCGCAACGCGACGAAAGTTATATGATGAGCGCCGAAGAAGTTGCCGATCATGTTTACTTCGCTGTGGTTCGACGCAAACGCGATGTCTTACTGACAGTTCAAGGTAGACTTGCTGTTTGGCTCAACTATTCTTCCCGAAATGGATGGATCGCAAAGCGCTGGAACTCATTCAACGCGAACAACGGAGAGAGCAGGAGATCGAGCTTAGGTCTTATTTAAAAACACCAGCTTAGCATTGTCTGCCCTGTTCACGTTCTTGTAGAAATCAATAAGCTCCTGGTATGCTTCGGCAGGAAACTTTCCATCTTTCCTTGTAAGCCTTCGAATATAGATCAACGATCCCTGGTCGATCTTGAACCCGGCTTCGTAACTTCCGAAGCGCGACTCATACTTTTGGTCTGGCGGTAAGAACTCGGGGGAAAATGTTTTCGGGTATGTGATAGCGAATCGTGTCTATGTGAGTATACGCTTCGCTCAAAGCAAACGGCGTCCTCCTGTTCTCAACCTTCTCGGGAATAAATGTTGACCGATTCATGAGGTTCGGCGTAACGAAGAGTCGCTTGTTACTTACTGATGCATACTTTGTTAAGCACGATATCCATCTTTACGATGGCCATCGGGATCTTATCCTTTTTATTCGCGATCGAAAACGCCGACACATCGAATGACGGATGTTGATGTTTGTCTGCAGCCCATTTCTTTTGATTCCTCCGCAGATGAGTTAACGACGAATGCGAGACCGTCGGCATCATATTGAAGTCCGGAGTAGTTGGTGACAACCTTCGCTTTCGCATTTCCATTCAGATCGATGTTAACGTCGGCAGATGTTGTTCTTAGATTTTTTTTCTTTCGGATAATAAGTGGTCTTGCGAAGCTCGCCGCCTTTCTCAGTTACCAAAAACGCATACCTGTTGTCGGTAAAATCTCCGATGTAACCGAATGAGCATGGTCTGGCTCGTACATTCCAGCCACAGGGTATCATTTTCATTTGGAAACAGCAACGATCACGTGATTTCCATAATTGCTAGGAAAAGACGTATCAAGACGAGATTGACCCTGACCTGCTTGTATCATCGCGTAATACGCAGGCACGTTCACTTCCTTCAACATCGCCACCATGTAATTCGACAGCGCCTGCAATCACCGTAGCCGTTCTTATCAACAGTTGCTGCATCGAAAGGCTTGGAGACCACCGATTCCCAATTGAAATGCTCACATATCTTGTCTTCGACTGCCATGTATTCGTAGATCGCTTTTGCCTTCCTCCTCGTTGGTCTTCTTGTCTTTCACAAGAGCTCTCACCTTTGCTTTCGCTTCATCGGGAAGCTTGTCGCGACCGACATTCAGTTTTGCAAACCACTGCCCGAAGTCTTGCCAGTTCGACATGTTGCCCTGGTATCCGTCCCATTCAAAATCATTCGGAGCTGCAACTATACGTCTCATATAATCGCTTCGCGATGACATCGGCTCATAGGCAATTGGCGTAATGTTTTCGATTGTCCATTTCAAAGACTCCAGCCCTGACCCAGGGTTTGATGTAACTGGCTTCTGATCGATGTTGTAAGCTTTATATCGCGGCTTGAGATCGAGAGGATATATAAGCTCATAGGAAAAATGCTGGACCGAAACATTTGCATCAGCGGCGAGATAGCTGGGAGTGATCGAGTAGAGAAAACTAAATCGTCATCGTACTCCACTTCGATTGTATAAGGATAGATTGACTGCGTGACGTCAAAATATTTTGCCCTGTTATCGCTATAAAAGGCTGAAGCCAATCGAACGCAGATCGGTCAATGAAGTCGTTTGATTTTAGTTTTTTGATAACGCTGCCGTTGGCATCGTAGACAACAACCTTCAAGTCATGGAGCTTAACACTCTTATCATACGGTATTGCTCCTTCGGCGTAATCCTTTCCGTTAGGATTGAGGATCGTTTATCGCGTAGTGAACATGACGAGTGGCACTTTTCTTTGAAAGTATCCGGAAAACCATATCGTCATCGCGATACACCGCCTTTGCATTTTGTTTCAACGATTCCGGGATCGCACTCACAGGATATTTCGGAGTTTCCTTCGCGTACGCAGATATCAACATCATAACGGCGACAGCCGTTGTCAACACGCGCTTCATATCTTTCAAAATTGGTAAGGGTTTCTTAAAGATGCTCTTTTATCGTTCGATAGAAAAATGGTTTAATTTGAAATCGCAGTTAAATGGCTAAAACGAAGACATTATTTTTTTGTAACGCTTGTGGATATGAGTCCGCTAAGTGGTTGGGCAAATGTCCATCGTGCGGAGCATGGGAATTCTTTCGCCGAAGAGGTTGTCACAAAGTCCGACAACGGAAAAAATCAGTGGCGCTCCGAAACATCATCGCGACAGGCACAACCACACAAGCTGTCGGAAATTACTTCGGCTTCCGAAACCCGGATCGTTACTCCGGATAACGAACTGAACCGGGTACTCGGAGGTTGAATCGTTCCGGGATCATTAGTGCTCATAGGCGGCGAACCAGGCATCGGTAAGTCTACACTCATGTTGCAGATAGGAGTCGGCATACACCAGCTTCGAACGTTGTATGTATCGGGCGAAGAGAGCGAGCAACAAATAAAGATGCGGGCCGAAAGAACCATCGGCAAAGGAAAAGCCAGCGACAACTTTCATGTTTCTCACCGAAACAAACACTAAAAATATTTTCGCAATCGTCGAAGAGCTTCAGCCGCAACTTGTCATTGTCGACTCGATACAGACTCTCTACTCGCCCGTTGCTCGATTCGGTCTCCGGAAGTGTGGGCCAGGTACGTCAGTGTGCCGGCGAGCTCATGAAGTTTGCCAAAGAAACAAACACCTCCGTATTTCTTGTCGGTCACATCACAAAAGACGGCAATGCTCGCCGGACCGAAAGTATTGGAGCACATGGTGGACACCGTTCTTCAATTCGAAGGCGATCGTCACCTCGCTTATCGAATACTTCGAACTACGAAAAACCGTTTCGGCTCTACTTCAGAGATTGGTATCTATGAAAATGTTGGGCAGCGGACTTCGCGAAGTCTCTAATCCATCGGAGATATTGATCTCACAGAAAGATGGACAACTAAGCGGCGCAACTATCGGCGCTACGATTGAAGGCAACAGACCATTGCTGATCGAAATACAGTCGCTGGTAAGTCCAGCTTCGTATGGCACACCGCAAAGAACATCAACAGGCTTCGATCAAAAGCGACTCAACATGTTGCTCGCAGTTTTAGAAAAACGATCCGGTTTCAAGTTGAGTACACAAGATGTTTTTTTGAATATGGCGGGTGGTATTTCTGTAGAAGACCCGGCAATCGACTGGCGATCTGCGCCTCTATCGTCTCATCGTTCGAAGAGATCCCTATCAGCGACAAGATCTGTTTTGCCGCAGAGGTGGGACTTGGTGGTGAACTGCGTGCGGTGAATCGGATCGATCAAAGAATTTCCGAAGCCGAGAAGCTTGGTTTTTACTGAGATCTATATTTCAAAGTATAGTCAGAAAGCTATAGACATTAAGAAATCTAAGATTGTGATAAAGGCTTTTGGCAAACTTCCGGAGATCTTCGAAGATCTATTCGGCTAAAGCCTGGAGGCCGCCAGAATGAATTACTAACACCGTTGTTCCTTGTTTGATCAATCCTTTATCTATTTGGTCGAACACTGCCCAAAATAATTTTCCGGTATAGGTTGGTTCAACGACTATATCGTACTGAGTTTTCATTGTCTCACAAAAGACCAAAAGCTCTTTCGTAACTTTTGCATAACCACCATGGTGATAAGCTCTTAATATTTTTCCCTCGTAATCATAATTCTTCAATACAGGCACACCGATCACTTCTCTCTTCCCGTCAATTCCTTTTATCAATCCTTTCAGTGTACCGCCAGTTCCAACCGCCGTATACAATTGATCGAAGTCAATGCTCAACAACTTCCTTCCCACTCTGCACAGCCCTCGATCGCATACTCGTTTGTTCCGCCTTCCGGTATCACATACACGCCAGGAAATTTCAACTCATCTTTTTTTCGAGTAGTCTTCCCTGGAAATGAATTCGAGTTTCATCCCCTGCTCACGCGCAAAGTTTAAGATTGGATTGTCAACTTCCTCTCCTCGGATAATGCCAATGCTTTTGAAACCTAACTCCTTTGCAGCGGCTGCTGTTGCGTAGATGTGATTCGAGTAAGCTCCGCCGAATGTGAGTAGCGTTTCGTAACCTTCTTTCTTCGCCTGCTCCAGATTGTATTTCAGCTTCCACCACTTGTTGCCGGAAACGAAAGGGTTGTTTTGATATTCGTGCAGAACACGGACTCTAACGCCCTTTCGGGAGAATTCTGTAATTGCCGGTTCTAAATAATTTAGCAAACTAATAATTTTAGTAATTTAGGCTCATGGGAGCAGCGGGATGACTATTTTAACGGCAGGGGAGCTCAAATTAAGACGGGAAACAAGTTCCTTAAAAATCAATACGTTACCGATCATATTGAAGGTCTTGACGAGCCTCTTCTCGAAAATCCTGCCAACCCAGGTCTACGAAGAGAACGCGAAGAAGGTCGTTAACAAGGTAGACAGTCCAGACCTCCGCAATATGTATTCTGTGAACCCTTACCAGGGGTGTGAGCATGGATGCATTTATTGCTACGCAAGGAACACTCATGAGTATTATGGTTTCAGCGCTGGTCTCGACTTCGAAAGTAAGATCATTGTAAAGAAGAATGCCGCCGAACTTCTCGAAAAATTTATTCTCAATCCGAAATGGCAGGCCGTGCCGATAATGATCTCGGGCAACACCGATTGTTATCAGCCACAGGAAAGGAAGTACCAGATCACGCGAAAGATGTTGAAGATCATGGCGAATTATCGTCATCCTGTAAGCATGATCACGAAGAATGGCCTCGTACGCGTGACATCGATCTGTTAAAAGACCTCGCTTCGGATAATCTCGTTCAAGTTTACATTTCGATCACCACACTCAACGAAGAGCTTCGAAGAAAAATGGAGCCGCGAACTGCGAGTGGGGTCTCAAACGACTTAACACAGTAGAACAACTCGCGAAAGCAGGCGTGCCTGTCGGTATCATGAATGCTCCAATCATTCCCGGGCTCAATCACCATGAGATCCCGGTGATCCTTAAAGCTGCGGCAGATGCCGGTTGCACGTACTGCAGGCATGACCGTAGTGCGATTGAATGGCGCTATCGGAAAGATCTTCGAAGACTGGCTCCGGAAAAATTTTCCCGGACAGGTTCGATAAAGTCTGGAACCAGATCTGTTCGCTGCACGACGGCAACGTTAATGATTCACAGTTTGGAAGAAGAATGGCGGGTGAGGGAAACATCGCCGAATCAATTCATCAGCTCTTCACTGTCTCGAAACGAAAGTACTTCGAAGGGAAAACAATGCCTCCGCTCAATCTCACTGCTTTAGAAAAGGGGGGTTTGTTAAGTTTGTTCTAATGAACGAACTGCATTTGATCATCTTAGGCTTCATCGGTCAATCGATGTTCGGTGCGCGCACCGTTGCTCAATGGATCATTGCCGAACGCGAAGGCCGCGTGGTTTCGCCGGTCATCTTCTGGATCTTCAGCGTGATCGGGGGCGGTCAGTCTTTCTTTTATACGGTATTCTTCGTCACGACCCGGTGATCATGGTCGGGCAGTCCATCGCATTCTACATCTACATCCGCATCCTGCAACTGAAAAAGGTCTGGCAGCGAATCCACATCGTTCCAAGAATTCTAATGTTGCTGATTCCTCCTGCCCTGCTCGCCTATGCAGGAACATTCGAAAGCTCCGGGCTGGACTTCAACTATACCGATATCTTCATGCTTACCGGAATGATCGGCCAGCTGCTCCTGAATTTCCGGTATTTCTACCAATGGTATTTCTCCGAAAAAGCAAATGAATCATTATTGCCACTGGGTTTCTGGATCATCAGCGCCGTAGCCTCAGTAATGGTGGTTGTATATTCTCTTTACCGCGACGACGTTGTGTTGCTTGTAGCCCAGTCAGGAGGATTGATTGCATACGCGAGGAATATCTATCTTCACTTTAAGCCGCGTAGCCTTGGACATAAGAAAACTAGCTGAAGCCGAAATACAGAACTTCATCTTCGATCATGAAAAAGAAGATGAAGACAAACTTGTGCTTAAGAGCAAAGAGATCCTCGGCGTTCCATCATCGTGGATAGCGACTCAAATAAAAGCGCGAAAGAAATCGGCCTATAAACTTCCTCTCTACTACGACACGAAAGGTATCGTTTACCCGCTGTCGTTGAACCTCGAACAAAGCAGCTCCGAAGCAACAGCGAGATTCAAGAGTTATATCGTTTCCAAATGGATCACCTCCAACAAAAAATTCTGCGACCTCACCGGAGGGTTAGGAGTCGATTCGTTTTTTCTGTCATCGCTGTTTCCATATTGTGACTTTAGCGAGCCAACGAAAGAACTCGTCGATCTTGCGAAACAAAATCACAGGCTACTTGGCGCTATCAACCTTCATTATCATGTGAACGATGCCGTCGAGTTTCTTGCCGACTCCGGAAAACATTACGACCTGATATTTATAGATCCCTCACGAAGAACAGCATCGCAAAAGAAAGTCTATCGATTTGCGGATTGTGTTCCCGACATCATAGCACTTCGGCCCGAGCTTTATCGTCACACCGACCGTGTTATGATCAAAGCCTCACCCCTGCTTGACATCCAACAGGGAATCAAAGACCTTCAGTGTGTGAGCCGTGTGATTATTGTTTCAGTTGATGACGAATGCAAAGAGCTGCTGTTCCTGTGCGATCAGGGATTCTCAGGCGATGTTGGCATCGAATGCTATAACATCGACAACAATTTCGATCCGCGGAAAATGCCGCCGGCATTTGAGTTCCGGTTTTCAGACGAACGCTCGGCCGTCGTTCAATTCTCAGATCCGAAAAAATTCATCTACGAACCGGATGCGTCTATCATGAAAGGCGGAGCTTTCAAATCGGTCGCGGCCGCCTACAACCTTTCGAAGCTGCAGGTGAATACGCACCTGTACACGAGCGACACGTTTGTCAAAGATTTTCCCGGAAGAATTTTTGAAATAAAAGAACACGTTAAGCTGGACAAAAAGCTTCGTGAAAAATTTGCCGGGGGAAAATCAAATATCGTTTTGAGAAACTTCCCATCGACGGTGGAAGAGATCAAGAAAAAAACCGGCCTCACCGACGGCGGTGATCTTTACCTGGTTGGCTGCACTGGTTTGAAAGCCAAATTCCTCTTTATGTCTGTACGTCTCCGATAATATCAAAGAAGACGTCGCAGGTCCTCCATCGAAACCTCTCCTTCCATTCGCTTTATCAGCTGTTGATCGCGAAAGATGAAAAATGTCGGAACAGTATTGATGCTGCCGATAGCCCTTATGATTGGCGTAACCTCCGCCGTAACAAAATATATGTTCGGCTCAATCAGGTTGTAGTCCTTCGCAAAAGTGTTCGCCTGGTTTTTCACATCGGGCGTCAAAAAGTAAACCTGGTAATCCTTGATCATGTCTTTGTTTTCTGAAAGACGTTTGCCTTCGCGCTGGCAGTGATCGCAATCTGGATTGTAGCAAACCAGGAGCACCTTGCCTGTCAGGTCTTTCAGCGACATCGTTGAACCGTCTTCCTTAGTGACGGTCAGTAGTGGCATCCCATTAGCCAGGACAGATGCTGTGGGTTTAGCATTTAATACAACTTCCTTCGGCTTGTCTTTCTTACATGCCCCAAGCACACACACCATCATCACCACAACTACAAGATTCTTCATGTCTCTAATTATCAAAAAAATTTCATTCCCCAGTAAAGCGCATAGAATATGACCGCGACCGAACCATACACCCTAATAACCTTTCGGCGATTCGAAATGTCTTCCCACCACAACATCACCCACGGTCTCCACAAGCCAATCGCAACAAACAAAAGGCTGAGAAATGTGAGGTAATAAAATAGGGTTCTTAAATAGGATGCAACCACGTTTCGAACAATTGAGTGCAAAAGTATGTTATTTTTGCACTCTGTTTTTTTAGGGTTTGAGGGCGGACGAGTTTCTTTCGATTTTCAAGGCCGACGGTTTGGTTAAGACGCTGGCGGAAGGGATAACTACGTCCAAGCCTGGAACGGTCCGTCTTAAAGGAGTTAGCGGCAGCCTCGACGCCATTCTCTTCGCCTCAGTTTTCAAAAGCACAAAGTCCGACCACCTCGTTATCCTTCACGACAAAGAAGAAGCCTCCTACTTTTTCAATGATCTTCAGAACCTGCTCGGACAACGCGAGATCCTCTTCTTTCCAATGTCGTACAAACGTCCTTACGAATACGACGAAACAGAGAACGCAAACATTCTCACTCGCGCCGAGTGCCTCAACAAGCTATCGGTTCCTGGAACATCAAACATTGTGATCACTTACCCCGAGGCTCTCTCGGAGAAAGTGATCAATAAGAAGTCCCTTGCCAGCAACACATTCGTCATCACGAAAGGCGAAAAATTAGACCGCGAATTCCTCGAAGAATTCTTCCATACATACGACTTCGAAAAGTCAGATTTTGTTTACGAAGCCGGCCAGTTTGCAATACGCGGAGGCATTATCGACGTCTTTTCGTTTGCTCACGAGCTCCCCTATCGCATCGAACTCTTCGGCGACGAAGTCGACAGTATTCGTTCATTCGATCCTGGCTCCCAGTTGTCGGTCGAGACACAGGATAAGATCAGTCTCATGCCTAACGTGCAAACAAGACTCATCCAGGAACAACGACAGTCGCTGCTCGAATTCATTCCGTTTTCAACAAGAGTTTGGATAAAAGACACGGGCCTTACTTTCGATGTGATCGAAAAGTGCTTCGAAAAAGCTTCACAGAGTTTCGATAAAATTCTTCACGACAGTGGTCACGCAAAACTGGCCCTCGAACCACAAGCATTGTTCGAAACACGCGAAACTTTCGAGAGGAGTGTAGCGCCCTTCAAGAAGATCGAGTTCGGAAGCCGCTATCATTTTGCTGCCGATCTCACCGTCGAATATCGTTCGGGAGCACAGCCGGCCTTCAAAAAGAACTTCGAGTTGTTGGCAGGCAACCTGCTCGATCAACAAATGCAGGGATACACAAACTTTATCGCTGCCGAACAACAGAAACAGCTCGAACGACTTCAGGGTGTGTTTGCAGAAATTCATCCGGAGCTTTCATTTCAATCTCTCGACACTTCTCTTCGCCAGGGATTTATTGATCACAACGTAAAGATTGTTTGCTACACCGATCACCAGATCTTCGAACGCTTCCATCGCTACCGTCAACGCGAAAAGTTTTCGAAGTCAAAGGCGATGACATTCCGTGAACTTCAGACTCTGCAGCCTGGAGATTTTGTCACACACATCGACTACGGGATTGGTAAGTTCGCCGGCCTCGAAAAGAAAGACGTCAATGGTCGCGAACAGGAAGCTATCCGACTGGTGTTTCGCGATGATGATTTGTTGTACATCAACATTCACTCGCTTCATAAGATCTCCAAGTATACCGGCAAAGAAGGAACTCCCCCGCCAATAAGTAAGCTCGGCTCCGGCGAATGGGAGAACAAAAAGAACAAAGTAAGACGACAGGTTAAAGACATCGCGAAAGAGTTGATCGAGCTGTACGCGAAAAGAAAAACGGCGCCCGGATTTCAATTCCTGCCCGACGGTTTTCTCCAGGCAGAGCTTGAAAGTTCTTTCATATATGAAGACACACCCGACCAGGCAAAGGCTACGGAAGACGTCAAGCGCGACATGGAACAACCTCATCCCATGGACCGGCTTGTTTGTGGCGACGTCGGCTTCGGAAAAACTGAAATTGCTATCCGCGCTGCATTCAAAGCAACAGCAGAGGGTAAGCAGGTGGCGGTGCTTGTTCCTACCACCATCCTTGCAATGCAACATCATCGCACCTTCAGCGAACGACTTTCAAACTTCCCGGTTCGCATCGAATATGCAAATCGTTTCAAAAGCGAAGGGAATCTCAAAAAGATACTCGCCGACGTAAAAGACGGTGGTGTGAACATCATCATCGGAACGCACAGAGTAGTAAGTAAAGACGTCCAGTTTAAAGATCTCGGCCTGCTCATCATCGACGAGGAACAAAAGTTCGGCGTGAAAGTGAAAGACCGTTTGAAAGAATTGAAAGTGAATGTCGATGTACTCACACTCACCGCGACACCCATCCCGCGTACACTACACTTTTCGTTGATGGGCGCGCGCGATCTAAGCATCATCAGCACTCCACCTCCCAATCGACAGCCAGTAACAACAGAGCTTCATACTTATGATGAGGTCATTATTCGGGATGCCGTCAGCTACGAGATTCGTAGGGGAGGACAAGTGTTCTTCGTGCACAATCGTGTTAGCGACATTGAACAGATCGCCAACGTTATCTTCAAGTTAGTTCCGGACGCGCGCATCGGAATCGCTCACGGCCAGATGGACGGCGACAAGTTGGAGAAAGTAATGATCCGTTTCATCGAAGGCGAGTACGACGTGCTTGTATCTACAAACATCATCGAGTCGGGTCTCGATATCCCGAATGCCAACACGATCATCATCAACCAGGCGCACATGTTTGGTTTGAGTGATCTCCACCAGATGCGAGGCCGCGTTGGTAGATCGAATAAGAAAGCATTCTGTTATTTATTGACACCACCAACATCTGTGCTTTCTTCCGATTCACGTAAGCGCCTTTCAGCGCTTGAAGAATTTTCGGAGCTCGGCGACGGATTTAAAGTTGCTATGCGCGACCTCGATATTCGTGGCGCCGGAAATCTTTTAGGTGCCGAGCAGAGTGGATTCATTAATGATCTCGGATTCGATACCTATCACAAAATTCTTGACGATGCCATCCAGGAATTGAAAGAGACCGAGTTCAAAGATCTCTTCGCAGTCGAACTAGCGGAGAAGGCAAAGATCATCACGCAAGATTGCGTAATCGAAACAGACCTCGAGATATTGATTCCAGAAACATATGTGAGCAACACCAGCGAACGACTACAGTTGTACGCAACACTGGATAATATCAAGACTGAGGATGCTCTTTCGAAGTTTAGAGATTCGCTACAGGATCGCTTCGGCGAAATCCCTTCGTCAGTGATTCAGTTGGTCGACTCCGTAAGATTGAGATGGATAGGAGAGAAGTTCGGCTTCGAAAAGATCAGTTTGAAAAACGAGAAGTTCAAAGGTCAGTTCGTCACGGGGAAAGACGAGTACTTTAAGTCAGAAACTTTTGGGAAGGTCTTAAGCTTCGTGCAGGCAAATTCCAGGAGGTGCAGAATGAAAGACACGAATGGAAAATTAATTCTGACGATCGATAAGATCGGGTCTGTTGAAGATGCTCTTAAAACTCTGGAAGTTTTATAGCGTCCAAATACATATCAAGCACCTCAACTTTATCGGTTGCTCTTATGTAAAGCACGTCCCCGGTTTTCGGCAGCGACGTCACCTCCACAAAATAGTTATCAATCGAGTAGAGGAAGAAGTCTACGCCAAAAGCCGAGGTCATTACTAGCAGTGTGCCGAACAGCTGGATAGCTTTAGCCTTATCACTTATCGATACTTCTTTAAAAGTCGTTAGCGGTATGTTTGAGCTAAAGGCCATCGCTTATTCTTCGAATCCAAGAGTGCTTAATGAAACCTTGTCCGCGTACGGAAGCATACTTTCCACGTCATCAAAGGCATTGATCATTAACACCTTTTTGTAGATGGGAGAATAGAACACTTCGATGAAATAATTCTCGCTGTTGTAGAGGTAAACTTTACAGTTACCAAGTGTTCGCGTCACGATGTAATTCGACTGTGTGGTAACAACATCACACTTCTTTTCAAACGACGCGCGTTTGAAGTCATCGATGCTGAATATCCCTTTCGTTTTCATAACAGATACCCATTGTGTCAAAAACATGCCACCCCCAAAAAAGCGGTTTTTAGGGTGTTTAGAGCGTTTTTCGACTCATTTCAGGACCCGTTTTCCCAAATTAGGATTCAGGGGCAATACAATAGAATTGACCGGGTGTCGTTTCAATCTGGCGACGACTTTCTATGCTTAGACTAGGGATTTATGATTAAAATCCCTGGCCTTTGGAAAACATATAGTTATCTAGTTATCTTAGCAGTTCTTTAATATCTAACACCAGAAAAATGAAGTACGTAAGGGGGTTATTTTTTCTCGTAGGCGGCTCTATGATTATCGCCTCTTGTTCACTCTTCGGCAATCGTGGAGGGAAGCCTACTGCAACCAATCCCGGTCAGATGAGTACTGCCACCGGACTTGCTTACAACGATGATGATGCGGGTGGATTCCAGGTGAAACCTTTCGAAGGTCAGCCTGATGCTCCTAACACCGTGTTCATCGAAGGTGGTCGCGCCGTAATGGGTTCGTTCGAAGAAGATGTTATGTCGTACCGCGACAACATCGAAAGAACAGTATCTGTTGCTTCATTCTACATGGATGAAACAGAGATCGCGAACATTCACTGGTTGGAATACATGCACTACCTGAGCAAGGACTCTTCTCAGGAAGTCTATCAAGCTGCTCTCCCCGACACTACTGTTTGGGTTGGTAAGCTTGCCTTCAACGATCCTTATGTTGATCACTACCTCAGATATCCCGGATTCCGTTACTTCCCTGTTGTGGGCGTTACATGGGTTCAGGCAAATAACTATGCTAAGTGGAGAACTACCGCTGTAAACCAGAAGCTCCTTGCCGACTCAGGCGAAGAACTTCCTGAAGTTGCACCTGGTGGCCGTATCCCTCTCGAAACTGGTGTTGTAATCCCTGCTTATCGTCTTCCTACAGAAGCAGAGTGGGAATATGCTGCACAAGCTCTCATCGCTACTCAGTGGGTAGAAGAATTGCAGATGTATCAGCGTATCTATCCATGGGATGGTCACGCTCTTCGTAATCCTTTCGGAAAGACGATGGGTTTCTTCCTTGCAAACTTTAAGAGAGGTCGTGGTGACTACGCCGGTATCGCTGGTCGCTTGAATGACGGTGCTCTCATCACATCTTATATCTATGAATTCCCTCCTAACGACTATGGCCTTTACAACATGGCCGGTAACGTAAGCGAGTGGGTAATGGACGTTTATCGCCCGATGTCATTCCAGGATTTCGATGACCTCAACCCTATCCGTCGCGACGGTTTCCTCGACGATGCGAAGAGTGGTTACAGAAACAACTATCAGTTGAAGAACCCAGGAATGGATCCTGCAAAAGCTAAGTTCAATTCTAAAGATCCTGACAACGACGACTGGGAAGAAGCAAACCCTCAAGGATTTACTTCACTCGTATCTGATAAGGTTCGTGTATACAAAGGTGGTTCATGGAAAGACGTTGCTTACTGGATGTCACCTGGTACAAGAAGATATCTCGATCAAGACTCATCTACAGCTACTATCGGTTTCCGTTGCGCAATGATCCGCGCAGGTTCAAACTGGTAACAGAAGCTAAACTCATAACGAAAGCCTCGATGAAAGTCGGGGCTTTTTTATGCGCAGTCCCGCTTCGCGCTACGAAGTGCAAACCAGTCTGCGAAGTCGGCGGGACCCCACGGAAATCAAGGTGCACCTTATCAAGCCTCCGCTATACACGCCACACTAAGTGATTCACACCCCGACTCAATCAAATGATGACCGCATGCCTCAATCGTTGCGCCGGTAGTAATCACATCATCCACTAATAGCACTCTCTTCCCTTCAACTTTATCGATCGTCGCCACTGAGAAAGCATTCTTCACATTGCTCCATCGGTCTGCCCTGCCTTTGCGGGTCTGTGTATTCGTTGCCTCCAGTCTCAATGAAATACTTTCTTCCCATTCGATGTTCAACGCTTCACTTAATCCCTCAGCGAACTTTGCACTCTGGTTGTACCCACGTTTCCGAAGTCGCGATGCATGAAGTGGCACCGGTATGATCACGTCGAAGCTGTTGCTCATGCCCGCGTCCACGAGCTCCAATCCGTATAGATGCCCGATCCTCACACCAACCTCCGGACGATTATTGTACTTTAACTCATGCAGAAGACTCTGCACCAATCCTCCTTTTCGAAACTTGAGAAAGGCAGAAGCAAATTGCAGCGGAAGCCTGCCAGCAAGTCGATTGCGGACGGGATTCTCATCGTAACGATGATAGGATGTCTTCGGAAGTTGCACCAGGCACGAAGTGCATAGAACTTCCTCGCCCTTTATCAACGACGCATGGCAGGCCACACATACCCGCGGGTAAAACAACGCTATGAAGTCTTCGAGTATCATTATGCGAAACTCTACTCTTATGAACCATTAGCCAAATTCTAAACGTTAGGTAATCCGGATATCTTTGTGTCATGAATCTAGTAGACCAGTTTAACGACTATCGTTCGCGGATGAATGAGAAAATTCTCTCCGGCGAAAATCTCATTATAAAGAGGATCTTTAACCTCGACACCAACGCCTACCAGGAAGGAGCACTCGATGTGAAATCGAAAGAGCTCATCGGGCTTACATGTTCTCTCGTGCTACGCTGCGACGACTGTGTGAAATACCACCTGGGTAAATGCAAAGACGTCGGCTTTACGACAGCCGAGGTTCATGAGGCAATGGGAGTGGCCACGTTAGTAGGTGGCACTATTGTGGTACCTCACCTTCGAAGAGCGTTCGAGTATTGGGAAGAGTTGTCTAAGTAGCCTCGTAGTTTATGTATCAAAAGGATTTAGATCTTGAACGTCAGTGGTACCGCCTGTTGGGCGAGATAGAAAATCTTATTGGCAGGAAGCCGAAAGATCTGAACGGCGTACTGTTCATCATTGGTGTTCAGGAGTTGGGCAAGGGCTATCGGCCGTTCTCCAAAGAAGAGAAGCAGGACCTCATGCACATTGGCATTTGCAGGGTGCTTAGCCAATCGGGCTACTATGAGCTGGCTGGTAGCGACAAAGACGGCTGGCCACATTGGAAGATGATCAAGAAACTCCCCCATTTTGATCTGCTCGAACAGGAAAAGCTTCTCAAAATGCATGTGGTCGAGTATTTCGAAAAGGAGTACGGAGTCGATTTAATAATAACGCCCTCCGAAAATCCCTCTTAAAAAACTAACTTGGTGATCCTGACGTTTTCACATGTAAGTGTTGATCTATGGGGGACGGTATCAAACCTATCTATGATAATCTCGCTTCCTTCCGGAAGAAATATTATCTGAATCTTTTCATCAAGGGCACGATTCTCACGCTCTCGCTCGTGCTCGTCTATTTCATTATTGCAGCATTGCTCGAGTATAGCTTATGGATGAGCAAAGGAGCACGACTTCTTGTGTTCTCTTCATTCATTGTTCTCGTATTGTTTTGCGTTTACCGCTTTTTGAAACTTCCACTTAGATGGTGGATCTACAAACGCGGACTTGGACAGGCGGAAAGCGCACAGATAGTCGGTCAGCATTTTCCTACGATCGGCGACAGGCTTTTGAATCTGTTGCAGTTGGCCGAGCTCCCTACCGGTGGCGCGCTGGCTCAAGCCGGCATCGCCCAGAAGTCGCGCGCAATGCAGGGAATATCATTCGAGCAGGCAATCGACTTACGTGAAAACAGGAAGTACCTGAAATATTTTGCGGCCCCGTTTTTATTGATGGGCATATTGTGGATCGTCGATCAGAATATTTTCACGCAGAGTACAAAACGCATCGTTCAATTCAACACCGAGTTCTCACCTGAAGCGCCGTTCAAGTTCATCATACCGAATGGAAATCTTACGGCATTTTTCAACGAAGACTTCACGCTCAATCTCCAGCTTGATGGCGACGTGATTCCAGAATCCGCTTATATAGTTTCGGGCCGTCAGCGATTGAAGATGGAACAAGTGAAACCTGGTGAGTTCGCATATACTTTTGAAAGGATACAGGCACCGATGACATTCCAGTTCGAAGCATCTGGATTCTTTTCGTCAAACTATGAACTTGAAATTATAAATCGCCCGGAGCTAACGGAGTTGAAGATCGATCTCTCGTTTCCGAGATACCTTGGTCGTAAGGCCGAACAGCTCACCAACACTGGAAATCTCGAAATACCGGAAGGAACTAAAGTAACATGGACGATCGGCGGAGCACACGCAAACTCAGCATCCATCGGATTCGGCAGCGGGGACGGAAACGCGATGCAACAGATTGGGGATCAGTTATTTACTTATGGAAATGGTTTCTCAGATCCCCAGGACTACTGGATCTCTCTCGAGAATGATCGCGCGAAGAATAAGGACAAGATCGCTTACTCAATCCGCGTCATCAAAGATCAAAGTCCCGACATCGTAGTTGATCACGTGCGCGACTCGGTGTTGTTCAAAACCGTTTTGCTGGCGGATCCGTTACCGACGATTATGGACTCACAGCTCTCGAGCTTCGTTATCACATCATAAAAGAAGGACGCAGTAAACCAACGGCCGAGAAGAAATTCCCTTGGTCTCAACTCCCAATCCAATCAACAAAGTTTCTTTTATCAATGGGTTCTCGACTCATTGAATCTCAAGCCTGGCGATCAACTTAATTATTATCTGCAGGTATGGGACAACGACGGCGTAAATGGCCACAAGTCTACGAAGTCGTCGATGTATGTTTTCGCGTTGCCTGGCGAAGAAGAAATGAAGGCCGAGATCAGCAAGTCACAGGCGGCAACCCAGGGTAAGGTCGATCGCAGTCTCAACAAAGCGAAGGAATTAAGAGAGTCGATCGAACAGGCACAACAAAAACTTCGCGGCAAGCAGACGCTCGACTGGCAAGACAAAAAGATGTTGGAAGACCTGGTTCAACAGAAGTCAGGTCTCGACCAGATGATCAATGAGCTTCAGAAAGAAAATCGTGTTCTCGATGAAAAGAAGAATGCATTTAGTGAAGAAGAAAATCAGCGCATCAAAGAAAAGTCGGAGCAGATCCAGAAGCTGATGGATCAGTTGCTTGATGAAGAGACAAAGAAACTTTTCGAAGAGCTCGAAAAACTTTTGAAAGAAAATTCAGATCCATCGCAGATACAGCGCATGCTTGAGAAGATGGACCGCAAGGGAAATAATCTCGAGAAAGAACTTGAGCGCACGTTGGAGTTGGTAAAACAAATGCAGCGCGAGTATAAACTTGATCGCGCCATTACAGAGCTCGAGGACCAGATAAAGAAACAAGAGGAGCTTCAGAAGGATACTGATGCTGAAGAGTCCAAAGAATCGAAAGAAGGAAAACAGCAGAACAACGAACAGAAGAATAACGAACAGCAGAAGGACAGTGCGAAGGGGGATGATCAGAAAGACGAGAATAAAGATCAAAAGAACTCCGAAGATCAAAAGGGAGACAACAAGAATTCAGACAACAAGAACTCCGATCAAAAGAATAACGACAGCAAAAACTCCGATCAAAAAGGAGAACAGAACAAGGATCAGAAGAACTCTGACCAGAAGAACAATGATCAAAATTCTGAAGACGAAAAAAGTCTTGATGATCGTCAGGAAGAGCTGAGCAAAGAATTCGAGCAGTTCGAGAAAGACGTTCAGGACTTGAAGGAGCTCGACAAACAACTTGAAGAAGAATCGGGAAGCCCTTCACAAGAAGAGATGGACCAGGTGAAGGATGCTCAAAAGCAAAGCAAGGAGTCGCTCCAGAAGAATCAGTCGAAGCAATCATCGAAACAACAGCAGAAAGCTGTGAAGCAGATGAAGCAGATGCAGAACTCAATGGAGAGCATGCAGAACTCAATGGAGATGGAGATGGACATGCAGAACCTTGAATCGCTTCGCCAGATCATTCACGGACTCATCAAACTATCTTATGATCAGGAAAGCCTGATGAAAGAATTCGTTCCTATTCAGCAGACTGACCCAAGGTATATCCAGTTGGGTCAAGACCAATTGAAGATCAAAGACGACTCTAAAATATTGGAAGACAGCTTGTTATCTCTCGCCAAGAAGGATGCGTTCATGAGTTCAGTCGTAACGAAAGAAGTTGGCGAGTTGAATTCCCACATGGATAAGGCTGTTGAAAATGTTCGCGAGCGACGTAAAGGCAACGCAGGTTCCGAAATGCAGTTATCAATGACGAGCATCAACAACCTTGCTTTGATGTTGAAAGATCACTTCGACATGATGCAGGCGATGATGCAAAATGCAAAGCCGATGCCTGGCAAAGGAAAGAAGGGTAAACAAAAAGGTCAGCAGATGAATCTCGGTCAGATGCAACAGCAGATCAACCAAAGAATCCAGGAGCTGAAGAATGGCGGAAAGAGTGGACGGGAAATGTCGGAAGAGCTTGCACGAGTTGCTGCGGAACAAGAGCGTATCCGTCGTGCGTTGCAAGAGATGCAGGAGAAGTTGAAGCAGCAGGGTGGTAAAGTACCTGGTGGTGATCTTCCCGGAAAGATGGAACAGACGGAAATGGATCTCGTGAATAAGCAGATCACGGAGCAAACTATTCGTCGTCAGCAGGAGATCATGACTCGATTGCTGGAAACTGAAAAGTCATTGCGTGAGCAGGACATGGATGATGAGAGGAAAGGGGAGACTGCTAAGGACTATGACAAAGAAATTCCACGGGCTTTCGAGGAATATTTAAGATTAAAGGAAAAAGAAGTAGAATTGCTGAAGACGGTACCTCCGAAATTGTATCCATACTATAAGAAGGAGGTCAACGACTATTTTAAGAGAATTGGAACGCAGGAATAAAATTTTTAGGAAGGTTGCATGAAGAACATCCGTATTGAAATCCCTTCGCTGGCCGAGAACATAAGGATGATCGAAAGCTTCATCGACAATGCCAAAGAACGATACCAATTAAACGACGACATTTATGGCAATATCATGATTGCCGTTACGGAAGCCGTGAACAATGCTATTAAGCATGGAAACCAGGGCGACTCCACGAAGAATGTTTCTCTTACACTCTCGTTCGAAGAAGGGCTTATCAAGTTTAAGGTAGAAGACGAGGGAAGGGGTTTCGACCATCTGAACCTGCCTGATCCAACATCGCCCGAGAATCTCGAGAAACCCGGAGGTCGGGGAATATTCCTCATGAAACACCTGAGTGATGAGGTTGAGTTTGATGACAACGGTCGGGTTGTTCAGCTCAGTTTCTATATGAATGCCTGATGGCAATTCAATTCAGTTCCCACCGAACCAGTTTCAAATTACCCAACCCAAAGAAGACTGCAGCCTGGATTGAAAAGGTTGTGAAGGCCGAAAGTTAAAGGTCGGTTCGTTGTCTTATGTCTTCTGTACAGATAAGTATTTGCTGGAGATCAACCAGCAATACCTCAACCACGACACTCTTACCGATATCATCACGTTCGATTTCACAGAACCTGGCTCGAGATTGCTGGAAGGAGAGATTTATATCAGCGTCCCAAGAGTGCGTGAAAATGCAAAGGGGCTTGGGGAAGATTTCATCAAGGAGCTTCACCGGGTGATCATTCACGGGGTGTTGCATTTGGTGGGATATGGAGATAAGGGCAAGAAGAAGAAAGAGGAGATGAGGAAGAGGGAGGATAAGTATTTGGCGAAGTTGTAGGGTTCCGCGTGGAACGGAAATACCAGGGGGTAATGAGCACCTTGATATCCCGAGGGGTCCCGCGCGCTCTGATGATAATTGGTAGGTCGAGTTTGGAGGATAAGTATTTGGCGAAATTGCAGGGTTCCACGTGGAACAGAAATACCAGGGAGGTAGTGCGCACCTTGATATCCCGAGGGTCCCGCGCGCTCTGATGATAATTGGTACGTCGAGTTTGGAGGATAAGTATTTGGCGAAGTTGTAGGGTTCCACGTGAACAGAAATACCATGGAGGTAATGCGCACCTTGATATCCCGAGGGTCCCGCGCGCTCTGATGATAATTGGTACGTCGAGTTTGGCGGATAAGTATTTGGCGAAATCGTAGGGTTCCACGTGGAACAGAAATACCAGGGAGGTAATGCGCACCTTGATATCCCGAGGGTCCCGCGCGCTCTCATGATAATTGGTACGTCGAGTTTGGCGGATAAGTATTTGGCGAAGTTGTAGGGTTCCACGTGGAATAGAAATACCAGGGAGGCAATGAGCACCTTGATATCCCGAGGGTCCCGGCGCTCTCTCATGATAATTGGTACGTCGAGTTTGGAGCGGGACTACCACTTCGCCGAGAAGCTCGCACTAGTTAAACCCGCATTAGTCCCGCCCCAACCTATGAAATACCACCCCGAGTCACGACCTCGCGGGACCCTCTGGAAATCAAAGTGTGAAAGCAATTGACTGCTTCCCTGCATTGGCTCTCCCAAGGTCAATCCCCTTATCAAAATCCTCGTCCCAAAAACCTCACGCTTCCCCCATTTCCCTTCGCTATCTTTGCCACCCGGAGGAGTAAATCCTTCATTTAAACAAACCAACCCAAATCCACCGAATCGAACCAAAGGACCGCCTTTGAGGTTTCACGTGGAACAAAAGGCATGTTTCAGGATTACGATGTCATAGTAGTAGGTGCCGGTCACGCCGGTTGTGAGGCAGCAGCAGCAGCAGCCAACATGGGTTCAAAAACCCTGTTGGTGACGATGAACATGACCACCATGGGACAGATGTCTTGCAACCCTGCAATGGGTGGAGTTGCCAAAGGCCAGATCGTCCGGGAAATTGACGCACTCGGTGGCTACTCCGGAATCATCAGCGATAAATCAATGATCCAATTCCGCATGCTGAACCGATCAAAAGGCCCCGCCATGTGGAGCCCACGAACACAGAACGACCGGGCAAGATTTTCCGAGGAATGGAGGATGACCCTGGAGCGGACACCGAACCTCGACTTCTGGCAGGAGATGGTCACAGCGCTCATCGTAAAAGACAAAAGGGTAGTGGGAGTGAAGACAGCCCTCGGACTCGAGATCAAAGCAAAAGCCGTTGTCCTCACGAACGGCACATTCCTTAACGGACTGATACACATCGGCGAGAAAAACTTTGGCGGAGGACGAGCCGCCGAAAGAGCCTCTTCCGGAATCACAGAACAACTTATAACACTCGGCTTCGAATCGGGCCGCATGAAAACAGGAACGCCTCCTCGTGTAGACGGCCGTTCGCTTGACTACTCAAAAATGGAGGAACAGCCCGGCGACGAAAAGCCTTCGAAGTTTTCCTTCACAGACACAAAGCCGCTCGAAAAGCAAATGAGTTGCTGGATCACTTACACGAACGATGACGTCCACAAAGAACTGGAAAAAGGCTTTGACAAATCGCCGATGTTCCAGGGACGAATAAAAGGTCTCGGCCCCAGGTACTGTCCTTCTATCGAAGACAAGATCAATCGTTTCGCAGACAAAGATCGCCACCAGATATTCGTGGAACCGGAAGGCTGGAATACAATTGAGATCTACGTGAATGGCTTCTCAACATCTCTGCCTGAAGACGTGCAGTACCAGGCCATCACAAAAATCCCAGGCTTCGAAAAGGCACGACTGTTCCGACCGGGCTACGCCATCGAATACGATTACTTCCCTCCAACCCAGCTGAAGACAAGTTTAGAGACCCAACTAATTGATAGTCTGTATTTTGCGGGCCAAATCAACGGTACAACAGGCTACGAAGAAGCCGCCTGCCAGGGACTCATGGCGGGCATCAACGCCCACCGGAAGACCAAAGAACTTGACCCCCTGATCCTCAAAAGATCGGACGCGTATATCGGAGTGCTCATCGACGACCTGGTAAACAAAGGGACTCAAGAACCATATCGGATGTTCACATCGCGAGCAGAGTACCGGATCCTTCTGCGCCAGGACAACGCCGACATTCGCCTTACTGAAATCGGGCACCAACATGGACTTGCAAGCGACGAGCGATATCAAACGGTGATCAACAAAAAAGCTTCCATCAAAAAATTGACTCAGGACATCAAGGACATGAGAATAGATCTTCAATCTGCCAACGCAGTTTTGAACGAGCTCGGTTCATCAGAGGTCTCCGAAAAAACTCCCGCCGCCAACTTGCTCCGACGTCCAGACGTAAGCATCCAGCATATCAAGAAAATGAACAGTTCAGTTCACGAGACTTTGAATTCGTACTCGGAAGAAATTCTCGAACAGGTTGAGATCACATGAAGTACGACAGTTATATCGATCGCGAACAAAAGCTGGCAGAAAAGATCGGCTCACTCGAAGACTATAAGATCTTCCCGGATTTCGACTACGACAAAGTGAAAGCATTATCGCATGAGGCGAGAGAGAAATTGAAAAAGATCCGGCCTTCAACCATCGGACAGATGTCACGCATCAGCGGAGTGTCTCCTGCGGATGTATCTGTTCTAACAGTGTATCTTGGCAAGTAATGTTAGAGCACGTAGTCGCCTGCCCTATCTGCGGCGAAAAAGATTTCACAAAACTTATGGATACGCTGGACTACACGACCACGCGCGAACCGTTCACCATTCAGCATTGTGATCATTGCACGTTCCTCATTACCAGTCCACGCCCAAGTAAAGCATCGATAGGAAAATATTATAAGTCTGACCAATACATCTCTCATACCGGTGGGACCAACAACATAATCGACCAGGTTTACAGAACTGTTCGCGGCATTACACTAACGTCGAAACTTAAACTGATCAACAAGTACCAGTCAAAGTTCAATCTCCTGGACTATGGATGCGGCACCGGCGAATTCCTCTCTACATGTAAGGATGCCGGCTGGAGCGTGCAAGGAGTAGAACCATCCGATGAGGCGAGGGTGAAAAACCGAAAAGATCTTTTGTTGTCGACGATCTCTCGAAGGTAAGCACACAAGTAAATGCAATTACTATGTGGCATGTGCTGGAGCACGTTCACGATCTCAACGAGACGATGGCCAGGCTGCGATCATTGCTTACGAACAATGGCACAATTTTTATAGCTGTACCAAACCACGAATCATACGACGCCCGCTATTACAAAAACACATGGGCCGGTTATGATGTACCGCGACATCTCTGGCACTTCAATAAGGAAAACATCAAAACACTTTTGACCCGACATAATCTTCGTCTTCAAGAAATAGTGCCGATGAAGTTCGATGCCTATTACGTGAGCTTGTTGAGCGAAGGGTATAAAAATCCCGGGCGAAGTACATCGATCAAATACGCATCCGCATTTACGAGAGGCTTCATATCTAACCTGAAAGCCGGAAAAGACAATCATTCGAGCTTAATCTATATTGCCGGCTCATGAAGTATTTTCAGTTTGTTCTCATTGTCCTTTGGTGCGTGGCGATGTCATGCGCTACACAAACGACGCCGATGGGTGGGCCGAAAGACACTATACCTCCGACCGTTCTCAAGTTTACACCAAGAGAAAACCAGAAAAACTTCAAAGACAAACAGGTTGTCGTAGACTTTAGCGAACCCGTCGTACTCAACAACGCCAAAGATGAAATCATCATAGTACCATCACCTGGCAAAAAGATAGAGTACAAACTGAGAGGAACATCGGTAGTTATCGAGCCCGAAAATCCCTGGAAGGACAGCACCACTTACAACATCAGTTTCAGGGAAGGAATAAAAGACATGACCGAAGGTAATGTCGCGAAAGACAAAAAAGGCAACGACATGCACCTTGCATTTTCTACCGGCCCAATCATCGACACCTTAGCGATAACCGGAAGAGTGAAAAACGGCACAGACGAAAAGATACCACCGAACATAACGATAGCCCTCTATACCTCCGACACATTCAACATATTTGAGGACATTCCCGAGTACTTTACGAAGTCAAACAAAGAAGGAAACTTCTCCATCACTAACCTGAAAGCAGACAAGTATAAACTTTATGCCTTCGATGACAAGAACAAGAATCTGAAAGCCGAAACCCGAACAGAAAAATTCGGATTCGTTTCGAAAACAATTGAACTCGACAGCACCCTGACCGGCCTGGAGATCCCAATGGTTAACATCGACACTCGTCCACCGAGGCTCACCAGTAATCGAAATCAGTCGGACCTCAACACGATCAAATTCAGTAAGTCTATGGTCAATTACCAGATAGTAACTGATACACCGATCGTCTCATCATTCTCGAGTAACCAGACGGAGGTTCTTGCGTACTACCCGCTGATCGATCTCGACAGCATGAGAATTCACATAAAGGCGATAGACAGTACCAACCAGGTCGTCGACACGCTGATCTATCTAAAGCGGAACGACAACAAAAGGAGTAAAGACCAATTCAAAGTTGTTCCTGGAGACGCCCGGTACAACATAGAGACAAACCAGTTCGACTTCGACTTCTCGTTCAACAAACCGATATTATCCATGAATCCTGACAGTATCTACATTCGATACGACAGCGCTACGATACTACCGTTCAGGTTCAAATCTCTTCGATACGACACCATCTTCAATAAGATGAGCGTGAGTGAAGTTATCCCAATCGACTCCTTACCAAAAATCTCAGCCTGACTTTGGCACCGACTTATCTCATCAGCGTTGATAACGACACAATCAAAACGGTGACGGCGAGTCTGAAGTTATTCGACGCTGCAACAACTGCTATTCTATTTATAAACGTCGAGACCAAAGAACCGCACTTTATAATTCAACTCGTGAATACATCAAATAAGGTGATCCGGGAGGCTGTGGATAAAAAGCAGATAACTTTTAAATACCTCACGCCCGAGAATGTAAAGATCCGGGCCATCATCGACACAAATGCAAACGGCAAGTGGGACACAGCGATATACCCCGAAAACAGGGAGCCAGAGCGGATGATCTACTTCCTTAACTCCGACAAGAAATTTGACACACCGTTAAGAGCTAACTGGGAAGTGGGTCCTTTGAAGTTCAGGTTCTGAACAACTTGTGGACAAACGGGCAAAAACCCACAGACCTCCATCGCAAACCTTTGAATTGACCAATTCCCATCCTGGGTGTTAACAACTCCGCAGTTGTCCACAGACCAAACAATTACATTTTCCGTTGAATAACTTATTCACAACAGTGTTGAAATGTTTATAGTAAATTAAAGGACTGAATACAGCTCGTCAGTGGCAAAATTCACCAACACGTTACCAACGAGGTAGACACAAATGAGGAGGAGATTAAGTGATCCACAAATGAACAGCGCTAATTACTATTACATTAATTCAATATATAATAGGTTAATACAAGCCCTGTTAGTGTGTATTATTTCTTCGTCGGTTTACGCACAGGAAAATTCGGACATTCAAATTGCTAACGAATATTTTCTCAAAGGCGATAAACAAAAAGCGCTCACGATGTACGAGGCGCTGGCAAAGCATCCCGAGAATATTCCACAGATCCACGAAAATTATCTTACACTGCTGCTCGACTTGGGCAAATTTCGCGATGCGGAAAACTATGTGGAGCGTCTGTCGAAAAAAAATGAGGATCGAATCAATTATAAGCTCGACCTTGGCTTCGTGTATTTACGAAAGTGGTGATGAGCAGAAGGCCGACAGGTACTTCAAAAATTTTATAAAAAGTATCGCGGGCGATATTTACCGGGTCCGCACTGTGTCGGATTACCTGGTGGCGCACAATCTTGCCGAGTACGCTTCGCTGTCGTTGATCGAAGCGCGAAATGCCCTCCACAATAATTCGTTGTTCACACTTGAGCTCGCGAATCTCTACAGGCTGCAGGGCAAACGCGACGAGATGGTTGACGAATACCTGAACTATGTGACCCAGACGCCGGCCAACATCGGGTACGTAAAAAATCTTCTGCAGATACTGCTGAGCAAACCGGAAGAACTCGAGAGCCTCGAAAAACTTTTGTACGATCGAGTACAGCAAAATCCACAGTCAGAAGTTTTTTCTGACCTGCTGATCTGGGTGAATCTTCAACAGAAAAATTTCTATGGCGCATTTATCCAGGCGCGCGCATACGACAAAAGGTTCAAAAAGGAATCGCCGAAAACTTTAGAGATCGCGCAGATTGCTCTGAACAATCAGGATTACGACAATGCAGACAAGAGCTTCACTTACGTGATGAAGGAATACGCGAATACGGAGAACTACTTGCCGGCGCGATTGGGACAAATCAGGGCGAGAGAGGCGAAGGTAAAGCGCCGGTATCCGGTTAACCGCGATTCGATCCGTTACTTGTTGACAGAGTATGAGTCATTCATTTCGAAATATCCCGAAAACACCAATGCTCACGAAGCGCAGCTGAATGAAGCATCGCTGTTTGCATATTATCTCGACGAAAAAGATTCGGCGATCAATAAACTCGGTAAGCTGATCCAGAATCCGCGCGCGTCGTTGTACCTGAAATCTAAAGCGAAGCTCGAGCTCGGTGATATCTATTTGTTGAAAGAGGAGCCATGGGAATCGACGTTGCTTTACTCGCAGGTGGAGAGAATGCAGAAGGATGCGCCGATCGGCTACGAAGCAAAATTGAAGAATGCGAAGCTGTCGTATTTCAAAGGAGAGTTCGCTCTTGCGCAGGAACATCTCGATATATTGAAACAAGCAACAACCAGGGAGATAGCGAACGATGCGATGGATCTCAGTATGCGCATCAACGAAAACCTGGGCTCCGATTCAACAGGCGCGGATCTGAAAAAATATGCGGAGATCGAATTGTTGCTGCAGCAAAATAAATCGATCGAGGCGATGCAGGCGCTTAAGGCTTACGTTGATGGCTTACGTTGATGATCCTCGAAATATGACGGCACCGATGCTCGACGATTTCTATTGGCTCGACGCGAATCTCGAGATGAAGCAAGGACACTTTGAACCGGCGATAGCTCTGTTGCAAAAGATCGTCGACAACTTTGGTGATGACATCCTGGCTGACGATGCCTTTTTTCTCCAGGGAGATATTTACCAGAACCAATTGAAGAACAAGGAAAAGGCAATGGAGATCTATCATGATTTCCTCACAAAATTTCCAGGCAGCGTTTATGTGGCCGAAGCGCGAAAGCGCTATCGCATGTTGCGAGGGGATTTTAAACCAGAGAGTTAGTGCGACTTTCCAGGGGGTCCCGACGCGCCAGATGAAAGTTTGCAGCATTGATCTAAGGTCGGGATGACTTGTGTAACTTTAGTGGATGTTCAAACGCATCCTGATATTTCTTGGCGCAGCACTGTTGATTCTCATCGTTGTTGTGCTGTTCAACACGCTTACATTTAAATCGAAGCAACTCAACGTTGAGGTTGCTACTCTTCCAGATAATTCTGCGGACGCGTTGCCGGGATTGCTTGGCGCGATAAAATTTAAAACAATATCTTATAACGACCAGGCGCTGTTTGACTCCGCGCAGTTCAATGGCTTTCACCGGTTTCTTCGAAGAACATATCCACTCGTTCACGAAAAGCTTTCTCTAAAAAAAATCGCCGAGTACAGCCTGCTGTACAAATGGGAGGGCAGCGATCCATCGCTGGGACCGTATGTGCTGATGGCGCACCAGGACGTTGTGCCTATCGAAGAAGAGTCGAGAAACTTGTGGACTGTGGATCCTTTCGAAGGAGTTGTGAAGCAGGATTCGATCTGGGGTCGTGGCGCATGCGACGATAAGATCAATCTTATCGGCATCATGGCAGCCGTAGAGAAATTGTTGAAAGAAGGATTTCAACCAAAGCATACGATTTACCTGGCCTTTGGTCACGATGAAGAAGTTGGAGGCACCGGCGCGAAAGCGATAGCTGCCGAACTGAAATCACAAAACGTAAATGCAGATCTCGTTATTGATGAAGGTGGTATCGTAACGATGGACAAAGTGCCGGGGATGACAAAACCTGTTGCACTCATCGGAACATCCGAGAAAGGATATGTTTCAGTCGAGCTGAAAGTTGAAAAGAACGGAGGCCATTCTTCGATGCCACAAAAAGAAACGGCGCTCGACATCCTCACGAAAGCAGTGGTGACTTTGCGTGAGCATCAGTTTCCGGCACACTTCACGCCGTCGACCGAAGGATTCATAGAATATGTTGGCCCCGAGATGCCATTCATGCAAAAGATGGTCTTCGCAAATACATGGCTGTTTAAGAAAGTCGTGATCGGGATCTATGAATCGTCACCAGGTGGAAATGCATTGGTGCGAACAACATCGGTACCCACAATTTTTCACGCGGGCGTGAAAGACAACGTCGTTCCGACAAGTGTCTCGGCAACTTTTAATTTCAGAACGCTACCTGGCGACAGCACGGCTAAAGTGATAGAACACGTGAAGAAAGTGATAAATGACGACCGCGTGAAGATATCCGTGCTCACGGGTTTCCAGGCGGAGCCTACAGGTATCACATCCACCGACGGCCCAGGATATAAACTCGTTGACGAGACCGTTCATAAAATTTTTCGGGAGACCGTTTCAGCGCCGTTCATGATGATTGGCGGCACGGACTCGCGACACATGGAAGGCATTTCGAAGAACATTATCAAGTTTAGTCCAATGATCGACCCAGTTGGATTTCATGGGATCGACGAAAGAGTAAGTGTTCAAAGCTTCAGAGATACTCTATGGTTCTTTGAGACACTCATTCGGAATGCAAAGTGACGCGGAGATTAATTAACTTCGTCGGTTATGAAAAGGGGGATCATTATAGCTGCAGCTGCTCTGTTCACGGCAGTAATTATTTATGCTCTCATCCCTTCGTCTAAAATAGATTTCAACACCCAGGTTAAGCCAATCATCAATAAGAAATGCATCGCGTGTCACGGTGGAGTGAAACGCGAAGCCCAATTCAGTTTGCTGTTCCGGCAAGATGCGATGGCTAAAGCTGAAAGCGGAAAGTTTGCGATCGTACCGGGCAATGCATCCGGCAGCGAGTTGATACATCGTATCAAAAGTCACGACCCCGAAGAACGGATGCCCTACAAGAAAGATCCTCTTACCAAAGAAGAGGTCGAGATACTCTCCAGGTGGATTGAGGAAGGAGCCGAATGGGGAGATCACTGGGCTTACCAGTCAGTAAAAAAACAAGAGCTGCCGGCAACAACGGGATGGACTAAAAACGACGTCGATCGATTCATCATTGAAAAGTTGGATGAACAAGATCTGAAGCCTTCGCCCGAAGCAAGTAAAGAAATGCTGCTCCGAAGAGTGAGCCTCGATCTCATTGGAATGCCCGCTTCGGAAAAACTCTCGAAAGAGTTTCTCTCTTCGCAAGATCCGGGTGCATATGAAACGCTTGTCGATTCTCTTCTCGCTTCGAAACGCTTCGGTGAACGATGGACGTCAGTGTGGCTCGACCTCGCCCGGTATTCCGATACAAAAGGTTATGAACGCGACTACATTCGAACGATATGGCGGTATCGCGATTGGGTGATCGATGCGTTTAATCGTGACATGCCTTACGACTCGTTTCTGATCGAACAAATCGCAGGCGACCTCCTGCCGAATCCAACCGATAAGCAATACGTGGCCACCGCCTTTCATCGCAACACGATGACCAACGATGAAGGTGGAACCGACAACGAGGAATTCAGAACGGCAGCGGTACTCGACCGCGTAAACACCACATGGGAATCATTAATGGGAACGACATTCTCCTGCGTGCAATGTCATAGTCATCCGTACGATCCGTTTCGTCACGAAGAATATTACAAGTTCATGGCGTTCTTCAACAACACAAGAGATGAAGACACCTATGACGATTACCCTTTGCTCCGACATCTCGATGATGCTTCGAAGACAAAGCTGACCGCCATTCAAAATTGGGTGAGCAAAGAAGTGTCGCCTGCAAAGGCGAATGAGATCTACATGTTTGTGAAGACATGGCAGCCCGCGATCAACTCAATACAGGCAGACCAGTTTGTGAACTCTGCACTGAATGACACGAAGTGGCTTGCCTTTCGCAATCACGCAAAGGTGCGATTGAAAAATGTGACGCTGACTAATCGCGACAAACTCATCTACCGGGTTGCAGGATATGTGAAAGGTGGCGTGATGACGATAAGGACCGACGATGAGAATGGAAAAGTAATAGCGAAGGTGAACATTCCGTTTTACCGATGGCCGGTGGACCATTGTGGAAGTACCAAGTGCACCAGCAAACGGAGCTCACGATCTTTTCTTCTCTTACGAAAATCCGAATCTCACCAGGCCGATAGACACGGGTGTGTTATTCGACTGGTTCTATTCGCCGACGGCAGCATTCTCGGGAACAGCAAATACCAGAAAGATTATTGGGACCTGGTGACTAAAGAATTTCCGTCGACGCCAGTGATGCTGGAAAATCCAGGAGAGCTTCGAAGAACGACACAGGTTTTCGAAAGAGGCAACTGGCTCGCGAAACGCGATACTGTTGAAGCCGACGTGCCGGCATCGTTGCTCGACCTTCCCGAAGGTGCTCCGCATAATCGACTGGCCTTTCGATGTGGATCACAAGCAAGGAAAATCCTCTCGTGGCGCGAACGATTGTCAATCGTGTGTGGGAGCAAATGTTTGGGATGGGATTGGTTGGAAACACTGGAAGACTTCGGTACACAGGGAATTCCACCAACACACCCGGAGCTACTCGATCACTTGTCGTGGCAACTGATGAACGACTACAACTGGAGCCTGAAGAAATTGATGAAGGAGATCGTGATGTCGGCAACATACCAACAAGATTCTAAAGTGACGAAAGAATATCTCGCGAAAGACCAGTTCAATAAATTTTACGGACACGCTCCGCGTGTGAGACTTACCGCCGAACAGGTGCGCGACCAGGCGCTTTCGGTAAGCGGACTGATAAGCACGAAAATGTATGGGCCCGGCTCTATGCCATATCAACCCGAAGGCGTTTGGCTTTCACCGTACAACGGAGAGAAATGGGTGGAGAGTAAAGACGGAGAACAGTATCGGAGAGCGATTTATACTTATTGGAAAAGAACGGCGCCGTACCCAAGTATGATGACGTTTGATGGATCGGCACACGAAGTTTGTATGGCGCGGCGAATTCGTACCAACACGCCCGCTGCAGGCGTTGGTAACTTTGAACGATTCGGTATACGTAGAGGCGGCGGGTTATCTCGCAAAACGGATGACCGACAGTGCTCACGAACCAAGACAACAGATAAAGAATGGATTTATACTCGCGATAGGACATGAGCCGTCTGAACCAGAACTAAATGTACTTGTAGACTTATCTGAAAAAGTACCGATGACGATGGTTGCTAATGCAATTATGAATCTCGACGAGTTTATAACCAAAAACTAATGGACGAAATCACACGACGACATTTCTTGTATGAATGTGGCCTTGGTTTAGGAAGCCTGGCGCTTGGTTCATTGGCCGGTTGCTCTTCGAAGCCATCTGCATCTAGCAACTTTTTTTCTTCTGCTCATCCGTTGTTGCCGAAGGCTCCTCACTTTCCTGGAAAGGCGAAGGCAGTTATTTATTTGCATATGGCCGGCGCTCCATCACAGCTCGACCTGTTTGATTACAAACCCGAGCTTCAAAAGATGAACGGGCAACGTTGTCCTCCGTCGTTTCTCGAAGGGAAGACTTTTGCATTCATACGCGGTGTTCCGAAAATGCTCGGACCGACGTCGAACTTCAGACAGAGAGGTCAATCCGGAGCATGGATCTCCGATAATCTTCCGCACTTGTCGAGTGTTTGCCGACGAGATCACATTCCTGAAGGCGATGCAGACCGACCAGTTCAATCATGCGCCCGCGCAATTGTTGTTGCACACTGGCAGCCCGAGGTTGGGCCGACCGAGCATGGGCTCATGGGTAACGTATGGATTGGGGAGCGAGAATAGTAATCTTCCCGGCTTCGTGGTGCTTACATCCGGTGGACATAATCCCGATGCGGGCAAGAGTGTTTGGGCCAGCGGCTTTCTGCCTTCGGTTTACCAGGGCGTTCAATGCAGGTCGGAAGGCGCGCCGGTGTTGTTCCTCAACGACCCTCACGGCATAGATCGCAGCGAGCGCAAAGCTTCTATTGATGCAATCAACGAAGTGAACAGGCTTCAACACGAAAAGACGGGCGATCCCGAAATTCTGTCCAGGATAGCTCAGTATGAGATGGCGTACAAGATGCAGATCTCGGTTCCCGAAGTAATGAACATCAACGATGAACCCGAATACATTCATGAAATGTATGGCACGCAACCGGGTAAGGAAGCGTATGCGAATAATTGTTTGCTCGCGCGGAAGCTTGTGGAGAAGGGTGTTCGTTTCGTGCAGTTATTTGATTGGGGTTGGGATACTCACGGTACCGGTGCTGCCGATGCGTTGAACACAGGCTTCATCAACAAGTGCCGGCAGGTCGACAAAGCAACGACGGCGTTGTTGCTGGATCTGAAGCAACGCGGAATGTTGGAAGACACTTTGGTTGTTTGGGGTGGCGAGTTCGGCCGAACACCGATGCAGGAAAATCGCGACGGTAAAGACACACCATATTTTGGCCGCGATCATCATACAGAAGCATTTACAATTTGGATGGCTGGTGGTGGCGTGAAACAAGGATACACTCATGGTGAGACCGACGAGATCGGATATGCCGGAGTGAAAGGACGAACAACACCGCATGATCTGCAAGCGACGATATTGAACCAGTTAGGATTCAATCACGAACAACTTACTTATGAATTCCAGGGAAGACCGTTCAGGTTGACGGATGTAAGTGGGACGGTGATAAGAGAGATTTTAGTTTAATAATGTAATATGCCATCAAGACGAGAATTTCTTGCAGTAACGACAGCCGTAATAATGAACCCACTCGAAAACTTCGCAAAGCCGACCGGAATAAAATCAACTCCCGGATTCTCTCTTACCATCATGGCCACCAACTGGGGCTTTCCCGGTTCGTGGGACGAATACTGTGCGAAAGCAAAAGCTGCCGGTTACGATGGCTGCGAGATCTGGTGGCCCACTGATGCAGCGGATCGCGCAAAGATGTTCGAAGCATTGAACAAGAACGGACTTAAAGTTGGATTCCTTTGGGGAAGTGGCGAGGCCGACTTCAAAAAAAATCAACAACAATTTGAAGCGGCACTGAATGACATCGCGAAGGCGAAACCGATCTACATCAATTGTCATTCGGCCCGCGACTTTTTTACGGCCGATCAGAAACTTGAATGCATAGCGTTCACGACGAAGCTGTCGCAAAGCAGCGGCATTCCTATTTACCACGAAACACATCGCGGTCGCGCATTGTATTCGGCCCCGATTACACGCGAGCTGATTGAAAGAAGCAAAGACCTTCGTATTACACTCGACATATCACACTGGTGTAACGTACACGAGTCGCTGCTCGCCGATCAGGCCGACACCATCAATGTTGTTCTTTCACGCGTCGATCATATTCATGCGCGCGTTGGTCATGCAGAAGGACCACAAGTTTCGGAGCCCCGTGCACCCGAATGGAGAGTGCAGTGAAGGCACACTTTGCGTGGTGGGACACCGTGGTCGAGACCAAGAAGAAAGAGGCAAGGCACTAACTGTTCTTACGGAGTTTGGGCCCCCAGACTACATGTGGACAACGCCATATACCCGCCAACCGCTGGCCAACCAGTGGGATATTAATGTTCATATGATGAATACCTTTCGAAAGAGGTATCTCTGATGGAGAAACTCGTGGAGTTCGTAGGAAGATTTCACCCACTATTCGTCCATCTGCCAATCGGCATCCTGTTGATTGGCGTTCTGTTCATTTGGCTTAATGAGTCCGGTCGTGCTGTAAAGATTGCATTGGCAGTCGGGGCATTCACTGCCGTTACTTCGGTAGCCACCGGGCTTTTGCTTGCGCAAAGTGAAGGATACAGCAGCGAGGTTAGTTATCACAAGTGGGGCCGGCATTCACTTATGATCGCGAGTCTTGCCCTTTGCTTTACTCCTGCGCAATTCCTGAAAGCCGGTTCGGTTGTAGTTACTCTTCTCGTTTTTGTAACAGGACATCTCGGCGGCACATTAACTCACGGTCCCTTGATAGCGGAGCCCGAAGTCGGCAATCTCGATGTAAGCAAGATCGATTTTACGAAGGCAGTCTTTTATGATGATGCGATCAAGCCTGTCCTGGAAGCGCGCTGTTACAGTTGTCACAACGAGGCGAAGCAAAAAGGTGGATTGCGTTTGGATAGCGAAGACCTGATTCTGAAAGGGGGGAAGAACGGCAAAGTGATAACACCGGGGTAATCCGAAGAGAGCGACCTGGTGAAGCGCATCCTGCTTCCGATCGACGATGAAGATCACATGCCTCCGAAAGAGAAGAAACAATTAACAGAGGAGGAAAAGAAATTGCTCTCGATGTGGATTGAGTCGGGAGTGGATTTCAAAAAGAAGATTTCGGAAAGTCTGAATGAGAAGCAAATAAAAGAGCTGTCGCACAAAGCTGAGTCTTTCGAATTGCCTGATGTTACAGTATCCGCACCGGACGAAAAGCTTCTCGAGAAACTTACGGAAGCGGGCGTTGCAATAATTCCAGTGGCGAAGGAAAGCAATTTCCTCCAGGCGAATTTTATCAGCATTCCAAACGAGACTCAGAAGTTGCTCGAAACAATGAAGCCTATCGAAAAGAATATTGTGATACTGAAATTGAATAAGACCAATGTGACTACTCTTGGCGACTACGAGAATCTTATAAGCCTGAGGTCTCGTCGATACACAGGTAGATGATGCAGTTATCGATCGCATCGTTACTTACAAGAATCTTGTGAGCCTGAATCTTTCGGGCACGAAAATCACTTCCGTGGAAAAGCTGAAGACACTAGAGAAGCTTCGCTATCTGAATATCTACAACACGATGGTTAAAGATGCCGATCTCCCGAATGTGAAAATCGAAAAAGGAAACTACGCAGTCCCAACATTCCAAACAGACACAACTGTTGTCAAGACACCCAACTAGAAACAAGAAACTAGTTAACTCTCACAGGTTGGATCCACGCGGCCTCGTTCTCATCTTCGGAGATAGGATTTGTTCGCTTCTTAGTAGAAGTAACTTTCGCCCTCACGAACAAATAATCTTTCGTGATCTCGAATTGTCCCTTCGGCCCGGGAAATGAGGCGAGCACTCTCGATTTCGTTTCGCCTTTCCTGACTCCAATGAAATCGATGTTATAAAATATATCTCTGTCGGGTTCCACTTCCACATGCATCATGTTGTTTTTCACGAAGAGCTCTCGCAACACAACTCCTGTCGAAGCATAAAAATCCCCTGACTCCAATGCCGTGATCAGCGCAGCTGGCGTCAACTCTTTGGAACGAACCATCACCCAGCCACGACCGGAGTTTGCACTTTGCGGACCAAACAAATGATAATTGTGACTGTCGTCCGAAGCGAGGCCGAACAACAAGGGCTTGCCTTTGTTTACGTAGGCAACGTTGATATCGTCCCACATTCGTTCGGTGCCTGGATGAAGGCTATCGCCGTAATTATTTACGATAGGATGTCCGTTGTAAACTTCGAAGAAGCGTTCGCCTTTGAGATCGATGATGTTTTGAGTGGAAATGCTGTAAAAGAAATTCGGATGATTGAGGTGCTGCATGATCGGAACACCAGTTTCTTTCCGTTGCTTAATGATCGCATCGAGGTTGTGTTGCATCACCTCTTGTAACGAATTACCGCCCTGTGCCGGGATAACAGTTTGAATGTTGGTGGCATTCATGTGAACCTGTTTGTCACCGAACTTATCCGTGAGCTCCTCTGACTGAATCAACAAAAAACCACGATCCTCGAATAATGATCTGTATTCTTTTAAAGTTTTCAGCCTAACGCTGACGCGGCCGGTGTCTTCTTTGTACACCACCCACTTCTTACCATACTTCGATAGATATTTATCGAAGCCATCGAGATACGTTTTGCTTTTTGTGATGAGCTTCCAATTCTCTCCCTCCTGAAGTGTGTTATGATCCGACAATGCTACGAACTGGTACCCGTGTGTTTTGTACCAGTCCATGATCATCTCCGGAAAATCGTCGCCATCGCTCCAATAAGAGTGTGTGTGAAGATTGCCTTTATACCATGATTGGGCTTGAGTTGCTGTCGCCACGAAGACAAGTAATGCGAAGGCACAGGATTTCATGCCGGAAGTTACGGAAAAGTGCAACGTGCAAAGTGCAACGATCTCGAAACAGTCGTTGCACGTTTAACTTTGCACGTTGTACGTTTTACTCACTTCGAAGAGATTTTACCGGATTCGTCAATGCAGCCCTGATAGATTGGTAAGACATCGTTAACCATGCGATAACAAGAGCTGAGGCCCCCGAGATCATATACACGAATATTCCGATCTCCGTCTTGTAGGTATATCCCTCAAGCCACTGACCAGTAGCGTACCAGGCTAACGGGGCTGCAATTACATACGCGATCACTACCAGCAAACCAAACTCACGAGATAACAAAATGACAATACTGGGAACGCTTGCTCCGAGCGTTTTCCGGATGCCGATCTCCTTCGTGCGTTGCTCGGCAGTGTAAGCAGTCAGTCCAAACAGTCCGAGACATGCGATGATGATAGCGAGTATCGAGAACGTTATGAGAGATTCTTCCCGAGACGTTGTTCGTAGCTGTACATCTTCGCAAAATCATCGTCGAGGAATGTATAGACGAATGGCTTATCGGGTGCGAATGTCTTCCATGATTTCTCAGCTGAGGCAATCACATCGTTGGTGTGCGCCGCGTCGAAGCGGAATGCCATCGCCCCGGCATTCGGTTTCATGAACAACGCCAAAGGAGCTATCGACTGTTTCATTGATTCATAGTGAAAGTCATCGACGACACCGATCACGAACCATGTCTTCTTCAGGTTCGGATTATCCGGACTGACGATTGTGGTTATTCCTTTTCCGAGCGGGTTGCCGTTGAAGCCGAAAACACGGACTGCCGCCTGGTTAATGATAACCGAACCGGAGTCTGATGCTTGCAGGTGATCGAAATTGCGACCCTGTGCGATGTTAATCCTAAAGTTTTTGTGTAATCGTCGTCAACATTCCAGACCATCAGCGAAACGGCTGTGTTGAGATTGGTTTGATCGGCGCCTTCTGGCCAAAATGTGTCGTTGCCACGAGAGGTTCCGCTCACAGGCAGGTATCCTGAAACTGTTCCCGATTGAACGAAACTGTTCTTGAGAACTTCCTCTTTGTATCCCTGTATATGACCTTTCAAATTGAAGGCATCGCGAATAACGATCACCTGGTCCTTTTGAAAGCCGAGCTTCCTTTCCTGTATGAAATTGATTTGTCGTTGAATGACAATTGTTTCCTATGATCAGGAATATCGAGATGATGAACTGAAACACTACCCAGCGAGCTACGAACGAAACTTGTGCGTGAACCGAATGAAACTTGTCCCTTCAACACTTTCACGGGTTTGAATGCCGATAAGAAGAATGAAGGATAAATACCAGCTGCGACTCCGATCAGCAAAGCGATACCGATAAAGATCACATAGAATAACGGCTTCGAAAAAGGAATCGACAGATGCTGTAAAGCGAGATTGTTGAAATAGGGCACCAATAACCACGCAAGAATAAGTGACAACACAAATGCTACGAAAGTCAGCAGTGTAGATTCAACCAAAAACTGTCGACAAGATGCGACCTCATTGAACCCATTACCTTACGAACGCCAACTTCTTTCGCACGACCGGATGATCTCGCGGTAGACAGATTGACGAAGTTCACGCAGGCGATTCCCAAAATCAGCAGACCAATCGAAGACAGAAGGATCACGTAGCTCATGCTGCCATTTGCTTCGAGCTCACCGAGTTTGTCGGAACGAAGATGAATGTCAGAAACCGGCATCAACGTGTAGTCCCAGATCTCACCCGACGCACGGAACTTTTCAATCGTGAAGTCGCCGCCAATAACTGATTTTATTTGCGGAGCAACTACGTGATCTACGAGCAAGTCCAGGTTCGCTTCAACAGCCTCCTTACTTATACCGGGGCGGATCAAGGACGTAAGTTGTGGCGTCGCCACCGCCAACCAATGAAGTGGAGAATGACTCCTTGCTCCCAAGCATCGACAAGAAGAGCTCTGGGTGTATGTGACTATTCGCCGGTAGGTCTTCGAAGACGACGGCAACTTTGTAGTCTTGAGGATCATCTGTAAACCTTATTGATTGTCCCACAACATTTGCACTGCCGAAATATTTTTCTGCAAGGCTTCTGCTGATCACGACGGAGTTGATGTCTTTCAACGCATTGATTCCATTGCCCTCGATGATCGGGATCTGCAAAACCTTGAACAATGAGCTATCGGCCCTAAAGACATTCTCGACTTTCGCTACTTCCCTGCCGTCGGTTGCCTGCAGAAATCTCGAACCCGCTCTCCTGACGCGAACCCACGCTTCTATATCGGGAGTGTCGGTGCCGAGCGCCGACGCGAAGCCGGGTGTTGTCGATGCGAGTATGAAATGATTCGGACCAAACTTTATCTCCGTGTCAACACGATAGAGACGATCGACATTTGGAAACTCCCGGTCGTAACTCAGTTCATTCAACACGAACAAGCCGATGATGAGACACGAAGCAACACCAATTGCAAGACCACCGATGTTGATGATGGTATAGAATCTCTGTCTCAGGTGATTTCTGAGTGCGACGAGAAGATAGCTTTTGAACATAATTGTAGTTGCGGTTTCTTTTTGTGTTTGTTGAATACCATCGGTGCTGCCGAAGGATTGAATTACTTCGTTGTAAGAGTCGATGAATCTTTCACCATTGTTTATTTTTTCTTCCACGGCCGAGCACACATGATCGATAATCTCGTCACCAAGATCATCCAGTAAGAGACCCTCGTTGATGGAGATCCTTAATGATGAAATCAATATGCTCGTTACTCAAACTTTTCACTTTTCGCTATTCACTTCTTAGTGATTTCACGGGATTTGCAAGCGCTGCCCTAATAGACTGAAAACTCATTGTAACAATTGCGATAGTCGTGATGATAACACCGGCCAAAACATAAACCCACACACCAATATTCGTCTTGTAACTATAGCTCGTGAGCCACCATGTAACTCCGTACCATGCAACGGGCAACGCGATCACGAACGAGATGAGGATCAGCTTTCCGAACTCTTTCGACAACAGGACGACGATACCTGGCACCGAGGCCCCCAAGAACTTTCCGGATACCGATCTCCTTCGTGCGCTGTTCGGCCGTGAAGGCCGTCAGTGCAAACAGGCCGATGCACGCGATAACGATCGCAAGACCTGAGAAGAGCTCGAAGATCTTTCCCAGTCGTTGTTCGGCCGAATACATCTTTCCGAATTCTTCGTCGAGGAATGTGTAACTGAACGGTTGGCCGGGACCGATCTTCTTCCACGCATCTTCCAATGCAGCGATTGTGGCTTTCGCCTGGTCGGCTTCGAATTTGAAACTGAATGCATTGTCGCTTGGATGGAAAACAAAAGCGAGAGGATGGATGTTTTCTTTCATCGACGTGAAATGAAAGTTTCTTTACAACTCCAATGATGGTGAAAGTATTCACCTCTTCTTTTGTGGCATCAGCCCCTGTAAATGAACTGATCTTTTTTCCAATCGCGTCGCCTTCGAAGTTGAGTATTTTCGCGGTCTCTTCATTAATGATAATACCGTCAGCGTCCGAAAGGAATTGCTTCGAGAAGTTTCGTCCTTCAACCATCTCCATGCCATAGGTGGGAATGTAATCTTCGTCAATTCCCCAGAACTGCAGGTTAACCATATTTTCAGGCGACGGTTCCTGGCCGTGTTTCCAGGTGGCATTCATGTTTCGTTGATAGTCGGGATTATCGATAGGCACAAAGCCCGACATTGTTCCACGCTCGATCGAGCTAATCTTTAATGCTTCGGTTTTGAATGCTTCAGGGTTAGGCCTCAATGCGTAGCCATCTTTTACGATGATCACCTGCGACCTGTCGAAGCCTATTCTTGTACCCTGAATATAGTCGAGCTGACGATTCACCGTTATCGTTTCCAACGATCAGCAGTATCGAGACAGTAAACTGAAATACGACCAGGCTATTTCTCATTAAGGATCTCGCACCGCGTGAAGTGTTTTTGGCAAGAGAAACCGAGGAGAGAACAAATGCCGGATACAAACCAGCGAAGATCCCGAGTGCGAGTGCAGCAATCGGCATGAAGTAAAAAAGATTAACAGGAATAGAAAGCTCTTTCGACGCCAGTTGATTGAACGTTGGAAGCAATAGCCAGCTGAACAACAATGCTATCGCAAAAGCGCCCAATGAAAGCAAGATGGATTCAGTAAGGAACAACCGCACCAGGTGCGAACGCAACGACCCCATTGCTTTTCTCACGCCAACTTCCTTTCGCCCTCATACCCGCTCTCGCCGTGGACAGGTTCATGAAATTCACGCACGCGATCATTAGTAATCAGCAGCGCTATCGTGCCGAACATGTACACGTACACAATGCTGCCGTTTGGTTCCAGCTCGCCAGTGAGATGCGATCGCAGGTGAATGTCGCGCAGCGGCATCAGGGTAGCCTCGTACTTATTGCCATCGCGAACGAAGTTCTCCATGTTGAACTCCGTGCCAAGTGCTGCTCCCATAGCCTTGCCCATATACTTTTCGATGAATGCGGGAAGCTTTGCTTCGAGGCCGGCGCCCTTCGCATCTTCTCTCAATAACAGGTAGGTCGTAAAATCGCCGGTGAGAAAATCCTGCGACAGAGCCGACTTCGCAATGGGCCAATCGCCAACGAGGCCGATAAGGATATCGTAATGAAAATGAGATGTGGCCGCAATGTTTTCGAAGACCGCCGTGATCTTGCCGGTCTTAACGTTGTCGAGAATAATAGTCTGACCAAGGGCGCTTCCGTCGGGGAAATGTTTTTCGGCAAGCCTGCGGCTGATCGCAACACTGTTGGCTTCTGTCAATGCCTTTTCGGGATTGCCTTCGATTACAGGAACTGAAAAGACCTTGAAGAATGTGCTGTCGGCCCACGCAACGTTGGGTTCGCGCGTATTTTCCGTTTCACTGCCGAGCCTCACAATGTAGGAACCCATGAGTCGAAGACGTACCGTTGATTCGATTTCCGGATATTCTGTTTGCAGTGCGCTCGCGACCGGCGCCGGACCACTCGCAAGCTTTACGTGGTTAGGTCCAAACTTGATCTCGTATCGAAACGATAAATTCGATCGGCCTTTTCATTGTATGCGTCGTAACTGAGCTCGTTATGTATGTAAAGAACAATCAACAGACAGGCAGCAATTCCTATTGCAAGACCTGTTGTGTTAATAAACGTATACAGACGTCCTTTTGACATCTGACGTAAGGCGGTTGTGATGTAGTTTCTGAACATGATTGTCGCGACCGTTTCTTTTTTGTGTTTGTTGAAGTCCTTCAGTGTTACCAAAGGATTTTATGATTTCATTATAAGCGTCGATGAATCTTTTGCCGTTGTTCATGCTTTCTTCAACAGCGGAGCACACGTGATCTATAATCTCGTCACTGAGATCATCCAACAGCAGACCTCGCTGGTGAAGATCCTTAGTTATGAAATCAATATGCTCGTTACTTAAGCTTTTCACTTTTCACTTTTCGTTATTCACTTCTAAGTGCTTTAATCGGATTTGCAAGAGCCGCCCTGATCGATTGAAAGCTCATCGTGATCCATGCTATCGCAAATGCAGCAACACCAGCGATCACATATACGAGCGCACCAATCTCAGTTCTGTAAGTATAGCTTTCGAGCCACCTGGTAATCCCATACCACGCGGCGGGTGTCGCCAGGACGAATGCAATCAGTATGAGCTTCCCGAATTCTTTCGACAACAAAACAACAATGCCCGACACACTTGCACCCAACACTTTCCGGATCCCGATCTCTTTCGTCCGTTGCTCTGCAGTAAATGCGGTAAGCGCAAACAAACCCAGGCATGCGATAATGATCGCCAATACGGCGAACACCGTGAAGATCTCACCGAGACGCTGTTCGGTAGAATACATTTTCCGAAGTCTTCGTCGAGGAATGAGTAATCGAATGGCAAACCGGGGGCAAGCTTCTTCCATTTAGCTTCTACCATGTCGATTACATCTTTCGTGTTCTTCGCTTCGAAACGGAAGGAGACGTTGGCATCACTCTTGCCGATGAACAATGCCAGCGGACCAATATTGTCGCGGAGAGATTCGTAGTGGAAATCTTCCACCACGCCAACGATAGTAGTTACGTAATAAGTTTTTAGCTCCTGGTTTTCGAACGTCGCTATCTTCTTGCCCACAGGATCTTTGAGGTATCCGAAAGCACGTGCAGCAGATTCATTGAGAATAACCCCTGTCGAATCCGATAAGAAGTCCCTCGAGAAGTCTCGCCCGTCCTTGATCTTCATACCCAACGTCTTCACGTAGTCGTAATCGACGCGCCACACTTGCAACGACACCATATTCTCTTCGGTAGGAGCTTTACCTTCCGGCCAATGTGTGTTATCGCTGCGACCAATGCCAGCTACCGGGAGGAAACCAGAGATCGTTCCGCCCTGGATCTTGTTATCTTTTTCAACCTCATCTTTAAATGACTGAAGCTGATCTTTCAATGCGTATGCATCATGCACAACCAGCACCTGGTCTTTATTGAAACCGATCTTCTTTGTTTGGATGTATGATAGCTGCCGGTTTACCGCGATGGTGCCAACAACAAGAACAATGGAGATCCAAAACTGGAATACAACTAATGCTCCCCGAACAAGGCCGCTTTTCGTTCCCAAGGCCATTTTACCTTTTAAAACATTTACCGGGCGAAAGGCCGACAGGAAGAAGGACGGATAAAGTCCGGCGAGAACACCGATCAAAACAGTCGCAACAACAATCAACGACCAGAAGACCGGCGAGCCAAACGGTATCGACAGTTCTTTCAGCGCAAGTGTATTGAACATCGGGATCGCCAGCCACGCAACAACAATCGCGATCACGAAGGAGATAACACTAAGCAACACCGACTCCATTAAAAACTGTTTCACGAGGTGCGATCTGAACGAACCCATTACCTTTCGTATGCCTACTTCTTTTGCACGGTTAGCAGATCTCGCGGTTGAGAGATTCATGAAGTTGATGCAAGCAATGATGAGGATGAAGCCGGCGATTGAGGCGAACAAATACACGTAGGATATGTCGCTGTTCACCTCCAATTTCTGAAACGAGATTCGAATGCAGGTGAATGTCCGCTATCGACATCAGGGTGTACTCGAATATGTTTCCCGACGAACGGAACTTGTCCATGGTGAAGTCAGAACCGAGCGCCTGCCTGACCTGGGGTCCTACATACGTGTCAATCATCTTCGGAAACTTTGACTCGAGCGCTTTCGCATCCGCCCCCTCGCGAAGTTTTATGTAAGTGACGAAGTTGTTACTAAGCCAGTTGTCATCGCGGTTATAATCGATCGTAACAAGCGAAAGAATGAAGTCGAAATAGAGGTGCGTATTCGATGGAATATTTTCCATCACGCCAGTGATCTTCAAGATTTTCCGCTGTTGCTTGTAAGTGTTTGCCCGAGGGCCTGTTCGCCAGGGAAATATTTGTCAGCTGTTTTTTTGCTGATCACCATTGTGTTCGGTTCTTTCAATGCGGTCTTCGGATCGCCGGCGACGAACGGAATATCGAGGACAGTAAACAGCGAACTGTCGGCAAACACAGTGTATGGTTCTTTGAAACTATCTTCTGTGCGACGGAAGATGGTTGTTCCAGTATTCCAGAAACGTGCTGCCGCTTCGACCTCCGGAAAATCTTTTTGAAGTGTTTCCGATAACGGAGCGGGCGTTACAGCCATTCTCAAATGGTTGTCGCCGAACTTTATTTCAGCATGCAAACGGTAGACACGATCATAGTTGGTGAAATGTCTGTCGTAACTGAATTCATTGATCACGTACAACATGATCACAAGACATGATGCAACACCGACTGCTAATCCCGTGATGTTGATCAAAGTGTAAAAGCGCTGTTTCTTCAGGTTGCGAAACGCGACTGTAAAGTAGTTTTGAAGCATTACTGTTTCTTTTTGGGTTTCTTGAAGGCCTTCGGTACTGCCGAAGGATGTGATGACTTCATTATAAGCTTCGATGAAGCGTTGACCACATCTCATCTTTTCATCCACCGAAGAGCACACATGATCGATGATTTCGTCTTTTAAATCATCGAGAAGAATGCCCCGACTGTGGAGGTCTTTTATTACGAAGTCTAACTGTTCACTGTTCACTATTCGATTTTCACTTGAAGTACAGTGGTCATCGTGTTAATAAAGTCTACGAATTCGCTTACGCGATCTTTCGCGATAACTTTACCGGGAGCAGTAAGCAAGTAATACTTGCGAATACGCTTGCCGATGTTAACTATCTCGGTCTTTAGAAGTCCTTCCGCCTCCAGCTTGTGCAATGTTGGATACAAAGCGCCTTCGGTGAGGAGTATTCGGCCCTCCGAAAGCTCTTTCACACGTTGCGTGATTTCGTAGCCGTACATTTTGCCGTGGTCTTTCAGGACTTTCAGCACGATTGTCTGTAGCGTGCCTTTCAATAGTTCAGGTGAATGCATAACTCAACAATACATAAGAGTATTATGTATAAGACGCCATGTTCTTACGATCGGTTGCACCCGCTGAGGAAATTTTTCTAAATTCAATCCCACATGCGGAAAGGATACTGGATTATTCTCGTCTTTGTTATTTGGTGTATCGTAAGTGCCGTTTGGTACATGTTCAGCGTCAAGGGGTTACCCGCTAACACCGCGCTCATTAAGCCCGCCCCTACCACCACCGCCATTGCTGAAATAGTCGTGATGATCACCGTGGCCTTCTTGTTGGGATTCGGGCTTGCCTGGATGATGCGGGGTGACGCACTGGATGAAGCGATGGACGAAGTCCGGAATTCGAGCTACGAGATCCGTGAGCTTGAGACCAGGATCACTGCGCTGAAAGAAGCTGCTGAGAATGCCGAAAAGGTGGTTCAGTTCGCCGAAGAAAAGGCTTCGAAGTCACAATTGGCAAGCGATCACGTGGCTAACAAAATTGAAGAGCTCACGATCTCCGAAGAGAAACTAAAGAGCAGCAACCGCGACCTCGATACTAAAATACAAGTGCTGGAAGGTGAGATCAACTCATCGAAATTCAGGATAAGAGTGCTCGAGGCGGAGCTTGCCGACAAGAATAAAGCCATCGGTGCGTTAACGCAGGAGCTCGATGACGCCGGCAGCCAAACCAAGGTAGAACATCGCGACTGGTCAGATCATCCGTTCGTAAGGCCGATTGAGCTCTCGAGCGCCGGCGATGAAAGAGATGACCTCACTGAGATCAAAGGCATCGGTCCGGCTTTCCAGAAGAAATTGAATGTGCTCGATATCTATACGTACCGCCAGTTAAGCGAGCTCTCAGGTGAGTCTGTTGAAAGACTGGCCGAGATCATTGAAGTTTTCCCCGAACGCATCCACCGCGACAATTGGATAGGGCAAGCCACCAGGCTTTATATGAAGAAGCTGGGCAAGGAGATCTGAAATTTTTCCGTGTAAAATACTCGGCATGCCGAATGTTTTTCCCTTATATTCGTCATCGATTGCATGAAGAGGGAAGATACAGTTGACTACAATATTAAAGCTGCCTGGCACGCGATAGCGAGGATGTATAATCAGCAGGCTATAAAATACGGCGGCACCATGTCGATCGGTTTTGCGCTGCTAAACATTCACACCGACGAAGGCACACCAGCCACAAAGATCGCCCCGATGATGGGCCTCGAAGCCCGAAGCCTGACGCGACTTCTAAAGTCGATGGAAGAAAAGGGATTGATCTATCGCGAAACAGATAAGAACGACAAGCGCTCAGTGCGCATCAGGCTAACGAAGGAAGGTCGCAAGAATAAAGAGAAAGCTAAGAATACAGTGTTACGTTTCAATGAAGTTGTGCGTGAGGAGATCGATGATGAGAAATTGAATGCTTTTTTTGATGTCCTTAAGAAAATTAACCAGATCATAGAACGCAACAACACATATGAACAGGTCCATTAAAAAAGTCGCCGTACTCGGTTCGGGTGTCATGGGCTCCGCTATTGCCTGTCACTTTGCCAACGTTGGTTGTGAAGTAATGCTGCTCGACATTGCTCCAAAGGAGCTCACAGAGGAAGAGCAGAAGAAAGGACTTCAGCTCGACAACAAAGCCGTGAAGAATCGTATCGTGAACGGCTCGCTCGAGCGCTCGGTAAAGTCGAACCCTGCCCCGCTCATGAAGAGAGAATTCGCTTCGCGAATTACTACAGGCAACTTCGACGACGATATGCCGAAGATCAAGAATGTTGATTGGATAATTGAAGTTGTTGTTGAGAATCTTGATATCAAAAAGAAAGTTTTCGAGCAGATCGAGAAACATCGTACACCGGGAACGCTGATCACATCGAATACTTCGGGCATCCCGATCCACCTGATGGCCGAAGGCCGCAGCGACGATTTCAAAAAACATTTTTGTGGCACTCACTTCTTTAACCCTCCGCGTTACCTAAAGCTGTTTGAAGTAATACCAACGCCATCGACAAGCAAGGAAGTCATCGACTTCGTAATGCACTACGGCGATTTGTACCTAGGAAAGACAACAGTGCTTTGCAAAGACACACCGGCATTTATCGGCAATCGTGTTGGTGTTTGGGGATTGCTAAAGGTGATCGACTCGATGAAGAAGTATGATCTCAACGTAGACGAGATCGACAAGCTAACGGGCCCCGTTATCGGCCGACCGAAGTCTGCAACGTTCCGCACATCGGATCTCGTGGGCCTGGATACGCTGATCAAAGTCGCGAACAATCTTTATGCGGGTCTGCCCACGGATGAAGACCGCGATATGTTTAAGCTTCCGGAAGTTGTATCGAAGCTGGAACAAAACAAATGGCTTGGCGATAAGACCGGCCAGGGATTTTATAAAAAAGTTAAGACGGATAAGGGTTCGGAGATCATGACTCTGGATCTCGGTAGTCTTGAATATAAACCGAAGGCCAAAGCGAAGTTTGCTACGCTCGAGACCACCAAGACAATCGACAACCTTAGAGAGCGTTTCAAAGTATTGCTTGCCGGCAAAGACAAGGCTGGCGATTTCTATCGCGATATGTTCTATGGCTTATTCAAATACGTAAGCTTTAGAATTCCAGAGATCTCCGATGAGCTTTACAGGATAGACGACGCAGTATCTGCGGGCTTCGGCTGGGAGGTCGGTCCCTTTTGAAACATGGGATGCAGTTGGTGTTGATAAAGCAGTGCAGGCAATGGAAGGCATTGGTTACAAACCCAATCAGTGGGTGTACGACATGCTTGCTGCCGGCAATAAATCTTTCTATCGTGTTGAAAATGGTGTTCGGCAGTACTATGACATTCCTTCGAAGTCATATAAGAACATTCCTGGTCGCGATGCATTCATCATCCTCGAAAATCTCAGCAACAATATCGTTTGGAAGAATGCCGATTCGAAGATCACTGATATCGGTGATGGCGTTATCGACTTCTCGTGGCACAGCAAGAGCTATACGCTCGGTAGTGATGTCGTCACCGGACTCACGACAGCCATTGATATGGCAGAAAAGAATTATCGCGGACTGGTAATTGGACACCAGGGAGCGGATTTTTCGTTAGGTGCAAACCTGGGCCTTGTGTTCATGTATGCTATCGAACAAGATTACGACGAGATCGACTTCATGGTACGTGCATTCCAGAATGCTGTGATGAGAATTCGTTATTCTTCGATACCAGTTATCGTTGCTCCCGCAAGGAAGAACACTCGGCGGTGGTTGCGAGATGACAATGCATGCCGACATCGCGCAGGCGGCTGCGGAAACATATATCGGTCTTGTGGAAGTTGGTGTTGGCTTGATACCAGGTGGTGGAGGAACGAAGGAATTCACCAAGCGCGTGAGCGATCGCGCACAGGAAGGCGACGTTGAACTGAATGCACTTCAAACTGCGTTTATGAACATAGCAACTGCGAAAGTTGCAACATCAGCGGCAATGAAGCCCGCGACCTAGGAATTCTTCGTGCGAAGGACAGGATCTCAATGAACAAAGACAGGCAGATATTGGATGCAAAGGCTTCCGCGATAGAACTCTCTGAAGCGGGTTATACGATGCCGGCGCATGCAAAGAATATAAAGGTGCAGGGACGTACTGGTCTCGCGCTGTTTGCTGCCGGCGTGCAGGGAATGAAGATGGGCAGTTACATATCGGATCACGACGCGAAGATTGCGATGAAGATCGCTAATGTTATGTGCGGAGGTGATCTGACCTCTCCGCAAGAAGTGAGTGAGCAATATCTTCTCGATTTAGAAAGAGAAGCGTTCGTGAGCTTAACGGGCGAGAGGAAGACATTAGAAAGAATTCAAGCAATACTAACAGGCGGCAAGCCCCTGAGAAATTAACCATTGATCAATAACCATTGAAATTATGGACGCATTCATAGTAGCTGGTTTCCGAACTGGCGTTGGAAAAGCAAAGAAAGGTGGATTTCGTTTCACAAGACCCGATGATCTTGCAAGTGATGTGATCAAACACCTCGTGAAATCAATCCCGGGCCTTGAGAATAAAATGGTCGACGACCTGATCGTTGGCAACGCAGTGCAAGAAGCCGAGCAAGGTATGCAGATGGGACGCATGATCTCATTAATGGCACTCGGTATCGAAACTCCGGGCATGGTGATCAATCGCTATTGTGGTTCCGGTGTTGAAGCCATCGCAATTGCATCAGCAAGAGTGCAAGCCGGCCAGGGAGATATTATCATTGCAGGTGGCACCGAGTCGATGTCGCTCGTACCTGTGATGGGATGGAAGACGGCATTGAACATACACCGTGGCGAAAGATCATCCCGACTATTATTCGAGCATGGGCATTACTGCCGAGGAGGTGAGTAAGCAATTCAAGATCTCGCGCGAAGACCAGGATAAGTTTTCTGTGGAGTCGCATCAGAAAGCAGCGGCTGCATGGAAGGCCGGAAAGTTTAAAGATGAAGTAGTGCCGATCACTGTGAAAGAGATCTTCGTAGATGAATCGGGTAAGAAAAAATCGAAAGAGTTTATAGTCGACACTGATGAGGGCATTCGTGCCGACACTTCAGTGGAAGGCTTAGCGAAGCTGAAGCCAGTATTTGCCATGAATGGTTCGTCCGTAACGGCCGGTAACTCTTCACAAACATCAGATGGTGCAGCATTCGTATGCGTGATGAGCGAAAGGATGGTGAAGCAACTTAACGTGAAACCGATAGCGCGGATGATGAGTTATGTAGCGGCTGGTGTTGAGCCGCGCATCATGGGGATCGGCCCCGTAGCTGCAGTACCGAAGGCATTGAAGCAAGCCGGTTTGAAACTGGATGATATCGACCTCATCGAGTTGAACGAAGCATTTGCTGCCCAGTCATTGGCGGTGATCGCCGAGCTAAAGCTCGACAGGTCTAAGTTGAATCCGAATGGTGGCGCGATAGCAGTTGGACATCCGCTGGGATCTTCCGGTGCGAGATTGTCTGTGCAGCTTTTCAACGAGTTGAGAAGACAAAAGAAAAGGTATGGAATGGTCACCGCATGTGTTGGCGGTGGACAAGGAGTAGCAGGTATTTATGAATTATTGAACTAAAAGTTTTATGGCGAAAGGCGGCGAATTTTTGATCAAGGAAACCCAGGCAAAAGACATCTTCACACCGGAGGATTTCACAGAAGAGCAGCGAATGATTGCGCAACAATGCAAAGACTTCCTGGCGAAAGAAATTTATCCCAAGCTCGACGCGATCGATGCGATGAAAGATCCGAAGTTGATGCCGGAGCTGATTAACAAGGCCGGCGAACTTGGACTGCTTGGCACATCAGTGCCACAAGAGCTTGGCGGTTTTGGCATGGACTTCAACTCGACCATGATCGTAGCGGAAGTAATTGGTGGAGGACATTCTTTTGCTGTCGCTCTTTCGGCACACACTGGTATCGGTACGCTGCCGATCCTCTATTACGGAAACGAAGAACAAAAGAAGAAATACATTCCCCGCCTTGCTACGGGAGAATTGAAGGCGGCATATTGTTTAACGGAACCGGACTCTGGTTCCGACGCGAATTCGGGTAAGACTAAGGCTGTGTTGAGTGCCGATAAGAAGCATTATGTGCTCAACGGTCAGAAGATGTGGATCACCAACGGTGGTTTCGCAGACATCTATGTTGTGTTCGCGAAGATCGACCAGGATAAAAATCTGAGTGCGTTTATCGTTGAACGTGCCTTCGGCGGCATCACGATGAATGAAGAAGAGAAGAAGATGGGTATCAAAGGTTCGTCTACACGCCAGATCTTCTTCAATGATTGCAAGGTTCCTGTTGAGAACTTATTGAGCGAACGTGAGAACGGGTTCAAGATCGCTGTGAACATTCTGAATATCGGAAGAATAAAACTTGGCGTTGCAGCTGTCGGTGGCAGTAAGGAGACTGTTTCGAGAGCGGTGAAGTATGCGAAGGAACGAAAGCAATTCGGAGTTGCTATTGCGACTTTCGGAGCGATCAAGTTTAAGATTGCTGAAATGGTTACGAAGATCTTCGCGAGCGAATCGGCAGATTATCGCGCGGGACAAAATATTGACGACGAATACAACGCCTTGAAAGGACAGGGGATGGATTCTTCGAAAGCACGACTGAAGTCGCTGGAAGAGTTTGCTATCGAATGTGCGATAATTAAAGTACACGGCTCCGAAATGCTCGACTATGTGGTTGACGAAGGTGTGCAGATCTATGGCGGTATGGGATTCTCTGCCGAAGGGCCGATGGACCGCGCCTATCGTGACGCGCGTATCAACAGGATCTTCGAGGGAACCAATGAGATCAACAGGCTGCTCACGATCGACATGCTGGTGAAGCGTGCAATGAAAGGTTCCATAGATCTGATGAATCCAGCAATGGCCGTGCAGAAAGATCTCATGGCGATTCCCGACTTCGGCGCAGCGGAAGATGATGCACCATTCGCGAAGGAAAAGAAAGTTATTGCCAACCTTAAGAAAGCAGGTTTGATGATAGCTGGTGCTGCCGTGCAGAAGTTCATGATGAAGTTGTCGGAAGAGCAGGAGATCCTGATGAACCTCGCCGACATCTTGATCGAGATCTATATTGCTGAGTCTGTTCTTCTCCGTGTTGAGAAAATGAAATCACCGGGCATTCAGAAAGAGCTCGTGATGATCTATTTACATAGTGCTGTCGAAAAAGCAGCATCCGCTGGCCGCAGTGCCATCACATCATTCGCCGACGGCGACGAGCTCCGCTTGATGTTGATGGGACTGAAGAGGTTCACGAAGATCGATCCTTATAACCTGAAGGTTGCGAGAAGGAAAGTTGCGGATTATGTAATTGAAAAGGGAGAGTATCCTTTCTAGTCTCTTAATCTTACTCGTACTTCAACGTCTCGGCCGGATTAATCGACGCCGTTCTCCACGTTTGTGATGCCATCGTGAGGATACCTAACGCGAACATGATAATAAGTCCCGCGAAAATATCCAGGAAGGTTATCGCCACGCGGTAATGATCCATACCCGATAATGCTTTGTCTAGCAATAGCGTTATCGGCAATGCGAACAGGCTTGCGATCAGCATCAGTTTCAGAAAACCTTTCGACAACAAAAAGGCAAGACTGAAGCGACTCGCGCCCATCACTTTACGGATCCCTACTTCTTTGGTCTTCGACTCGGCAGTGTACACCACCATTCCGAGCAAACCTAAACATGATATCGAAACAGCCAGTATACCAAGGAAGCCGAGAATTTTCATCATCGTAATGTAGTTGCTGAACGCTCCAGCCGTTTGATCAAGAAAATAGAAAATGAGATGTGAACACTCCTCCATTTGTTATTTTTTTCCATGTCTTTTCGATATCCAGCAGCGCCGACTGTGCATCGTTGGTTACAATTTTCAGGTTAGCCAGGTGATACTTGTCAGGATTCGATCTGAAGAAGAAGCTGCCGGGAGGCGCATGTAGTTGCCAGAAGTGAAAGTCTTTGATCACGCCGATGATCCGAAGAGACAACGTATCTACGTGAATGAATTGTCCAATCGCTCAGAAGGACCGGCGAAAGAGAGTCGCTTCATCATCGTCTCGTTGATAATCAGTGAATTCTCGACTTTGCTCGTGTTGTCAAAAGTCTTTCCAGCAAGCAGCTTCAGATCCATGTTGTCGATAAAATTCCCGTCGACATACATGAAAAAGGTTTCGAGACTGTCTGTACTTCCTTCGAGAGAGCTCCATGTGGCTGGAACGCCATGACCCATCGTACTCGATGAGAACGAAACCTCCTGTACAAACGGCAGCTTCGAAAATTCATTCCTCACGATCTCAGGATTTACCTGGTACAAATCGACGTCGAGTATATTTTCTTCATTGAAGCCGAGATCAAAATTCATCGCATAACGATATTGCTTGCCGAAGATCACCATGCTAAGTATGAAGAACAGGCACAGGCCGAATTGAAATACAATGAGCGCCTTGCGAAGTCTTACACCAGAAAATACCTTCGACGACATATTGTTCTTCATCGCGTCGATCGGATTGAGTCGTGAGAAGTGCAGTGCGGGAAAAACTCCGGCGAGGAAGCCAACGAATATTGCGAAGACCGTGAACCAAAGCACGCGGCTCAAAGTCAGTTCCAGATTCAATGAATCACCAGCGACCATCATCGCCTGGAATTCACCACGGATCAAAAAGAACATGGCCATCGCGCCGATCAAAGACACGACGGTAACGATAACTGTCTCTGCAATGAATTGTGCGAAGATTCTGGCGGCGCATTCCTCCGAGTGTTTTTCGAAGGCCGATTTCTTTGGATCTCTTTAGCGCTCGCGCTATTGAAATGTTCGTGTAATTAAAACATGCCGGCAACAGTATCAATGCAGCCACAGCACCTGCCACCACGAACGAAGCATAACTCCACTCGGGGCCGATGTCATTGTAAAGCTCCGGACCCGGAGTAAAATTTTCCATTGACTGCAAATGGAACGTAGCCTTAAAGTCGGGACTGGATTTATAAACTTCAGCCGCAAGGTTATCCAGATATGCCTGGAGTTCCGAAGCATCATGCTTTTCGTCGAGGAGAATGTAAACGTAGTGACTTTGGAATTTCGACCACTGCTCTTCTACCGGCACATCCAACTGTTTATCCTTAATGATATCATATGGTGCGATTGCCTGGAATGTGAAATGTGTATTGAGCGGATAATCTTTCATGATACCCGTAACCTGGTGCTGGATTCCGTTGACTGCGATCGACTTGCCCATTGGATCAGCATCTCCGAATATTTCTTTTGCTCTTTGTTCGGTCAGCACTACGCCATGTGGATCTGAGAGCGCTGTCTTTGGATCGCCCTCCGTTAGTGGGAACGTGAACGTTGAAAGGAACGAAGGATCGGCGTAGTAGCCGAACATTGGTATACCGAGCTTTGGAAGCGGCTCTTCACTATACAAGCTCCGGTCGATCTGTGTTACCGCTTTGATACCGGGGTATTCTCTCAGCTTTTCACCAAGTATTGCAGGCGCCGATGCGTACTCTCTTTTCTCACTTGTAAATGTGAGAACGCGATAGATGTTGCTCCTGTTTACCTGGAAGTCGTCGTAATTGCTGGCGGAGATCCAAAGAGTAATGATCAGCAAGCTTACCGACATCCCAATGGCAAGTCCCACCATATTCAGTATCGTGAAATAGCGGTGACGAACAAGATTCCTGAAACCAACTTTGAAATAGTTACTCAACATGTCGAATGGATTTGCTGATGAAAGATGATGGTAATTGGCGCTGCGTTTTCTTTTTCGGATCGCATACGAGAATATGAGTGAAAGAACTTGACGCCAGTAAATTTTTTTAGCTTTTCGGTAACCAACTTTTTCAACATTCCTGTGGAACACTTCTTCCATATCCCCACGCAAGTCGTCTACTTTCGCCCGGCCGCAATACCAATCGAAAGCCCGTGATGCAAAGCCGGGTGGGGAAGGTCTCTTCGTCATCTCGTCCCATCGTCATTTCTGTATTGAAAGATTGATCTTCGCGTCCGCCCACAATTCATCGCGAAGACTTTTTGCCATTGAGAGGGGCAACCTTGCCGTCTTTAGTGATCTCGTAGTAACGTTTGCTTCGACCGCCCCTTTCGGCAGTCGCGCCACCCACCCACGAGCGAAGAAATTTCTTTTCCTCCAACCTCGTGATGGTCGAATGGAGTGCGCCGATGCTGATGCTCCTGTCACACCGCTGCTCAATCGATCTTTTATGGCTACGCCATAAGCTTCTTGGCCTAACGTTGCAATAGTGAGCAATACCAGCTCTTCGAATTCGCCGAGGTATGTTTTCATTTGTTTTGAATTGATACGACAAAGGTATTTGATTAGTTTCTATTTTTAAGAACTAATTGCAAAAAAAGACCCTGTAGTAAGAGTACTACAGGGCTTTCCTAACCTAACCTAACCTACTTTATCTAACCTACCTAAACTCTATTTCGCTTACTTTATCCCAGGGAACATACTGCGGATCGCCTTTTCCCTGTGCGAATACGAGCACGCCCTGGTTCCTTCCATCGACGTCTTGCCCATCGGAGAGCATAATTTTCTGACCGTCTTTCAGTTCTATTTCGCAACGACTGTCGTCGAGAGCTTTAATCTTCTTCACGTTTCTGAATGGTGTTGAATATTCAAACTCATTGATGTTTGCCCTGCAGAAGTTCGAAGTCGAATTCTTCGTCGAGGTCGAACACTACTTTTCCAGAGTATGAATCGCCACGGAAAAGTTTTAATAGTGGCCTGTAATTCTTTTTGGGTCTTGAACTGATCGTAGGAAACAAGCGCCGGGGCGACTTTGTCCTCGAACGTGATCTTATCGAACTCATCCCATGGTACATCGATAGAAGGAATGTCTTTACTCATGACGATAACACCACGGTTTTCGCGATTCACGTCGTTCGAGCCTTCCATGTAGATCTCACGACCAGATTTCAATTGTACGAGGCAACGACTTCCCGCCCGGGTGATAGAAGCAATCTTGTCGAATTCGATAGAGAGGTCGCCGTCGTCCGATTCACCGTCAAGCTTATCGATAGACAGTCTCTCGTCGTGATCCCACTGGATGTAGCCGGTAAATTTCTCGCCGAAAGCTTCAACGGTACCGTAGAGTGGTTTGCCAAAGCGGTTCATGAGCTTCGAAGGTGTATTGATGAAACTCAATTTTTTCGATACGATTCCAGTACAACTCAACTTCGCCGAGCTCACGATCGATCACTCTTATGTCTAGACCGACGTCGTTATAACCTTCGCCACTCAATTCAAGCTTCGTCCCATTGCGAAGTGTTACGTCTACCCATTTGCTGCCCTGCGGCTCGATCGATTTGATGTCGCCGAACTGACAGGAGAACTGGTGTACAAAATCATAGTGATCGTTGTTGTCGTCATTACTCCAGTTGAACGTGTTGGCCCAGCGACCCCAGTGTCCCCCAATCATCGTGGCGGTGATTGTAGTTGTGAAGCGTTTCGATGAGATTGTCTCGTTGGTCGCCTGTCAGGTATCGGATGTTTTGATTCTTCGGCTTCGAAGCGTTAAAGATGTCGTTCCAGTAAATTTCTTCTTTTCCCCAACGGATGGGGCCCTTCGTATACTTTGGAGTCGGTCAACGTGATTCGACCGTAGAGAAAATGTTCGTCCTGTGCGGAAGCGAACAACGGAAGAATGATAATGGCGAGTAGAGTAAAGTTTGGTTTCATGTGCGATGCGATTACACTGTAATTGTACGTCGCAACGCTTTTCTAAAACATCGCTAAAGGATGAGTCGGAATGGAACCCGTCCGAATCGGGATAAAACGTGACTGTCGTTGCAGGCGGATGCGGGCAACCCAGTCTTATGAAATCCGGATTGCCCGGACAAGCCGTGCAATGACAGCTACTGATCAATCCACTTCTTAAACTCCGGTGTCCGGTCTGAGCTAATAACGATCTCTTCGTCCGATTTCGGTTGGAGTACAATCTTGATGCGTCCCTTGAAGTATGGATGTATTTCGGCGATTGAATCGAAGGCAACGATGAACTGGCGGTTAGCCCTGAAGAATCTTTTGGGTTCCAGGAGGTCTACCAAATCATCGAGTGGCTGATCGAGCGGGGAACTTCTTTCCGTCGAGCGTAACGATGAACGTGAGCTTACTCTCACTGTAGAAGTAGGCGATCTTTTCCGAAGGAACGGCAACGATCCGCTGCCCCAGCCGCCACCATGAAGCGGGATTTATATGAAGTCTTGTTCGACTTGATGTAGTTGAGGACTTCATTGTAATCCGGGCAGCATTTGATCCCTCGGGATCTGGAGCTTTGCCAAAGCTGCCTTCAGCTTATCCTTCTGAACAGGCTTCAGCAAATAATCTATACTGTTCACTTCGAACGCACGAATTGCATATTGGTCCATATGCTGTAGTGAAGACCACTGGGCTTTTCCACTTTTACTTTCGCGAAGATCTCGAAGCAGAGTCCATCCAATAAGCGTATATCACTAATTGATAAGATCGGGATGTGGATTGCTTTCGAGCCATTCGACAGCGGAGCTGATCGATTTTATGCGACTCACAACCTGCCAGTCGGGCTGAAGCTCCAGGAGCGTAGACTCAATCTTGTCTGCAGCCAGGGTTTCATCTTCAAGTATCAGGACTTTCATGCTTGTTCTATTTCGAGAAGAGGGATACGAACTATAAAGAGCTTATTTTCTTCGATGACTTCAACGGGCTTGTCGGTAAAGTGAGCGTAGCGTTTTCTCACATTGCTGAGACCAGTACCATGTGAATCTGAGGCAAGCCTGTTCAGAGAATTTGAAACAATAAGATAGTCCCCATCTTCGGTGATGTTTATCACAAGGGGCGCTATGTTATGTTTGATCGCATTCTCGACTAACATTTGAATAGTTAGCGGAGGAACCATCTTGTCATTCGACCTCACATCTATATTGAACTGAATATTTTCTTCAAACCGGGTTTTGATCAGATAGATATAAGACTCGATAAAGCTCATTTCTTCTGAAACCAGGATCAGATCGTCGGCTTTGTTCTTCAATATGGATCGATAGACTTCAGCGAACTTATGAATGAACTCCTTCGAAGCATTTTTGTCTTTGTCGATCAATGAAGCCAGAATATTCAGGTTGTTGAAAAGAAAATGCGGGTCGAGATGATTCTTCAAAGAATCGAGTTGAGAACGGATGGTCTCCCTTTGGTAGCGGATCATTTCCAACTCGGTACTTCTCCAGTGTCGCAGGAAATGCAGACTGAAGTAAATCGAGAAAACCGGCACGAAGATCACAATGCCCCAGGCATTTGCAACAATCAGTTGCTCCAGCGTCGGCGGATTTCCAGTTAACGGAGTTTTGATAGCATAGTAAGTTCCATTGATCAACAACAGCAAATACGAAAGTCCCGATAGTAATTGCGTGAAGAACCTCACGTTTCCCCACCGCGACCACGACATCGCCTTGTCCAAACGCTTTGTGAGAAGACGGTTCCCGATCCACAACAGGAATGAGATCAGCGCGAGCCAGCCAATGCTGAAGTATATAACCGGGCCCCGCCTGTGTGCGCACAAGGCCATAACCAACCAAAGACGCAACAAGGATTGCTGCGCCGATGAAAATGAAACTTTTAGTGCTGAGGCGGACCAGGGAGCTTAGTTTAAAATCAATTGAAAGAAAATCAATTAAAAGTAATCTCATTGATCCTTCTCCACGAAATGTAAACGGGATCTTTTTTGCCTTTCTGGAATACGAGCACTCCGGCGTTCTTCTCAGATACGTCGCGGCCATCGCCCAGCAGGAATGACTGTCCGGAGCGGAGGGTCACCTGCGAATAATCGTAGTTCTTGGGTGTAATGGTGTGGATGTTTTTCATAGGGATGAAGTACTCGATGTCGTTCTCGATTCCCTCGATGATCTCGAAGTCGATCGTTTCATCGATATCGTAGACGATCTGACCAGAAACATCATTGCCGGTCGAGGCGCGACACAGTTCCCGTTACCATGTTTGGCGAAGTGAAATCATTGAACGCAGGTCCGGTTGTTTTCGGAGTTGTGAATGTAACGCGGCGGAATGCATCCCACGAGAATTTTACGATACCAATTTCAGGAATCACGACGAGGACACCTTTATTGTCGTCGTCAACATCATTTGAGCCCGTGAGGTACAGCTCGCGACCGGACTTAGTTGTTACGTAGCTGCCGCGATTTCTTTTCTCGATGGTTGTGATCTCGCTGAATGCTATCGAGATGTCGCCATCTTCGGAGTCACCATCAAGTTTGTCGGTAGTGAGACGTTCGTCGTTGTCCCATACGATAAAACCCGGTATATTTTTCTCTGCGAACACCTTCAACGGTTCCGTACAAAGGCACTCCGAAAGTTTGAGCTAGCTTCGCTGGTGTGGGCATGAATTCGATACGGTCGATGTTATCCCAATCCACGTTGATGATACCCAGTTCAGGATCCATTACCTGGACTTTTTCGCCCATGTCGTTGCCATCGTCTTCTACCCTTATCTCGCCGCCGTTCTTTAGTTTGATAACGACTTCGTCGTCGCTAACCATTCGCATCTCTTTCATGTTGCCGAACTGGCAGGTGAACTGGTGTGTGGTATTGTTTTCCCAGATGCTGCTGATGTTCCAATCGTAATCTCCCCACGAGTCGGATTTTTTTTCGGGAACGAGACGATCGAATGAGTGGTCTGCTTTCGCGGCGTTGAAAAGATCGGTCCACAATACTTCCTCGGTGCCCCAGCGGATCGGGCCGGTGTAGGTGTTGCGACTGGTGTAGACTTTTCCGTAGATAAATCCTTCGTGAGATTGCGCACGTGTTTCGACGGCGAACGCAAGGAATGCTACTATTATACCTGCGATGATCAACACCACCCTATAACCTGATGTCATTTTGAAACTGTATTTACCTAACTGATACGGCGAAAGGCTCAAAGTTGCCAAACAATACCGCCATCGGCAAAAAACTGGTTTCTGAACCGGGAAAGGAGTGTTCTGAATCGGATAGGTCTATTGATTACGTAGAGTTACAGGTTGCGCTAAGGGACGTCTACTCTTATTTCTTCAAAGGGATCGATGACTCCGCCGATCTTTACATTTATGAGGTGATCTATCTTATCAGTGTAAGGCCGACCTTTCAAAGTAAATGTGGTTTGACTATAGCTGAAGTTCTCCATTGAAACATTCAGGTCCTTCAGAAGGTCATCATCCAACGGAGTAATTCTTTCAAATCACCGTAGCTGAGACTTATGTTATTATTGTTATCAACGTTTTCCAGCCACGTGTAGCGTGGAAGGCCGACGCCAGGGGTCGAGGGAGATGAGTTGTTTTCCTGGATCACCGATCCAATTGTAGTCACCGGCAAGAGCTCCATTGCTGTAGCCCTGCCCTGTCAACGTAATATTCTCCAAGCATTCCCGAAACTTTGAACGCGTAGACGGAAGGAACATCAGTTATCGCTAACGAGTACCGGCCACCAATGATGAAATCGTTCAGGATCTCTTCGTACGACATCGTCCATTCACTCCCGACGTCGATACCATTATAAACCGAGATGTCACAACTATTAACGAAAATAGGATTTGCAAAAAAGTTGCCACGGCAACCGACAGTTTGACATGAGATCAATGATGCCACTAAGGAAATAGACACAAGTAGCAGCTTTTTCATATTCTACAAAGTTAAGGCTATGGGAACAGCCTTCAACGCCCGCCCCAACCCCGATTTTCCTACATCTTAATCGCTAATCTTTCGGCTTCAATTTGAAAGGGCCTGATTTCTACGTTCGAAACGGCTAATTTTCGTTCGTATTCCAGAAATCAACGGTTTATGGTGAATAAACTAACACTAACATTTGCAGCACTTCTACTGGCCGGCAATACCATCGCCCAGCAGCTAACACTCGACGAGTGTTATGAGAAAGCGCGACAAAACTTTCCACTGATCAGGCAAAAGAGTTTGCTCGTATCCACGCGCGACTTCACAGTTGCAAATGCACGAAGCGGATATTTGCCGCAGCTATCTGTGAACGGAACGGCTACGTATCAATCGGACGTAACAAAGATTTCGATTGATGTGCCGGGTTTTCCCGCCATCAAAACCACTTGCGAAAGATCAGTATAAGGTCTACGCAGAATTGAATCAATCATTGTTCGACGGCGGAACGATCAAAAGGCAAAATGCGATCACCGAAACCAACGCGATGGTGGAAGATCAAAAGGTTGAAGTAGAACTGTACAAGATCAGGGAGCGGATCAACCAGATCTACTTCGGAGTACTGTTGCTCGACGAACAACTGGTGCAGGACCGATCTTGTTAAGAAAGATCTCGAGACGAGTTATAAAAACATCGAGTCGTCGATCCGCAACGGAACGTCGTTCAAAACAAACGCCGACATTCTCCAGGCTGAAATGCTGAAAACGGATCAGCGTGTGATCGAATTGAATGCGGGAAGATCGGCCTACGTTTCTATGCTCGGAATTTTTATAGCGCAAGAACTAAGCGAGAGCACAACCTTGCAACGTCCTCCGGATGTACAGGCTGCCAACGACCCAACGGTAGGTCGACCTGAAATGATGCTATACAATTATCAGTCACAGTTGTTCTCCGCCCAACAGCAATTCAACAATACGAAGGTTCTTCCGCGCTTCGGATTTTTCGTGCAGGGCGGTTATGGCCGACCGGGATTGAATGTTCTCAAAAATGAATTCTCGACCTACTATATCGGCGGCCTTCGCCTGAGCTGGAACCTGTCGGGTTTGTACAACACCAAACGTGATAAAGAACAGATGAATATCAACATACAGGGTGTTGATGTGCAGCGCCAGGCATTTCTCTTCAACACGAAGATTACGATGCGTCAGCAACGGAAGTGATATTACGAAGTTGAATGATCTCATTAAAGTTGATCAGCAGATCATCGAGCTGCGAGGAAGAATAAAGACCCACCGCAAAGGCACAGCTCGACAATGGCGTGATCACAGCAAACGACTACTTACGCGAGCTGAACGCCGAAGACCAGGCCCGGCAAAATCTCTCCCTGCACCAGGTGCAACTACTCATGACTGAATACAATTACTTAGCTACAACAGGTGACAATAATGGAAATAATGAAAACAAATAAGATAGTATTCCTATTACTAATAGTGGTAGGATGCAGGAGCAACTCGAATGAATTCGATGCTACCGGCAACTTCGAAGCTGACGAAGTGATCATTTCTTCCGAAGCCAGCGGCAAGATCCTGAAACTCGATATCGAAGAAGGAAAAGAGCTCGAAGCCAACCAGGTTGTGGGATTGATCGACACTATTCAACTGTATCTTCGAAAGAGGCAGCTCGGGTACCAGATCAAGGCCGTTGTTGCAAAGGCACCGAACACCTCCCTTCAACTTGCTGCTATCAAGGAGCAAATGGAGACCGCTCAGCGCGAAAAGAAACGCATAGAAAGTCTCCTGAAAGATGATGCAGCAACGCAAAAGCAACTCGATGATATCAACGCACAACTGCTGTTATTCCAGCGACAGTATGATGCTTCGCAATTCGAATCTCTCCATTACGACTGCCTCACTTCAGAGCGAGACGCTGCCGCTGAAGGCACAGCTCGATCAATTGCAAGACCAGCTCGATAAGTCAATCGTTCGCAATCCATTCAAAGGAACGGTGCTCACGCAATATGCTCTGAAAGACGAAATGGCTACGCAAGGGAAGGCACTCTACAAGGTCGCCGACCTCTCGTCGCTCATTCTCCGCGCATACATTTTCAGGCAGTCAACTGTCGCAAGTAAAGCTTGGTCAACAAGTTGAAGTGTTAGTGGATGCACCGGAAGGCGAATACAAAAAGTATAGTGGCGAAGTGATGTGGGTTTCAGAAAAGGCTGAGTTTACTCCGAAGACCATCCAGACGAAAGACGAGAGAGCAAACCTTGTGTATGCGATGAAGATCCGTGTGAAGAATGATGGATACTTAAAGCTTGGGATGTACGGAGAGGTGAATCTTTCTGTTTCTAAATGAAGTCTGTCGTAGTTCATAGTGTCGCGGAAAAAATTTCGGAACCGTCGCCGCGTTGCAAGACGTGTCGTTTGAGGCGGACCAGGGAGAGCTTTTCGGACTCATAGGACCCGACGGAGCCGGAAAGACAACCCTGTTCCGGATCCTTACAACTCTCATGATCGCCGATAAAGGCACGGCGACTGTAGATGGCTTCGATGTTGTTAAAGATTTCAAAGAGATCCGTAAGCGTGTCGGATACATGCCCGGAAAGTTCTCACTGTACCAGGATCTAACGGTAAGGGAGAATCTTTCCTTCTTCGCTACTCTGTTCAACACGTCGATCGAAGAGAACTATGATTTGATCAAAGCGATCTACTCCCAAATCGAAAAGTTTAAAGACCGCAAGGCTGGGGCTCTGTCGGGTGGGATGAAACAAAAGCTTGCGCTGAGTTGCGCGTTGATCCATAAACCTTCCGTGTTGTTTCTCGACGAGCCCACAACAGGTGTTGATGCAGTATCGAGAAAAGAATTCTGGAGCTTCTTCGCGATCTCCAAAAACAAAACATCACCATCATTGTTTCCACACCGTACATGGACGAAGCGAGTCTATGCGATCGCGTCGCTTTGATACAGGAAGGGAAGATACTCAGCATCGATTCGCCAACCGGCATCATAAAAAAATTCAGCAAGCCACTATGGGCATTCAAAGCAAACGACATGTACAAGTTGATGCTCGACTTGTCTGCAATCCCCGAAGTGCTTTCGGTCTACTCTTTTGGATCTGAACATCATGTGATGTTTCGCGATTCGAATCAAACAATAGATTCGATCACAAAAAAAATTAACCATACGAACTTGACGGTCAAACGAATTGAACCAACAATCGAGGACGTTTTCATGGACCTTATGAAATCAAAATGACGGGCGAAAAAGTTATATCGGTCCACGATCTCACGAAGCAATTCGGTGCCTTTACTGCTGTCGATCACATCACGTTCGACGTCTTCAAAGGCGAGATCTTTGGTTTTCTCGGGGCCAACGGTGCCGGTAAAACTACGGCCATGCGAATGCTCTGCGGTCTCTCGTTTCCCACCAGCGGAAAGGCTACCGTTGCAGGCTTCGATCTATTCAGAGATCCGGAAAAGATCAAAAAGCGAATCGGCTATATGAGCCAGAAGTTTTCATTGTATGAAGACTTAAAGGTGAAAGAGAACATCCGGTTCTACGGCGGCATCTATGGACTCAGCGATCAGCAGATAAAAACCAAGATGGAGTTTCTGTTACACCAACTGAAGCTCGAAGACCAGGCATCTACACTCGTGAAATCTCTGCCCCTGGGATGGAAACAGAAGCTTTCGTTCTCCGTGGCGATGTTGCACGAACCGCAGATCATCTTTTTGGATGAGCCGACAGGCGGTGTAGATCCAATAACACGACGCGAGTTCTGGAGCCTGATCTACCAGGCCGCGGCGAATGGAACAACGGTGTTTGTAACAACCCACTATATGGACGAAGCTGAGTATTGCAATCGTGTCAGCATCATGGTGGACGGTAGGGTAGACGCGTTGGGGAGCCCCGACGAGTTGAAGAAGAAATTCAACGCGACTGACATGGGTCAGGTGTTTTTGCAATTGGCAAGAAAGGCAGTAAGATCAGCAGACTAATATGAAACAGTTCTTCTATTTCATTCAAAAGGAATTCTTCCACCTGTGGAGGGACAAGCGCACCTTGTTCATTCTTTTCGGCATGCCGCTGATGCAAATATTGATCTTCGGTTTCGCGTTGACGAACGAGGTAAAGAACACCCGTATCGGCATCCTCGATAATTCCAAAGACGAGACAACGGCCGCGATCATCAACCAGCTCGAAGCAAGCCGCTACTTCGACGTGGAGGAGGAAATTCATTCGAACGCCGACCTCGAAAAAGCATTTCAGTCGGGAAGAATAAAAATGGCTGTCGTATTTCCCGATAAATTCCAGGACGAACTGCTACATGCCAATAAGGCACCGATACAACTCATCGGTGATGCTTCCGATCCGAATGTGGCGAACACGCTGATCAATTATGCTTCCGCCATCATTATCGATTACCAGGAGCACATGAAAGGGTTTCAACAATATCCTTACACGATCAACGCCGAGATCCGCATGTTGTACAATCCACAGATGAAGGGTTCGTACAATTTCGTTCCAGGTGTGATGGCAATGGTGCTCATGCTTGTTTGTGCAATGATGACATCGATATCCATCGTTCGTGAAAAAGAAATGGGAACGATGGAAGTTATCCTGGTGTCGCCAATCGTACCGATCCGTGTTGTGATTGCGAAGATGGTACCGTACTTCCTGTTGTCGGGGGTGAACATTGCAAGTATTCTTTTGTTGAGCGTGTTTGTACTCGACGTGCCGATACAGGGCAACCTGGCGTTGTTGGTTGGCGAGTGTTTGTTGTTCACGGTAACGGTGCTTGCGTTAGGTCTGCTGATCTCGTCGGTGGCTGGCTCACAACAAGTGGCGATGCTGATCTCTCTCATGGGATTGTTTCTTCCTACGGTAATGCTCAGCGGTTTTCATGTTTCCCGTGGAAAACATGCCGATACCACTCCAGGTGATCTCGAAACTTGTTCCTGCAACGTGGTTCTATAATATCGTAAAGAACATTATGATCAAGGGACTTGGGATCACATACGTTTGGAAAGAGACGCTGGTACTTCTTGGCATGACCGTATTCTTCATGGTTGTTAGCGTCAAAAGATTTAAAACACGACTCGAATGAGAGCGCTACGAATATTACTCGAAAAGGAATTCCGCCAGGTCTTCAGAGATCCGGCCATCCTCCGCATGATGTTCATGATGCCTGCAGTGCAGCTGATCGTCTTGCCGTTGGCCGCAGGACTACGAAGTAAAGAATGTTAAAAATTGCTATCGTCGACTACGATCATTCGACGTATTCACAAAAGCTCACGAACAAGATCGTTGCCAGCAGTTACTTCCAGTTGGTCGATTACACCGACTCTTACGATGAAGCACTCAAACGAGTAGAGAACGACGAAGCGGACCTGGTACTTCAAATTCCCGCATCGTTCGAAAAGGACTTGGTGAGAGAAGATAAGGCAACTTTATTTCTTGCACTGAATGCAATTAATGGGGTGAAGGCCAATCTTGGTGGCGCCTATCTTCGAAGCATCATCGCCGACTTTAACCGGGAGGTTCGGGTTGGACTGGATACAGATGCCGCGATTCAACCCGGTGCCGTTGATAGAAATAACTTCCGTGAACTGGTTCAATCCGCTTATGAACTACAAGTTCTTTATGGTTCCGGGTATTCTCGTGATCCTGGTGACGATGACCGGCGCATTTCTTTCCGCATTGAACATCGTGAAAGAAAAAGAAGTCGGGACAATAGAACAGATCAACGTAACGCCAATCCGTAAGTATCAATTTATTCTTGGTAAGCTGGTGCCCTTCTGGGTACTCGGACAGATCGTTCTTTCAATTGGCCTGCTGATCGCCTACGTGATCTATGGCATCGTACCCGTTGGTAATATTCTAACGATCTATATTTTCGCGGCGATCTACTTGCTGGCGGTTTTAGGTCTTGGATTATTGGTGTCGACACTCGCGAACACGCAGCAGCAGGCAATGTTGATATCATTTTTCATGATGATGGTCTTCATCCTGTTAGGAGGATTGTATACATCGATCGACAGCATGCCGCAGTGGGCACAGACGTTTACGAAGTTCAACCCGGTATCCTATTTTATTGAAGTGATGAGGATGGTGGTGTTGAAGGGGAGTTCTCTATATGACATAAGATATCATTTAGGCATAGTGGCGATTTTTGGGATCGTCTTGAATTCCTTTGCGGTCTGGAATTACAGAAAGCGTTCATAAATGTTCAGTCCAACTGTTCATTTTCTGACAGTCTGGTCAAAAAAAGGCTGAAATTCCGCTGTTTTCGTAAGTGAACACTTTTTGCATGACAGGATCACCTATAAATCCTGACCGATATGAAATCGTCCTCCATTGTGCTCCTGGTAATCATCGTATTCACATTCCCTATCTGGATTGGTTTGGCTGGTGGACTCTTCGGACTGATCTTCGGATTGATCGGAGGACTGTTTGGTCTGATCGGTGGAATTATCGGCGGCATATTCGGATTGATCGGCTCGATCATCGGGGGCGTTTTCGGATGGGACGATCATTGGGGTGACTTGCATTGGCATCACCACAGCCATAGCGGCTTTTGGATCTTGCTGTTCATCATTGCGATCGCAATCGCTCTCAGGAAACGAACTTCAAACCGATAATTGACCCGATCAGTAGCACGATAAAAAACACCCGCGAAAAATAAGTCGGTTCGTTAAAAAAGATCATTCCAATTATAACTGTTCCTACAGCGCCAATGCCTGTCCATACGGCATATGCTGTTCCCATCGGGATAGTTTTTGTTGCCTCGTTCAGAAAATAAAAGCTCAGTGAAATGCAAACGAAGAATGCGGCAGTCCATTTGCCAACGGAAAAATTGTTTGAAAGCTTAAGACTTGTTGTAAAGCCAACTTCGAACAAACCTGCGATTACGAGATAGAGCCACGACATAGATCAATTCATTTTTAATTCGGTACGAAATTGCATAAGATGATTTTTCATTGACTGTACCAGGTCTTCATCAGTATCCCATTTGGTGCCTAAGAAAACATTTCCTGATCGGAGATGTTTGATGTAAAATTTATAAACAGGCGTCTCCGCGGAGATCGTTTTCACCTGTGCTGTTCCATCTGAATACGTTACGGAGCCATATGCTGTAGCGAATCCTTTATTCATATCGTAGCCGAGAATTTCGTGCGCCGAACGGCCACTCAGTTTCACATACACCATCACGAACTGGAATCCCTGCTTCACAAGATCTTTATCGTCGGCGGGAATATCTACCGCTTTATATTTTTCCGGGAATGGATAATACTTTTTCAGAAGAGTATCGATCTCCGTTTGCACTGACGGGTCAGCAACTTTCTGAATCGCGATCTTATCGATCTTCAGATCGAGTGGGTAACGTTCGGCACGTGTACCCGTAATGATTGGAACGCTGATGTCCATCTCGGGAATGTCGTTGATCAGGAAGTTCTGTTTCTTTTCGCGAAGCCATGAGTCGCGATAGATCCTTCCGAGCATATCGTCAAGTCGCCGGTCGGAAACTTTCCACGCGATTTGTCCGGCGGTAACGAATTGCATCGTGTTGTTGAATTCTGTTGCGTGAAAGATAAAGCCCTCGGTGCTCTTCGTGAGGAATAAGAGAAACTTCACTTCGCGTGTTGTGAAGTACGTTGCGTAAGCGCGTTCGGTTGTCGATACCCGAGAGTACTTTCTCGGCGTCGAAATAGAAATCCGCATCGATGCCGATCTGTTGAAACGCAGCCTGGACTCTGTTCAACTCTTCTTGCTTGTAGGAATTATCAAACAGAACGGCTGATCTTGATGAAAGAAGATTTTCGGGAGCGGTCTCCGCAGGCTTCAATACGTTAATGAGGCGCTCCTCTTGTGCATAGGTAGCCGCAGTAACTAACATTAAAAAAATCAACAAGCTAATCCTCTCTTTCATATTCCAATAAAAACACCTTCCTCACTTTCTTTGATCGGGTAGATAACGAGATCATGCGACCGTTCGCCTGATTCACGACCAGTTTTTAAATTAAATCTATATCCGTGCCATGGACAAATTACCTCGCCGATATAATTCACTGTGCCTTTACTGAGAGACTCTCCGTTGTGCGAACATTTGTCTTCGATGGCAAGAAGGTTTGCACCGTGCAGCACCAGGCATATTCTTTTGCTGCCAATGATAACCAACTGTGGCCGGTCGTTGGCGAGCACGTTACGAGCTGCTGTAGAGTTTTCGAATACCTTGATCCAATCCATTAATGAACGCAAAGTTAAGGGGTATAGGGCCAAGTTGTCTGTACAAAAACTGACGTACCTTGTACTTATGCGCCTCAAAACCAGTCTCATCCCGAGCTTATTGCTTGTTGCGACCTTTGGCTATGCACAAGAGCTTGTAAAAGATATCAATAGCTCGCCCGGCTCACTTGTCGTCGCCTCTTCTGATGAAGAGTCATGTCTTGTGTGTGGAGGCTTCGTCTATTTTATCGGGAATGATGGCACCCACGGGAGAGAGCTCTGGCGAAGCGATGGTACTGCTGCCGGAACGCAACTCGTGAAAGATACTGACCCAGGCGTGGGCGATGGGGCTCATCTCGGGGCAAGAATGGCGTGTCAAAACAACGAGTTGTATTATAGTTCGAACATTTCTTATCGCTCGGATGGTACCGCCGAGGGAACGGGAGAGGTACCGGGTATCTTCGAAGAAGTAATCCCATTCCAGGATAAACTCATCCTTAGATATTTACCCCGGCTAATTCTTGCTGATGCTAACCTCAACAATCAGACTTTAATAAAAGAGTTCACCTATGGTCCAGGCGAATACCTCGACATAAGCGTTGTGGTCGCCAATAATTACGCTTTCGTTGTGGTTAACCATATCGCAACGGTTGGATTTGCTTCCTTAGGTATCGACCTCTGGGCGTACGACGGAACTACCATAACAATGGTGAAACAATTCACGGCTCCGAACATACGGCTGTATCCCTTTCCGCTTGGCGACAAGGTTGTGTTCATGGCCAAAGACGACACACACGGAGAGGAGCCATGGGTAAGCGATGGCACAGCCGTCGGAACAACTCTGTTGTACGATCTACTTCCAGGTTCAGCAACGCCGAACGCGTGGATTATACCGAACTCTATAAATGGTAAACTATTCATTGGTATGGCGAGCCCAAGTGCTACTTGGGTAACGGATGGCACTGCGGCCGGAACGTCAAAGATCTTCGACGGTTTTGAAGCACATGATGTGAGAGCCTTTTCGGATAAGCTCTATTTCAATATGAAAGAGGCCGACGTGGGGGACAAGTCTCTGATCATACGTACGGACCTTAATTATATTAACCAGCATTCTGTCGCTGCACCTGTGGCGAGTGACATAACATTCCTGGACGTCGCTGGAAACAACTTATTGTACACTGTTGATGCACCAGGTCTCGGCAATGAAATTTTATTACCTCGATGGAACAACAGACGGACTCAATTTATTGAAGGATATCAATGAAGGTGACGGAAGCTCGGACGCCGGCGCCCCTGCGGTTCTTGGGGGCAACGTGTTTTTCATAGCGAACGATGGTGTTCATGGTTATGAGCTTTGGAAGTCGGATGGTACAACCGGGGGAACCTCGTTGATTAAGGACATTAACAACTCAACCGGCGATCCGGGAATAGGAGATCTCTATTTGCATAATGATAAGCTGTATTTCTTCGCAGGCGTCGATGGCAATAATCCCCTGTACAGCAACCTATGGGAAAGTGATGGTACCGAAGCAGGCACCGGGCTCGTGAACAATACTCAGTTTCTATACAGCGTGTATGCTCCTGTTGGTAACTCCGTCGTTGCTGTTAGCGATGACTTCAAGTCGATCTTGAAGACCGATCTCACCACAAAAATCACGTCTACTCTGGCAGGGCCGTTAAACAACGCCATTACTGGTGGATACCCGAATCATGCTCGTTCAGCTGGAGATAATGCTTACTTCTATGCTCAAAAAGGAGGCCCGAGTCAGTTATTCAGAGCAAATCCGACAACGGATGAGTTTAACGTCACGAAGAACATCGAATCCGGATGGGGCTCGACGGATTCTAATATTTGGGAACAGAGCGCGGTTTTGAACGACAAACTGATTTTCAAAGCTCAGGTCACCGATAGCGAGAACGAGCCTTGGGTGACAGACGGAACCGATGCAGGAACGTTTCAATTGAACGACATTAATCCGACCGGCATGTCATTTTCCAACTATTTCACAAAGGTTGGCGATCATGTTGTCTTCCTGGCGTTTTCAGCAGAGGGCAACTATGGAGTACTTACCGGTGCACATATATGGACTACTGATGGCACCGTTGACGGAACGAAGCCATTGAAAGAGTGCACCGTTCTTCCAATAGGTTTATTGAATGACAAAGCAATGTTTTTGGTCGAACCAATAGTTGGTCAAACATCTGAACTATGGACGACGGACGGTACGCAAGAAGGAACATCCAAGTTTGCAGATGCTCCGTACCAGGGACAAGCTATCATCTCATGGATGACCACTGCATCAAAATTATACTTCGTAACAGAAAGTGAGCTTTGGGTAACCGATGGCACACCACAAGGATTAAAAAAGGTTGCACCAATCGACTTGGGCGAGACATGGCCAGGACCATATGTATCGAGCGGAGAGATGGTCGTGTTTCATTCTAATGGAAAGATCTATGCTTCTCTCGGAGCACAAGAAACAACAACCGTCATTGGTAACGCAACACCGGATAGCGAAATGTACATCATCGACGAGCATGTCTATTTTTTGATGAAGGATCCGACTTACGGTCGCGAACTTTTCAAGATAGCCCTTCCACAAAACCAGGCTCAAACTATAACATTCAATTCAATAGAAGCACAGAACCTAAGTGATGTAACATTCACCATCAACGCCACCGCATCGTCGAACCTTCCGGTAACTTTTACCAGCTCCGATACAGGAACGGGTCGTATTACGATAGCTGGCAACGTCGCGACAATGACTGCCGCCGGAAAGGTAACGATCGTCGCACACCAGGATGGTGACAGCGGATTTTACCCGGCAGCCGGCGTGAGTCAAATAGTTTGTATTAATCCAAACGCACCAACATTAACCGTCAGTGGCACAACAGTCACTTCGTCAGTGGATAATAATCAATGGTTTTTGAATGATCAGCCAACGTCCCTTACTGGCAAAACCATAAGGCCAACAGAAAGCGGTTTGTACAAGGCCATAACTTCGATCGACGGATGTCAGAGCGATGCCTCAAATGCGATCAATCTTACTATTCTCGGACTTTATGATGAGAACAATACTTCAATAAAAATATTCCCCAATCCTGCAGAGAACAAGATCACGATTACAGCACAACCACAATCAAACATCAGGATCATGGATGTTTCGGGAAGGGAACAGTTCAACCAGCTAACAACAAACAAAGAAACTCTCGTCGACGTGACCTCATTCGCTACAGGCTTGTATTTCGTGGTTATAAAAGATCAGCAACAAGCCCATCACCTGAGGTTTATAAAACGATAAGCAAAGCGTATCTTAGTCGGGCATTCCGTTATGTGGTTGACACTGAGATTCTGCGCGGTATTTTTGTTGATTGGAGGCATTTGCAACGCACAAAAGCTATCGCAAACAATAACGTTCGATGATATCGATCCGCACTCGTGTGTCGATTCCATTTTCTACGTATCCGCCCGATCCAGTTCCAATCTTACCCTAAGCTATTCATCTTCCGATCCAACCATCGCCACCATCGATCAAAGCGGACAAGTAAGAATAAAGAAGGCAGGCACAGTTACGATAACAGCAAGTCAAAATGGAAACGCTACCTACGATCCGGCAACTCCCGTATCACATGATCTCCTAGCAACGAAAGCAGACCAGGTCATCACACTCCTCAGTGATGGTATCGACAGATTTGTGTTTGATCCTCCATTCACATTGCACTTCACCAACACATCCGGCATTACACCAAACTTTTCATCTTCCGATGTTACGGTAGCAACCATTTCTTCAACTAGTGTGATTACAATATTGAAGCCCGGCAACTTCACGATAACAGCCACGCAACCCGGTAACGGCAAATTCAATGCTGCCGCTCCCGCAACACTGGATCTAACCATCAACAAAAAGGCACAGTCAATTACATTTCCCCCGATACCATCTGCCGGATTCAAATCAACCAATGTTCATTCAACAGCTACTGCAACTTCCGGTTTGCCTTTGACCTACACCTCGTCCGATGAAAGCATCGCCACTATGCACGACAATGGACAAGTAGAAATATTTCAAATCGGAACTGTAACGTTCACAGCCTATCAGTTGGGAAATGATTTCTATGAACCTGCAATCGCCGCCTCACAAAGTTTCGAATCAACAAAAGAAAAGCAGACGATCACGTTCACCCAGGTAGGCGATAAACGTGCTGACGCTCCACCATTTCAGTTCGTTGCTTCTGCAAGTTCCGATCTGACAGTCACATTCGCATCGATCGACCCATCTGTTGCTTCGATAACGACTGATGGCATCATCACAGTACATAAGGCCGGTCCGGCACAAATCAACCTAAGCCAGGACGGCGACGAAGAATATTTTCCCGCAATTTCCTTAAGAATGAAATTTACGGTGATCAAACAGACGCAAAAGATTAATGGATTCTTCTTCATAATCGATCACCAACTGTCTGAAGATAGCTTCACACTTACACCTCTCACCAGTACATCAGGACTTCCCGTTACATTCCGGATCGTGCAAGGCACGGTTGGACAGATCAGGCTCAACGATAATGCAGTTACAATGATCGATGCTGGTAAAGCAACGATTACTGCCGAGCAGGCCGGCGACGGAATTTATGCAGCAGCCGATCCCGTGTCGGCAACGTTCTGCATTTTGCCTGATCCCCCGGTACTCAGGCAGGCGATTGTTAACGGTGAAACGATACTCACATCGTCCGTCGCTCACAATGTTTGGGTACGCGACAGCAAAGTGATCGACTTCACAGGTCAGTCTTACAAGGTTCACGATCCCGGTAATTACCAGGTCATCGCGAACGTAGACGGTTGTGTTGATGGATATTCAAATTCTGTTAGCGTGGGCGACATCACAGGACTTGAGGACGAACCAACAGACGTTGTTGTTTTTCCAAATCCGGCAGAGAAGAATATTACGATAAGATGTCAGTCAAAAGCACACATCAGGATCACGGATGTGGCGGGAAGAGAGAGAATAACTCAACTAACTGGGGAGAACGAAACGGTCATCGACGTGTCAACGTTGGCGGCGGGTATTTACTTCGTGATTATTAAAGATTCACAAACAACTCGCCGCATCAAGTTCATCAAACAATAGAAGTGGTATTGAAAATAATGACGATCACCGTAACCACTCCAAGAAAAATCCAAAACGCATTCCTTTTCATACTCTTTTCTTTAGTTGACGTCCATTCGACAGGGCAACTTCTCAGGGTTTAGATGAGTGCACGACTCTAACACCACTTATCCCCAAACACTCACCTAACCCTTGAAAGCTTGCCCCGGATTTATTCCGGGGTCCTTACCACTGAGCGTACTCCTATCCTTAGACACGCTTCCGACCCCTTTGGTTGGAAATGCATATCTTCATTTCTCCAGACACCCGAAACGCGACTTCCCCTATGAGATACATTTTCAGTGCAGCATTGTGCTTAACAGTTTGCATTGCGACGGCCCAAAAACAAAAAACAAGCCCGAATAAGGCCCTTGTGGAGCAATCAGTCGAAAAACACCAGTTAGACCTCACAAAGCTCAGTGACCAGGTTTGGGCTTTCGCCGAACCCGCTTTAAAGGAATACCAGTCGTCGAAGGTGCTGGCCGACTATGCCGAGGCGCAGGGTTTTAAAGTCACAAGGGGTGTTGCGGGATTACCCACCGCCTTTACCGCAGAATTTGGCTCCGGAAAGCCTGTTGTCGGAATTATGGGTGAATACGATGCCCTTCCGGGGATTTCCCAGAAAGCCCAAACAACCCGTGAACCCTTAGTCGACGGCGCGGCGGGTCATGGTTGTGGACATAATCTTTTCGGCGTTGGAAGTCTGGGAGCCGCGATAGCAATTAAAGAACTGATACAGGCCGGCAAGTTGAAAGGAACCGTTCGCTTTTACGGAACACCTGCCGAAGAAGCTGTCGGCGGTAAAATTTATATGGCCCGCGAAGGTCTCTTCAGCGACCTCGATGTTTGTTTCGATTGGCATCCCGATACAGAGATTGCTGCGAGCACGCAAAGCTCACAGGCGATGGTCGACTTCATTGTTGAGTTCAGGGGTAAAGCAGCGCATGCAGCCGCAGATCCATGGAATGGCCGTAGTGCTGTTGATGGTCTCGAATCATTTACAAATGGTGTGAACTTGTTGCGTGAGCACGTTCATCCCACTGTTCGAATGCATTATGCGATAAAAGCAGGCGGCGATGTTCCGAATGTTGTTCCCGAATATGCGAAAGTCTGGATGTGGGTTCGCGACAGCAAACGCTCGGGAGTTGAAGAAGTATTCACGCGCGTAAAAGAGATCGCACAAGGCGCTGCAATGATCGCGGGTGTCGAAAGCAAAGTAATTGTGCAAACGGGCGACTACGAAACACTGGTGAATATCAAAGGAGCGCAGGCGTTGCAAAAAAATCTGGAGACACTCGGACCAATAACATACACAGCAGAAGAGATCGCCTTCGCGAAAAAGATACAGGAGGTTCAGGGTGGAAATCAAACAGGCCTCGATGGCACCATTCATCCTTTGAAAGAAACCAAAGAGGATCCGCAAGGTGGTTCAACAGACGTTGCCGATATCAGTTGGATCGTGCCTGAGATCTCACTAGTAGCAACTACGGCGCCGGCGAACACTGCATGGCATGGATGGTCGGTTGTTGCGTGTGGCGGAATGTCTATCGGTCACAAAGGAATGATACTCGCTTCGAAAGCACTCGCGATGACGATGGTCGATATGTTTGAGAACGAACAACTCAGAAAAGATATACGTGCGGAGTTTGAACAGCGGAGAGGAGGACATGTTTTTAAGGCTTATATTCCTGACGGACCACCGCCTGTTTCAGCAAAAGAATGAATGACCCTTATGTAATTTCCGAGAGCACGATAAAGGAACCACCAACAACTTTATTGTCTCGCTTTAGATTCCTTGGCCCTGGTTTTATTCTCTCTGCATCGATCGTTGGATCAGGTGAATTAATTGCAACAACTATTCTCGGTGCTAAGGCAGGCTTCGTAGCACTGTGGGTTATCATCTTCAGTTGCCTCGCGAAAGTTACCGTTCAACTCGAGTTTGGAAAACATACCGTACTCACCGGCGAGCGGTGCATGCAAGCACTATCAAGTCTGCGCGGACCAAATCGTTGGGCCGTTTGGACCTTGTTTGTATTGATCGCATTAAAGATCGTTCAACTGGGTGGCATGCTGGGCGGCGCCGTTGTGATATTAAACATGTTATTTCCGGGTGTACCCATTGCCGTATGGGCCGTTATCATGGGAAGTACTATAGCGACAATCATCTACAATGGTAAGTACCGGATCATAGAGAAGATTGCACTGTTGGTCATTTGCACATTCACGGTGCTGACGTTCACTTCGTTGATCTCTCTTCAGTTTACACCGTTTGGTTTTACGCTGTTGTCTGTTCTCGATCAGCAGAGACTTCACATTCCGTCAGAAGTTCTTCCGTATGCCATCGGCGCTTTCGGAATTACTGGTGTCGCCGCCGACGAGATCATCGCTTACACGTACTGGTGTCTTGAAAAAGGTTATGCTTCGTACACTGGCCCGCGTGATAATTCCGAAGCATGGAAGCGTCGCGCCGAGGGTTGGATCAAAGTAATGTTCCTCGACGCCACCGTTGCTATGATCATCTACACACTTGTTACAGTAGCGTTTTATTTATTGGGTGCAGCTGTACTTTATGGAAAGGGCGACGTTCCAGTTGGCAACGAAGTGATCGAAGCACTCGCTGCTATCTACACCGTTTCGTTAGGTCCTGGTATTAAAACCGCATACCTCGTTGGTGGATTCTTTGTGTTGTTCGGAGCAGTGTTCTCAACGGCCGGCGCCTGGACCCGCATATTCCCCGACATTTTTGGTCAGCTAGGCTGGCTTCAGTTTAACGACCTCGACAAACGAAGAAGAGTGATCAAAATACTCGCATGGGTTTTCCCGGCTTGTTGGGTCGTTACATATTTGTTTATCGCGTTGCCGGTATTGATGGTTCTCTTCGGAGGTTTGATCGGCTCACTGATGTTGTTTGTTGTGATGATCGGAGCCATCCACTTTAAATATGGACAGGTACAACTACTTCCTTCAGGTTCACTCTACACGACAACTTTCTGGATCAGCATCGTGTCGATCTTTATGGTGAGCATTTACGGGATAGTGAGAGTTATTTCGGAAATTCTGTAGCCCTCGAGTACGTAAGAGTTACGTCTTTCATAGTTAAGATCAGCTTCTGATCTTCGATTGTCACAGTCCATTTCTCCTGCTCCTGATTTTCAGTGATGAATGTGATTTCCGGGCGAAGCTCGTCAAAGAACCAGTAACCCGAAATTCTTTCGTGAGCATTGATCTGCTTTACATATTGATGATCCCACCTGATAAAAAGAAAACTTTTTTGATCCGAATTAAGAACCCATAATCCTTTCACCTGGTCTGCCGGACTCATCGGAACCTCCGTGATCGGTTTCAGCTCAACAACTACTAACTCATTTTCTTCTTTCCGGGTCCACGTCATCAATGGCCCAGTTCTCACAACCTTGAATGTTCCGTACTCATCTTCGGGTTCATTGGTCGTGACAAATAACAGTTCTGATTTCGTCTTATCGAATTTATAAGTACCGAAAGAATGTTGCACCCATCCGTTACCCGATACCTGTTTGCCCTGGTCGAGCTTGAACCACCTCGCAACCGGCGTGATCTCCCTGCTACCGACAGTCACCTTCGTCACCAACCAAAATCCATCAACAGGTGGGGGAATAACCTTGGGAACAACTTTCGGTTTCGTTTGGATCTTTTTGGTAACAGGCTTCTTCGTTTGGGCGTTTGCGCCGAAGCACAGGATGATTAAAAATGTGAGTGCTATCAGACGCATGGGGAAATGCATTTCACGCAAAGTTCGCGGAAGGTCTCGCAAAGTCCGCGAAGAAAGACAAAATTACTTTGCGCCCTTTGCGAAACCTCTGCGCTCTTTGCGTGAAACCTTCGCGCCCTTACAGGTTGAACCAGTACGTAAATTTAAACACTAACGCCCTATTCTTACTGCCAAATGTCGAAGGAAGATAATTCTCTGTGTAAACGATGAAGAAATCGGATGCAGGCCTATATCTCCATTGGAAACGGGCATTCAAATTCACGTTATCCAACAGGTTGTTGTACTGCACATAGGTTGTCAGGAACAACTTTTGCGTAAACGTTAAGTCGAGACGCGGCCCCACCAGGAACAACTTCTCTTTTCCGTAACCTTCCTTTAATCTCACGTCATTGTAGTCTACCCGCATCGAAATGTTTCCATAAGGCTGGTAGCGATAGTTCAACTGACCCGTGAAGTTGAGATTCGTGCCATTATAAAATCCACCGTAGCTACTTTGGAATGTGGTGTTCACCAGCTTTCGAACGTTGCTCTGCAGCGTGATCATCAAGTTGCTCCAATCATATACTTCGCCAGCTTTGAAATTGGTATACTTCTCGGCATCGACCGGGCTGAACGTATTCGTCATTCTCTGGTACACGTAGTTATAAGATACTTTTATCTGTGTTGTATTCAGTAACCTCCATTCGTAAGCTGCTGTGTACGCTCTATCAGTCAGTGTTCCAGTCGGCAGATAAGTATTCTGAACATTGAGACTCGGACCCATCATCGCCACCTTTCTATCGATCGGGAATATTCTGTAAACCGCCGTTACCGGGAAGCTGATCATACCCGGATAAACTCCGTAGCTCGGAACATATCCCATCTCCGCGTTGTAATTCTTGTCGATGAGATAACTTCCCATGCCCAAATTAAACTTGCGGGCGTTGTAAGAACCGAACAAACCTCCAGATCCTGTCTTATCACTTTTCAATGGGTCGAACACTTTCGAAGCATAACCACTCAAGCTCCATTTATTGTCGATACTCAGTAACTCGAGGTCGGCAGTCAACACGCGATTGTATTTATTGACGATACGATTCGGATCCGTCTGGCTCTTCAGGAAAATACTTTCATTGAAATATTTCATGGAGTCGGCAGCACCAACACCTATCGATTCCTTATCAGCATACGTCAATGCGAAGTTCGACTGCTTCCAAAAATTTCTTTGGATAGTGGCGACAGAGTAGTTCTGTGCTGGCAATCCCATCGAAAGTTTTTCTCCTGTCTGCATGTTCATTACGTTCATGCGCCACTTGGGATTGATAGATCCGCTCAATCGTGCACCGTATTGTATCGGCACACGCACATACAATCCATCATTGCCTTTCACCAACCCGATTCGTCGCGAGAAGAATGTGCGTGCCGGGGGAAAGCCGGCCTGCGCCATCAGGTCGCTGTTCTCCAAAAAGAATGTTCTTCGTTCCGGATAAAGAAACTCGAAACGAGTAAGGTTGATCACCTGTTGGTCGACTTCAACTTGCGAGAAGTCGGGATTCACCGTGAGATCCAAATTCAATGAAGGGTGACACTCACCTTGGCGTCGAAGCCAACTTGTAGCTCCGAATCTTTTTGCGCGGGCGTTACTTCCTTGTCTTGCGAAAGACGTCCAGCTACAAATGGAATAAGAGATATGTTTGTACGTGCCGGCGGCACCGGGTCGTCCCACACTAGCTGACCGGAGTATGCGAATGAACCTGTCGGAAATTGAATGGGCGTGTGTATCCACGCTGACTTATGATTTCTTTTTTTATCAAGCCGGTCGAATGAAATATTCCATTCACGAATGCCACTCTTATACCTGAAGCTCTTGAAAGGAATTGCTGCTTCGCACACCCAACGATCTTCATATTTTACAACTTTCGAATACCACTTGTTGTCCCAGAAGATATTCCATGAGTCGTCGCTGGCGCCGCCGGTCGCTATCGTTCCTTCCATTTGAACTCCGGCAGGTGTAAGAACGAAGAAGAATCCGTTCAGGCGGTCGTTGTATGGACCGATGTTCATGCCTACGTTGTCGTTCCTTTCGTAGTCGAAGTCGCGTCGAAGCGAATTGATTACGTCGCGAGACTTGTCGTCGTAGCACACGAACGATACGTAGAGAAAATGATCGTTAAATGTAAGCCGCGCCTCCGTCTGAACCGGTGCTGCTGCGCTATCCACGGGATAGTTCATGAACCAATTACCGGCGATGTCTGCCTTGGCCCAGTCGGCTTCGTCGATCACACCATCGAGTGTTATCTCTCCTTGTGCTCTCTTAATATGTACTTGTGTTCCGGGCTTGTTCTGAGCTATTGCAGAAAAAGTAATTACAAGCAATAGTGCAATGGTGAAGGATTTCATTGAGGGTAAAAAAATCGGGCCCCTAAAATACTTTTTTAAAGTGACTGACTTGTTAATAAATTCTAAATTCAGACAGACGACAGTGCCTAACTTACGTACAGCACAAGTCCTTTGAGATATTCACCTTCTCTGTGGTAGATAGAAACGGGATGATCTGCTGGTTGACTCAAATGTTGTAAAACTTTGATCTCTCTTCCCGATTGAATTGCGGAGGATACAACTGTGTCGTAGAAAAGTTGACGGTCTACAACTTGCGAACACGAGAACGTAAAGATTATTCCGCCACTTTTTATTTTTTTGATGGCTTCAAGATTCAATCGCTGATATCCTTTCATCGCCTGGTGTTTTGAATCTTTATGCTTCGCAAACGCAGGCGGATCCAGGATGATCAGGTCATATTCTTCTTCTTTGCCCTTCAGAAAATCAAATGTATCGTCGGTGAAGCATTCGTGTTGCGAAGGATCGAATCCATTCAATGTGAGATTCTTTCGTGTCATCTCGATCGCACGCTCCGATGCATCAACGGAGTGAACGAGCGCCGCACCGGCTTGTGCTGCATACACGGAAAATCCACCAGTGTAACAGAATGTATTCAGTACGGTGCGATTCATCGCATAAGTTCCAAGCAACATCCTGTTCTCACGCTGATCGAGGAAGAATCCTGTCTTTTGTCCTTCTTCCCAATCGACAAGAAACTTGTGATTATGTTCCAGCATAGTGTGTGGAACAACACTCATCCCTAATAAATATTCCCCACGAGTGTTTCCGCCTAATTGATTCTTGTAAAAAACTGCGTTCACACTTTCGTCGAATACATTCTTGATCGCTTCCGCGATCTTAATGCGATCGCTGTGCATGCCGTGTGAATGCGCCTGTACTACCGCAACACCATTGTACATGTCTACGATCAAGCCAGGAAGACCATCGCCTTCACCATGTATCAACCGGTATGCATTTGTCGTGGTCGACTGAATGTTGATGTTAGCACGCTGTCGGGCGGCGATTGAGATTTTTGTTGTGTAGAAGTTATTGAGTGGAACATCCTTATCAAATGATAGCAATCGGACAGTAATGCTTCCTTTTTGATGATGACCGTAACCCAGGACCTTTCCGCCGGCGTCGGTCACTGAGACCCAATCGCCGTCCGTTATCGTGCCCTCGGTTTTGTCGATAGCACCAGAAAAGAGCCACGGATGTCGTCGCTGGACTGACTGCTCTTTACCCCTTTTAAGTATTATTTTACCCTTAATTTCCATTCGAGAGCGCAAAAATACGCCTTTTCAGAAACTAAACTCCGAAGAGTTTCGTAGTTAATACACTGCGTCCACTGTAGCTTCAGTGAAGGTGGACTGACAAAATTTCATACCACCTCGCAGTGGTTTACGTTTTGCATAAGAGATCAATAAGAAAAACTAAATGAGGATAGAGAAATGAGAAAGTTCGCATCACTAATGCTAGCCGCGGTAATGGGAAGCGCCCTTACTATAGGCATCACCGGTGGATGGAAACATGACGGCAATGAAGGAGTCCGCATAGAGCATGTAAATAATGTGCCCATCACACAGGTAGGTTACAAGAAAAATGAAAAAGGTGAGATTGTGCCTCTCGACTTCACAGTCACCGCAGAAAAAGTTACCGCAGCCGTAGTACACATCAGGTCTACGATGAGCGGTCGCAACTCCCAAAAAGATCAGCAACAACTAGATCCGCTCGAGTTCTTCTTCGGTCCCCAGGGCCGCGGACAACAACAAGGACCGAGTATGAGCGCAGGCTCCGGTGTTATCATCAACGCCGATGGTTATATAGTTACAAACAATCACGTAGTGGCAGATGCCGACAAAGTAGAAGTTACATTGTCGAACAACAGGACATATCCTGCTGAAGTAGTAGGTACAGACCCCGATACAGATCTCGCCGTACTCAAGATCGATCAGAAGAATCTGCCTTCGCTTGCATTTGTAGATTCAGATCAGTCGAAAGTAGGCGAGTGGGTGCTTGCCGTTGGAAATCCCTTCAACCTGAATTCAACTGTAACTGCAGGTATCATTAGCGCCAAAGGCCGTAACATCGGTATCATAGGAAGTAATTCTTCTGCACAACAAAATCAACGTACAGCCATTGAGTCATTCATCCAGACAGACGCAGCGATCAATCCTGGCAATAGCGGTGGTGCGCTTGTGAATGTTGAAGGTGGACTGATCGGTATCAACACAGCAATCGCGAGTACAACTGGCGCTTATGCCGGTTATGGATTCGCAGTTCCTTCGAATATCGTAAGCAAGATCGTTGAAGATCTCATTGGTTATGGCACCGTTCAGCGTGGATGGTTAGGTGTGCAGGTTGTTACTGTAAGCTACGACCTTGCTAAACTCAAAGATCTGAAAGTTGAAGATGGCGCTTATGTGTCTGGTTTTGCTGAAGGTGGTAAGACTGCTGCCGAAGCTGCCGGTATCAAGGAAGGCGACGTTATTGTGAAACTCGATGACCATGATATCCGCAGCAGCACTGCGCTCATCGAATACATTGGTCGCAAGCGTCCTGGTGACAAAGTTGCGGCAGTTGTGGACAGGAACGGTAAGAAGATGACATTCCCGATCACGCTCCGCAACAAAGCAGGAAACGTGGATGCTGTGACGAAAGAGGTAGCTAAAGAAGTCAATACGGTTTCTTTAGGCCTCAATCTCGAAGACCTCGATGCGAAGGAATTGAAGCAACTCGACCTGGATCATGGCGTAAAAGTGTCGGATCTGGCGAACGGTAAGGTTGCCAAATACACCGATATGAAAGAAGGATTTATTATTACAAGTATTGATAATACTCCGGTAAAATCAGCAAAAGAGGCCAATGAGCTGATAAAACGTAAGAAATCGGGCGAAACTATTCTGTTTGCAGGTGTTTACGAAGATTATCCCCGTGAGTATATTTATGCTATGCGAATGTAGAAATCGTAATTAGTGGTAGTAGTTTATTTTACTAGTAGTTCATTTATGAGAAGGTTGTTTAAGAAGGGACAGAGAGTACGCAGCAAGATCGATGGAAAGGTAATGGAAGTGCTGAAGTACCTTAAGTCCAACCTGGTAGAAGTAAAATGGTTTGATCTCCAATCGAAAGAAGTAAGGTCAAACCGTATCAAAGAGGATAAATTATCTGACGCAGCTTAAAAGAGGCTGCTGATATCCTGATAACGAAAACTCGATTGTTCACCTCGGTGGATGG